>NZ_JBEZLQ010000047.1:0-44919 GCF_040652235.1 Streptomyces sp. NPDC048277
GAACCCCTCGACAAGGTTCATCGTTCCAGCTCAGAAGGCACTTTCGTAATTCCGCCCCGCATCCGGCCTCACTCCAACCGAAACGGCGAGGCTAGTAGATCCGCTCTGGGGCTGTCGCCGAAGTACGAGAGCTCACCGTGGGCCGCGGCGAGGGCGGCTTGCAGCTGAGCGACGTCTTCACGGTGTTTGCGGCGCTCGGTGGCGAGTTGCTGAGTGAGGCGGCGGACCAGGTGCTGGCGGCTGCCTCGGCGTCGGGTTGGCGGGCGTTGTTGCCTCGTGCCCTGCGGCGGGCCTCGACCTGCGGGCGCAGGACTGGGTGGTGGGAGATGAAGCCGTTACCTTGCCGTCCGTCAGCGACATCAGCGGTACTCATCGGCAACCCCGGATGTCACCTGGTCGCGCTTCAGATGCCGGTCAGCCTGGTGATGATGACACCGATCGTCCAGGCCCTCGACGGCCGGGGCCCGCTCCTGGCCGCCGTCGGCGCGGGCCTGCGGGTGATGGCCTCCGCACCACTGCATGGCGGCGAACTGCCCGTCATGGTCGATCAGGAACTCGCCGACCTCATCCGGCGGGGCCTGCCCCCCCGTTATCTTCTTCGCGGTCCTGCACGAGGGCTGCTGGCCTCCGGGCCCGGCATGGCTGGTCCCCCCTGTCGAACGGATGACCTGGGGGGTGGTGTCACCGGGCTCGAGAGGCGTCGTTGGAGACGCTGATGAGAGGTCCGACTACCGCCTGGCCCGGCGCAATGCCTGGCCGCTTGCGGGCGGCAGGTCTGCATAACGTGGATGCGCGCATGCGACGCCAACGCCCTGGCCGGCACCGCACGAACCCTGTTCGGGAGGATAGGTTGGACGACATCGACGACGTGGGCGTCTTCCTCGGCCTGGACGTCGGCAAGAGCGCCCATCACGGGCACGGGCTGACCCCGGCCGGCAAGAAGGTCTTCGACAAGCAGCTGCCCAACAGCGAGCCGAAGCTACGGGCCGTCTTCGACAAGCTCGCCGGGAAGTTCGGCACCGTACTGGTCATCGTGGACCAGCCCGCCTCGATCGGAGCTCTGCCCCTGACGGTCGCCCGCGACGCCGGCTGTCTGTGTACTCGTTTGAGTGGCCCTGGCAAGATTGTCGTGAAGTGGGGCTGTGCCCCTGTGCGCCGGTGACGCTCCGTCACGGGTAGCGGCGGCGGAGGTGGGCCATGAGGACGACACGGTGGCGCAGGAGCGGAACGCCCGCGCGGCCGGCCATGATCCGTTTCTGGAGCTTCAGGTCCGTGATCCGGCCCTCGTTGACGCCGGAGTTGAACGGAGTGGTGATGCCCTGCACGACTGCCGGCTGGTCTTCTCGGATGGCGTTGGCCAGGCTCGCGAAGGCAGACAGGCCACAGGCCGCGAGTTGGTCGAGCCAGGTCGGCAGCGGGGCGGCGTCGCGGGCATCGAGCATGGCCGCGAACTGTCGTACCAGAGTGTGGGTTTGGTCGAGCTCCTCGCAGTGTTCAAGCAGCCGGCGGAGTGCCTCGGTGGGGTGCAGGCCGCGCTTCGAAGGTGCGGTGGCGATCCACCGGGCGACCTGGCGGGGCGAGGGTGGCCGCTCGTGCGGTGTGTCGATCGGCAGACCGCGGCGTAGCGGCGCTATGGCCATCTTGACCCGCTGGTAGTGGCCGCCATAACCCTTGGCGGCAATCTCCTGGTGCAGCACAGTCGCGGTGTGCTCGCCTTCCTCCCATCGCTGCCTCAGATACTCCAGATACGGGTCGAGGCTCGTGGACCGGCGTGGTGGAGTGCGCCGTACGCACTCCTGCCAACAGGCAGCGCGTGCGTACTTGGCCACGGTGCGACGGTTCAAGCCGAGCTCGCGGGCTATCGCACTGAGACTGCGGGCCGTGCCGGTGTGCTCCTGGACGGTCTCGAACAGTCGCTTCGCGTGACGGAGGGCGGGAGTGTCGGCCGCCTGGAACGGTTCGGCCGACGGCGGTGGGGCCGGTTCGGGTTCAGGTAGTGCCGCGGCCAGGCAACGGCGGTGGGCTGCGGCTATGTCCGAGACCCGCCTAGACAGTCCCTGCCACAGGTGAAAACGGTCGCTGACCTGCACCGCGTCCGGGGCTCCGTCGGTGATGCCCTGCCGGTAGACCAGCGAACCGTCCCGGCACACGACCTCGACGCCGGGATGCGCACGCAGCCAGGAGGCCAGTTGCTCGGCATCGCGCCCGGCCCACAACTCGATCGGCAGGCGCGTTTCAGCATTCACGAGCAGCGTGCCATAGACGTCCGCGTACAACGCGAAGTCATCCACGCCCAGCACCCGCGGTGTCGCGACCGGCGGAAGTCCCATGCGCATCAACTGGAACAGCACACTCGTCCGTGACAACGGCGTCTTCAAGATACGCAGAAGCCGAGCCCCACCACGGCCGGCGAGCAGCACCCCGGCCATCTCGACCAGATGCTGAAGCAACGGACTGCGACGCTGATAGCGCACCGTCAGTCCCTCCACTTGCTCGGCAAACGTCCGCCGACTGCAGTCCGCACTGTCACAAAACAACCGCCGCACCGCCAGACTGATCAGCACCGGGCGACCCCCGGCAGCGACGTCGGCCAGCGTGCGGACATACCGGCTGTGCACACGCGCCGACTCGCACCGGCAATCCGGACACGCCACCATCAACTCGCGGGTACAGGCAACGATGCGAACCACGCCGCCCGCCACCCACACTCGTTCCACCCGCACCGCATCCAGATGCGGCGACACAATTCGTACGAGGTCATCACACTCACCGAAGGTCCCGCTACCCGTGACGGAGCGTCACCGGCGCACGGTGGCACAGCCCCACTTCACGAAAATCTTGCCAGGGCCGCGTTCGCTTGTACGCCGACACCGGCTGCAAAGTCGCCTACCTGCCCGGACTCTCGATGCGGCGGATCGCCGATCTCTACCCGGGCGAGGCGAAGACCGACGCGAAGGACGCCGCGGTGATCGCAGACGCCGCCCGCACGATGCCGCACACCCTGCGCTCGCTGGAACTGACCGATGAGATCACCGCCGAACTGACCGTGCTGGTGGGCTTCGACCAGGACCTGGCGGCCGAGGCGACCCGCACCTCCAACCGGATACGCGGCCTGCTCACCCAGTTCCACCCCAGCCTCGAGCGCGTCCTCGGCCCGCGCCTGGACCACCAGGCCGTCACCTGGCTGCTGGAACGCCACGGATCCCCGGCCGCCCTGCGCAAAGCCGGTCGCCGCAAGCTGGTCGAGGTGATCCGGCCCAAGGCCCCGCGCATGGCTGCCCGGCTGATCGACGACGTCTTCGACGCGCTCGACGAGCAGACCGTCGTGGTCCCGGGCACCGGCACCCTCGACGTCGTGATCCCGTCGCTGGCCCGCTCACTCGCGGCTGTCCACGAACAGCGACGAGCCCTGGAAGCGCAGATCGGACAGCTGCTGGAGGCTCACCCTGTTTCCGCGGTCCTGACCTCGCTTCCGGGGGTCGCGGTCAGGACCGCCGCTGTTCTGCTGGTGACCGTCGGCGACGCCACCAGCTTCCCCACCGCCGCCCACCTCGCCTCCTACGCCGGCCTCGCCCCGACAACGAAGTCTTCCGGGACCTCGATCCACGGCGAACACGCGCCCAGAGGCGGCAACCGCCAGCTCAAACGCGCGATGTTCCTGTCCGCGTTCGCCGCCCTGCACGATCCCGCCTCCCGCACCTACTACGACCGATGCCGGGCCCGCGGGAAAACCCACACCCAGGCACTTCTCCGCCTGGCCCGCCAGCGGATCAACGTGCTGTTCGCGATGCTCCGCGACGGCACCTTCTACGAACCCAGAACCCCACGCCTCGCTTGACGAAAGACATAGAGGCACCCCCCCCGCACAGGCGTGCGTCCTCGCCGTGGCGTCATGCCCAGGAGCGACGGACATCCTTCTGGCCGTCTTCGGTGCGCCACACTGGAGCCAGGCAGCTGACGCCGTCGCTCAATCTGCCCTGACCGCCGCCCAGTTGCGGGAGATCACTGGTGTACTCGCCTCCCCCCGACCCGGACACCGAATTGCGCGTGCGCGCCCGCCACGCCCGTGCCGCTGAGGCCCTCGACGTACGAGTTGAGTCGGGCGGGGAGTTCTGGGGCTGGGCCGGAAGCACTCTGGGTGCCCCGGCCCGTACCACCACGGGTGAGGCCGTATGGCTCCGACTGGCGTCCACCCCGGAGGACAAGGCTGTGGGACGGCGCTCTGGGTGCGCAGACCCCTTCGGCGCCCTTGACGGCCGCCGGCCCGCACTCCTGGGGGTTCACGATGCTTTCGACGACGGCACCGCCTACCAGGCGGAGCTGTCGGTGCGCGTCGACGAGCCGGTCCTGTCCGGTGACCCGGCCCTCCAGCACGGCCTCCGGCTGCCGGACTCCTGGTGGAACGACCTCGCCGGGACGCTGGCGAAAGTGACGGCTGTCGACAAGGATTGCGTCGCCGTACGACAGCAGTACATGGAGTGGGCCATCCCCGAGTTCGTCGGCATCCCGGCCCCGGTCGTCTCCCACTGGACCGCAGCCCACGCAGATGTTCGCTGGGCGAACCTCACCGACCCGCTCCGGCTGCTCGACTGGGAGGCATGGGGTCGCGCCCCAGAAGGATTCGACGCTGCCATGCTCTACGCCTACTCGCTGCACCAGCCGGACATGCCGCCCGTGTGAGTATGGCCTTCCCAATTTTGGGCAGCCAGGCTGGCCTTGCCGCCGAAGCGACCGTGTGCGCCCAACTGCTCCAGACCGTGGCCCGCGGTGACAACCTGGTACTGGGAGGCCAACTCGGCAAGTGGTCCAAGGAGCTCCGCCCCCGTCGGCCGGAGTGAGCCGGCGGACCGCGGTGGCGGTATTCGCATGTTCTCTGGATCCGGCGCGGCACCGGTCTGCCCGGCGCCGCATGTACCGGCTGCGGCAGCAGCCGACGATGCCTCTGAGCGTGAGCGGATCGCGGTTCGCGGTCAGTTGGCTTCGGTCCAGGTTTTGTCGAACCAGTGGAGGAAGGGGATGACCCCGCCGACCTTGGTGATCCGGTCGTGGATTGCCCTCTGGTCGTGTCCGGCGAGGAAGTTGCGGCCGGAGAGGGTATCGGCGCCGCATCCGCAGGCGCACAGCGACCGGTCAAACGGGGAGTCGACGTACTGGACGGGGTTCTGGCTTTTGCCCACGGGTGCGGGGTTGCCCACGTACTTGGCGTAGACCGGGTGGTCCGGCTTGAGGATCATGCCGTCAATGGTGCGGCGGCCGTCGGGGTCGGCGGCTGTGATGGTGCCGATCTCAAGGGCCAGGACGACGATGCCCATGGCCGTGAACAGTGCGTAGCGTTCGCGGTCGGCGCGGCTGCCGAGTCTCCAGCGTCCGCGGCCCGCCTGGAGGACCTCTTCGTCGGTCAGTCCCGGGCGCCAGCCGGCGGAAGACTTGCCGTACTCGTCCTCCGGGAACGTCTGGTAGGCGCCGAGCGCAATGGTCAGCATGGGTAAACCCTTCTCTCACGCCCCGTCGATACTTTCAATCCCGGGAGTCGAAGTAAACGGTATGCCCATAGCTAGCCATAAAGCAATCCCGGGATTCGAAGTATCGGATGCCCGTGCTCTGGGGGTTCCTCGACGACTGTTGGTACGGGTGAAGTTCCAGGCGCGGAAGGCCAGGGACACGATGCGCTCGGCGGAGACGCCAGCGCTCCAACGTCGCCCCCGGGCGCATATCTGGTTCTGACGTCGTGCTGGTGCACGGCCGCCGGTCGTTGATGTCGCGGTCCTGCACCGAAGAGCGGGAAACGCGACTGTGTCTGCGGGAGCACGGATACAACACGCTCAGAACGTGTCACTGGCGGGGGGCGAACACGCATGGTCTGGTTGCTGGGTTGCGTTGCCGTGGGGTTCGTCGTGGGTGTGGCACTGCTGCTGGGGCCCGTCGCTCGTCGGGCCACCCGTCCCTACGTCACCGCGACCACCCCGCCGGTCGAGGCCCTTGAATCACTCACCAAGATCCGGAGCACCGTCTTGCAGGCGGTCCAGGGAATCGTGGTCGTCGGTGGCGTCCTCGTCACAGCAGGCACGCTGCTCTACACGGCTCACTCCGTCCGCCTGGCCGAGGAGAACCTGGACACGACACGGGACGGCCAAGTCACCGACCGCTACAACAGCGCGATCGAGAACATCGGCTCCAAGAGCGAGGATGTCCGCATCGGCGGCATGTACGCGCTGCAGCGAATCGCCGAAGACTCCCCGCACGACCGGCCCACCGTCGTACGTGTCCTCGGTGCCTTCGTCCGCGACCACGGCGCCACGGGGCGCCCGGCCGTACCCGACGACGAAGCAACCGCCGTCGACGTCCTCCTCAGCGAGAGCAGCCCCGATTTGCCGGCCGACCTCCACTCCGCGGAACTGCCCCATCTACATAAGCCGGACGCGAACCTGAAGAACGCGGACCTCAACGGCGCAGACCTCCATGGCGCGAACCTGCGGGACGCGGACCTCAGGGGGGCCGACCTGAGGGGCGCGGATCTGGAGGACGCGGATCTGACCGGCGCGCTCCTGAAGGGCGCAGAGCTCAAGGGCACGACCATGCCGGACGGTACGAAACATCCCTGAGCTGGGTGCCCGTTCTACTCGCAGGGCCGGGCGGCAAGCACGGAAGGCGGCAGCCGGATCTCGTCCAGCAGCAGCCACCCCTCCCGGCCGGTCTGATCGGCCAGGCAAAATCTCACGTCGCCGGTCTCGTACGGGGCGTCGGCGACCGCCCGCAGAAAGGCCCTGGAAGACACGGACCCAAATCCATAGCCCGGAACGGCCGGTTGAGTGAACAGCGCGCACTGTACCCCTTGGGCACTGCACGGGCAGTCGGTCACCGACGGGCGTCACCTGAATGTTGCGTGACGCACGTCGTATAGAAGCTGGTCCAGCTGCGCTTCTTCGTGAACGGCGAGGCCGTGTTGAGCCATCATGGCCTCAAGCTGCGGATCCCAGGGCGAAGGCACAGGAGCCCCCGTCAGTGGAGTAAGACGGTCGGTGGGCAGTTCTGCCAGTGCGTTGAGGTAGTCCATGCTGTGCATGCGCCAGGGACGGGCGCCCAGCCGGATCACCCGTTCCGCGATGGCGACGCCGGGCCAGTCGAAGTCGCCGTGATAGGCGACGTCTGCTCCGCTGGCAACGAGCCGTCGCAGTAGTTCCCACCCCGCCGCAGACGGATTGCCGCTGCCGCACACCAGGATGCCGGGCAGGCTGTACCGCGCGGCCGCCTGAAGCACTTGTGGGTTTTCGCAAAAATACACGGCTGTTCCCGGCGCTGTCAGAGCGGCATCGGGGACAGTGCGCAATTCCTGAAGGGTCAAGTGGGTCACCAGCGACAGATCGCTGCGTGTGCGCATCATCGTCGCCCAAGGATGGGTTCCGGGCGGCTCCAGCTTCCACACCATGACGGTTCCTGACAGGGAGTCTGTACTCACGCCCACCTGTTCCCACAACAGCCGGCGGCTTGCGGACGAGTCGGGTGAGGGCAGTGTGCAGGCTGCCGCGATGGCCTTGAGGACCAGAATGCTGGTGAGACGGCCCTCGTCGAGTCCGTGGGCATCGCCAGTCGTGTGCGCGGCGAGCTCGCTCAGCTCCCAATGCTTCACCGCATCTGCTCCGGTGCCGGCTGGCGGGTGCAGCGGGGTGTTTGTGAGGGTGGCGATGGTGCGTACGGCGCCGCTGAGGGCGTTAGTGGCCGTTTCGATGCCAGCGCGGGTGAGAATGCCGGTGTTCCTCAACTCCCCGAGCCAGTCGGCGATCCAGCCCGCATGGGCCAGGCCTGCACGGGTGAGGTCGCCGTCCAACTGCTGCCACAGTGCTGTCCACGCTGTCTGCTGTGCCTCTTTGGCCGACACCCGGTCCTGCAGGGACCGGCCGGTCAGCTCTGCCACGACGCTGACGAGGCCGCATTGGGCGGCCGATGCTCTCAAAGCCGCGTCCAGGGCACCCAGTTGGATGCGGCGCAGGCCGGGCTCAAGCCGGGTGCCGAGCAGTCCTCCGAGCCGCTTGGCACCTTCGGCGTCGAGTTGGGCCTGAACGGTGCCGGTGGGGGCCAGGCGGTTGCGCTCCAGCCGTCTGCGGGCTGCTGCCCACAGCGCGGTGAGGCTCGGGTCGTCGAGGTAGCTGCGGACGGGGGCGGGCAGCTGGGGGAGGGAATTTGTGGTCATGACGCGGCGCGCAGGTGGCGGGTGCGGCCGTCCCAGTGGACGTGGGTGGTCACGGCCGCGGTGCCTTCGGCGCGGCGCACTTCGTAGGTGTCCAGGGCGGGGACCTCAGGGAAGAATCCCCACAGGGCGTGGCCGGTCATGACGAAGTCGAGGTCCAGGCGGACCAGAAGCGCCATCAGTTCACCGATGGTCCGGTGGTCGACTTTGGCGAAGGCGTCGTCGAGGAGGATCAGCCGCAGGGCCCGGCCGGTGTCGGGCAGGCTGCTGAGGTAGGCGTCGGCCGCGGCGAACAGCGTCACGTAGGACACGAAGCGGGTCTCGCCCTGCGAGAGTTTGGCCCGGCGGCTGATCTTGCGTTCCTGGCCGGGTTCGGGACCGGTGATGAAGGCGTCCACGACGTGCCAGGCCCGGTAGTCGAGAGCCGTGTGCAGGTGGGTGGCGTATCCGGCCTGGGGGTCGGCGCTGTAGGCGGTGTCCACGAGCGCCTTGAGCCGGCTGATGAGTTCTTCGGATTCCGCTTCGCGCAGCATACGGACGTTGCGTTTCATCAGCTCTTTGATCCGTGTGATGTGTTCGTTGGCCGAATCGGCAAGGCGCCAGCGGATTTTGACGCCGATGCCGTGGCTGGTGGTGATGGGCTGGAGCGAGGTGTTCATCGCCTTGATCAGGCCTTCGGCCTCGATGATGCGGTTGCGGAGTTCTTCGGCCATCCCGCCCAGGACGAAGTTGTGAAAGGCCGTGCGCTCACGTTCGGTCAGTGCGCTGCGTCCGCGGTCGCGCCGTTCACGCAGTTCGGCCGCGGCATCGACGACGTGGCGTCGTCCGCCGGCATCCGTCAGCTCCACGACGTGGAGTTCGTCCTCGACGGTGACGGTCACGTCGTAGGCGCCCGCGGTGTTGCGTTCCAGTACCGACTGGGCGCGTACCAGCGCTGTGGCATCGGCGGTGCTGTCAGGCCGCTGCACCGCTGCCCGGACCTCACGCACCGCTGCGAGGACATCGTCTGCACCGGCGCTCGCCGACAGCAGGACCGCAGGAGCAACCGTGCCCGGAACCAGGGCCACGGCCAGGGCCGGATGACTCAGGCGCCGGTGCAGCGCCTGGGCCTGCCCGATGAGAGCCGCCCGTGCCTCTCGCGCCTTCTCCCGTGCTCCCTGCGCCTTCTCCTTGGCCGCGGCCACCTGGCCGGTCAGGCCGAGTACCTGGCTGTTGGCGCGCTGCAGGGCCTCCTTGGTCTGCTTCAGTTCCCGCTCGGCTGCGTCGAGACGGTCGTGCACCTCCTGCGGGCTGGATCCGAGACTCTCGCGCAACGCGGCCAGCTCCGAGGCCTCCCGCGACCACTCCAGGCATGCCGACTCGGCGTGCCCTTCTGCCTCAGCGCGCCGCTCGCCGACGGTGCGCAGGCGCGCCAGCAGAAGCTGCTGGCGCGCGAGATGCTTCCTGACCGCTTCGCCGGCGCGGTCCACATCCCGGCACATGGCCTGCGACTGCTCGGCACAGGTCTGCATGGTCCGCAGACCCTCTGCGTCATCGGGCATTCCCAGGGCCGCACAGACCTCGCGGTGACTGCGCTGGCGGGCCGTCCAGGCCCGCTGCATCCGCTCCGCCTCCTCCGCGAGCGCGCTCGCCTGCCTGCGGCTGGCGACGGCGTCCGTACGCGCCGAGGCGGCCTGCAGGCGCAGCGTCGCGAGCTGCACGGAGCGCGGAGCCTCCACCAGATGGGCCTCCAGGTCCCGCAGCCCGGCATCCAGGAGGTCCTGCTGCTCACTGCGCGCCTGTGCCGCCTGCTGCAGCTCCTCGAGCAGGACGTCGATCTCGGCGAGACGGGCCGCGCGGGCGGCCGCCCGCGCGGTGGCGCCGATGTAGCGGGCGCTTGCGGGCAGGTGACGTCCGGTCAGAGGACCGTTGCCCCACGAGCCGTCGGACGACACCCAGGTGGGATGCCCCGGGCTCAGGGCGACCTGCTCCAGGACGGCGTTGACGCGCGCCGCATCCCTGCTGTCGCTCCCGGCCGGGACCAGCAGCGCGCGCAGCGAGCGCAGGGCCGGGAGACCGCCGGTCCCCAGCAGCAGCTGGCCGGTTTCGGCGACTACGTCGCCGTCCTGTGTCAGCACCCCGTGCAGGAGTCCCGAGGCCAGCAGGGCGCCCTCCACGCCGGCTCGTGTGAGTGTGTCGACCTCCGGACGGAAGTCCAGCAGCTGCCACAGTGCTGGCGCGCCGGGGGGCGGGCTGGTCAGCCAGTCCGGCGCCACGGGCGGCACATCCCGCTCGTGGCGCAGGTCCCCGGCTTCGGCCAGCAGTTGTTCACGCAGGGCGTTGTCGTGCTGGGCCTGTCCGGCCAATGCGGCCGTCTGCTTTGCGTGCAGGGCCCGGGCAGGCGCGGCCACCTGGTGGGCGAGGGCATCCAGGCGGGCCAGTTCGCGGTCGGCTTCCGGGCCGGCCGGCACGTCTCCGGCCAGGGCTTCGACGTCGTCCAGGAGGGCGGCGACGGCCGTGCTGCGCCAGTCGACGCTGCCCAGCAGGTGCTGCGAGCGCGGGGCTGCAGTCCAGGCCCGCCAGGCCACGGCCAGCTTCGCCGCAGCTTCATCACGGTTCGCTTCCGCCTGCTCGGCTTTGCCCTCGGCCGCACCGGCGTCTGCGGCGGAGTCCTCGGCCCGGTCCTGCGCGCGCCGCACTTTCTCGAGGGAAGAGGCCAGTTCCTTGGCCTCGCCGGCGCGTGCGGCCGCCTGCTGGGCCCGGGTGGCCGCGGCGGAGCGCAGGGCGGGAGTTGCCGCGAGCAGCGCGTCGGTTGTCGTGGTGATGTGCTGCGGGGCGGGGACCAGGCGCAGTGCTGCCGGGCGGGTGACGGGCTCCGGGTCGGCATCCGCTGAAGTGCGCACCGGCTCCACCACGGGATCCGGTGGCTGCACCTCGATGCCGGGGGCCGGGGGCAGCGGGGTGCTGAGGCCTGCCCGGACCAGCAGTTCGCCAGCCTGCTGGGCGATCTGGGCCGCCTCGTCGGCCGCGCTCTTGGCGTCCTGGGCCGCTTCGTTGCACGTATCGGCGGTGCGCTGTTCTTCCTCACGGGCCCCCTGGGAGGTGGCCATGGCGTTGCGGGCGGCCGCTTCCAGAGCCTGCAGGGTGCTGAGGCGTTCGCTGAGTTCCCGGGCGGCCCTGTACTCGCCCGACTGCCGGATTCCGGCGACGGTTGCTTCCAGCTCGTCTCGGTAGCCGTCCAGTTCACTGACCTGGACTGCCGCGTCGGCATGGTCGCCGACGAGCTGGGCGTGAGTTTTCTCCCGTTGCGTGGCCGTGGCATCGGTGTCCCGGGCCAAGGCTGCCGCGGTCTGGGTGCGGTCACTGGCGGCGGTACAGACGCCCGTGGCGTAGCGGGTGTAGACCTTGAGGAAGTCGGCGACGTGACCGTAGGCGGTCTCCAGCCGGGCGAGTGCGGCCCGGGTCTCTTCCAGCCCGTCGAGTTCCTCACCCGCGGTGGCGATGGCCTTGTCGGACAGAGGGGGCAGGGCGTCGGAAAGGATCTGGGGCAGGCGGCCTTCGTCGATGCGATTGCCCACGTCGGGCGAGCGCAGTGTGTGCAGCAGCTGCAGCAGTCCGGTATACCGCTCGCGTCCCTGCTCGCCGTGGAGCCCGAAGACGGCCGCGCGCACCCGGTCCCGGTGGACGTCGGGGGACGAGGTCAGACGCTCTGTTCCAATGAGGGCGGCCAGGCCTTCCTTCGACAGCGGAACCCGGCTGCTGTCGAGAAGGACCACATCCTCGTCAACGCGCAGAGGGGTGAGGAAGTACCAGGCTTTGGCTTCCGCGGTGCTGTGCGAGAAGCGGATCAGGGCGCCGGTGGTCAGAAACTCTGCGCGCTGTTCACCGCCGGCGTCCTCCACGTCACGGGTGAGCTCCAGCCACACATACCCGAGCCGGTTGGCCTGGCCGTCGCCGCCCGCCCGCATCAGGTCCTCCAGCCTGACCTTCCCGGACCCGGTGGCATCCATGCGGCGCCGGTCGCCGTCCAGGACGAACGGCAACAGCATCTCCAGGGCCCGGGACTTGCCGGACCCGTTCGAGCCCCGCAGCACCAGGCGGCCGCCCGACAGATCGAAACGCTGGTCGAAGTAGAACCAGACGTTGACGATTCCCGCCCGGTTCAGCCGCCACCGGTAGGGATGGGCCGTACGGGCGGGCGCTTGCCCGCCCGCGGGGCTGTCGGGTGCGCGCGTGCCGGGAAAGGCGAGGGCACTCACAATGCCTCCCTGAGGAAGGACTCGGTGAACAGCACGTCGGACGACGGCGCGCCGGCAGCGTCGGGCGGCATATCGGCCAACCGCCGTGCGGCGCGTGTCGGCTGGGCTTGCGGTTCGGGCCGGTAGCGGGCCGCTGCCGGATGCAGTACCAGTCCTTCGGGCAGGCTGCGGGCCAGTGACATGGATTCCAGCAGGGCCACGACCTCCTTCTGCAGACGGGCCGGATCGGCGATGTAGGCACCGGCCCAGGCCTTGGCATAGCGCGAGGCCAGGCCGTCCAGTTCACCGCGGACCGTGTCCCACGGCGTCAGCAGGCCCGGCACATCTGCCGCAGTTCCCGGGACGTGGTGACCCGCCGCCGGCCGGGCCAGATCGGTCAGTGCATCGGTCAGCAGCAGCGCTGCCTGGCGCACCGTTCCCGGGCCCGGATAGGCCACATCGCTGAGGGTTCCTTCGGTGTCGTAGGCCAAAGCTCCCTCCGCTCTGACCTCCAGCGTCAGCCCGAAGTGCTCCTCCAGAAGGCGCGTCAGCTCCGAGCGTTCCCGGGAGAGGACATCCCGCTCGTCCTCCGGAAGCTCTTCCCGCTTCACCAGCGGGTTCTCCACCAGACGGCGCCGTAGACTGCGCCGGGGCTCGGACGCCCCGCTCGGCAGCTGATCCGCCAGGTCGGCGAGGGAGGCCACATTGCGCAACGGGCGGGGCAGCACGTGCGGCAGCAGGGGGCGGTGGATCTGCAGCACTCCCTCCTCGCGCCGTTCACTCCAGGCGGACAGCGATCCGTCGGTCTCGGTCAGCACACCCCAGTCGATAAGAAGCCCGACGGCCTGGACCAGTCGGCGGTTTTCCGAGGGCGTGTCGCGCAGTTCGACACCGGCCGAGGCGGCATCGGCCCGTACCTGTTCGACCAGCGAGGAGATCAGCAGCCACTCCCCGGTACCGGGGGTGAGCAACGCGGCACAGGCCAGTGAGAACAGCGCATAGGTCTGCGGGGTGAAGGGCGGGCTGTCTCCCCGCTGGACGGGCCGCAGCGGACCGCCCGGGCTCGGAGGCGTCTTCACCAGCCGGGCAAAGGAGGTCTCGACGATGAGGTGATATCCCAGGAGCTTGGAGAAGGTGGAGCGCAGCGCGGCGGAATGCCTGCGGACCACGGCCAGTTCATCTGGCTGCCGGTGCGACGTCAGCACCGGGCGGGCCAGCAGGGTACGGGCTGCCAGACGCCGCTCCGCCGCCTCGTGCTGCGCGGTGGAGCTGGCCGGCCTGTGGTCCACACTCACCGGACGCCTCCTGCCGCCGAGGGCGGCTGCCGGCCCCCGCCCGCGCCGACGGTGAGTTCGTCTGCCGTGCTCTCACCCGCTCCATCACCGGGGCGGGCCTCGTCGGCGGCGCAGGCTTTGAGAGCCAGACGCAAGAAGGTCGTGTCGCCGTCGTCGGATCTGATCATGGTGTCGGTGTCCGACTCCGCGACGTCCACGGCGACGTGGAGATCGATGTCCTCCACGCGCACGGCTTGTGACGGGCTGAGTTCCTTGGCCAGCGCCATGGACACCAGTTCCAGCAACAGATCACGGGCCGCGGGAGTGAGACGCGCTCCGTCCAGCGCACCGGCAGCGGCGAGTTCGGCCCCGGCCGTCTGGCGGGCCGCAAGTTCCTGGGCGGCCTCTTCCTGCAGACGGGTGATGTCCATGCCCGGGTCGGGCACCCGCGCGGTGCGGCCGCGCGCGGTGCGGTCACCGCGCTCGCGCAAGGAGACCGGGACCTCCACCGGGCCGGCGTCCCACCACGACGTCGAAGCGGTGTCGCGGGGGTCGGCCTCCTCGGGCCCGAAACTCACATGACGCGCGGGGTAGGCGCCGAAGGCGGCCGAGAAGCCGCGGTGGGCCTCTTCGGCACTGGCCTTCGCGAACAGGCCCGCCAGGTGCATCAGGTCGCTGCGCCTGGCTCCTCCGGTGCCGCCCGGGGTGAGCATGCGCCGTGCGTTGGTGAGCAACTGCCCCAGAGCGGACTCGGCCGCGGCCCGCAGCTGAGCCGGGCCGGATAAGCCGCCCTCGCCGCCGCTGTACCAGGCCTGCAGCTCCGCCCAGTCGTTGTACTGCCGTCCCGGCAGCCGCTCGACGGGGGCGCCGTCCGCGGAAGCCAGGCCCGGCAGGCTGTTTAGGGCGTTCAGGACATGGTCCAGGACCGGCTGGAGGTCTTCCAGGCATTTCAGGACCGCGGGGGAGTGCCGGGAGACGTCGGTGTCGATGAGGTGGACGTATTCCAGCAGCAGGCCCTTGAACGACGCGTACTCCTCACCGGCCAGGTCGTAGCGGACCAGCACGGACGACAGGTAGGCGTAGAAGTCGCGGATGCTGTCGGCGAAGTACGCCTGGTTGGTGAAGACGGTCGTGACATCGGCCGCCAGAGCCTCGGCGTCGATGGTGCGGGGATGGCGTGCCTGGCGGAGGATCTTCGACAGCAACACGGCCATGCTGCCGAGCAGTTCACGGGCCACCTCCCGCGCGCCGTCACGCATCTTCAGGACCTTGGTGACCTGCCGGTGGACCGTGCCGCCGAGCCGGGTGACCTGGAAACGGGCCCGGCTGTGGCGCAGCGCGGCGACTGTGGGGACACGGGGGTCGCGCGCAGAGGGCATGAGGTTCTTCCAGCGGACCAGGCTGGCGCAGCGGGCCTCAGCATCCTCCGGGGACAGGGCGATACCGCGTTTCGCCAGTGCCTCGCTGACCTCCGCGGCGGACAGATCGGTCAGCAGTGTCTGCGTGAACTGGTCCATGATGGCGAGGTATTCGGCCGCATTGTCGACATTGTCGACCGTCACATACCTGAAGAGATCGCGCCGCTCGCCTGACGCGTCTTCGGAGCCGTCTTCGCCCCCGAAGTAGCCCTCCTCCACTCCCGTCCCCCTCTGGCTCCGGGCCGCAGGGGCCAGGAAGGTACCGATAGTCAGATTAGGGCGGGAAGTCCTCGCTTCCAGGCGATCGATCGCCAAGGACCGAAAATGATCGGATTTTGACAGAGTGCCAGCCTGGGGCGGCTCGCGGAAGCCGTCCTCCGGCGCCAGTGTCTCTGGCCCTTGCGCTGTGCACAGCCCTCAGGCCTGCCCCGATTTCTCTCTGCTATCGACAAAACCCCTTGCAGCAGGCATCCCGTTCGTTACGGTCTGTACTCGTAGATGCCGTCCGGTGTTTCGGCGCCCCGCTCGGTGTTCACCGCCAGCCGGCAGCGTCCGACACCGCAAGACCGATACAGGGAACGGCCGATGACTGACACCGACTCCGAGCCCCGCGGCGCTGACAGTGCCGTATTCGGCCGCAGTTCCGCACCCGCGACCGGTCGGCAGCCGTCCGCGGGCGGCCTCCTCGCCAGCAGCGAGGACGAACAGGAGGTGGGGAAAGTCGCGGGTACCGAGGACTCCACTCCCTTGAAGTTCCATGTTGCGCTTTCCCCGGATGCCTATCTGCAGCTCGACGACGTGGTCAGCACCCGGCGAGAGATCCCCGGCCGCGGCACGATCGTCACCTCCGGTGTGGTCACCGAGGTGGTTGCCCGCCACGAAGGTGCCGCGTTTGGCTCAGACGTGTTCCTCATCGCCGACGGAATCTTGCCGGCGAACGTGCAGGAGATCGCCGAGGTCACGACCACTCGTGTCGACCCCGAGTGCTACGTCCCGCCACGCCCCGGCGAAGTCGCCATCCGGGCCGCAGGCGCTGCCCGGGACGCCGCCCTGTACTTCGACCGGATGGACGCGCGCGTCCCCGCCGGCATCGGCCGTGACGGCGAACCGATCTATCTCAACCTCGAATTCCTTGACGGCACCCGCGGCGCCCACGTGTCGATCTCGGGTATCTCCGGAGTGGCCACCAAGACCAGCTTCGCGCTGTTCTTGCTGCACTCGCTGTTCACCTCGGGCGCCCTGGGTGCCCGCGCGGTCAACGCCAAGGCGCTGATCTTCTCGGTCAAGGGTGAGGACCTGCTGTTCGTCGACCAGCCCAACACCCGCCTCGACGGGGAGCTGAGCGCCGCGTACGCCCAACTTTGCCTGCCCGCCCGGCCTTTCGCCTCGGCCGGCTTCTACGCCCCGCCGCTGCCCGGCGACACCACTGGTCGCCCCCACGTCACCGGCAGGACCAGCGGCGTCACCGCCTTTTGGTGGACCCTGGCGGAGTTCTGCGAACGCGAGCTGCTGCCCTACGTGTTCGCCGACGTCGAGGACGAGAAGAACCAGTACACGATCGTCGTGCACCAGGTCACCAGCCGACTGTGCCGCGACGCCCAGGCCGCAGGCAACGACGGCGCGGTCACTATCGACGGGAACATCCTCCGCACCTGGCGGGAGCTGGTCGACTTCATCTGCGACAAGGTCACCGACGACGTCACCCGCGCAGACTGGGCGGGCCCGGCCATCGGCTTGGGCACGGTGAACGCGTTCGTGCGGCGGCTGCGATCCTCCCAGCGGGCGCTTGGGCCCCTGCTGCGCGGCGACCTGAGCACGATCACCGATCACCCCGTTTCGCACTCCATCGACACCTCGCAGCAGCAGGTCACCGTGGTGGACCTGCACAACCTGCCGGAACGGGCCCAGCGGTTCGTCGTCGGTGTCGTGCTGGCCGCGGAGACCGCCCGCAAGGAACAAGCCGGCCCGGGCGGCCTGCTGTTCACGATGGTCGACGAGCTCAACAAGTACGCCCCCCGCGAGGGATCCTCCCCGATCAAGGACGTACTGCTGGACATCGCCGAACGCGGCCGCTCACTCGGCATCATCCTCATCGGCGCCCAGCAGACCGCCTCCGAGGTGGAACGGCGCATCGTGTCGAACTCCTCGATCAAAATCGTCGGCCGGCTCGACGCGGCCGAGGCCGGCCGCCCCGAGTACGGCTTCCTGCCCGCCTCGCAGCGCCAGCGCGCCACGCTCGCCAGGCCTGGCACCATGTTCGTCTCCCAGCCGGAGATCCCGGTACCGCTGGCCGTCGAATTCCCCTTCCCCGCCTGGGCCACCCGCCTCTCCGAGGTCGCCGACCCCGCCTTCTCCACCGGCACCCCCGCAGCCGGCCAGGCCACCGGCAGCACGGTGCGACAGGACCCGTTCAGCAGGCTGCCCCAGACAGAGAACGATCCGTGGCTCGACGACACCGACGAAGGCGCCATCGACGAGCCGCCCTACTGACGTCCGCCACCACCCTCCTCAGCGCACCAACGCGCCCCGTTGCTCTGCCTCAGCCACCCGCAAAGGACCCCGCCCCGTGAAGTTCCTTCACACCTCCGACTGGCACATCGGCAAAACCCTCAAGGGCCGCAACCGGCTCGAGGAGCAGACAGGCGTCCTGCAAGAGATCACCCAGATCGCGATAGGCCACGACGTCGACGCCGTCCTCATCGCCGGCGACCTCTACGAAAACGCCGCACCAACCGCGGACGCCCAGAGGCTGGTCGTGCGTACCCTGCTGCGCCTGGCCAAGCAGGGCATCGAGGTCATCGTCATCGCCGGCAACCACGACCACGGCGCCACCTTCGAGGCATACAGGCCGCTGATGAACGTCGCCGGCATCCACGTCTACGGACAGGCCAGAGCGGCCTCCAAGGGCGGCGTGCACACCTTCCGCGCCAAGTCCACCAACGAGCCCGTCAACGTCGCCGTCCTGCCGTTCCTCTCCCAGCGCTACGCCGTCCGAGCCGCGGAGATCATCGCCAACACCCCGTCGCAGAACGTCGGCGCCTACGACCAGCTCGTCCGTGACGTCCTGGCCAACCTGACCGGGGCGTTCACCCCGGACGCCGTCAACATCATCATGGCCCACTTGACCTGCACCGGCGGCACCTTCGGCGGCGGCGAGCGCCCCGCCCAATCCATCATGGAATACCACGTGCCGGCCGCCATCTTCCCCGTCGACGCCCACTACGTGGCCCTGGGACACCTGCACCGCCGACAGCACATCCCCGCCGCCTGCCCGGTGCACTACAGCGGCTCTCCCTCCGCCATCGACTTCGGCGAGCAGAACAACACCAACGTCGTCTGCCTCGTCGAGGCCACCCCCGGCACCCCCGCCCAGATCACCGACATCCCCGTCACGTCCGGCCGCAGACTGCGCACCGTCGAGGGAACCGTTGCCCAGCTGACCGCCGACCCCGCCGGCTACGGCGAGGACTACCTCCGGCTCGTGGTCACCCAGCCCGCCTACGCCGGCATGCGCGACGACCTCTATG
Source organism: Streptomyces sp. NPDC048277 (assembly GCF_040652235.1). Lineage (NCBI taxonomy): Bacteria > Bacillati > Actinomycetota > Actinomycetes > Kitasatosporales > Streptomycetaceae > Streptomyces > Streptomyces sp. NPDC048277. The sequence continues at coordinate 18,622 of NZ_JBEZLQ010000047.1, forward strand.
AAGCCCTCCCCAACGCCCTGCAGATCCTCATCCACCCCGATCATGCGAGCACCGGTGCCACGGCAGGGATCGGCGTCCACCAGCCGGTCAGGACACCTGCGCAGCTGTTTGCCGACTACTGCGACAGCGTCGGTGTCAAAGACGGCCGGGTCACGGATCTGTTCAACCAGCTACACGACGACCTGACCCGCTCGACCGCCCGTTCCTGACACCACAGGCCTGCCTCCGCCCGCTCAAAGGAATCTCACAGATGCGTCCCGTTCGCCTGGAGCTCAACGGCTTCGCCGGCTTCCGCGCACCCACCGTGGTCGACTTCACCGACACCGACTACTTCGCCCTCGTCGGCCCCACCGGTTCAGGCAAGTCCACCATCCTCGACGCGCTGACGTTCGCCCTGTACGGCTCGGCCTACCGGTGGGGACGCAGCAACGCCATCGCCTACGCGCTCGCCCCCACGAGCAACCGATGCACGGTCTCGCTCACCTTCGACATCGGCTCGCAGCGCTACCAGGTCGCCCGCGAGGTCCGCCGCACCGGCCAGCAGATCCAGCAGAAGTCCGTCAGCCTGGTGCAGTTCGCCGACCCCACCGCCACCGAGGTCGAGGCAGACGGGCCGCAGCCGGAGGTACTGGCCGGGGAGATCAAGGAACTCAACCCCGCCATCGAGCAGTTGCTCGGCCTCTCCTTCGACGACTTCTGCCAGTGCGTCGTCCTGCCCCAGGGCGACTTCGCCCGCTTCCTGTCCGCCAACGCCAGCGCACGGCAGCAGATCCTCCTCAAACTCCTCGGCGCCGCCCAGTACGAAGGCATCGGCAAACGCGCCGGCGCTCAGGCCGAACAAGCAGCCAACGAAGTCGAGATCCTCAACGACCAGCTGAACCGGCACGCCGACGCCACCCCCGAAGCCGAGGCCACCGCGCAGGCGCGTGTCGAGGCCCTCGAACACCTGGCCGCCACCGTCGACCAACTCGTGCCCCAGATCACCGCAGCACACACCCGCGCACACGAGGCCAACGCCCGAGCCGACACGCTGCGCGACGAGACCGTTCTGCTGACCTCCATCCGTACCCCCGACGGCATAGAAGAGCTGCAACGTCAGGCCACCCAGGCACAGGCAGCGGCCCGGCAGGCCCGTGACGCCGCCGACGCGGCCGCCCAGACGCTCTCCGACGCCACCAAAGAAGCCCAGGCCGGCCCCCAGCGCACCGACCTGACCTTCGCCCACGACCGGTACACCGAGAAGGCAGACCTGGTGGGGCGCCATGATGGCGTCATCGCCGCTGCGGAGCGCGCCCAGGAAGAGGTGAAGCAGCGCGAAGAACAGCTGAAGGCGTCGAAGGACGCCGTCGACGAGGCACGCCGCAGCGCCGAGGAGACCCGTGAGCGCTGCGACCACGCCCGGCAGACGCACGAAAAACTGCAGCAACGCCTACAACTGCTCGCTGCCGTCCGGACCCCAGACGGCGCCACCGACCTGACCAGCCGCGCGGCCGCTCATGCCGACGAAGTCCAAGCCGCCGCCGGGCAGCTGACCGCGGCCCGAGACGCGCACGAGCAGGCTGCCCGTGCGCTGGCCGCCGCCGGCGACGGCAGCCGGCTCACGGACGCGCACCAGACCCTCGACCAACTCCTCGACGTCATCGCTGCGCTCACCGACGCCGCCGGCGAACTGGGTGCCTGTGCCGAGACGACCAGCCGGACCGCGGAGGCGGTGGCCGACGCACAGGCACGCCTGAACACGGCCACGGCCGCGCTCGAGCAGGCCCAAGCCCTCGCCGGTGCCGCTCAGCTGCGCCCCCGGCTTCAGGTGGGCCATGACTGCCCGGTCTGTGAGCAGAACGTCACCACCCTCCCGCCGCCGCTGTCCGACCCCGCGCTTGACGCAGCCGAAAAGGCGCGGGCCGCGGCCGCGAAAGGGCACCGTGACCTGCTGGCCCAACACGAGGACGTCAAAACGAAGGCCGCCGAGCAACAGCGGACCGTCGACCAACTCACCACGCAGCGCTCCCTGCTCGACACGAGGCTGGCCACGCTGCTGCCCGGCCGCCCCGCCGGCTCCGACCGCGACTGCACCGCCGACCGCGCCCGACTCGATGAACTCACCGCATTCCGCGACCAGTTGACCGCTGATGAGCAACAGGCTCGCGACGTGCTGCAGACGGCACAAATCGCGCACGATTCCGCCACCTCGGCCGTGGCTGTGCTGCAGCAAGAACTCGATCGGGCCCGCAACGCCCTGCACGCGACACTGGGCACGGTGGCCGCCCTCGATCCGCCGGCAGCCGACACCGACGACCTGAGCGCCAACTGGGCCGGCCTGGAGGCATGGGCCCGCGCCCAGAGCGCCACCGCAGAACGCGACCTGGAAGCCGCCACAGCTGAAACCACCGAAGCCGAAAAGGCCCACTCGGACGCCACCAGTGCACGGGAGGAAGCCGACCGTGCGCAGACCGACGCCCAGACCGCCCACACCGCAGCCGTCCGGAACGCCGCAACCGCCGACCTTGAAAAGACGAACCTGACCGGCCGCCTTAGCGAACTCGATACGCTCCTGGACCAGGCACCGCCGGAAGACGAACTGCCGACCCTGTTCGAGGAATGCGCCCGCCTCGAGGCAGCCGTGAAGACAGCCACCGCTGACGTCGGCCACACACGAGAGAAAGCCAAGTCAATGGCGGCTGAGCAGGAACAGTGGCAAGACCGCACCGCGAGAGCCCGATCCGCGTTGACCACCAGCCGGGATACGGTGGCGGCGCTGAATCCACCGAGCCTCGACACCGACGACCTCGCCGCCGCCTGGGCCACCCTGACCGGCTGGGCCAGCCGGTCAGGCAGCGACCGGCAGGCCGCCACTGCGCGCGCCGAAGCCGACGCCCAGAGCGCCCACGCCGAAGCCGACCAACTCCTGGAACGCCTGGACACACTCCTTCGCGACAACGACCTGGATCCCCACGACCTCGGCGACACCCCAGGACGTGCTGCACAGGCCTCGCGGATGGTCGTGGTCGCCGCCGAACGCGCCCGCGGCCACGTCGAAACGATCCAACGCAGCCGTGCCGACGCCGCCTTGATACAAGAAGAGATCGAGACCGCCCGCACCCGGCAACAGGTGGCCGCCGAACTGGCCCGGCTGATGCGGTCCAACAGATTCCCCCAGTGGCTCGCCAACTCAGCCCTCGACACCCTGGTCGCCGGCGCCTCCCAGTCATTGCGCCAACTGTCAGGTGACCGCTTCGACCTCAGCCACCAAAAGGGCGAGTTCTACGTCATCGACCACTTCGACGCCGACTCCGCACGCTCGGTGCGCACCCTGTCCGGTGGCGAAACTTTCCAGGCCAGCCTGGCCCTCGCACTGGCCCTCTCCGACCAACTGGCCGGCCTGGGCGGCGCCACGAAACTGGAATCCATCTTCCTCGACGAGGGGTTCGGCACCCTCGACGCCGATTCGCTCCAGACCGTCGCCGACACCCTAGAGACCCTTGCCCAGGGAGAGCGGATGGTCGGAGTGATCACCCACGTCACCGCACTCGCCGAACAGATCCCGGTCCAGTTCCGCGTCCAGCGCGACACCCGCACCTCCACCGTCACCCGGCAGGGCACATGACCATCGCAGCACAAGCCTCCCGCATGCGGTTCCACGTCGACGGTTGGGACCCCACCTACGGCTCCAGCGTTGAGAACGCCGAGAACAACATCGCGGACTCCACCGCCAAGGTCACCCTCCACACCGAACTCGCCCCGGCCGACTGGAAACCCATCTCGCCCTCTCAGGTATCCGCCCCAGGCGCGGTGCTGTTTGTCGACGGTGTCCGCCGCGTCGAGGCTCGCATCTGGATCGAACAGCCCCCCTCCACCGAACAGCCCACCAGCCCCGGCAGCACTGTCCGGGACGCCCGGATGGCCCTGTGCGCCTCCTACGCGGCAGGCACCGTCTGCTGCTGCCCCGACCGCGGCGCACACCTGCTGACCATCGACTACCGGCGCGGCCTGTTCACCACCGCCACCAACGCCGCCGACGTGCCCACCACCGCCGGCACCTACAGGGCCACCATCACCCCCGACGACGAGGACCAGAACCTCGCCGTGCTCCTCTCCACGGCACTGCAACGCCAACTCACCGACCTCGAGGTCCTCGTCGCCACCCACGCCCGCACCGCCCTGAGCAGCCACGGCATCCCTGAAGACTCGGACCTCCTCGTCGTGGACGGCCCACTGCGCGGCCGCACCCACCTGCCGCGCGCCCTGGGATTCATCAAGTCCCACCGCACCGCCTACCTGCCACCCAACCTGCACGCCATGATCGCCACCCTGGCCCCCAGCGAACGCAGCCCGGTGTTCTTGATGGGCACCTCCTGGGACCGCCACGCCTGGTACCTGCGGCTCCCGTGCACCCCCGGCGCCCCATGGGCCGGGATCGTGCGGCTGGAGTGCGCCGCCGACATGCCTGCGGCCGCGGCGATCGAGCTGGCCAACCTCTCCCAGGCCCTCCTGCCGCGATACGCCAGCATCGAGTACAAAGACACCCGGGCCCCGCAGAACCTGGTGCCGGTCGCCGGACTGGAGAGAGAACTACGCCGCCACCTGGGCAACCCCATCCTGCTCAGCCGCGCCCTACGCGTGGCATCGGCAAGCTGAACTGCACAAACCCGCGCAACACCACTGCCCACACCGTCGAGCAGAACACCCTGCAACACCCATGACCGCCTCACCAGCTCATGCCCCGGAGCGGCACCCCCTCATGGCCACCACAGCTCTCGAACTGCGCCCCCACCAAAGGGAAGCCGTCTCGGCGACCACCCGCGTCCTCGGCAGCCACCCCCGCGCGAGCGTGGTCGCCGCCTGCGGCACCGGCAAGACCCTCATCGCTGCCCGCACCACGGCCCGCATCGCCCCGCGAGGGCGCGTTCTGGTGCTGCTGCCGACGCTGGACCTGCTGTCGCAGACCATCCGCTCCTGGCGTCTGGCGGGACGCAAAGGCGCCGCGGTAGCAGTGTGCTCGGCCCGCCAGGCGCTCGACCACGAGCCGCTCGGCGCCGACGTCCCCCTCACCACCGACCCAGGAGAAGTCTCCGCCCTCACCACCGCAGCCAGCCCGGGGCCCGTCACCATGTACGCCACCTACGCCTCCCTGCCCGCCGTGATCGCCGCCCACCGCGACCACGGCTTGCCCTCCTGGGATCTCGTGGTCGTCGACGAGGCCCACCGCACCGCCGGACGCCTCGGAAAATCCTGGGCCGCCGTCCACCACGACGACCAGGTCCCCGCCGCCCGCCGCCTCTACCTGACCGCCACCCCCCGCATCTGGGACGCGGACGCCGACCAGGACGACGACACGGAGTCGGTCGCCTCCATGGACGACGAAACCCTCTTCGGCCCCGTCGCCTACCGGCTCACCCTCTCCGACGCCATCGACCTCGGCCTGCTCGCCGACTACCAGATCCTCGTCCCCGTCATCACCGACACCGACCTGCGCGACTGGCTCGCCACCGGACCCGGCGCCGGAGCCGACGGATTGCGCCTGGCCGGCCGCCAGGTCGCCACCCTGCGCGCCATCCACGACCACCAGCTGCGCCGCATCCTGACCTTTCACCACCGCGTCGCCGACGCCCGCGCCTTCGCCACCACCCTGGCCGACACCGCCGCCACCCTCCCCGCCGACCTGCGCCCGCAAGAACTGTGGGCGGACTGGGTCAGCGGCAGCCACGCCCCCCAGGTCCGCCGCCGCCTCCTGCTCGAATTCGCCTCCCACACCACTCCCGACACCCCGGCCGTCCTGTCCAACGCCCGCGTCCTGGGAGAAGGCATCGACGTACCCGCCATCGACGCCGTCGTCTTCGCCGACCCCAAGAACAGCCCCGTCGACACCGTCCAGGCCGTCGGCCGCGCCCTGCGCCAGCAGCCCGGCGCCGGCAAGAAGGCCACCCTCGTCGTCCCCGTCTACCTCACCCCCGGCGAAGACCCTGACGATCTCCTTGGCGCCGACGCCTACACCCCGCTGTGGCGCACCATCCAGGCCCTGCGCGCCCACGACGACCGCCTTGACGCACGCCTCGCCGACCCCCGCACCCACCGCCCCACCATGCCCGGCGAAGACCCCGAGGCCTGGCTGCACTTCGACCGCCCCACCCAGACGGAGGAAGTCGCCCTCGCCCTCTCACTGAGGGTCCTGGCCCCCAAGAGCGCCGAATGGCGCCGCGGCCTGACCGCAGCCCGCCGCTACCACCGCACCCACCACCACCTCGACGTCCCCCAGACCTACGAAGACACCACCGGCTACCCCCTGGGCCGCTGGCTCACCTGGCAGCGCCACCTCCACACCACCGCCACTCTCGACGCGGCCCGCACCAGTGCCCTGGAGCGCCTCGGCATCATCTGGGACCCCCGCCAACAGGCCTTCGAGCGCGGCCTCGCCCACGCCACCGCGTACGCCGACCGCCACGGCCACCTAGCCGCCCCCGTCGACGAGAGCCATGATGACTTTCCGCTCGGCCGCTGGCTGGCCACCCAGCGCACCCGCGCCGAGCGCCTCACGCCTCAGCGCACTGCAGCCCTCACCATCCTGGACCGGTGGTGGAACCCGACCTGGCCGATCACCTGGCAGCGCGCCTACCACGAGGCCCGCCGCAAACCGGAACACTCGCAGGAGTGGCTCCAGGCTCAGCAGACACACGCCGAAGGACTTCACCCCGAGCAGCGGCGCCTACTGGCGGAACTGGAGCTCGAACTGCCCGAAGCCTCCGGCCCCACGCCGAAAGGGGCCCGTCTGTCGGCGCGTGAGCAGGCCTTCCAGCGCGGGCTTGCGGCCGCGCGCGCCTACCGCGAGCGGGAGGGGCATCTCGACGTCCCCCAGCGGCATGTCGAGGAAGTCCATGGCGAGTCTGTACGCCTGGGCCAATGGCTGAGCAACCTGCGCCGCCGCCGCTCCGGTCTCAGCCCGCAACGGCAGGCCGCACTTGTCGAGCTCGGGCTGTGAACGGCAGGGAGGCAAGGCGAATTGGAGTGCCGGCTCTGTTCGCGAGAGGAGAGGACGGTGCGCCTGGAACAGGTCGGCAATCAGAATCCGGCAACATGCTCGGCTTCTCGGTAGATGAGCAGTTCGCGGTGGTCCACGGGCGCGGGTCAGGTTGTCTCACAGGCGACGACAGCCTGGGTCAGGGGATGGGCGCTGCCCAGCACCCGGCGGCAGTCCTCCTGCAGCGCTGCCAGCACAGAGGCGGCCTCCTGCGGGTCCTGCGTGGGGCGTGAGACCAGGAACTGGTCGTAGCGGGTGGCCAGAGTACGGGGATGGGAAGGGCCGTGATACCGCTCCTGGTCACGGAGCACCTCTGCCAGGACTTCCCGCGCCTGTTCTGTCTCACCGGTAAGAGCCAGGAGCTTGCCGAGCTGATGACGAGTGCTGAGGGTGCGCGAATGCAAGCCGAGGATGCGTTCCTGGTCGTCCAGAACGGCCTGCAACTGCCCGATGGCCTCGCGGAGGTCGCCGGACCGGGCAACGAGAAGCGCCAGCTCGAAGCGAGTGCTGAGCGTGTGCGGATGCGCCGCGCCGAGGACGCGTTCTTGGTCTTCGAGTACTTCAGCTATGCAGGCGAGAGCATCGGAGACCCTGCCGGTGTGGCCGAGGGTGCGGCCCAGTTCCTGACGTGCCAGAAGTACGTCCACGTGGTCCGCGCCCAGAACGCCCGTCATGTCGGGGAGCAACTGCCGAAACAGGCGTAGTGCCTGCGGAGCGTTTCCGCTATCTCGTAGGAACCTGGCTTTGCTGCTGAGGGTCACCAAAGTAGCCATGTGGCGGGATCCCAGAACCCGCTGCCGGTCCAGGGCAAGGCTGTCAAGGAGAGTAACGGCTTCCGAGAGCCGGCCCGCCTCGGCGAGATACCGGGCTATGTCATGACGCGTGGCGAGTGTATCGGGGTGATCCGAGCCGAGTTGCGCGTCACGGTACTCGTGCAGCTCACGCAGGAGGCGCACGGCCGACAGCGGCTGTCCTGCGTTGCCCAGGGCGATGGCGTGCGCGTAGTCGGCGTCAGGCACCCCATGGCGGCGGGCGGTATCGAATGCTTCCAGAGCAACGGACGGACGCATCAAGTCCACAGCGGCCCAGCCGACGTCGAAGGCGTCCTGCGGTGCGACAGCGGCAAGGAGCACCTCCCAACTCGTCTCGGGTATCGCCGAGAGCCCGGGGAGGTCGATCAAGTAGTCGAAAGCCAGATACCCTCCATGGCCAGGCAGCAGAAGACTGCTGGCTCCCTGCACCGGCGTGGTGGCCCACGACAGGGCGTCCTCGAAGGGTTCCGGACGTAGGAGGGCACCGCCACGAGCCGACAAATACCTCTCGTGCAAGGCAAGCAGCAGCGATGCGCCCACAGGTTGGTGAAAGCCCATGCGCCGGCAGTCGACGGCGGCAGCGACCAGGGCGGCACCACGTGGATGATCACCCGCCTGCCACGCGTGTATCCAGTCGCTGAGCAGTTCCGGACCGGCCGCCAGCACCTCGGCCACACCGAACCGGTCAGACGCCTGAGCCGCCGCTTTCAAACGCGGGTCGTGATCAGCTGCCTGAGCCTGCCCGACTTCCCGCTGCGACCACAAACGATCCAACTCGATCGGCTCGCCGGCACGCAGCAGAACCTCCCGGCCGGCCCGCCAGGTCGCCGCGTCGGTGACGTCACGCTGCCGTGCGCTGTACCGGTCGTACTCCTTGCTGCGCATCGACGCCAAAAGCACCACCTGCCGTTCCGGGCCGGCGAGCATCGCTTCGACCATCTCCAGCGTGATGCCCCCAGCCCGCAGGAACTGATCGAACTCGTCGAGCCACACCACACAATGCCGGGCCGCGCCGACAGCACAGGACAACGCATGCAGATCCTCTGACGCCCGAGCCTGCACCAGGACGAAGTCGGGAACAGCCACACGCATGGCCTCGTAGGCGAGCCGGGACTTCCCGGCCGTCGAGTCACCCACGATCAGGACGAAGCCACCCTCCCCGATCCGCCGTACGACGTCGTTGAACCGGTCGCGTTCGACGAAGGCCGGTACTCGTTCAGCCCTCCGTCCGGCATTACGACGCGACGCCGCAGGATGGACCCCCAGACTGATCGGATCCACCGAATCCCGCACCCGCTGCGCCCGAACCGTCAGTTGGCCCGCACGAGCCGCGATGGCGTGACGTTGCTGACGATGCGCCAAGAGAGAGGTCCTCGCTTCATCGGCGAAGACACCGGCAACCGCAGCGGCCACAGCAGCCACAGCAGCCGTCCAAGTCGCCGACAGCCAGACCGAGGCCACCAGCGCCGCGACCGCCCCGCCCCCCGACACGCCAAGCAGGACCACCCAGAGGCGAAACGACCGCCACACCCTGCCCTCCCACAGTCACGGACGGAATGCAGCACCGCCCCACCTGCACGACACATACCGAAAAAAGGACGGTCCCACCCACCCACAGGAAAGTGCAGCAACCGCAGCCGTACCCAGGCCTATGCCGCCTTGCACGGCTACGGGACCGGCTGCGCCTCCCCGACCAGTACAGCGCCACCGAGTCCATGGACACCAAGGTGCCCGAAGGACGCCGGCTCCCGTGCTGCCGGGACGACAATCGCCAAAACCCGGAAACGGCCGATTCCGCCGCCTCAGCCCGCGTGACCGTGACGTCACACCACCGGCACGCCGGCGCATGCGCCGACCGGATAGCCCTGGTGAAACCGCCCCCAGCGCCCCCGGTTCCTGTCGCATCACCCAAGTGCCGGGACTACCGCAGGCAGAACCGAGCAACCCGGCCCAGTATGCAGGATGGCCCGAACTCGTCGCGGAACAAGGGCTGTTGGACAAGTTTGGGTGATCGACTGTCAGTGCCGGACGGCAGCATGACGGCGACGCGGGGAACCCACACCAACTGGAGGACCACATGCCGTTAGTCCGCCCGTACGTGCGCTCCGACGGAACGCCGGTACGCGGACACTCCCGGTGGGCGCCTGGAGCGCGCCGGGAGATGACCATCTTCGCCGCCTTCGGCCTGGCTGTGCTCGGCTTCGGCACCACCTCGACCGCGCACGGGGCGGACAGCAACTCCCCCCGGCCGTCGGTGACCTACCCGATCCGTTTCCACCATGCCACCGACGGCACCGCCCGGACGGCTTCCCCGCACCCGACGGTGTCGTACCCGGTCGATCTGTCCGCTCTGGGAGCCGGGCGATGACCCGGCGTCCGCCCGCCATGCGGCGGACCACCCGGCGTCCTCGCCGCAGGCGCAGCTCGGACAACCAGATCGCCGTCCTGGCCGTGGTCGCCATCGCGGTGTTCGGCATTGTGGTGACGGTGGTCAACTGGCTGGTCGCGCACTGGTGGGTGCTGATCCTTCTGGCTGTCGGCGCCGTCCTGGGCGGTATCGGGTGGTGGCAGCGCGCACGGCAGCGCATGCAGTGGGAGCAAGCACGTGCTCGGGCCCTGCGTTACGGACTGACCCAGCTGGATGCGCTCTCCCACCGGCAGTTCGAACACGCCGTCCGGGACCTCATGCACCGGGACGGCTGCAAGGACGCCGTCCAGGTCGGAGGACAGGGGGACCTGGGGGCGGACGTGAAGGCGACCGACCCGCAGGGCCGACGCTGGGTGATCCAGTGCAAACACCGGCGGCAGGGGGAGCGAGGCGCAGCGGTGGGCACCCCGGAACTGCAGGTCCTCAACGGAACGGGACGCCCCGTCCACAAGGCGGATGTCGTTGTCATGGTCACCAACGGCAGGATCACCCAGCCCGGCCGCACCTTTGCCCGGCAGCAGCGGCTGCACCTCGTCGACCGCCATCTGCTCGCAACCTGGGCCGCAGGCTCACGGCCCTTGTGGGAACTGCTGGCCGCGCTTCCGCCGCCCCGCAAACCCTCACCGCTCTCCTGAGACCACTGTCTGTGCCCCGGCGAGCACGCCGGGGCGCAGCTGGAGCCATGGTGCCGAACCCGCCAGAGCAAGCCCTGTCACAGAACAAGCGGCCCGACGGTCTGGCCGGTGATGCGGTGGGTAAGGAGGTGTCTTACCCGAACAGAGTCTGCACCCGCCGCGTGTCGTTGCATGGGGACATCGGGCCGTCAGATTCTGGTGCTGCCGGCCGCCGGCAGCCTTCCCGCGGCCCATGCCCAAAGCGGGTGCGCCCGGTGACCTGCTCGGGCCGCCTACAAAGCCAGCCGCTCCAGCCACCGAACCGGGGAGACGGGGTCGCTACTGCCAACCGGCCAGGGACACCTGCGGTCCGTTCGCGAGGTACCGCCGAAGAGCACTGGAGGTGGTGTCCACGAACTCCTCGGGGATGGCGTCGGTGTCGACCCATCGGACCTCGGCGTGCTTGCGGGGTTCGCGGTTTTCGGGTTCGCCGGTCCATTCGCGGGCGGCGAAGACGACGGTGAGGAAGCCGTTGGGTGCTTCCACGCCCCAGGCGCCGTGGATGACGTGAGCCACCTTCAGGGACTCCGGCTTGACGGTCAGGCCGGTCTCCTCATACAGCTCGCGTACCGCGGTTTCGGTGATGGGTTCGCCGGGTTCGCTCTTGCCGACGGGGAGGTCCCACATGCCCTGGGCAAACTTGGCGTTCTGACTGCGCTGGAGGAGGACCACGCGACCCGCGGCCTGGTCGTGGACGATGACGGCGGCGACCAGCAGGGTCATGGATTCGAGGGCGGGCGGGAGGGCTTCGGGCTGGTCGTCGGTTGTCCGCTGAGCCACGGCTGGTGTCCCTTCGTCGGCCGGTTGGTGGGCAGCTTAGGCCAGTGCATGGCGTGCGCGGCGGGCGAGTTCGGCGGCTCCGGGCACTTTGCGACGCTGGTAGATCGAGAGAGTGGAGCGGAGCGAAATGATCGCTTTGCGGGTGCGGTCGGAGGTCATGCCTTCCATCAGCGTCACAGCCTGAGACCACGCGGCCACGGCCTCGTCGGCGCGGGCCTGGGCGGCGAGGCTGTCACCCAGATCGGCGTAGGTGAGCGCGTGGACCCGCTTGTACTTCTCGGGGTCCCAGCGCACCAGGGCATCACGATGCTGCTGCTCGGTGCCGATATGGTCGGCCAAGTCGGTCAGCGTGCGAGCGGTGTGGCTGGCGACGGTACCTGCGGCAGGGCCGCTGACGCGGGAGTAGCTGGGCTGAGGGCCGTCATCGCGCAGCAGGGCGTCTTCGGCGGCGAGTAAAGCACGGGCGGCCGCCAGCTTCTCACCAGCGGCAGCGTAGGCACGGGCATGGGTGATGTGCAGCAGCGCCTCAGTCTGCCCGTCGACGTAACCAAGGCCCCGCCGTAAGGACCCTTCAACGAGGTCGACACAGTAGCGGGGTTGCTTGAGACTGAGCGCCTGGTGGGCGAGGGCGCGCATCATCCAGGCGGCGTGGCCGTGCGGGTCGGCTTCGCAGGCGAGCTGGTAGCCGACCTGGTAGTAGCGCTGAGCGGCGCCTTCCTGGCCGAGGTCGTGGTGCTTCCAGCCTGCCAAGTAGGCGAGTTCGGCCACGGCCCCGAACGCTTGACGGCGTAAGGCTTCGTTCGGGAAGCGGCCACGGAGCATGGGGGCGGCGGTGTCGGCGAGGTAGGCGGTGACGGTGGTCAGGCCATGGCCGCCGCCGAGGCGTTCGTCTGCCGCGCTGAAGGCAGCAGTGATCTGGCGTACGACGTCCACATCCTCCGTGCCGACCACGGATGTGCCGGTGCGGGCGCGGAGCATGCGGGCGGTGGCCTCGTGGTCGTGGGCCAGCGGCATGGCGACGCCGGCCGTGGTGAACGCAGCAACCGCGATGAAACGGCGGCGCTCGACGTCGGCGCGGCCCAGATCGGTTGCGGCCAGGACAGGATCCCGCTCGGCCGCCGACTCCTCGATGGCGGGTGCTCGGAGGCCGATCTCGGTCTGGGTGATGGTGCGACCTGTCCGGCGGGACAGGGCTTCGGCGAGGTACAGGCCGGTCCGGCCGGTGGGCTGCCTGGTGCCGTTGACCCAGTGGGAGACGGCCGACTTGTTGGTCTGGAGGATCTCGCCGTTCTCGGCCGCGACGCGCCGGATGTCCTTCGCCAGCGCCTCGTACGTGGACCCGGTCGCGTCGATGGCGTCGCGCAGCCGGGAGTTGGGTTCTCTCTGCGCTGCCACGACCGCCTCCCGTGCGGGGCTGTAAACCGCGTATACCGCTTCGACTGCCTCTCACCGTACCCACAGTCCGTGACGACAGGTTCACTGAACATCAGCCGCCCGGCCCCGGTCCGACGCCGTGACCAGGAGCCCCCTTCGGCCGGGCGGCTCCCCGAAGTTCCTTACGCCTACACCGGGTTCGGGCACCCGTGTGCCCGAACCCGGCCGATCAGAGACGGAGACACGGTGACCACCATCGACACCGCGGCCATCACGACCGTACTGCCCGAGGCGTTCGACGAACGCTGGAGCCGGCTGCCCGGCATCCGGGTCGACGGCCGGAGCATCACCATCGATCCGGCCGAGTACTTCTTCCGCTTCGAGTCGAACACCTGGCTCGTCGCCGACTGGGAGCTGGTCAAGTCCCGGCTCCTGAACGTGGAGGAGACGACCGAGAGCGCGGTCGAGCAGCTCGCACTGGACTTCATCAAGGCCCACGCCGAGTCCACCTCGGACGCCACCCGGGTGCTCGCCACCGCCTACGAGGTGTACACATACCTGTTCCGCGACGAGCACCTCGCCGGCCTCGGCCTGCCGCAGATCACCGCCGAGCACCTGCGGATGCTTCGCGAGGCGGCCACGCTGATGGCGCTGAACAAGGTGGAGCTGGACGGGCGCATCTCCAACGTCGGCCCGTGCTGGTTCTTCCCCGCTGCTACTTCCGTCGTCTTCGACCTGGACGACGAGACGGGCGGCATGCTCGACGAGGTGTACCACGGTGGCTGGTTCAACGAGCACCGCCGCATCGAGTCCATCAAGGCTCATGCCGCCCTCGGCGGTCGGCTCGTGCACGGCTGCCAGTCCGTGCCGGACCAGTCCGGCGGCGTCGTCGCGCCCTACGGTGCGTCCATGACCACCTTCCGCGACGACCTCGCGGCCTTCAAGACCGGCTGGATCGAGCAGATCTACGCCCACCGCGCGGCGCAGGCCGCGTAGCACCTCCGTCCCGGCTCCGGGGCGGGCCGCACTTCTCGCCCGCCCCGGACGCCACCGACCGTATGGGAGCACCAGATGGACACAACTCTCAACGCCGACATCCTGGACAACCTCCTGACCATCGTCGGGCGGCCCACTGCAGAGCGTGAGGAGGTACGCGTCTGGTCCATGTCCGGCGTCGAGCGCCTGACCTTCCCCGACACCACCACCGCCATTTTCAAGTACGCCAAGAGGCCGTTCGACGGTGAGGACGAGGCACTGCGACTGGCCCACACGCGTGGCGTTCCTGTCCCGCAGGTTCACGCCTCCGCCGTCCGGGACGGCTGGCTCGGCATGCTCATGGACGATCTCGGCACCGCCGTCCGCGACGCCGACGATCTCGACGGCGTCGCCGCGGCCGTCGTCCTGCACGGCACCCGCACGGCTCCAGGCCTGCCCGTCCTCGGCCAGAACTGGCTCCGTACGCTGCCGAATCGAGCCTTGGAGCACCTCGCCCGGCTCCGCAAGGCCGGGCGGTGGCAGGACGCGGACGACGTCGAGGACGCGCTCGACCGCATCGCCCAGGCCGCCGAGACGAGGTCGGCTGGTACGACGGTGGCGCCGTTCGGCTGGGTGCACTCCGAGTTCCACCCCACCAGCCTCCACATCGGCCGATCCGGCTGGCGGCTGCTGGACTTCGCCCGCGCCTTCACCGGCCCCGGCCTGCTCGACCTCGCCAGCTGGCACGGCACCCTCGACACCCCCGACCCCGCACGGCTGCGGGTCTTCCTGGAGCAGTACGTCACGGCCGGCGGCACCCCCGACGCCCTCGCCGAACGTGGCGGGCTTCCCGCCGAGAAGTGGGCCTTGGGTTGGCACCGTATGTGGGCCGTCGAGTGGTTCATGGAGCAGTCCATCCGCTGGATCGACGACCCGGCCACCGACCCCGCCTACCTCAAGGCCGTACGCCGTCACCTCACCGACGTCCTCCACCTCCTGGAGGTCTGACGTGCTCGTCCAGGCTTCCCCTTGGTATGTCCACGCCCTCCAGCGCACCACGGCCAGCCCCGCCAAGCCGCTGTCCGTACCTGCACGGATGGAATGGACCACGCGGCCAGGCAGCGGACCCGGCGCCGAGATCCTCGGACCGGACCAGCGCCGCAAGAGACTGTTGGAACTCGGCTGCGGCCCCGGCCACAACGCCGCCCACCTCGCTACCCGGTACGGAGCCCAGGTCACCGGCGTCGACCTGGTTGGCCTACAGGTCCGCCGGGCCCGCTCCCACTATGGGCGGCTGAGCAATCTGACCTTCGCCGCCGGCCACGCCCTCCACTACCTGCAAGCCGCCGACGAGCAGTTCGACGCGATCTACTCCGTCTTCGGCGCGATCGGCCTGGTAGCCCCGACACTCCTGCTCCCGGCCATCGCCGAGCGCCTCAAACCCGGCGGCACACTGGCCTTCTCCGTCCCCCACCCGCAGCGCGCAGGTCGGCAACCATCCACCGACGACCAGCCCCGCCGGGACTACGTCACCCTCCCCGATAGCACCCGACTGCCCATCGCCCGCTGGGACTTCGACACGGTCCGCTGGGACAGACACCTGCACCGCGCGGGCCTGTGGCTCACCTTCGCTGAGGAATTCCGTGCCGGCTGCCCGGACCTTTGGCCCACCACCTTGCTGATTACCGCAGCCAAGCCCTGATGCCGCCCGGCTCCCTCAGGAGGAACAGATGCGCCAGCCCTACCTGCTCCTTGACATCGACGGCGTCCTCATTCCCTTCCCCGACGACCACGGTGCCACCCCAGCCACGCACATCCGTCACGATGTCGTTCCTACCGGCCGTGACGCGGACGATCCCGTCACGGTCTGGCTCGACCCCGCTCACGGCCGACTGCTCATGGACATCATCCGCACCAGTCTGCTTACCCCCGTCTGGTGCACCAGCTGGCGCCAGGACGCCGCCACCGTGATCGGTCCACTCCTGGGCCTTCCGCCCTTCCCCTACCTCAACCTCCCACGCCCGAAGATCACCACCAGCCACCCCAACGGCTACCTATGGAAACGCGACTACGTCGACGCCTGGCTCGGCGACGCACCCGCCATCTGGATCGACGACGACTTCACCGCCCTCGACCACACCTGGGCCGCAGAACGCACCGCCCGCGGACACGCGACACTCCTTGTCCAACCCCGGCCTCACACCGGCCTGCAGTCCACGCATACAGCCGAGGCACTGAAATGGGCTGCGCACCTGGCAGCAAGGCACTCTGACCGACCCGGCCAACCTGTCGGCGGTGAGGGGCAGCGCGGTGCCGCCGATGCGGCCTTGTCCAATGGCAAGTGTGCGGGTGTTGTTGCCGTCAGCGTTGGTGATCGCTGTTCAGGTGCCGACATACAGCTCCGGAACGTCTCCGGTCACTACCCGGGAAGGTGGCTGGGGGAGGGCCGGTGATGGACGAGGGCGCCCAGTGCAGCGGCCAGGACGGCGAAGACGGCGGCCAAGACGAGCGAAGGGCGGCGTTTCCGCGGCTGGCGTGCGTCCCTGTCATCTGCCGCGATGACCACGAAGGACAGCGGGTCGGCATCGGCGGCTGAGGCCGGGGACGTACTGCTTCGGGGGGACGGGGTCAGGAAGCCGCGGTAGGCAGCGCGTGCCTCTGGCGGCGTCGAGGTGTCGGTGGCCGCGCGGTGGGCAAGGGCATCGTGCCGGGAAACCTCCCATATCCGCGCAGGCGGGGGAGGAGGGTTCGGCCTCTGGGATGTGAGGGCCGCGTCATGGCTGGTGGCGCGGTAGGAGCGGATGCCGATGAGGGCGGCTGCGGCCCGGCGCGCCAAGGAGAGTTCGACGGCAATCACCGTAGTGGTGCGAGTGGGGCGCAGGTCTGCTCCGAGAGTGGCCGAGGCGGCCCGGCGCAGCAGGCCGGGCCGGGTCATACGGCACCGTCCTGGTCGGTGGCCGGCCGGCGCAAGCCAGTCGGCGGCTCGGACGGATGTGAGGGCTGCGGAGCGCGGGCGGAAGACGACGGGGCGGCGGAGTCGCCGAGGATCGCCTCGGCCAGGCGGGAGTTCTTGAGCTGAACGAGGGCCAGTGGTGCCGAGGCTCCCGCGGCGAACACTGCGAAGCCGCCGCTGATCTGGCCGGAGGTTCCCAAAAGCGTTGCCACGCCGGCCCCCAGGAGGGTGTGCACCACGGCTGCGATACTCTCGCCCCCCACGTCGTAGGTACTGAACGCGGGAGGCCCCTCGCGAGGCGGATCGAGGGCGAGCCGGTGGCTGCGCCTGCCGTTGAGTCATTCGGTCATGCAGTCGTAGGCGTGTAAAACCCCGCGAACCGCCCCGCCCGCGGCGCCGACCAGCAGCAGTGTTCCAGTGTCCACAGGTCCTCAGCCATTGCGGGAAAAGCATCGAAAATTCCGCATCACAGCCTACGGACCGGCTGAGGGCGACGCGGTCTGTTTGCCGAAGGTCGTCTCCTGGACGTGCCCGCCTTTCCGTGCCGCATATCCGGCGGCTCCTGCCGCCCGTCAGGTGTGTGCCGCAGCCTCCCCGCCCCGCGGGCCGCCCACCTGAGCACGCCAGAAGGCGAGGTTGCCTTCGATGACGGGGATGGTGGGGTTGTCGCTGTCCAGTACCTGCTGCGCGATGGAAAGCATCCGGGTCAGGACACGCACGGCTTCCCCTGGGCTGCCCGCACGCCCCTGCCACATCGCGAACTTGTCGAGAGCGGGCAGGACAGCAACGTGCCCGGCACCGAGGTGCCGCTCGACGTGACCGATCAGCCCCCGATAGGTCTCGATCGCCGCCCGCGTATCTCCGGCGGTTGCGTACCAGTCGCCGAGATCCTCGATGGCCTTCACGGTACCGGGGTGGCCGGGGCCCAGAATCCGTTCCAGATCGGGACGGAGCCCGTGAAGGCCTGCGATCGCCGCGTGCGGATCTCCCGCTTCCCCGCGCATCACGGCAAGGTTGTGACGTGCATCGAGAACGCCCGGATGATCTTTGCCGAACACGTGCAGCCGGTCCTGAACCAGGAGCTCCAGTACGCGCACGGCCTCATGGGGTCTTCCTGCCCTGCCCAGGCACAGAGCGAGGCTGTGGCGGGAAATGAGAGTGTCGGGGTGGCGGGAGCCCAGGATGCGGGCCCGGTCCGCAGTGACAGCCTCGAGATCCGCGGCGGCTGCGGCGGGGTCCGTCCCGGCCTGCAGACGGGCGAGATTGTGGCGGGCGGCAAGCAGCTCGGGGTCATCGGTGTCGAAGACTTCACGCATGTCCCGGATCAGCGCCCGATAGCCGGCCATGGCTTGGTCCGTGTCGCCCGTTGCGGCCTGCCAGCGGGCAAGGCTCTGCCGGGAGGTCATCACGTGCGGATGCCGGGACCCGAGCACCCGTGTCTGGTCCCGCACAAGCACCCCGAGCAGCATGACGGCCTGAGCGGCGTCTCCTGTCTCTCCGGTCCACCGGGCAAGGTTGTGACGGGCCATCAGGGTTCCGTGGTGATCGCTGCCGAACTCCTCCTCCATGGCAGGGATCAGGTCGCGGTAGGCCGCAGCAGCCTCCGCCGCATTGCCTGTCGCGCCGTTCCAGTAGGCAAGGTTGTGCAACGTCGTGAGAATCGTCCCGCGGTCCGCTCCGGCGAGCCGCCGCCCGGCGAGCACGTCGGCAAGAGCGGCGACCGCGCCTGACGCGTCTCCGGCATCCCCGCGGACCACCGCCAGATCGTGACGGACCGACAACGTCTCAAGCGCGCCGGCCCCGTACAGCCGTCGGTAGTCGGCCTCCACGCTCTCCAGGGTCGTCACCGCCTCCGCGAGGTCTGCGGACTTGCTCTGCCAGCGGCCCAGCATGCGCCGCGCGACCAGCGCGGAAGGGTGATCAGGCCCCAGGAACCGGGAGGCGAGCGGGACCAGCGCCTTGAAATGATCGCGGGCCCAGGCGGTGCCACCGGACTCCCCAGCGCTGTTGCCCAGCCGGAAAAGAACCGGACGGGCGCTCTCGTCGAGCCACAGCGGATGACTGTCTGTTGCCTGGTCGAGGTCGGCCAGCGAGCTTGCACTGGCCCGCAGCCGCTGAGCAAGGTCCTGGTCGTCTTCGGGCCCGGGCCAGATCTCGAGCAGAGCGTGCGCCGCTGTGGGCAGGACAACCGGGGCGCGCTGCTGCCAGGCCTCACCCTCACCACCGGGCACGCGATGCTCGCGGACAGCGCGCTGAATCAGCTGGTGGACCCGCACCCACCAGGCGGCACGGCCGCCGTCCTGCACGGCACGGTCGATCAGATGCAGGCGGTCCAGCGTCGCCAGCGTGAGCTCGGCCTCCAGCTCATCGACATGCCGGCCAACCTCACCGCGCTCGGCCAGCCAGGCACAGACGGCCCCGCTGACGAACAACTGCTCCGGAATACCCGCGGTTCCGTCGAGAACGGCCGCCAACTCCAGCATCGGCCTGGCCAGCTTGCCGGTGTGCTCATCGGCCTGCTCGATGGAGATGTCCCACAGCGCAGCCACCGAACCGCCGGCAGCGCCACCCCGTACGGCGGGGGTGAGCCGCTCGAGAGTCAGCCGACGATCGGCCAGCAGACGCCGGTAACGAGCCACGCTGCAGGAGGCGTTGTAGTCCAGATACGCGGCGGCCCGGGACAGAGCCAGAGGAAGGTGCCCCAGATCCTCGGCGAGCCCGGTCAGGTCCGCCACGGTATCGCTGCCGGCGTCCGCGGGCCGCTGCAGCGTGCTGCGCAGGCAGGCGAGCGACTCGGCAGGGGTGAAGACACCCACCGGCAGGAAGGCGTGGCCGCTCATGACGGCGAGATCCCTCTCGCGGCTTCGCGTGGTCACGATGACCCTGCCGTCACCGGCAGTGTGCTGGGGCGGCCAGAGCCCCTCCATCGCACCGGGGGAGTACACGTCATCGAGAACGATCAGCCACCTGCGTTCCGTCGTCCGCAGCCAGTTGAGGAACTGGCGGCACAAAAAAGCGGTGTCGTCGCTACCGGGTGCCAGCGCCAGCATTCCGGCCGCCTGCGCGTAGACGGCGGCCACGTCCGACGCACTGTGCGCTGTCACCCACAACAGCACGTCGACACCGCGCGCCGCATCGCCGACAGCAGCGTGGCAGTACCAGGCGGCCAAAGACGTCTTGCCCGCCCCTCCGGTACCGGTGATCACCCGCCCTTTCACTGGGACGGCCACCCCGTGCCCGGCACCATCGCCGTCCGCGCACTGCAAGGCGCGTGCCAGCGCCTCCTGGGAATCCCGCGCGACGAAGGCACTGCTCACATCCGGCACCAGCCCCAGACGCAGCAGCCCGCCGTAGCCCGGCGCCTGGGTCTGCTGCGAGCCGGCCCACCGGAGATAGTTGTTGATCCCGTCGGCCAGCCCGCCCTGCCCGGCCCCGGCTTCGGCGATGCGCTCCAGGAGATACTCAGGGGCATCCTGCAGCGCGTAGCGCACCAGATCGGGATGGGCCGCGAACTTCTCGTCCAGCCAGCTGCGTCCCCGCCACCTGCGTACGAACGGGAACCTGACCCGCAGGCCGTCGAACCACTGCTGCTCGGCGGGGGTCGGGTCGATGGGCACGAGCAGATCCCAGTGGTCCGGCTGGTGGCGCGCCGCCGATACCAGCGACCGCTCCACCTGCCGGCGACGCCCCGCATCCATCCGGCCGGTGAACGACTTCGCCTCATACAGGACGAGTTCGCCGTCATCCGTGTACTCGAACAGGTCCCGGCCACCGTCCCCGCCCTTGCCGTCGACGGCCTGAGCCTGTTTCCGTAAGCGCAGCACCAGCAAAGTCACCACGGACTCTGACAACGTTGGACTCTCGGCCAGCTTCTCCCACGGCACTCTCACCACACACCCACTCTACGAACCCCCTGTGGCATCAAGGACGTTCCTCGCTGGCGAGGCACGGCAGGGTGATGGCAGGCAAGCATCGGCTTGAAGACCGCCGACCTCAGTGCGACCGATCTCGGTCGACTGGCGATGCGTACTGCCAGGCGTCAGCTGGCCCTGCGCTGCACAGCCGCTCTCAACCACCCTGATCTCGACGAGATCAGCACCCGCATCACGGTCCCAAGCCCTGAGGGATCGTCCTCAAGGCCGTTGACGTGGAGCGGGCGAAGGCCCGCCGTCTCAGTCGCTCGGCCGGAGCAGGACGACGGGCCTCTCTCAGACGCGGAATGTCCCGCCCCTGCCTAAACGCCGACACCACGCCACGTGGCAGGCACCAGCGAACTGTTCAACGATGCTGCCACCAGGGGCGTTTAGTCCAGAACATGTGAACTTATCCACGCTCCCCAGGCCTTGGACGAAGCGTGTGACCAGTCCCACACTTCGAGATGTCATCGTCGCGGGGCTTTCCGCCGCAGTCCTTGGCCGGAGCACGGTGAAAGGCCCTCTCAGATACGGGAGTTCACCTCATGCATCATTCTCTGCGTCTACCCGAAGGGCACCGCCGGTCACCCTGCGGCGTGCCACGTCCACGCTACAGTCACGTGATCGTCCTGGTGGTCATCGTCCTGTTGGCGGTCACAGCGGGTATCGCCGCGCCAGCCCCTGCAGCCGCGGCCAGCGCCGCAGCCCTCGTCCAAGCCGGAGCCGCCCTGTGGATTGCCCTGAGCCGTCCCGGTGTCTCGACGGCTGAGAGCTGATGCCGACCCCAGCTTCCCCGGCTCCCCTCCCTCCGGGCGGGGAGCCGACGTTCGGGATCCAGAACATCGTGCAGTGTGTGGAGCGTGCCCAGGCCGGGGATGGTGGGGCTTTCGCTGAGCTCTACACCGCCTACAGCGACACGGTGTACCGGTACGTCTACTACCGAGTCGAGGGCAAGGCGACCGCTGAGGACTTGACCAGCGAAGTATTCGCCCGCGCGTTCCAGCGCCTGGATACGTTCACCTGGCGGGGGCGGGACTTCGGGGCCTGGGTGGTCACCATCGCCCGCAATCTCGTAGCCGACCACTTCACCTCGGCACGCTTCCGGCTGGAGGTGACAACCGGCGAACTCTTGGACGGCAACGAGGTCGAGCAAAGCTCCGAAGACACGGCCATCGAGGGCCTGCGCAACAGGGGGCTGGCTGAAGCACTCAACAGGCTCCCCCTGCGCATGCGGCAGGTCACCTGGCTGTGGACACTCGGCGAGCCGACGGCCCACATCGCGCAGCAGCTGGGCATCAGCCCCAGTACAGTCCGAGTCCACCTCTTCCAAGCGCGTCAGCGCCTTGCCGCTGACCCTCTGGTGGTCCTACTTTCCAGGTCCACGAGATCCTGACCACACTGCTCCTTCGCCTTCTCTGTACGTACATCACCGGCCAGGAGCCGGACCCCTCACCAGGCGGCCGCGGGAGTGCCCTCGACTGTCAGCCCGTTCGCCAGCAGTGCCTGCCACTGCCGGTCGGGGTCGTCGTTCCTGCGCTGTGCGGCCAGGTCTTCCAGTGCCTGCCGGTCACCCGCGTCGGCAGCCTGCCGCGCGAAGTGCTCGGCCTCTGTGAACTCGCCTGCTTTTTCCAGGCGTTCGGCGAGCATGCCCGGCGCCCACGCCATGGCCTCGGCGTAGGCGCGCCGCAGCAAAGGCATGGCCTGCTCCCCACTGCGGTCCTGGGCCAGGCGGCGCAGGGTCCACGACCGCCGGCCGGGCGGCACCTTCCAGGCAAGCTGCTCGGCCTCCTCGAGCCGGCCGGTTTTCTCACGGCTTCGGATCAGCTCCCACAACGGCGTGGTGTAGCCGCGAGCTGCGGCATGCAGCGCCCACTGGTCGGCCTCCTCCCGCCGCCCGGCCTCCTCGGCCGTCCCCATCAGCACTCTCACAGCCTGTCCCACACGGGCAGCTGCGGCACGCTCTAGCAGCGTACGGCGGACGTCGTCGGGGACATCCTCGTCGTGCACGGCACGGTGGGCCTGCACCCACAGCGCCCATGGGGTGCCCCGTGCCACCTCGCTGTCCAGCAGCGCCTCCGCAGCCCGATCCTGCCGGCGTTCACGCAGCCGCCGCAGCAGCCGCTCCAGCGCCCAGGAGTTCCCGTCCTCGGCGAGCTCCCCGAGCGCGCCGTCGCCCGCCGCTGCACCCTGTGTGGCATCCAGCAGGGCCACCAGCTGGCGCAGCGCCCAGGTCTCCCCGGGCGGCATGGGCAGCACAGCCGGATCTATGAAGTCGAGCGGGGAGCGGGGGCCTGCCTCGAAGTTGATGAGGTCCACGCCCTCCTCCCGCTGGCGACGCCGGCGCTCGAAGACAGCGATCGCATCCCGGTACAGCCGGGCCGCGTCAGCGGGCCGCCCGTCGGCCTCGGCCTGCTCGGCAAGGGTCTTCAACGGGACGGCCTCGCCCGCGGCGAAGGCTTCCCGAGCAGCCTCCTCCACCTCGGTTGTCCCCTCGGCAAGAGCAACCAGCTCGCCCATCGCACGGCGGTCGCCCGCCGCCCGCAAGGCCGTCCGCGCACCGTCCAGGTCTCCACGCTCACGCAGGTCGTCGGCATAGGCGCGCAGGATGTCCGGATCACTGCACCGGGCGACCTCGGCATACCAGCGTTCCGCCTCCTCAGCCTCGCCGTCCAGCATCAGCGAACGAGCCAGGTGAAGCTGGGCGGTGGGACTGCCACGGCCGGCGGCCTCCCGTACCAGATGCTCGGCCTGCTGGTACTGCTCCTGCTCCAGCATCGGCTCCAGCAGTTCCTCCAGGGCCTCGCCGTCCCCGGCCAGCGCAGCCTGCTCCTGTACCCGACGGGCCTCCTCGGGCCGCTGGCGTTCCTGCCACAGCCAGACCAGCCCCTGCCCCGCCTTGAGATCCCCCAGATCCAGCGCCCGCTGATACAGGCCGACAGCCTCGGCATCACGCCAGCGTGCCTCCGCCGCCTGACTCACCGCCCGCACGAGGTGAGACTCGGGCAGGTGCTCGCGCGCCGCATGCCAGAACGAGGCCGGGGGAGCAGCAAACCGCCGCTCGCTGCGGCCGATGTGGTCCATGTAATCGGACAGCCGCCACCCACCCCCGCCGTCCGATCCCGTGCGGGCCCGCACCCGGCTCAGCAGCCCACGTACTCCCTTGCTCGGCTGCTGCGTGTAGGCGAGAGCATCCTCAAGCCACCCCTCACCCAGAGCGTCGTAGTCGTCGTCACCCAGATAGCCCTCGGCGGCCGCCTGAAGAAAATCCTGCCCCACCAGCGCCGCCCCGCCCAGCCTGCTGGCGTCCATGGCCGCGCCGATCACCGCCCGGGCCGCAGGCGGCGCCGCCCGGTAACGATCGAGCAGAGCCGGAGCCCCCGCCATGTACTGGGCGATCCGCCCATCATCGGTATGGGCCAGCGCGTCCGCCAGCCGCGGATCGTGGCCGCCCACCATCCGCGCGTCCTCCAGCTCCCGCGCCTCGAACGCGGTCGGCAGATACACACCCTTACCCTCAAGCAACGCCCGAGCCTGCGCATGCCCCGAACTCCTGCCCGGCACATCCGGCGCGGTCAAAACGCTCCAGAACTCCGGCCAGACGGTCCCCAGCACGAGCACCGGCGCGCTTGCACCGTCCTGCAGCAACGCCCGCAGACCGGCCGCCACCTGCTCGGCCAACGCGCCTGCCTGCTCGCCGACATACCACTGCAGCTCGTTGAGCCAGATCGCGGTGCGCGGAGCGATGCCCTCCCGCAACGCATTCGCCAGCGCCTGGACCGGCGACGGATCGAGCGGATGCCACAGCCGCCAACCGGCCGGCAGCTCCGCCACCGCCTCCCAGCACGCCCTCGTCTTGCCCGAGGACGACTCACCGACCAGCACGACCGTCCGGCTCGCGCCACTGGCCGCCTGCGCCACCGCCGAACGCAGAACCTCATCGTGGGCACGCCGCACGTACAGCGGCAGCACCCCCGGTACCGCCGCCGTCACATCGACGGGCCGGTGCACCTCCCACTCATCGAACGCCTCCTCGTCCCGCAACTCGGCCACGAACCGGCCGCGGACAGGAACCTGCAGCCTGGCCCCGCCCGGCACAGGACGGGAAGGACGGCCACCGCGCCGCTGCCGTCTCTCCTCAACCGCCCCCTCCCACAGCCTCATCCACCCGGCAGGAGCCCCCGCATGGCCCGCCTGGCGGGCCTGCCGGGCGAGATAGACGACCAGGAACTGCACCACCTGCAGCTGAGAGGGAACGGACTGGCCCGCCAGCCAGTCACTCAGCGACGACGTACTGAGATCCACACGCGGCCGATGTCGCGTGCTCTGGCGCACCAGCGCCGCCAACGTGGGCGCACCCGCCCTCTCATACAGGCCTTTCAGCATGGCCGCGAAAGCCCGCACCGCCGTGCCCTGCTCCACCCGCATCCCTTCCCACCCTGTCCGCCTACTCCTGCGCCGGAAAACCCACCAGATAAGCCCTGACCAGCCTAGACGCCCGCCATACACCGTCCAGGACATCGCCGGAAACCCGCCGGACGCAGCTCAATGAGGCCACCGAAGCCCGACACCCCGGCACCCAAGGAGGCCCCACCGATGTCCCACCACCTGCTCACCCTGCTCAACAGCCCGCTCGTCACCGCACTGCTGGCCACCCGCTTCCTCCCGATCATCGGACTCACCCTGACGGCCGCGTACGCCCGTACCGAAAGCCGACGGCAAGCGGCCCTTCGAGTGCTGGCCATCGTCCTTGGCCGCTCCCCAGGCCCCCGAACCTGAGCCAACCCTGCCCCGGCAGGGGCAGGCGCGCCCTCCGCACTGGAGGCCGCCTTGCACCATCACCCCATCGACAGCCGACACCGACGCCTGACGGGAATCCACCAGCCCCAACCGCCCACGACACGGCCAAGGCCCCGAATGGGGCCCTGGGTGTTCACCACCGCCCTCACAGAGCGGTACGCACCAGCGCCTGCGCAGAAGGAAACTGATACCCACTCAGTCCGGCGACAGCCGGACACCACCCACTCAAGCTCCCCGACAGGGGAGCGCAGACAACCCAAATATCTGTGCAACCACCCCCGTTATGACATCACGGCGCCGCCAGGCGTCGGCACCCTCACCTCCCACACTGCGCCTCCCCGCCAGGGGAGGGGCCCGTCACCTTCACCTGTCCTGCCGTCAGGCAGGACAGCATTCCCCTTGCTGAGCGGGCCGCCAGGCCCGCCAACTCACACATCAACCAACCAAGTTGGCCCGCCAGGGCCAACCCTGACACCTGAACACACAGTCGTGCCGTCAGGCACGACGACAGTACTTAACGGGCCGTCAGGCCTATAGTTGGCCGCCAGGCCAACTATAGAGCCGACAGGCTCTCCGCCC
>NZ_JBEZLQ010000048.1:0-44440 GCF_040652235.1 Streptomyces sp. NPDC048277
GAAGGCCCGAGCCGGACAGATCGATCCCCGATGGGTGGACAAGCACATGAAGCTCCGGACGGACAGGTTGCTCTTGGTCGACAACCCCTCTACCAGGCCCCTCAGTGTCACGTCAGATGGTCTGCAGGTGCAGCTCGTTCAGCAACTGTTGCTTGCGTGAGTGAACTGGTGCGGACCGCAGGGTAGTTGTCACTGTCGGGGCGGGAGGCCGCTGCTCAGGGTGACCGCGCTGGCGGCGGCCCGGACTCGCGAAGATGCCGCAGTGGTGTTCCAGGCATTGCCCAAGGCTGTGGACGGCTGATGGGCGAAGTGGCTTGCGGGTGAGCGTGAGGCCGTCACCCCCGGCCGCGCGGACGGCGAGTCGCCTGCTTTGCGCCGGAGCCCAACCCCGACGAGCTGGTCGACGCCGGCCTCAGACGCAATCTGCTCGCACGCACCCCGGCCCGTGACCGGGCTCGACTCCCGTCCACGGCAGTCGCGCGTTGCCTGCCGATGCTTCGACGGCCCGCATGTCCGGTACATCCTTGGATCAACCCCTGTGCGTCAACGCCAAGCGCCCACTCGGATCGAACGCCCCCGCGGCGGACTTGAACCGGGGCGGATGGTGGTGCGTTGTGGTCTTCGAATTGACCAGTGGGCGGCGGCACAGGGTGCTGACACTGCTTCGGCGGCCTACTTCTCGAAACTCTAATGCGTGAGTCAGCCGAGAAAGGGATTTGCGTGTCGTTATTTCACTCCACGCCTGGTAGGTACATCGTTCTCACGGTTTCCGGCACTCCCGAAAGGCTGACGAGGTGTTGAATCGCCGCGATGAGCAGCGACTGCTCACAGCCCTTGGCAGGGCGGCCCATGTTGCCCGTGACGATGGACTGGTGACGGCTGTTGTGGAGGCGAGCCCCACGCTCACGCGCAGGGATTTCGTTTTCGACCACGTTGCCCTTCTTGTCTTCCCCGATGCCGTTGACGACGTCTCGACCTTTCTGCAGAAGCGCCAGGTCGAGGTGGCAGATCCGATCGAGAGCGTGGTGGTGCGGTCCAGGCTGGCCCAGCGGTACGGGGTGAACGAACAGAGCCTTGAGGTGACCATCCTGTATGGACGTCTGCCCGAGCCGGCTCAGGCCGGGGTCGAGGTCTTCATCCTCCCGAGCGGAAGTGCCGTGGCGGCACACAGCGACATGCCCGCCCGGGAGCGCGCGACCGAGGCGGAGAGGCACGAGGCTTGGCTGGTCGACGGTGCCAGCCTCGCCGAAGTGCGGCGTGTCTGCCTCGACCGGCTTGGGATGACCCCCGACGGCGGGGGGTTCAATCCCCACGAAGGGAAGTCGAGCGGTGGCCGGACGGTGCTCTACTTCCATCTGCCGACCCATCTCGCGGGCGAGCCACGGCGCCTGGAACTCAAGGCCGACGGTCACTGGCCGGACGTTCTCGCGGCACACAAGGCGGCTGGTGCGGGGGCCCAGGAGCCGTATCGCCAGTTGCTGGGACTCCTCGCAGGGCACTGGGCGGCCAGAGCCGTACACGTCGCGACCGAGCTGAACCTGAACGAGCATCTGCGGGACGGACCCCGCACCGTGGGCCAGCTCGCGCAACGCCTGAACTGCGACGAGAAGGCTGTCGCCCGGCTGCTGCGCTATCTGTCCGGGGCGGGCATCGTGCGCGAAGTCGGGGACTCCCGCTACCTCAACACGCCCGCAGGTGATCTCCTGTGCGCCGACAACCCCTTCGCCGACCTGGTCAAGATATACGGCGGCGAGTTCTACGACGCTTGGGGCGAGTTCCCCACAGCCTTGCGTACGGGCGGAACCGCTTTCCGTCACCGGTTCGGGGCAGAGCACTTCGACCACTTCGCAGCTCACTCCGACAGTGCTCAGGTGTTCGACCGCGCCATGCAGTCGATCACCAGCGTGATAGCAGTGGATCTGGCCAAGACGTACGACTTCGCGCCCGGGTCCCGCATCGTCGACATAGGCGGGGGCAACGGCACGCTGCTGCGAACGCTCCTGCGTAGTCACGAGACCGTGCACGGCACCGTATTCGACCGTGAACATGTTGTCGGGAAGACCCCGGCTGATCCGGAACTCGGCGACCGGCTGCAGCACGTACCCGGCGACTTCTTCGCCGAGGTGCCTTCTGGCGCGGACGTCTACGTGCTGTCGCGTGTGCTGCACGACTGGAACGACGACGACTGCGTGCGAATCCTGAGTTCCTGCCGTCGGGCGTGTGGGCCCGACGCGACGCTGCTTGTTCTCGAACGTCTGCTGCCGGATGAGTGGTCGACTCCGGGCAGCGGAGAACTGGCCGCTCTGTGGGACCTGCAGATGCTCGCGATCACCGGCGGCCAGGAGCGGGACCTCGAGCACTACGAAAGGCTTCTGCGAACGGCCGGGTTCCGTCTGGCCGAGCTCCGGACGCTGGGCGTGGACATGAACCTGATCGTGGCCGAATCGGCATGAGAACGGGATTCACGGCCTTGCTCCGCGCTGCTCCCGCCCCGGCCTTCCTGTCACACGGTTCCGCACGGTCACATCTGGGAGGCACACGGTGCCCTTGACAGCATCCGACTACCATCTCCTGCCCGACACCGCGCTGTTGGGGCAGACATTCCCGAATCTGCTGCGGACAGCAGTGCAAGCGGACCCGGAAGCCGTGGCGTTCAGGGACGGACAGCAGGACTGGACCTGGCGGCAGTGGGGGGAGTCCGCCGAGGCCCTGGCACGAGGTCTTCAGGAGCGTGGACTGGAGCCACACGACGTCGTGGTCGCGCAGGTGCCCAACAGCTGGGAATTCCTCGTGCTGCACGCCGCGGTGGCCCTCGCCGGAGGCGTGCTCCTGCCGGTGCACGCGGGTAACAGCTCTCAAGACCTGATAGGTCTCGCCGTGCGGGCCAAACCGCGTGTCGTGGTTCTCCCGGCCGGGCGTGTCGCTCCCGGTCTGTCGGAGCTGGGTGCTGATCTCCTGATCGCCGGCGACGAAGGCGTCGGCCACACTCCACATCCCACCGTGCGCGAGATCGTCCGGGAGTTCACCGGCACCCGGCCGCACCCGGTACGAGTGCGCCCCCATGACCCGTTCATGCTGATTCCCTCCTCCGCGACGACCTCCGCCCGCCCGAAGATCTCCATGCACAGCCACGACGGGCTCCTCTCCAACGCCGCTGCGGTCGTCACCGGCGGAGGATTCCGACCTGATGACGTCCTCGTCAGCGCGAGCGCGTTCACTCACCTTTTCGGACTGCTCTCACTGCACACCTCTCTGTTCGCCAGGACCACGCAGCTCCTGATCCCGGGCTGGGACACCGACCGGTTCGTCGACGCCGCAGGCACGGTCGACCGCCCGATCGTCCTCTTCGCCGTACCGACCCAGCTCCATGATCTCCTCGGCCGTATGCGCACCCGCGACCGCTCCGTCCGGCTGCGCGAGGTACGCACCGGCGGTTCTCATGTGCCCGCCTCGCTCGTGGCGGGTCTGCGCGAGGACTTCGGCGCCTCGGTGGTCGTGCAGTGGGGGATGTCCGAGCTGGGCGCCGGAATGTTCACCAGTGCCGACGACCCCGCTGAGGTGGCTACGGCCAGTATCGGCCGCCCGATACCCGGCGCCCGGGTCCGGATCATGCGTGACGGGGCGGAGAGCCCACCCGAGGAGGTGGGGGAGCTCTGGGTGAGCAGCCCTTATGCCTTCCGGGGTTATCTCGACGATGCGGACCTGACCGCGCAGGCGCTCCCGGACGGACGCTGGTTGCGCACGGGTGACCTCGCCAGCATGACTCGCGATGGTCTCGTCGCCTTCCACGGGCGCACGGCAGAGCTGATCGACGTCGGAGGACAGAAGTTCAGTGCCTCGGAGGTCGAGTCACTGCTCGCGGACCTCCCCGGTGCCGGCCCGCTCGCGGTACTCGGGAGGTCCGACCCGCGGCTCGGCGAGTACCCCTGCCTCGCCGTCACCCAGGGTTCGCCGGTCAGTCTCCACGAGGTGAGCGCCCACTTGCGGGCAAAGGGCCTGGCACCGTACAAGACCCCGGTCGAGCTGGTCGAAGTCCCCGAGATCCCCTATACCGCGTCCGGGAAGATCGCCCGGCACCGGCTACGGGACGCGGTGGCCGACCGCGTCGGCGTGCCCGTCGGGCCCGAAGAGCGGTCGCTTGGCCTCGACCAGAAGCCCGATGCGTCCACCGAAGCGCTGCTGGACATGGTGGTCGCACACACCCGTACGGTGCTCAAGGAATTGAGCGGCGACACCACACCGGCGGACATAGGCTCGCAGGAGACATTCCGAGGCCACGGCCTGAATTCTCTGGGCGCCGTTCGGTTGGCACACTCCCTGAGGGACGCGACCGGCCTGCCACTGGCCAGCAACCTGCTCTTCGACCACCCCACCCCCGGTGATCTCGCCGGTCACCTCGCCGAGCTGCTTCGACCCACGACCGACGCTCGGGCCACTGTTCGTCAACTCGCCGCACGGGCGTCCGCGCGGCAGCCGTTCGACTCCGATACGGACGATCCCCTGGTGATCGTCGGCATGAGCTGCCGGCTGCCCGGCGGCATAGACGGCCCTGACGACCTGTGGAAGCTGCTGTCGGAGGAGCGTGACGCCGTCGGCCGCGTCCCCGCACAGCGCGGCTGGGACCCACACCTCTCCACCCGACTCCCGTTGCTGGGGGGCTACCTCGACGACATCGCAGGGTTCGACGCGGAGTTCTTCGGTATCCGGCCGGCCGAGGCCGACTCCATGGATCCCCAGCAGAGGCTCGTGCTCGAAGCGGCCTGGCATGCCCTGGAAGACGCAGGAATCGACCCGGCATCGCTGCGAGGCAGCGACACCGGCGTTTTCGTCGGCATGTTCGATTCCGACTACGCTCCGCGCGTCACCGAAGCCGCGGACTGCTACGACGGCAGTCTGCTGATCGGCAACGCCGCCAGCGTCGCCTCAGGACGAGTCGCCTACGTTCTGGGACTTCACGGACCGGCCATCACGGTCGACACCGCGTGCTCGTCTTCTCTCGTCGCCCTGCATCAGGCAGTGAACGCGATCCGTGCGGGGGAGTGCGACCGTGCCATCGTCGCCGGCGCGACGGTCATGTCCACCCCGGCGACCTTCATCGACTTCAGCCGGCACGATCTCATCGCCTCGGACGGCCGCTGCAAGGCCTTCGCCTCCGAGGCCGACGGGGTCGGCTGGGCGGAAGGGGTCGCCGCGCTCGTGGTGGAACCGCTGTCAGCCGCCCGTCGTGACGGGCACCGGGTGCTCGCCGTGCTCCGTGGGTCGGCGATCAATTCCGACGGCACCAGCAACGGGCTGAGCGCCCCGAACGGCACCGCCCAGCGTGCCGTCATCAGGAAAGCCCTCGCCAACGCGGGTCTCACCGTCGACGATGTCCAGGCCGTCGAGGCCCACGGCACCGGCACACCACTCGGCGACCTCGTCGAAGCTCAGGCGCTGCTCGATGTCTACGGGGCACGACGTACTCCGGGTGTCTGGGTCGGCTCCGTGAAGTCCAACCTCGGCCACACCCAGGCCGCGTCAGGTCTGGTGGGCGTCATCAAGATGGTGCTCGCCATCCAGCACCGCATGTTGCCCAAGTCCTTGCACGGCCACCCGCCCAACAAGCAGGTCGACTGGTCGGACGCGTCCGTCCGCGTCCTCGACCGCGCCGTTCCGTGGCCCGCCGGAACGCGGCGCGCCGGTATCTCGTCCTTCGGAATCAGCGGCACGAATGTCCACGTGATCATCGAGGAGCCGCCGCACAGGAGTTCGACGCGGCTTCCCGCGACCATCCCGGCCCCTTGGATTCTCTCCGCAGCATCGCCGGACGCCCTACAAGCCTGGGCCGCCCGCATGCACGCGATGGGGAAGGCCGACGGCGAGCGATCGCATCCCGAGGACGTCGCGCGCACTCTCGTGCGGGGCCGGTCCTCACTCGGGATCCGTGCGGTCGCACTGCCCGACGATCACGGTGACCACGCACCGGCCCTCGCCGCTCTCGCGACGGGTGAGTACCACGACGACGCCGTCACCGGCCGCCGTCACGAAGGCCGTACGGCCTTCGTGTTCGCCGGGCACGGCCAGCAATGGCAAGGGATGGCCTCTGATCTTCTCCGCAACTCCACCCCGTTCGCGGAAGCCTTCGAGAAGTGCGACCTCGCACTGCGGCCACATCTCGGCTGGTCGGTCAGCGAGATGGCGCTCGGCATGATCGCCGCCCCGCCCGCCGATCGCGCCGATGTCGTGCAGAGCATGCTGTTCGCGACAATGACCGCCCTCGCAGCGCAGTGGCGTTCGTCGGGTGTCACACCGGACGCCGTCACCGGCCACAGCGTGGGCGAGATCGTCGCCGCCCACGTGGCCGGAGCGCTGAGTCTGGAGGACGCGGCCGAGATCATCGCGGCCCGCGGCCACGTGGCCCGGGAACTGGACGGCAAGGGAACCATGGCGGCGGTCAGGATGTCGCCGGAGGAGATGCACGAATTTCTCCGGACCACGGGGAGCGGCCTCTCCCTCGCGGCTGTCAACGGTCCTCGCTCCGTCGTCATCAGCGGTGACACAGCGGACCTGAGCCGTGCCGTGGAGAAGCTGCGGTCCAAGGGAGTGACCGTCCACTCGGTCGCGATCGGCTGGGCCAGTCACAGCACCCAAGTGGAGCCGCTGCTCCCCCTGGTGCGCGACCAACTGGCCGACCTCGCACCGGGACCTGGCACCATGCCGCTCGTCTCCACCGTGACCGGGGACGAGATGGACACCCGCTCGCTCACTGCCGAGCACTGGTGCCGCAACATCCGCGGTCAGGTGAAACTGCGTCAGGCGATCGCGAAGTTGGGTGATCTGGGGTGTCGGCGGTTCATCGAGGTCAGCACGCACCCCGTACTCGCCGGAGCCATAGAACAGTCGGCGCCCGAAGGTTCCGTCGTCACGGGCACCCTGCGACGTGGGGACGGAGGCGGGCGAAGATTCCAACGGTCGCTTGCGCGGGCCTACGTGCACGGTACCGATGTCGACTGGGACTCTCTGCTGCCGCCGTCCGCGGGAGAGGCTGTCAGCCTGCCGCCGTATCCCTTCCGACGCCGCCCGCACTGGCTTCGGGGGCTTCCCGGAGCCGTACCTGTCACGCCTCGCGAGACCACTGCGCAGGCGGTCGAGCCACCCGCTACCCGAGTGGACATGGTCGCCCTCCTACGGCTGCAGGTATCGGCCGTTCTGGGCAAGCCGCCGGCCTCGATCGACGTCGACAGATCTTTCGTCGATCTGGGGCTGCAGTCCCTCGCCGCCGCGGAACTGCGCAACCGGATCGTCACGGCGACCGGGATGCCGCTGCCGGTGAGCCTGGTGTTCGATCACCCCACGGTGCGGTCGCTGGCGGAATCCCTCCTCAGCCGTACTGACGCCGACACGGTCGACTTCGAGGCCGAAGCCCGACTCGCCGACGACATCGTGCCGGCGCAGGACACCCGGCCTCCCGGCGACCCCCGGCAGGTTCTCCTCACCGGCGCGACCGGCTTCCTGGGGGCTTTCCTCCTTCGCGATCTCGTCAGGCAGACGAACGCAGTCGTGCACTGCCTGGTGCGCGGTGCCGACGACGAGAGCTGCCGAGCGCGGCTTCGGGAGAACCTGGCCTGCTACGGGATCGACGTGGACCCGGAACGGGTCAAGGTCCTCCGCGGAGATCTTTCCCAGCCCCGGCTGGGTCTCACCCCCGAGGCATTCGACCTGCTCGCGTCCGACATGGACTGCGTCTACCACGCGGGCAGTACTGTCAACTGGTTGCAGCCGTACCGAAACCTGGCGCCGGCCAACGTGTCGGGAACGGAGGAGATCCTCCGACTGGCCGCACGGCATCGCAGTGTGCCGGTCCACTACATCTCCACGGTCGGCGTGTTCGAGAAGGCGTCCCCCGCCGCCCTGCGGCCCGAAGACCTCACGGGCCCCCCGGAAAACCTGTCCAGCGGCTACCGCCAGAGCAAATGGGTGGCCGAAGCCATGATTGACACCGCCCGTTCCCGAGGACTGCCGGTCACGGTCTACCGAGTGGACACAGTATGCGGCGACCGGGTCAAAGGCGCGTGCCAGACACGGGACTTCGTATGGTTGGCGACCAAAGGAATCGCGCAGGCCGGCGCGGTCCCGCGGGAACTCGGCGGAGCCTTCCACATGGTTCCGGTCGACTACGTCAGCCAGGTCGTCACCGCCCTGTCCCTGAGTTCGGCGGGCGGTACGTTCCACTTGCACAACCAAACCTCCGTGTCGTTCGCGGAGATCGTGCGCAGCATGCGGGACTCCGGCCACGAGCTGGACGTGCTGGACACCCCCGAGTGGATCAGGCGCGTACAGGCGGACCGGGACAACGCGCTCAACCCTCTACTGGACGACTTCGAGGCAATTGTCTTCGGGGGTCGGGCGTTTCCTCGTCTCGACACCACTTCCACGAACGTCGCGAGCGGGATCGACTGCCCCGTCATCACCCCGGATCTCCTGAAGAGGCATCTCGCCTTCTTCGAGGAAACAGGCTTCCTTCCCAACCCCCGCAAAAAGTTGACCTGACAGGTCAGAGAAAGGACCACCATGCTGGACGCACAGGCCTATGGAGCAGTCTCCCCCACCGCGCCACTGACCACGATGACCGTCAAGCGCCGGGATCTGAAGCCCCACGACGTACTGGTGGAGATCCGATACACCGGCATCTGCCACTCCGACATCCACTACACCCGTAGTGAGTGGGGACCGGCGAGCTACCCTGCGGTACCCGGCCACGAAATCACCGGAGTCGTCGCGGAGATCGGGTCCGCGGTCACTCGTCACGCCGTAGGAGACCGAGTTGCCGTCGGCTGTCTGGTCGACTCCTGCCGGGAATGCGCCTACTGCCGCGCCGGTGAGGAGAACCACTGTGTCAAGGACGGGGGGACCCTCACCTTCGGATCCGTTGACGCCGACGGCGAGGTGACCCAAGGCGGATATTCCACTCATATCGTGGTGACCGAGGATTTCGTCCTCCGGCTGCCCGATGGGCTGGATCTCGCCGCCAGTGCTCCACTCCTGTGCTCCGGTGTCACCGCCTACTCCGTCTTGCGGCGGCAAGACGTCGGCCAGAACTCCCGCATCGGCGTGGTCGGACTCGGTGGACTCGGCCATGTCACGGTGAAACTCGCCCACGCGATGGGCGCGGAGGTCACTGTTCTGTCGCACTCACCCGCCAAGCGAGAGGACGCTCTCGCTCTCGGGGCCGACCACTACCACGCCACCAGTGATCCGGCGGTGTTCGAACAACTCGCCGGTAGTTTCCCCCTGCTCATCATCACCGCCAGCGCCCCACTCGACCTCGACGCCTACCTTGGCCTGGTGGCGACCCATGGCACCTTGGTCAACCTCGGCGCGCCGGCTCAGCCGTTGCAGATGTACGCCTTCTCCCTGCTGAAGCGGGACGTGTCGATCGGAGCCTCCCTCATCGGGGGGTTGCGGCAGACTCAGGAGATGCTGGACTTCTGCGCGGAGCGCGGCATCGCGTCCGAGGTCGAGATCGTAGCCGCCGAGAGGATCAACGAGGCATACGAGCGCATGCTCGCGTCCGACGTGCGCTACCGGTTCGTCATCGACGCGACCACCATGGTCCGACCTTGAGGGCATGAGGTGTGCCAATTCAGTGCTCTGTCCCGTAATCGGTGGTAGCACCCCATGGCGGCCGCCGGAGCGGGACGCGGTGGCGGGGGAGGACGAACCTGAGGCCTCCCCGTGATCGTGGACACCTGGGATCTTGGGATTCCGGAGGAAGCAGCGCCAGGTGGGATGCGAGTACACGAAGCGGTACACCGAGGAGTTGAAGCGGGACGCGATCGCGCTCGTCGATTCCTCGGGCCGAACGCTCACTTCAGTCGCCAGGGAACTCGGCATCAGGTCAGAGTCCCTGCGCGGCTGGTACCGCCGGGCGAAGGCGGACCGGGGTGAGGGGGCGGGTCCGGTGAGCTGACCAGCGCCGAGCGCGAGGAGTTCAAGCGGCTGGACAAGGAGGTCCGCGAACTTCAGCAGGGATCGAGGTCCTGATAACAGCGACAGCCTTCTTCGTGGAGGAACACGACCGGTGAATGAGCTGTACCGGTTGATGCATGCGGAGAAGGCGACCTATCCGATCGTCCTGCTGCGCCGGGTACTGAAGGTCGCGTGCTCCTCCCGCTTCGCCTGGCAAGAGGGCGAGGCGGCCCGCCGTGCCCGGCAGGCCGCCGAGGACGCGCCCGCAGGATTCTGCTACACCGCGTGGTCGGCTCGATGGCCGACCGGAACCGGTGCTGTGATCTCCGCTGCTTTACCAGTGATTCCGGTGAGATGCTATCCGCCGGAGGGAGGATCTGAGCGGCTTCGGCCAGGTTGAACCGCCTGTTGTGTAGATCCGTTATCGGTCCCGAGGGGCCTGCGTTGAGGCCTCCACTTCCGAAAAAGAAAAAACGAAGGGAGTCTCGGATGCCTCGGACTGAGGGTACGGAAACGGGAGAGGGAGAGGGAGAGGGAGAGGGAGATGAGTTCTCTCAGGGAGAGTACGTCCAGGCTCTCCGTACATGGTGCAGGGAAAGCCCATGGATCAGCTTCCCTGAGCCTGGGGATACCGCGCCGGTCGGCGGGAGAGACGTCCCGATCGGTGATCTGCTGAACTGCCTGCAGGATGGCCGTACGGTGCCATCGGAGTGGGTGACGCAGGACATGCGGAACACGTTCGACTACCACGGGGTGTCATTGTATGACGTGCGAGACGCCAACGGTGTCCAGTACGTCGCCATGACCCTGGATTCTGAGTTGCGTTCCGTCAACTGGGAACGGCTGTTCATCCGAAATCTTGATTCCCATTTCCAGGATTATCCCGGCATATATCCCGACCCACTCGGCACCCGTGCCGGCGCCAGGCTGGAGCAGTTGGCACGCATGGGGCTGAGCCGTTCGGTCTGGAATCAAATGCCGGCCCTGCGTCAGGCGTTTGAGCGTCATGGGATAGCGACGATCGAGGGGGACACACACGTGATGGTGGACCCGGGTGCGTACCAGCCGCAGGCGCGGCCTCAGTTCGACCCGAGGCAGGTGACCGCTGCTGTGACCGCGAGCCAGCAGTACCTCGGGCGTGGGACAGGTGAGTCATCGTCCCGTTCCTCCGGAGGCGCTGGGTCCTCCTCTCGACGTGCGACGCGGGACCGCCCGCGCGGAAGTCGGCGTTCAGGCCGCTGAGTGACCGTTCCGGCGAGGTGAACCGCGGCCGGAACCGAACGTGGGCTGAGCTCGACACCGTTGCGTTACGCCGTGCGCGGCTATGAGGCCGTGGGTGAAGAACGCGACGGTGGTGTGGACGTTGTAGTTCTGGGCCTTCTGGGGATGTCCTCGGCCTGTGGATATTTTCTCTCGGCCGTTTCCCATGGCTCTTCCCCATGTCTTCGCCCTCACGTGGCGGGCGCGCGGCGACCCGTGTCGCGCGCCCGCCACCGGCCCGGCCGACGACCGGTCCGGTCACGACGCGGCGAGCGCTCCACTACCGTCGGAACGGCCGGGACGATCAGAGGAGTCGGAGGGGTCGGAAAGGCCGGAAGGAACAGCGAGGTCGGAGTCCGGGGTGAGGTACTGGCCCGAGAGATGGTCCGCCTCTCCGGCCGCGAGCCTCAGCAGGGTCCGCGCTGAGTGCTCGGCATCGGTGAAACGGCCCTCCCGGCGCTGGGCCATGAACCACTCGATACTGCGGTCGCGCCACACGTCGCCGGTGGGGTACGTGTCCATGCCGTCCTTGGTGAGCCCGAGTTCCAGCAGGCCCGGGTGGTAGCTCAGCATGGTGACGCCATGGGGACGCAGTTCGCGGGCGAGGTTCTCGGTGAGCTTGTTCACTGCCGCCTTGGAGACCGAGTAGGCGGACAAGTGTGGCCAGCGGTGTCGGCCGGCCTCGCTGGTGATATTGATGACGCGGCCCGCGCGGCGTGCGGTCATCACGGGGAGGACGGCATGACAGGTCCGTACCGTTCCCATGAGGTTGACGTCGACGGTGTCCTGCCACTCGTCCCGGTCCAGTTCCCAGAACGGTCCGATGGGGCCGGTCACCCCGGCGTTGTTGACCAGGACGTCGATTGTCCCGAAGCTGTCCACGGCCTCTTCGACGACCTTGGGCATCGCGGCGGGATCGGTGACGTCGGCCGGTACGGCCAGCACCCGGGTGTTCCGGACCTGGAGCAGTTCGGCCGTCTCCCTGAGCGCCCGGGGGTCACGGCCGGTCAGTACCAGCTGAGCACCCGCCTCCGCGAGCGTCGCCGCGAAAAGGCGGCCCAGGCCGCGTCCTCCGCCGGTGACGAGGACGGTACGGCCTTCCAGGAGCCGCGGCGAGATGGTCGGCCGGGGAGTGGGGGAAGCGGTGGCGGCGGTGGTGAGGGGGCTCATCGTCAACTCGTCCTTCTTCACGGGCTTCACGGGATCCTTCTTCATCCGGTTCACCTGGCCTTCGGGCCGAGGTGACGTGAAGGCCGGCACCGGTTCGCTGCGGCTCCCTCTGCACGATCGCCCCCGTGACCGGCCTCACTCGCCACATCAACGGGGCGGACGGTCGAGTGGTTCACGATCCACGGATGTGTCAACTCAAGCCACCTGGAATCACGCTGACGGATGGACCTGCCGTGGGGGTCGACGCCGCCGTGGGGTGTCGAGTTGAGCGTGTGTGACTGTCAACGCGTTGCTGGGCTTCCCAGCCCCGCCACTCGGGCCAACGGCGGCCGCGTTCCAGCATCATCTGCCGAGCGGCCTCGGCGAGCATCCAGCGGGCCCGGCCAGGGCCTGCGCCCGCTGCGCGACCCGAACGTGCATGAGGACGGCGACGAGGGCGGTGAGTGAGCTGCCCCGGGCTTATCGCCAGGTCTGGGTCGGTGGCGCGCTCATTGCTGCCGTCAGGAACGTGATCGCCAAGCGCCGGGCCTCCTCGCCTGCCATCTCCGTCGGACAGCCAGGGGAGGGCCGGTTGTAGACCTCGACGCGGTCCACGGCCGTCACGGCGAGGATCCCCCGCATCCGGAACCCCAGCTCCTCTGGGGCAAGACCGGGCACTGCGCGCGCGAAAGCCGCCAGGTAGCGCTCGCGGACCATGTCCTCGTCCGGGCCGGTCCAGCTGCGCGCCTCCTCGGCCGGGTCGCTGAGGATCGTCACGATCAGCCGGGATGTCCGGGCTCCGCTCTCATTGGCGGCGGGCATCTCGTCGAAGAACGGCCCTGCGAATGCTTCCACCAGTTCGGCGACCGACGGGTCCGGAGTCCGGGCGAGCAGTTCGTCGAGCCCGGCGTTCTGGGCGGCAGTGATGGGCTCGGTCACGCGGCGGGCGACCGCGGCCAAAAGTTCCGCCTTCGAGCCGAAGTGATAGCCGACGGCGGCCAGGTTCACTCCGGCGAGGTCGGTGATCGCGCGGACCGAGGTGCCGCTGTAGCCGTGCTCGGCGAAGAGGCGTTCGGCCGCGTCGAGGATCTTGGTCCGGGTATCGGGTAGCGCCATGTGCCGTACTATACAGACGTTCGATTGAAACGAACGTTTGACTCATATGCGGGAAAGGTTGTCCATGAAACTGCTCGTGTACGGTGCCGGGGTCTGCGGCAGCCTGTTCTCCGCCCACTTGCACGAGGCCGGGCTCGACGTCTCGCTCCTCGCCCGGGGCGAGCGTCTGGCATCCCTGCGCCGGTACGGCGTGCAGCTCGCCGAGGAAGACAGCCCTGTCAGGCGGGTACCAGTACCGGTGGTCGAGAACCCGGCTGGCGGGTACGACCTGACCGCCGTCCTCGTCCGCACCCATCAAGTCGACTCGGTGCTGGAGTCACTCGCCGGCCTTGAAGGCGACGTGCTGTTCCTGCACAACTGGGCGGCCGGCGCGGAGCCGCTGGGCGCGGCGATCGGCCACGAACGAGTATTGCTCGGCTTCCCCCCGGCACTGGCCGGCGGCACGATGGACGGGGACGTGGTCCGCTACCGCGCGACCACCTTCATGACCAGCCGGGTCCCGATGCCGATCGGCGAACCCGACGGCCGAACCACCCCGCGACTGGAACGGATCGTCCGGGGGTTCCGCACCGCCGGGATCAACGCCAAGGCCGAGCCGCGGATGGACGCCTGGCTCAAGACACACGCCGCGTTCGAGGCGCCACTCGGACAAGCGGTGCACGCGGCGGGCGGCCCGGTAGCGCTGGCCGACGATCCCGACGCCGTCCGCGGCATGCTTCACCTCATGCGGCAGAACCTGGCCGCCATGCCGGGGCCGCCGGTCCCCCGCGCGTTCGCAGCGCTGCGGACCCTGCCGGAAGGGTTGCTCGTGGCCCTGCTGCGGCGGTTCCTGCGCAGCCCGACGGCCGTATACAGCGGGCTCAGCGACGCTTCCCCCGCGACGGCGGCCGAACTCGGGCGGCTGGCCCAGCAGATGCGTGCCCATGCGAAGGTCCGGTAGGCCGGCGGCGGCAGTGGCTCCTCGGCCGCATCGCAGCCGGGTACGCAGCCGGGATCTCCCGCCGACCCATCTGCGCCCTCCGCCTCGATCGACGACTGGCGAAACGGCGAGCTCAAGCGAGTTCGTGAGCGATGGCGTCCAGGTCGGCCTGACTGAACGTGTGGAGGTCGGCGCCCTTGGGGAGGTACTGCAGAAGCAGCCGGTCGGTGTTCTCGCTGGTGCCGCGCTGCCATGGGCTCCGCGGTTTGCAGAGGTAGATCGGCGTCTTGGCCTCGATAGCGACGGCGTGGTGCTCGGCGGTCTCCCGGCCGCGGTCCCAGGTGAGCGTCCGCCGCGGATGGGGCGGGATGCCGAGGAGGCTCCTGGCGAGGCGCGGGGTGACCTGCTCGGCCTTGATGCCGTCCGGCGGCCGAGGGCCTGGCGCCCATCGCAAGGTCGCCCTCCCGATGACCGGGGACCTTCCGGTCCTCGACCTCGGCAGGGTGCGGAGGCGATGGACACCATGCCGCGAATGATGCCCCGCCCGGTGGGCCGACGGGCGATCTTCGGCGGCGCATGGGCCGGGCTGACCGCAGGCGCTGGGTGAGGCTGCGGTCGATTGCCTGACGGCGACGGCGACGGGGGCGTAGAGCGAGAGGCAGACCGCCCCGTGAGAGATCTGCATGGCGCAGTAACCAGGGAACTGGCGTCGCAGTCATTCTGCGATCTGATCGGGAGACCAGCACAGAGCCGGCTTCGCCTCCACCAAGGCGCGCAGAGCCGGTCGTTGGGCGAGCTTGGCCTGCTGGGGCCGGCGCCCGCGCGGGTAGGCGGCCTCATCGGCGGATGCGGCACGGTAGCGGTCCCGGCCTCCATGGCGGGGGATCTCGCGGGAGTCGGTCGAAGGCGATCGGCCCAGCCGCTCGGCCGCCACCTGGGCTTGGGGCGGCACACCGTCCAGCGGTATGCGCGCGCCGTCCGATGGCAGGACATGGTCACCGGACGCAGTTCCCGCACCAGCCCTACCTGCCGCGACGCATCGACGAGACCGACGGCGCGATCACCATCATCGCGTTACGCGAGGAACTCGCCCGCCGTGGTCATCCGGTGCCCTGCAGCGGCCCGAGGTATCCGCCCCGGCCGTCGTGGCGCCCTCGGTCCGGGCCGTCGGCGGCTGGATCACCCGGCACCCCGACACGCTCACCGAGGACGAGAACTGACAGCTCAAGGCGGTGCTTGACACCTGCCCGGAGCCGGAGCAAACCCATGAACTCGTGCGGAACAGGGCCGCTAAGTTGGCACTCCCTGGTTTCCTTTCGGGTATGGGGTGCTTCGTGGTCGGGTGATCAGGGCATCGGGGTGTGTACGGGCACGAGTGGGCTGTCTCGCGGTGGGAACGCGCGTGAGTTCTGGTCGCCGCGGGCATGTGCTGAACTGTCACCTGCGGGGTGCGTTCTGGGTGGTGTCGGGGGCTTTGCCTTTGCCTTGGTAAGTGGCGGGCGGTGGGGCTGTGTGTCCCGTGCCTGGCCCCCAGTCGTGTGCCGTGGTATTGCCGGCTGGTGGCAGGTACGCTGACGCGGTCATCCCGTAGGCGCCTGCCGGATTGGTTGCGGCACTACCCGGGAACAGGCCAGTGGTTGACGTCAGTGACACATATTCCAGTGACGCCGAGAGTGTCATGTCGACGGGGTTGGCGGTCGGTGCCAGGGGGTTGAACGGGCCGGGGGCCGGGGCGGAGGCGAGGACAGGGTTGGGGAGGGGGGCGGGAGCGTCCTGGGCGTCGATGTCGAGGTGGTCCCACTGTGCGGCCCAATCTTTCAGCCAGGCGGGATCGAGGTCGTTGAGCGTATCCGCTGCCGGTGGGGGGCCGGGTCGGATGGGGAGGGGGGCGGGAGCGTCCTGGGCGTCGATGTCGAGGTGGTCCCACTCTGCGGCCCAATCTTTCAGCCAGGCGGGATCGAGGTCATTGAGCGTATCCACTGCCCGTGGGGGGCCGGGTCGGGTGGGGAGGTCGGAGAGCAGGTCGGAGGATGCGCCGTCCCCGGACCGCATGGACGGGCTCTCGGGCGCGAGGTCAGCGCGTCGCGCGTCCAGGTAGGCGGCCTGCCACTTTTCGGCTGCCTTGTATTCCTCCTCGCTCACTCCCGACTTGGCGAGCGACATCCGAACGTACTTAGCCGTGAGGTCGAGTGAGGGATCAGCGAGGAACGAGGGAACCGGCGACTCCGCCGACGGTCCGGCGGACGGCTGCTTCATATCCAGCGTTACCACCCACGGTTTCTCGCCCCCCAGCCCGGCCGATTGCGGATGCAACGCAATCTTCAAACCCGTCGGCGGCACCACCGGCCAGTCCGTCTTCCACTGCTGATAGTCGTCATACACCCACCCGGCTCCGACCTCCAGCATCGGAGACCCCGCCTCCGCCTTCCGCCGGTGATACCGCGCCCTTTGCTTCGCCGCATCCTTGTCGCGCTCGGCCGACTTCTCCCTCCGCATCCGGTACTTGTCCCTCTCCTTGGCGAGGTGGTCCGGGCCATCCCGCTTCTGCCTCTCCCTCTGCACCGCCTCCTGCGTGCGGAAGTCTGCGTTCTCCCTCTTCTTCTGCATCCGGACCCGGTCCCGGTCCCGCTTCCGCGCCTTTGACTCTTCGCTCCTCGGCATAAGGTTTGTGTCCAATCGATCCGGCGACGAGCCATGACGCCACTGTCAACGGCTTGTGCCGTCATTTGGTTCACAGCAGCCAGCGTTGCCAGGTTGAGCGGGAGCACCTTCCGGTGATGTGATCCTGATCGTCCGGGCCGGCCAAAAAGGCATCGTCATGCGGCCCGAGGCCCTGCACGAAGCAACCCGCCGAAAGGCCGCCCGGACCGTGGCCCAGGGCCGACGCGGACGGCGCGCACCGGGCGAGAAACCCGGCAGGAAACGGATGGCCGCCGTCGCCTGCGTCTTCGACACCCACCCAGCTCCCCGCCGCCCCCACGACGTGATCCACCCGCCCGGCGGCCGCACCGGACCACGCGCACCCCGGCCCCGCCCGAAGACCGTGGACAAATGGTGCATCAGATCGGTGATCCGCCCGCCCGAACAGGCCATCGCCGACGCCCTCGACCAAGCCCACGCACGCGACCAGCACCACCACCGCGCCCCGGACCGTCCACGTCGACGGCACCCACCACCGGCCCGACCTCATCCACGCCGAAACCGGACGTCACCACACCCAACCTCTTTCGAGTCTGCTACGCGATCGGGTGACATCTTGACCTGCCCCCGGTTTGGGTTCCAGCTGTGGTGGCTGACCGGCGGCAGGGATGGTGTGTTGTCCGGAGCCATGAGGAGCGGTCGCGGGTCGCGGACCGTGCAGCGCCAGGCCCGGCGATGTCGATGTGGTTGTCCTGGCGGAACACTCTGATAGCAAGGTTGCCCCGGTCTACGGGGCTCGGGCCTGTGTGGGCGCCCCCTTCTGTTTGGCGCCGATGCGTGCGGTGTCCAGGACGGCGAGGGTGGGATCGACGAGGCCACCGTCGTCCAGGCGATGCAGCACGGCCTGGTACGGGCGGCCCTGGACAGTTGGTGGCGGCGGTGGCCAGGGCGCTGCCAAGGACCCGCGATCGTGCGCTTGTTGAACACGGGGCCCGGCGCCGCCGTCGGACATCACCTCCACGGTGTACCTCCGGTGGGCCTCGCCGAGCGGAGGGTGAACCGCCGGGAGCCTCCACTCGTAGTGTCTGCGCGAGAGCCGATTTCGACAGGAGGCGATGCTGAGAGCGCCGGAGGAAATGGACGTGACACAAAGACACCTTGATATCAATTGCAACGAGACCGAGGCCGGCACTCTCACCGATGCGTCCAACAGATTCGTCGTGTTGAACGACCATCGGGGCGCAGGAATCGGCTCGGCCGAGCACGAGCGGTGAGCGGCGGGAGCGTCCTGGATGCCGTGAGGCGACAGGCGGCAGCCCGTGTCAGAGGTTCCGTGAGGGGCCGGTTCCCCCCTCGTCCCGGGCAGGGTCTCTGAGTAGCGCCGAGTGCCATGTACCGGTGGCCGGGGTCCCGTCCCGGCCGCGCCCCGGGGCCATCCGAAGTGCCGGGCGGCAGGCCGCTCGTGTTCCTGTGGCCGGCCAGACCCGGGCCTGAGCCTCACACCCGCCCGCCCGTGCCGAGGCGCCGGGCGGAATGATTCC
This sequence comes from Streptomyces sp. NPDC048277, assembly GCF_040652235.1. Lineage (NCBI taxonomy): Bacteria > Bacillati > Actinomycetota > Actinomycetes > Kitasatosporales > Streptomycetaceae > Streptomyces > Streptomyces sp. NPDC048277. Next base: position 18,574 of record NZ_JBEZLQ010000048.1, read on the forward strand.
GACCGCTCCAATGGGGGCTCGCGATGACCTTGACGATGGATGACTACTTGCTCGACCCTCCGAGAACCGAGGGGTCGTCACCGATGCACTTCCGGGCCGTGTTCGAGGCCGCGGTGGCGACCGCCCCGGAGGCGCTCGCCGTCTGCGACGGGGGAGACCGGTACACCTGGCGTGACTGGCAGGCCCGTGCCCATGCGCTGGCACGTGGTTTGCAGGACCTCGGGGTGGCCGGCGGCGATGTGGTCGCCGTCCAACTGCCCAACGGCATGGACTTCCTGGCCCTGCACGTGGCCGTCGCCATGGTCGGCGGTGTCCTCCTGCCCGTCCACACCGACTGCGTGCCACGTGAGACGGAGTCCCTGCTGCGCAGGGCCAGCCCCGTGGTGCTGATCCTGGCGGACGCCTCCAAGCACGGCGACGGTCAGACGCTCGGCAGGGCGATGCAGGAGGCGATCCCAGACCTGCGCCGGGTGCTGACGGCGGGCGGCGGCCCGGCGCACGAGCCGGACTCCCTGGAGCACCTGGCGGCCTCCTGGGAAGGGGCTTGCCCGCTTCCCGTCGACGTGACGCCGGACATGCCGTTCGTTCTGGTGCCCTCCTCCGGAACCACCTCGCGTCGGCCCAAGATCTGCATGCACTCGCACCGCAGCCTGCTGACCAACGCGTTGAGCGTCATCGCCGACGGCGGTGGCCCCGGGCCGTCGGACGTCGTCCTCAGCGCCAGCCCTTTCAGCTTCCTGTTCGGCATGCTGTCGATCCACCTGAGCGTCCTGTGCGCCACTCGTCAGGTCATCCTGCGAGGCTGGGACACCGGCCGGTTGGTCGCCGCGGCCGAGTCGGCACCGCCGACCTTCCTCTACGCCGTGCCGACCCAACTGCGCGACATCCTGGCGGAGATCACCGCACCGGACGGCCTGCGGCTGCCGAGGTTGAGCGAGATACGCACCGGCGGGGCGCCGGTGCCGGAGGAACTGGCCACCTCGCTGACCCGGCTGCTGACCGACCGGGTCGTCGTCCAGTGGGGCATGTCGGAGATCGGGGCGGGCACCTACACCCGGCCGGCCGACAAACCGGAACAGGCCGCCCGCACCATCGGCCGCCCCGCCGACGGGGCGCGTGTGCGCGTCGTGGACGAGGACGGCCGGCCCTGCGAGCCAGGCCTGGTCGGCGAACTCCAGTTCCGCAGCGCCTCGATGTTCCACGGATACCTGGGGGAGCCCGAACTCACCCGGCAGGCGATGACTGCCGACGGCTGGTTGCGGACCGGCGACCTGGCGTGCCTGACCCCTGACGGCTCGGTGGCCTTCCGGGGCCGCTCCGCGGGGCTCATCAACGTGGGCGGCCGTAAGGTCAACGCCACCGAGATCGAGGAACTCCTCCAGGACTTCACCGCCGTCCACGACGCCGTCCTCGTCGGATGCGACGACGAGCGGCTGGGCGAGACCCCGGTGCTGCTGTGCACGGTCCGGGACGACCGGCGGCCGACGCTCCAGGAGGTGGCCGATCACCTGGCCCTCAAGGGCGTCGCCCCGTACAAACTCCCCACCTCGCTGCACGTGGTGGAGCGGCTGCCGCGCACCCCGACAGGCAAGGTGGCCCGGCGCCGGGCCACCGACCTGGGCCGCTCGCTGACCGCCGAGCGCCGGGCGCGGCAGCGGCTCAGCTCACCCGACTCCTCGCCGGGTGAGCTGCGTGCCGCCGTCCTCGCCATGGTCTGCGACGCGGCCGCGGAGATCCTGGGGTCCGCTGTGGACGCCGCCGGCACCTTCAAGGACATGGGATTCGACTCCCTGATGGGGTCGAGGCTGCGGAGCGTGCTCGCCCACCGGACGGGACTCGACCTGCCGGTCGGCCTGCTCTTCGACCACCCCACACCGCTGCGGGTGGCGCACTTCCTGGCCGGTCAGGAGAGCGACCCTGCCGCGAGCGGGCTTCCGCGGACGCCGCGGGAGCCCGCGCCGCCCGGGGAGCCGATCGCCATCGTCGGCGTGGGCTGCCGCCTGCCGGGGGGCGTCAGTTCGCCGGACGAGTTCTGGGAAGTGCTGCGGACCGGGCGGGAGGTGCGGTCGGAGCTCCCCGAGGACCGGGGCTGGCCGCTGGAGCGGGTCTATTCGCCGGAACCCGCGAAGGCCGGCACCACCGTCTCGCGGCACGGCGGGTTCCTGTCCGGCATCGGTGAGTTCGACGCGCGATTCTTCTCGGTCGAGGAACGTGAGGCCGCCTCCCTCGATCCCCAGCAGCGGGTACTGCTGGAGACGGTCTGGGAAGCGCTGGAGCGGGCCGGCATCCCCGCCGGGGCGCTGCGGGGCAGCGACGCGAGTGTGTTCGTCGGGATGATGCCCTCGGACTACGCGCCGCGCTGGTTCGAGTCACCGGAGAGCTACGACGGGACCCTGGGCCTCGGTGTCGCCGGCAGTGTGGCGTCCGGACGGATCTCCTACATCCTGGGAACCCACGGCACCGCGCTCACCGTGGACACCGCCTGCTCCTCCTCCCTCGTGGCGGTCCACCTGGCGTGCGAGGAACTACGCAGGGGCACCACCGGGCTGGCGATCGTCGGCGGCGTCACGGTGATGTCCACGCCCGCCAACATGGTGGAGTTCAGCCGCCAGGGCCTGCTGGCACCCGACGGCCGCTGCAAGGCGTTCGCCGAGGGCGCCGACGGCGTCGGCCTCGCCGAGGGCGCCGGCGCCCTGGTGCTGGAGCGGTTGTCCGACGCCCAGCGCAACGGGCACAAGGTGCTGGGGATCGTCCGGGGGAGCGCGGTCACCCAGGACGGTGCCTCCAACGGCCTGACCGCCCCGAACCCGTACGCCCAGGAGCAGGCGATCGGCCGGGCGCTGCGGGCGGCGGGCCTGGCGGCCGGCGACGTCGACGTGGTCGAGGCGCACGGCACCGGCACCTCGCTCGGCGACGCCGTCGAGCTCCAGGCACTGCGCAACACCTACGGCGCCGGCCGGTCCCAGGACCGGCCGCTGTGGCTCGGCTCGGTGAAGTCCAACCTCGGCCACACACAGGCGGCCGCCGGACTGGTCTCCCTCATCAAGATGCTCCTCTCGCTGGAACACGAGGTCATCCCGGCGACGCTGCACGCGGCTGAGCCCAGGCGCGCGGAGGACTGGTCCTCGGGAGCGATCCGCCTGGCGGCAGGCGCCGTGCCCTGGCCCGCCGAGGAGCGGACCCGGCGGGCGGCCGTCTCGTCGTTCGGTATCAGCGGCACCAACGCGCACCTGATCCTCCAGGAGCCGCCCCGGACGCCCCGCGGCACGGCACCGAAACCCGTACCGGCCGGGGCGCCGTGGCTGCTGTCGGCGCCCGACCCGGACCTGCTGCCCGTCATGGCCGGTCGGCTGGACTCGGTGCTCACCGACCTGAACGGGGCCGGGAGCGACGACGTCGGACCCGCGCTCGCACTCGGCCGGACCCTCTTCACCCACCGGGCCGCGGTCCTGCCCGACCGGCACGGCGACCACCGCCCGGCGCTGCGGGCCCTGGCAGGCGCCACCGCCTCCGTCGACATCGTGACCGGCGCCGCGGCACCGGGCCCGACCGTCTTCGTCTTCCCGGGGCACGGCTCCCACTGGACCGGCATGGCCGCCGCGCTGATGGCCGAGTCGGAGGTGTTCGCCCGCGCCGTGGCGGAATGGGACGAGGAGTTCGGGGCCCTGCTGCCCTGGTCGGTGGCGGGCGTCCTGCGGGCCGAGCCGGACGCTCCCGCGCTGGAGAGCCCGCAGGTCGTCCAGCCGGTGACCTTCACCGTCATGGTCTCCCTCGCCGAGCTGTGGCGTTCGTACGGTGTGCGGCCCGACGTCGTCGTGGGACACAGCCAGGGTGAGATCGCCGCCGCGCACGTGGCCGGCGGGCTGACTCGGGCGGACGCGGCACGGATCGTGGCGTTGCGAGGACGGCTGATGGACCGGATCGCCGGCCGGGGGGCCATGGCCTCGCTCCGGCTCGGACCGGACGAGGCGGAGCGGTGGATCGCCCGCTGGGCGGACGACGTGTGCGTCGCGGTCGTCAACAGCCCCCGCAGCGTGGTGATCAGCGGAACCGCCGCGGCGGTGGCGGAAGCGGTCGCCCGCGCCGAGCAGGAAGGCATCCGAGTGCGCCGGCTTGCCGGGGACGTGGCGTTCCACAGCCCGCAGGCCGATGCGCTCCTTGACGAACTGCAAGGCGGCCTCGCGGACTTGACGCCGATGCCCGGCGCGGTACCGTTCGTCTCCGCGACGACGGGCGGGCGGGTCCCGACCGAGCGGCTCGACGGCGCCCACTGGCGCCGGAACATGCGCGACCGCGTCGACTTCCGCGCCGCCGTCGAGGACCTCATCGGCCGCGGCCACCGGCGCTTCGTGGAGATCAGCCCCCACCACGTGCTCGGCACCGCCGTGGCGGAGACCGCCGCGGCGGTGGACACCCCGGTGGGGTGCACAGGAAGCCTGCACGAGGACGACCCCGGGCTGAGCCGCTTCCTGCGGTCTCTCGCCGAGGCCCATGCGCACGGCGCCGAGGTCGACTGGCGGAAGGTCTTCGCTGTGCCGTCGGTGGACGCGAGCGCCCTGCCGACCTACCCGTACCGCCGCAGGACGTTCTGGCACGCCCCGGTGCCCTCCGGTGCGGAACCGGCCGCCCCTGCCGAGGCCGTGACAGCCGAGTCCGTCGGAGCCGCGACCGCCGAGCCACTGCGGTCCGTACTGCTGCGGCTGCCGCCGGAGGAGTGTCGCGCTCGGCTGGTCGAGCTGATCTGTACCAGTGTGGCGTCCGTGCTGGAGGCGCCGGCCGCCGCGCTGGTGGTGGCGGAGGCCGAGTTCGAGGCACTCGGCCTCAGCTCCCTGGCCGCGGTCGAGGCCCGCAACCTGATCGCCCAGGCGCTGGGGGCGAGCCTGCCGGCCACCGTCGTCTTCGACTACGACGGCCCGCTCAGCCTGGCCGACTACCTCCTCGACTACCTCCAGGTCAATCACACGGCGGAGGCGCCGCCCGAGCCGGCCGCCGCGGTCGAACCGCACGCCGGCACACCGGCGGAGGAGCACCGGGCGCTTCCCACCGGCTTCGAGGCCGTCTACCGCGGCCTCACGGCGAAGGGGGAGCCTGAGGCGGCCTGGGACATGGTCCTCAGCGCGGCCAGGCTCCGCACCACGTTCCACGCCAAGGACGACCTCGGCGGGCTGAACCTCGCCGCCTTCCGGCATGCCACCGGCCGGCAGGACCCCACGCTGGTGTGCATCCCCTCGGTGGTCGCCCTGGCGGGCCGCGCCGAGTACAAGAAGTTCGCCGCTCCGTTCAACGGCATGCGGGACGTCGTTCAGCTGAGCGAGCCCGGCTTCAGCGACGGCGAGGAACTGCCCCAGGACCTCGACGCCCTGGTGGCCGCCTACACGGAGGCCATCCACCGCCACACCGGCGACGGACCGATCGCACTGTGCGGACGTTCCTTCGGCGGCTGGATCGCGCATCGCGTCGGGGCCCGGCTGGTCGAACTGGGGAGGCCACCCGTGGGCGTGGTGCTGATCGACACCTTCTGGCCCGGTGAGGAGTTCGTCACCAAGTTCGTCCCCCGCACCCTGCGCCGACTCGTGGATCGCCAGCGGGAACTCGGCACGGAACTCGGGGTGAGCCGCCTTACCGCCATCGGATGGTACCTGCGCATGCTCCGCGAGTGGTGTCCGGAGCCCAGCGGCCTTCCCACGCTCTATCTGATCCCGGAGGACGAGACGTCCATCGAACAGCATCTGCGCAGTGGCGGCTGGCAACTGCCGCACACCGAGGTACGCGTGCCGGCCGACCACTTCAGCGTCATGGACGCGGACGCCGGGGAGACCGCCGCGGTGGTCGAGGAATGGCTGTCCGGACTCGGCGTCGGAAATGAGGACGCGTGACCATGGAAAGCGCCCCGGAGCTGGTCAGACTCGTCACCCGTGACTTCATGCAGGACCCGTACCCCGCGCTGCGCGAGGCCCGGGAAGAGGGCGAGGCCGTCCCGATCGACAGCAGCGGCATGCGGATGTGGGTCGTCACCCGCTACGAGGACGCCCGTCGGCTGCTCGCGGACCCCGACATCTGCAAGGACATGGTGGCCAACGGCGAAGCGATCCTGCGCAGTTCCGTGGTGCGGCCGGAGAAACTCCGCGGAGTCCCGCTGGCATTGCGCCGGCACATGCTCGACCGCGACGAGCCGGACCACACCCGCCTCCGGAGCATCGTCAGCGGCCACTTCACCGGAAGCACCGTCGAGAGCATGCGGGCGGAGATCGCCGCCACGGCCGGAGCACTCCTGGACGGCCTGCCGGCGGAACAACCCGTCGATCTCATCGAACGCTTCTGCCGGCCGCTCGCACGGACCGTGATATCGAAGCTGATCGGTATCCCGCCGGACGACCCGGCGCCCTTCCCGGAATGGGTGAACGACCTGCTCACCGCGCCGGACAGGAGCATCCTCAAGGCTTCCGCGGAATCGCTGGTCGAGTTCATCGGCGCCCTGGTCGACGGCAAGGCCGACAAGCCGGGCCCCGACATCGCGACCGCGCTGTCCGAGGCCGTCCTGGCGAAGAAACTGACCAGGAACGAAGCCGTCGCATCGGTGCACGTCCTGCTGACCGGCGGCATGGAGCCGCTCAACGGGATCGCGAACGCCGTCCACTCACTCCTGCGCCACCCGGAGCAACTCACCCTGCTGACAGACGACTTGTCGCGCATACCGAACTGTGTGGAGGAGACGCTGCGGTACGAGAGCCCGTTCCGGATGCTCACCCCCCGCTACTCGCGTGTACCGGTGCGGGTCGGCAGCACCACCATCCCGGCCAACGAGATGATCCTGATCTCGGTCGCCGCCGCCGGCCGCGATCCCCACCGCTTCGACGACCCGGACACCTTCGACATCGAGCGCAACGCCGGGGGACACCTGGGGTTCGGCCGCGGTATACACCGCTGCTTGGGGGCGCACCTCGGGCGCCTCGAAGTGGAGACGGGGCTCTCCCTCCTGCTGTCCCGCCGGCCAGGACTGCGACCGGCCGAGGAGGCGGACACACCGGTCTGGCAGCCCGGCATCTTCATGCGCCGTCTGCACCGCCTGCCGGTGGTCCTGGGCGGCGAGCGGCCCGCGGCGCCGGAGTCGCCGTGACCGTCGGCGCCGCCCGCAGGACGGGGGGACACCGGTGATGAAGTCAGGCGAAGCGAAGCGGTGGTTGCGCCGGTACCACAGCGCCGACGCGGCGGCCTGCCGCCTGGTCGTCCTTCCCCACGCCGGGGGTTCGGCGAGTTTCTACCATCCGCTGTCCACCCGCCTCGCGTCCTCCCTGGATGTGCTCGTCGTCCAGTACCCGGGCCGTCACGAGCGCCGCAGGGAGTCGGCTGAGACCGATCTGCTCGCCATGGCCGACCACGTGGTGCAGGCACTCCTGACGCAGCCGACCAGCCTGCCCACGGCCGTCTTCGGACACAGCATGGGCGCCACACTGGGCTTCGAGGTGGTGCGTCGACTGGAGACGTCCGGCGTCCGGGTGCCGGTCCTCTTCGCCTCCGCCAGAAGGGCGCCCTCACGCGGCCGCGGCAGGTGGACGCCGGAGGGGTTCTCCGACGAGCGGCTGTTGCGCGAGATGGCGGTCCTCGGCGGCGCCCAGGCCCGGGTGCTGGACGACGGAGACGTCCGGGAGATGGTCCTGCCCGCCGTGCGGGGCGACTACCAGGCGGTCGAGAGCTACCGGTTCCAACCGCGGCCCAGCCCCCGGGTGCGGGGCGCGGTGATGGCACTGACCGGGGAGGGCGACCCGACCACCGCGCCCGACGACGTCACCGCGTGGGCCGAGCACACCTCGGGCGGCTTCTCCCAGCGCGCGTTCCACGGCGGGCACTTCTACCTCGCGGAGCGGTGGACCGAGGTGGCCGAGGCGATCAGAGAGCGCGTCGAGGCCGAGGTGTGAGCGCACCGCGTCCCCCGGTCGTTCCCGGACGCTCCTCGGGGACCGCCGTCCCAGAGGCAGGGCCAGAGGCAGGACCAGAAGCAGGACCAGAAGCAGGCCAAGGCACCGCAAGCGCACGAGAGTTGAGGACCACTGATGAAGCTGAGGGCGCTGCTGGAGCCGTGCCGGGCCGGAAGCTACGACAACATCCTGGCCCTGGCCAGGGCGACGGAGGAGTCGGGACTCGACGGATTCTTCCGGTCGGACCACCTCCTCGGCGTCGATCCCGAGGACCGGACCTACCAGCCCACCGACTCCTGGGCCACGCTGGCCGGGCTCGCCCGCGAGACGCGGCGCATCCGCCTGGGCACGCTGGTCACAGCCGGTACCTTCCGGGCACCGGGCCTACTGGCCACCACGGTCGCCGTGGTGGACGCGATGAGCGGCGGGCGTGTCGAGCTGGGGATCGGCGCGGGCTGGTACGGCGAGGAGCACCGGGCGTTCGGCATCGGATTCCCGGGCACCGGCGAGCGGTTCGACCGCCTGGAAGAACAACTCACCATCATCACCGGCCTGTGGGACACCCCCGACGGCCAGCCGTTCTCCTTCGACGGGAAGCACTACCAGGTGTCCAACCCGGGAGTCCTGCCGCGTACCGCACAGCGCCCGCACCCGCCCCTCATCATCGGCGGCACCGGCGCCCGCCGGACCCCCGCCCTCGCCGCCCGGTTCGCCGACGAGTTCAATCTCGCCTTCCCCCACGGCATCCGGGAGCGCCGGGAGAACTTCGACCGGATATGCGAGGAGACCGGCCGTGATCCGTCCACCGTGCGCAAGTCGGTCATCCTCCCGGTGGCGTGCGGCACGTCGCCCGCCGAGATCAAGGCCAGGGAGGCATCGCTGCCGGCCGGTCCGCTGCGCGCCGAGGCCGTCGTCGGCCGCCCGGAGGACGTGCTGGAGCGGCTGGCCGAGCTGCGCCACGAGGGCGGCGTGGACACGGTGTACTTCCACCTCTACGACACCGAGGACAGCGATCACGTGAGGCTGCTGGGCGCCGAGGTCCTGCCCGGGCTGTGAACTCCGCCACCCGGAACAGACCCGGGTGCCGCGGCAAAACCTTCCTACCGAAAGGGAGTCTCCCACCATGTCGGTCATGAAACGTCGCACACTCGGCCGGACCGGAATCCCGGTGTCGTCCATGGGGCTGGGCACCGCGACCTGGGGTGCCGCGACCGTGCCGGAGGATGCCGCTCGGCAGCTGAGGGCGTTCGTCGACGCGGGCGGAAACCTTCTGGACACCGCCGACGTATACGCCGACGGGGTGAGCGAGGAGATCATCGGCGGGCTGTTGGGGCGGGTGGTGCCCCGGTCGGAGATCGTGCTGGCGACCAAGGCCGTCGGGGTGCTGAACGATCCGGCCCGTCGGCAGAACGCGTCCTATTCCCACCTGCTGAAGGCCCTCGACAGCTCGTTGGCAAGGCTGAACACCGACCACGTCGACCTGTGGCAACTACACGCCTGGGACGCCGACACGCCGCTGGACGAGACACTGCGCGCCGTCGACGAGGCGGTCGCCAGCGGGCGGGTGCGGCATGCCGGAATCTGCAACTACTCGGGCTGGCAGACCGCGAAGGCCGCAGTACTCCAGTCCGCCGACGGTCGGACACCGCTGGTGTCCGTGCAACTGGAGTACTCGCTGCTGGAGCGCGGCATAGAACGGGAGGCCATCCCCGCTGCCGCGGACGCCGGGCTGTGTCTCCTGCCCTGGGCGCCGTTGGGCCGCGGTGTGCTGACCGGCAAGTATCAGGGCGGGGTCCCGAAACAGCGTATGAGGAGCCCGTTCTTCCAGGCCTACGTGGGCCGCTTTCTGGACGAGCGCAGTGCCGGCATCGTCGCCGAGGTCGTCTCCGTCGCGGAGCGGCTCGGTGCCTCGCCGCTCGCCGTGTCGCTCGCCTGGGTACGGGAACGGCCCTTGGTGGCCGCCCCCTTGGTGGGCGCCCGCACGGTCGACCAGCTGCGGGAGTCGCTGGCCGACGACGTACTCGACCTCGTACTGCCCGACGACATCCGCGCACACCTGGACGAGGTGTCCGCTCCCGTGCTCGGTTACCCGGAGCAGATCGTCATGTGAACCGACCGGGTCCCGGCCGACCCGCCGGACGGGCTGCCGCCCGGCGGGGGCCCTTATGCGGGCCGCGCTCCGGGTATGACGCAGTACGCGGACAGCTGGGCGTCGACGTCGTCGTCCAGGCGCACCGTCACGTCCGCGAGCCTGCGGCCGACGGCGCGGATGCGGCGTTCGACATGAGTCCGGCGGGCCTTGCGTTCCTGGCAGCCCACCGCCGGGTCGATAGAACAGACCCTGCTCGCCCTCGCTCACCTGTGCGGGAACGAGACTCTCGCCCGGGTGGCGGCCGGGTTCGGGGTTTCGGAGGCGACGGCTGGGCGGTACGTGGACGAGACCATCGAGGTCCTGGCCGCCTGGGCGCCGGGCCTGCACGAGTTCCTGGTGGGCCTCGGCCGGGGGAGCGATCACCTCATCATTGACGGGACGCTGATCCCCACTGACCGAATCCGCAAGGCCCTGAGGGCCCCCGCGGTGATGAGCCTGGACCCGACCGACAAGGGCCGACGCCGCTGGACGATGCGTCGGAAGGCGCCGCTGAACGCCTTCCACATCGCCTTCGAAGGACGTCTCACCCCCCCCATCACCAGCCACTGACACCTCGACAACCATCATCAGCCGGTAAGTTGGCACTCCCTGGTTTCCTTTCGGGTATGGGGTGCTTCGTGGTCGGGTGGTCGGGGCATCGGGGTGTGTACGGGCATGAGTGGGCTGTCTCGTGGTGTGGGAACGCGCGTGAGTTCTGGTCTCGCGGCGGGCATGTGCTGAAGTGTCACCTGCGGGGTGCGGGGGCTTTGCCCTTGCCTTTGTACGCGGCGGACGATGGGGTTGTGTGTCCCGTGTCTGGTGTCCAGTCGGGTGCCGTGGTGTGGCCGGCTGGTGGCAGGTACGCCGACGCGTTCATCCCGTAGTAGGCGCCTGCCGGATTGATCGTGGCGCTGCCCGGGAACGGGTCAGTGGTTGCCGTCAGTGACATATTTGCCAGTGACGCCGAGAGTGTCATGTCGGCGGGGTTGGCGGTCGGTGCCAGGGGGTTGAACGGGCCGGGGGCCGGGGCGGAGGCGAGGACAGGGTTGGGGAGGGGGGCGGGAGCGTCCTGGGCGTCGATGTCGAGGTGGTCCCACTCTGCGGCCCAATCTTTCAGCCAGGCGGGATCGAGGTCGTTGAGCGTATCGGCTGTCGGTGGGGGGCCGGGTCGGGTGGGGAGGGGGGGCGGGAGCGTCCTGGGCGTCGATGTCGAGGTGGTCCCACTCTGCGGCCCAATCTTTCAGCCAGGCGGGATCGAGGTCGTTGAGCGTATCCACTGCCCGTGGGGGGCCGGGCCGGGTGGGGAGGTCGGAGGGCAGGTCGGCGCCTTGCGCGTCCCGGTAGCTGGCCTGCCGCTGTTGGGCTGTCACGTACATCTGGGCATCCAGTCCCCTTTCCTGGCAGATCGCCTGCCGGACTTGGGGATCGGTGAGGTCGAGCGAGGGATCAGCGAGGAAAGGGGGCACCGGTGACGACCACGGTCCGGCGGACGGCTGCCTTGAACGCAGTGTTACCACCCGCAGTGTCTGGTCCTCCAGCCCGGCCGATCCCGGATGCACCGCAACCTTCAAACCCTCCGGCGGCACCTCCGGCCAGGTCTGTGCCCCCAGCCGATACTTCTGATACACCTGCTCGGCAGCCCTCCGCCTCGCGTAAGCCAGCCGCTGTAGCCATCGGATGTGGTTCCGATTCTTCTCGTCTTGCACCCGCCTCGCATACGAACTCAGATCGCTCCTCTTCTTTGTTTCCCGCTTCTCCTGGATCTCCATCCTCCTCGCATACGAATCCCGATTCGTTTGCTGCCTGCGCGCGCGGTATTCCGATTCCTCCCGCATCCGACGCCGCTGCTTCTCATACTCCTGCGTGCGGTCTCTCTTCTTCCTCGGCTTCTCGCTCTGCTGTTCTCCGACGTCTGCCATAAGGTGTGCGTCCAATCGATCTGGAGACGATCCACTACACGCCTCTCAACGGCGCGCACCGCCCCTCGGTTCACCGCAGCCGGTATTGCCAGGGCGAACGGGAACGCTCTCTGGGCGCAGGCCAACGGCATGAACAGACCCATATCCACCGGACAGGACGAACTCACAGCCGCCGTCGCGGCGCGGCTCCCGACCCGATGACCAACGCCGCCTAGTGACCGTCCGAGCCCTGACTCGCGCACACCTCCGCGGTGGTGGAGGCCATCAACGAGTACACCCGCCGGGCGGGCGAGGCGAAGCTGGGCTACCTCGACTTTCTCGACCTGGTGCTGTCGGAGGAACTGGCCGTCCGCGACGATCGCCGCTTCCGCCAGGGCCTGCGGCTGTCGAAGCTGCCGCACCACAAGACACTCGACGAATATGACTTCTCCTTCCAGCCCGAACTGGACCCGCGCAAGGTCAAGGACCTCGCCACCCTCTCCTTCGTCGACGCCAGGGCCAACGCTCCTGGAACGAGAACCCACGAAGCCCTTCACCCGGCCCGCCACCGCCGACGAGATCCTCGCCAAGGTCCGACTCGTCCAGACCAACGCGAAGAAACTTGTCAATAACAACTCGAAGTGACACAACCAGGATCACGAAACACTGGCCGAGGGGGCTCTTGCCGTCGGCGGCCAGAGTGCCGGCACCGGACGGGTCGGTGCCGAGCAGGTCGGCGAGGCCACCTGGGCGGAGCCGGTCGAGCCGGGTCAGGGTGTCCCGCGGAGCGCTACACGGCGCGCCGGCCGATCACGGCGAAGGACCGGGCCCCGCCGATAGCCGCGGAGCAGGCCATCGGCACGACGCTCACCAAGGGGTGACGCCTTCGGCGCCGGTCACGTGGATCGGGCAAGGTGGCCGGCCGGGACGGCGGGTCGGCGATCACGCGGTGCTGACGCGAGGGCGACGCGGTAGGCCACCGGCATCAACCGGAACTTCGTTGCACGTGTGGCGGTCCACTACCACCTCGCCGTGATGCCGTGACCCGCACAGGCCCTCGATCGAAAAGACTTGGAAACCGCCCTGCCCCCAGAGAGAAGACGCCGGCGGTCCCAACCGACTTTGAACCACTGAGAGGGCGAGCACGTTGTGGAGACCAAGAAGAAGGATCCAGCCAAGGCTCTCAATCCCAAACATCGGAGGGCGCCATGCCGAGAAGTAATATCAGAAATTTCTCCGCGGAGAAAGTGCGGGACGTATTGATATGGGCCGGTAGAAATCCGGAAAGTGTGACGTCGGAAATTGCGGCACGTTTTAGGGCTGATGGAATTACCGAAAGTAATGTAGGTGCATGGTTGCGAGGAGGTACGCGAACAAGTGAACGAGCCTACAGGAGTCTGGATGTAGAGCAACTTGAAGCTCTACAACGCCGCGCCTATCCGAATTTTTCCACAACGGAATTGGATAGGAGGCGGCAGGATGCATCAGGGCCTGGGCAAACAGTGCAAGACCTGCAGAGTCTATATGCTGTAATGGGGGAAGAGGGCGCCAACTTCCGGTATGAGGATTGGCACATAAAGATGATTTTAGGGAACCTCGCCGACGACAATCTAAGGATTGAGGAATTCGCTGCTCGAAATCCTGTCAATGGAGCGGCCCTTCGGAATTGGCTGAGGGGGAATGGGAAGGGCAGGGATATTCTGAATGAATTGGACGACGCTACCGTAGGTGAACTGAACAGACGTTTCGGGAAAACATACCCTTATCTAAGAGAGGTATGGGCGAGGAGACCGGGGGCCGGGGCGGATCTTGAGTCGGTCGTGCAGGGGGCGGCGGCTTCACAGTCGGGACCGGACCATAGTGGGACCGTCTATCCATCTCAGGGTTCGGTGTACGGCGACAGCGGTCTGTCCGCCGTGACGCCGTATGGTGTGTCGTCTGCCGCGGCGTCCGGCGGCTACGGACAGAATCCGTCGTACGGCTACGGTTATTCCAGCCTTCCCCAGGCGCAGGGTTATGGTTCGGCGCCGTCTGAGGTTGCCGATTCGTCTGCCGTACCGGCTTGGTCCGTGGTGCCCTCGTCTGGGCCTGCGCCGGAGGGTTATGGTCCGACGCCTTCCTACCTGTACCCGTCTGGGCCGCAGGGAGATGCTCCGGCCGCGTCGTATCCGCCCATGCCGCCGGACCATGCGCTCGATTCGTCGTACGCGCAGAGCGATGTTCCGGCCGCGTTGTCCCAGCAGGCCGGCCATCTTCCGTCGATCTCTGAGCAGGGGCTCGCTGGACTGCGGACCGAGGAGATTCCGCAGGACCATCCTGCGGCGCAGTATGCGGCCATGCAGCCAGTCGGTGCGTCGGCCGCGTCGTATCCGCCCATGTCGCTGAACCCTGCTCACGATTCGTCGTACGCGCAGAGCGATGCTCTGGCCGCGTTGTCCCAGCAGGCCGGCCATCTTCCGTCGATCTCTGAGCTGGGGCTCGCTGAACCGTGGACCGGGCAGACTCCGCAGGGAGATTCTGCGGCGCAGTATGCGGCCATGCAGCCAGGCGGTGCTCCGCCCGCGTCGTCCCGGCGGGCCCACGGGGGGGAATCCTCGCATCTGCAGCGGCGCCCCGACCAGCACAGCGGCCAGCAGAGACAACGACGGCGCGGGTGAGCGGATGCGCCCCGGCACCCTGCGGCGATCTGGGCCGCATGCGCTCGCAACGGTGTTGGTTCGGGTCGGGTCGGCTCGCTCCGGAGCCGACCGGCCTGCGTGACACACGGCTTCGATGCCGCTGCCGACGCGGTTGGTTGAGAACACCGGCACACAGCAGTCGTCAAGACCTGCGGGGCTGGTTCGGAGTCCTGCCGATCATGTGGCGTCGCTGGTCAGAGCAAACCGATCAGGTCCAGCGGACGAGTGATGGGCAGGTAGGGGGCCTCGCGCAGGCCGGCGGCGGTGCTGTGGTGTCCGGCGGTGCGCGGGGTGCTGCGCGGTGTGGCCGTGCTCTCCGGTCGCTGTCCGGTGCGGGTCTTCGAGGCGTCCTCGCCGAGCGTGGTGTCTCTGACGTGGTGCACGGCCTCGATGCCCCATTGTGCGCGGGCGAGTTGGCCGATGGCCTGGGGAGATGGTGCACGGGCCGTCAGGTCGGTGATGGCGTGGACGGTCTCACGGGTGATCTTGCCGGTCTTGAGGTCGGTGCGGTGCCGGTGGATTTTCGCGGCCTGTGTCAGGTACGGGAAGTCCAGCCCGAGACCGGTGACGGTGAGCGTGCGCACCGAGCGGGTCTCACGCCGCCCGTGCCCTGCCTCGCGGTCGTAGCGGCGTGCGGTCACCTCATTCCACGGCAGTGAGCGCAATGCGTCGTGCAGCGTCGGCTGGTTCCGCTTGACGATGAGCAGGTAGTGCGCCTTCTTCGCCTCTACCAACCATCTGGCGTGGTCACGGTGGGTGTGCAGGGCGTCGGCGGTCACCACGACCCCGGCCGGGTCGAAGGGGGCCAGCAGCTTCGTGAAGCCGGTGACCTCGATGGTCTTGTCCGGGACCCGCAGCCGGCTGACGGTGCGTCCGTCTTCCAGGACGGCGGAGAGCAGATGTGCGGCCGGGCCGGTGTCCGTGCGCGAGCCGCGGGCGGCCTTGCCGTCCACCGCCAGGTGCCGGGCGCCCGCGGGGTCGCATCCGAGCAGGTCGGCAAGCCCGCCAGGACACACCAGGATCAGGAGGCGGCGGATGGTGGAGCTCGACGGCGCGCGGCGCACACCCAGCGGGCCGGCGGCGTGCACGCCGAGGCGGGCAAGTGCGTCCAGGGGCGCGTGGCGGGCCCACTGGCCCACGGCCAGATAGGAGCGAGCCCCGGCCAGCACCGCGCAGCAGGCGGTGAGCAGGACCGATACCAGCGAATGGCGCCGTCCCCGTCGATCCCGCGGATCGCGAAGAATGGCCAGCCGTTCCGCGACACCGCTCACGCTCCGCTGGGCGGCAGTGGGCGACTTGGTCAGGCAGACAGTGGCAGACTGGCGGCACATCGAAGCTCCGGACGGGCATGTGTCGGCGTACGGGCTTCTCTGGCCCTGGCATGATTTTCGTGAAGCGGGGGTGTGCTCCCGTGCGCCGATGACGCTCCGTCACGGGTGACGGCATGGTCGGCGAGTGTGATGACCTCGTACGAACTGTGTCTCCGCATCTGGATGTGGTGCGGGTGGAACGCGTGTGGTCGACGGGCGGCGTGGTCCGCATCGCGGCTCGCACCCGTGAGTTGCCGGTGGCGTGCCCGGACTGCAGTCGCGGGTCGACGCGCGTGCACAGTCGTTACTGCCGCACGCTTGCCGACGTTGCGGTCGGTGGGCGTCCGGTGCTGATCGGGCTGTCGGTGCGGCGGCTGTTCTGTGACGCTCCTGGCTGTGGTCGGCGGACGTTCGCCGAGCAGGTCGAGGGGCTGACTGTGCGTTATCAGCGTCGCAGTCCGCTGTTGCAGCACCTGGTGGAGATGGCCGGGGTGCTGCTGGCGGGCCGTGGTGGTGCCCGGCTTCTGCGGATCCTGAAGGCGCCGTTGTCGCGGACGAGTGTGCTGTTCCAGTTGATGCGCATGCCGCTTCCGCCGGCACCGACGCCGCAGGTGCTGGGTGTGGACGACTTCGCGCTGTACGCGAACACCTACGGCACGCTGTTGGTGGACGCTGAGTCCCGGCTGCCGATCGAGTTGTGGGCGGGCCGCGATGCCGGGCAGTTAGCCTCCTGGCTGCGGGCGCATCCCGGCGTCCGCGTGGTGTGCAGGGACGGCTCGCTGGTCTACCGGCAGGGCATCACTGAGGGCGCTCCGGACGCGGTACAGGTCAGTGATCGTTTTCATTTGTGGCAGGGACTTTCCAAGCGGGTGTCGGACGTGGCCGCTGCTCATCGTCGGTGCCTGCCCGCCTCGGTTCCCGATCCTGAACCGGCTCCGGCGAGCCCGGCTGCATCGCCGGAGCAGGCCGACACTCCGGCCCGGCGGCACGCGAAGCGGTTGTTCGAGGCGGTGCACGCGGCGACGGGCCCCGGCCGCTCAAGCAGCGCCATAGCCCGCGAGCTTGGCCTGAACCGGCGCACGGTCGCTAAGTACGCCCGCGCCACCACCTGGCAGGAATGCGTACGCCGAACCCCGCCACGGCGAAGCACCAGCCTCGATCCCTACCTGGAGTACCTGCAGCAACGGTGGGACGAGGGCGAGCACACCGCGACCGTGCTGCACCAGGAGATCACCGCCAAGGGCTACCGCGGTCACTACCAGCGGGTCAAGATGGCCATCGCGCCGCTACGCCGCGGTCTGCCGATCGACACACCGCGCGAGCGGCCACCATCGCCCCGCCAGGTCGCCCGGTGGATCACCACCACACCGCAGAAGCGCGGCCTGCACCCTACCGAGGCACTCCGTCGACTGCTTGAACACTGCCCGGAGCTCGACCGAACCCACACTTTGGTACGGCAGTTCGCGGCCATGCTCAATGCCCGCGACGCCGCCCCGCTGTCAGCCTGGCTCGACCAACTCGCTGCTTCTGGCCTGTCTGCCTTGGCGAGCCTGGCCAACGCCATTCGCGAAGACCAGCTGGCAGTCGTACACGGGATCACCACCTCGTTCAACTCGGGCGTCAACGAAGGCCGCATCACGGACCTGAAGCTCCAGAAACGAATCATGGCTGGCCGCGCCGGCGTCCCGCTCCTGCGTCACCGCGTCGTCCTCATGGCCCACCTCCGACGCCGTCACCCGTGACGGAGCGTCATCGGCGCACGGGAGCACACCCCCGCTTCACGAAAATCATGCCAGGGCCACGTTCAGGTGTACGCCGACAGCAGGGCGACTTGGCAAGGTCACCCCGTCAACCGGAGCTTCGTTGTGTCCGTGACGGCCTTCCTCCGGATCGTCACACCCCAGCCACCTGCACGTTTCCACGACCCCCAGGACTTTGAATCAGCCCTGCCGCAGCGCCTGCTGCCCCCCCCACGGGCGTAGTTCACCGAATTCGAATTGAGTCATGGCTCATTTCCGGGCGGTGCGCGACTCGACTTTGAGGTAGAGATTTTTCGGAACCACGGCGAAGCTCAAACCTTCCGTTACAGGACCGGCGGATCGGTCCGGCGTAAAGTCGAAGGAGCGAGCCAGAACCGACGTCACCATGGCGGTCTCGATCATGGCCAGATTGCGGCCCGGGCAGAAGCGGGGGCCACTGCCGAACGGGACGAACGGCAGCGTCTCCTCCGGAAGCCCGCCCTGTAGCCACCGCTCCGGACGGAACTCGGCAGGCTGCGGGAATCTGTCGATGTCCCGGCGTGCGCCGTAGGACAGCAGCAATATCACTTCGGTGCCTTCGGCCAGGCTCAGTTCGTGCCCGTCGCCGCTGTCGAGCGTCAACCTCCGCGTCGGCTGGAAGCCGAGCATCGGCACGACCGGCCGAAGCCGCAAGGCTTCCTTGACAACGGCCTCGGCGTAGGTCAGCCGCCCCATCATCGCGGCATCACCGGGCAGTCGGCAGTCGCCGAGCACCTCGTCGGCCTCCGCGCGGACCCGTTCGTGATCGTCCGGATGCTCGGCAAGGAAGTGCAGGGCCCACGCGGCCGCGGACGATGTGGTGTCCTCACCCGCCAGCAGCATGGTGAGGACATGGCCGAGCACCTCCTCGTCGGTGCTTCCTGGCTCGTCCTCCAACGGTGTCACCAACGCTTCGAGGAAGTTCGACGGCTGGTCGCCCCCGCTCATGCGGGCTCGTGCGGAGTCGAAATTTCTTCTCACCACCGTTTCCACCTCGCGGAGGGTCGCGTCCAGCCGTCGATCCCGTGGGAGTTTCACATATCTCCAGTACGGAATCGGCGTCATCGCGCGCTGGGCGATTGCCGACAGCAGCGTCGGCAATCGGCGATGCAGGCCGTCCCCGCTGCTTTCCAGCGAGTTGAGATCGTGGCCCATGGCCAGCCCTGCAGTCACGTCCAGGGTGTATCGGGTCATCTGGTCGAGAACGTCGATCCGTTCACCGGACACGGAGAAAGCGTTCCAGCCGCGCAGCAACCGTTCAGTCACTGTCGTGATCGTGGTGAAGTATTCTTGTAGGTAGGTCATGCGCAGCGACTGGGTGGCCAGCTTGCGCAGACGGCGCCATTCCTCGCCCTCGGCGGTGAAGACGCCGCGCCGAACGATCTCGTCAATGATGCTTGAGGTAGATCGGGACCGCCGGAAATCGTGCGGGCGGTGGCGCAAGATGTAATCGACGTGTGCCTGTTCGGCGGTGACGACCACGGGTCTCGAGCCGAGCCGTATGCGGTAGGTCGGCCCGTACTCGTCGGCCCAGCGCTCGAGCACCCGGTGGGGAGCACCACCTCGAACGAACTCCGGCAGATTGCCGAGGACCGGAATGGGACGGGGCCCTGTCAAAGTGAGCAACGCAAACCTCTCGTCAAGCCGTCTCGGTCCGGGCGTGCTTCGGCGTTGTTCCCGACCACCTGTGGAATGTGCGGTAGAACGAGCTTGGCTCGTCGTATCCCGGCAAGGGCGCGATCTCGGTGATCGAGACCTCGGGCCGCGCCAGGTAGTGCCGGGCGAGGCTGTACCGCACGTCCTCAAGGACGGCGTGGAACGTTGTGCCCTCCTTCGCCAGTCGACGCTGCGGGGTCCGACTGCTCATCGCCAGACGCCGTGACGCATCCGGCGCAGCGGTGGCGCCGGCGGGCAGGAGTTCCAACGGCGCGGCGCGGACCCGGGCCGCGGTTGCCCCCGCCTGATCCAGGTCGGAAAGACGTCGCCGCGGATCGGCATCAAAGACCTGCCACATGGCATCGTTCGCGGTCAGGAAGGGGTGCTGGGCGCCGGGCGGTGTGAAGGTCACGGTCACTGAAGGGGCGTGATCAATGTGCTTTCCCAGGTAATCCGCATACACCTCGGTGCGCGGCGGATTCGGCATGGTCAGCCTCGCCGGGATCACCCGGGTACGGGTACCCAGCCGCGCGAGCGCCACCCAGCAGGCGAGCCCGTAGGCGACCAGGCTGGTCGGCGGTTCGGGCTCCGGCGGCATCACAGTCGGCACATGCAGGCCGACGCCGTCGGCCTCGACGACGAGCGTCCGCGGACCGGGCCGGCGTTTGTCCGTGGGCATTCGCCGAGCGGCATGCTTGAGGTCGGGACTGCACAACGCGGCGAAGATAGGAGCCTGGAACGACTCGACGCTCAACTTCGAGGCCGGCGAAACACCGAGTGCAGGGTCCCCGGCAACCGACTCAGCGGCGCTCCAGCACCTGTATAACTGCTCGGGAGTGAGGGGTGCCTGCGGACTCAGCAGCAGATCTTCGGGCAGCTCCGCCGCGCGTAGCACCGGCCCGGCCGACAGGCCGATGTCAGCCAGGGACGCCCCCGTCGTCGAATTGACCGTGCAGAGGCCGTTGGTCACGTGCGGACACCCACACAGGTCACCGCGCCGAGAGCGCTCGGACCTGGAATGTCGCCTGTCAGCGAGGACATACTCCGTCCTTTCTCGGGAGTGCTTGCCAAGTCATGAGCGGCGCGCACTCCTGGTAGTAGCAGAGGGCGCCACAGTTGTGGCAGTTCCCGCCATCGTCCCGTCGGAGAGTTTCGAGCGGTGATGCACGCCGAATTCCTCTCCATCGCCAGTGTTTGATATCGGGGTGAATTCATTGGTCCCGGGGGTCGGGTGGTGATATTCATGTCGTTGCGGAGGGCGGCGGCGTGTTCGACGAGGCGCTTGCGGTCACCGCCGTCCATTCGGGCCGTGGGGCGGTCGGCGGTGACCAGGGCTGCGAGCAGGAGGCCGAGCGTGTCGGTCACGATGTTCCGCTTGCGGCCGACGACCTACTGGACCGAACGCAGACTGACTGCATGATCAAGACCGTCACTTCACTCGGCTCAGCGTCGGCGTCGACTGCTGCCTGCGCTGACAGGGAGCGCCATGGCGGCATTGGTCGAGGCGGACGCCCGTGGTACTGACGTTGCCGAAACGGATTTCCTGCCCTCCGATCCGGGCGGTTGAAGAGAGGCCGCTGCGGCAACGGTGGTGGAGCCGGGACCGCTGTAGCCCTGGATCGCGGCGGCCAGCCGTGAGGGCTCGTAGCCGACTTTTTTGGCCATGGCGATGGCCTCGGCCTGCGCCTCCTTGTCCTGCCGGGCCGCGATGAGCTCTCGCTCGTAATGCAGCAGCGGAGCCAGTTGCCACTGCAGGCCGCTGATGGACGGGCGAAGGCTCTCCGCCTCCTGTAGCAGCTCCGTCCCCATTTGTATCGGAGGGCGTACTTCACGCAGAGCCGGATCCATCTGCTCTTCCCACAGTCGCCAGAGCGACTCGCGTAGCTCTACATCGTGTGACCAATCCCTGAAGCTCTCCAACAATCGGCGAGAAACATCCGACGATGTCAGCTTCACCAACAGCTCACCATATTCTATGAGATTGTCGGTCAGCGCCGCCATTCCCAGCTGGAGATTGCGCTGCTCTCTCCGTAGCTGGGAATCCGCAGGTTTCGCTCGCTCCTTCAAGTGTTTCTCGCGTTGCTCTAGACACTTCTCCAGCTCGCCTAAAACGCCTTTCAGGCGCTGGCGTGCTTGAATCCTGTCATGTTCCACCGGTGAGGTCATAGCGGGTATCCTCCTCTTCCCACCTTGCAACGTGCTGCCTGGCTGAATGGTTCAAGATCTCGCTTGCCGCTGTGAATCGGGGGCAAGCGACCGAACGCGG
The DNA here is from genome assembly GCF_040652235.1 of Streptomyces sp. NPDC048277. Taxonomy (NCBI): domain Bacteria; kingdom Bacillati; phylum Actinomycetota; class Actinomycetes; order Kitasatosporales; family Streptomycetaceae; genus Streptomyces; species Streptomyces sp. NPDC048277. The sequence continues at coordinate 40,207 of NZ_JBEZLQ010000048.1, forward strand.
TAAATGGTGCCGTTCGTTGTCGAACTGACTGTCGCGAACCGCGCATGGATCCCATATGGGAGGCAGGGCCGCGGGGTGGTCGCCGGGGGCTGACGCGGAGGCAGGCAGGACTTCCGGTGATCATGAGGTGTCGAGTCCCTGATCACCACGACGGATGACCGTGCCCGCCCGCTCATCCTCGCTCATCCCAGGCCCTCTGGGCCAACTCACCGACGTCGCACCGGTCACCCGCCGATGACCTCCCCGGCCCACTGAGTCTTTCCCAGTAACGGATCATGACGTTGTGTGATCGTTCAGATGGTGCGGTCGTACTCGAGCTGGAGCAGGACGAGGGCTGCGGTGGCGATCTTCGTGATGCGGCTGGGGTCGAGGCTGACTCTGCGCAGGGCTTGGAAGGTGGTCTTGAGCAGGGAGTTGGCGCGCTCGCAGACGCCGTGGATGCCGCGGATGACCTTGTTGTAGGTCTGCTGGGCCTCGTCGGCTTGCCTCCGGCGGGCTTCTTGTGCGGGTGGCGGAAGCCGTCGCCGGCGCTCTCGTGGCCGAGGTCGACCAGGGTCGGCATGTCCAGCTCGGCGGCGATCCGGTTGAGGGCGCCGATCAGACCATGGTGGCGGGCGCAGGTGGTGTCGTGCTCCCTGCCCGGACGGACCGGTGAGACCCGGATCGGCCAGCCGTCCGGGGTGGAGATGACCTGCACGTTCCCACCGTGATGCCGGTGTTTCCCGGACCACCACAGGTCCGCGCCGTTGGGACCGGGAGCGGCGACGCGATCGGTGCGGATGACGGTGCCGTCGAGGTTCAGGTGCGTCAAGCCGGCCGCCTTCGCGCGTTCCAGCGCAGTCGCAGAATCCGGCGCCCCGGCCGCCAGAACGGTCAGTCCCTCATGGAGGCAGCGGTATGCGGTGGAGACCGACAGGCCATTGTCGCGGGCGAGTTGGGAAAGGCGGGCGTTGTCGATGAACCAGCGCAGGACGAGCGCTGCCTGCCGGAAGCGACCCAGCGCCCGCCTGCCCCTGCGGGTTCCGGCCGCGATGCGGTGGTCGCGCAGCAGCCGGGCCAGGTGCTCGGCGGTGGACCGCTTCGCATCGAGCACCGCGGTGTATGCGACGCTGGTCGACACGTGAGGCCCCTCGGTCAGAACAATCCGTCGCAAGATCGTTCCTACCAGGGGCCTTACGCCTGCCCGGACTTGGGGACCGCACGGGCCGTAGCGGAAACATCGCGATCACAGAGAGCGACCGGCGCTTACGGGGAAAGACTCGGTGGCAGCAGGGGCCTGCGGATACTCGCAGCTGGCGATACAGGCGAGCAAGTTCAATCGGGGCGCGGACGCATCAATTTCGTCCCAGCACACCGCAACGACAGCAGCTCTTGATCAAGAGGATGGTTCAGCGACCCAGGTCGGTGAGCCATTTGAAGCCTGCCACCTCAAAGAATTTGACGGTTCCCAACTATTTGTCTATTTCGGTCCCGGCACCGAGACCGCCGATCGGCTCGCTCGCGGACGATGGATATCCGAGGCGACGGCGGGCTCAGCTCAGCTGGACCAGCAGCGACTCGAGACCGTGCATCATCATGGTGTCCCGCCACCGCGGCTGCTCGGCGAGTTCGACCGAGTGGAACTTCCCGAGCAGCCCACGGAACGCGATCTCGCCTTCGAGGCGGGCCAGCGGCGCGCCCAGGCAGTGGTGGATGCCGTGCCCGAACGCCAGATGGCCGGCCGCGGCGCGGGTGACATCGAGCCTGTGCGGCTCGGCGAACCGCTCCGGATCGTGGTTCGCGCCCAGGAGCGACACCATGACCGACTCGCCGGCGGGGATCTCGACGTCGCCCACCCGTATGGCTTCAGCGGCGAAACGCGTCGTCGTTATGTGTGCCGGGCTGGCGACCCGCAGGAACTCCTCGACCGCGTCCGGGATCAGTGACGGGTCGCGGCGCAGGACCTCGAACTGGTCGGGGTGCTTCAGCAGGGCCAGCATCCCGTTCCCGATCAGGTTCACCGTCGACTCATGCCCGGCCACGAGCAGCAGGGCCGCCATCGAGGTCAGCTCGGCCCCGGTCAGCTGGTCGTCGCCGTCGGACACATGCACCAGGTCCGAAAGCGGGTCTCCGGTGGGGTGCGCGCGCTTGTGCGCCACCAGGTCGGCCAGATAGCCGAGCAGGGCGTGCGCATCCGTTATCGTCCGCGCCGAGAACGCCGAGGTGACCGAGAGGGACCACCTGCGGAAGTCGGCCCGGTCTTCGGCGGGCACGCCGAGCAGTTCGCAGATCACGGTGATCGGCAGCGGAGACGCGAATGCCGTCAGCAGGTCCACCTGCCCCGGCACGGGGATCGCATCCAGCAGTTCATCGGCCACCTGCCGGATGCGCGGCCGCAGTGCCGCCACCGTGCGCGTGGTGAACGCCTTGTTCACCAGCTTCCGTAACCGCGTGTGCTGGGGCGGGTCCATAGTGATCATGCTCGACACGAGCCCCTCGGGGAGCTTGGGACCGCCGTCACCGGCCTCGTCCTGCCGGGGCACTGGGGAGTTGTGCCGCAGTCGCGGGTCCGCCAGCAGCGCCTTGGCTTCGGCGTAGCCGGTGACGAACCATCCCGGCGAACCGTCGGGGAGGACCGCACGGGCGACCGGGGCGCTCACGCCCAGCCGGTCGAGACGGGTGTTCGGCTCGTGCAGGAACTCAGTGTCGAGTCGGATCGTTTCCCGGGCCGGGTTCATAATGCCCCAATCCTTTCTGGTGAATTACCAGATATGCCGTCACAAAAGGCAGGACCTTCGCCATGACCGGGTAAGGCAAAGCCAAGGTCACGCGTTCTCAAAAAAGGTATCACGTCGACAAGATCGATTCCGCCGGCGTTCCACAGGGCAGGCCGTCCCACCTTCCGCGAACAGTAAATACGCACAATACAACGATTCCCCGCTTCCGTTCGGGCGCCGCCGAGCTCTACACTCAAGGGTCCGCCCAGTCAAATGATCGGACGGACCGTGCCGTTCAATTGCCCGCCGTCTCAGTTGTAAGGGCCAAGGAACCGCTCGCCATTGAAGTGGATCAAGTGGGTGGGATTGTCCGCACACCACACGTCCGTCTCCCATGCGATGTCCTTAGTCGTCCGCCGAACCCTGAGGTGGGTAGATAGCCCCACTATGGTCCGGTCCCGACTGTGAAGCCCCCGCCCCATGCACGACTGACCCAAGACTCTCCCCGGACGCCTGCCTCTTCTCCGATACCCCCTTAGGTAAGAGTAATGTTATTTCCCTCGAAACTTTTGCCCAGTTTATCTAGGGTAACATAATCCATACCATCCAGAATATCCTTGCTCTTCGGGCCCCCCTTCAGCCAACCTCGAACGGTCCTGTCAGTGACAGCATTTCGGGAACAGAATTCCATAGTTTCTAGTTCACTGTCGGCAAGGTTCCTCAGAAGCTCTTTTATTTGCTGATCCTGATATCTGTAGGAAGTGGTTTTTGCCTGCGTGTCATATTGACCGTGTATGTCTTGCGTTGTTCGCTCGGGCTCCGTTGCGCCCTGCCGCCTCCTATTCAATTCTTCTGTGGCATAATTACTGAAGCGAAGTTGTAGATTTTGAATTTGACCTTCACTCGGACCCCTATAGGCTCGTCGACTTGTTTTCGACTTCCCTTGCATGTTCCGCAATTTGCCGTGCACTACTTTGCGGATTTTCGGCGGCCCACTCCAGCGCATCCTGAACTTCCTCGTCGGAATATTTTTTAAAATTTTTCGGTATGACGGCCTCCGATTTTTGGGACGGAGAGCCTTGACTAGATCCTCCTCCTTGGTCTCCACAACGTGCTCGCCCTCTCAGTGGTTCAAAGTCGGTTGGGACTGCCGACGTCTTCTCTCTGGGGGCAGGGCGGTTTCCAAGTCTTTTCGATCGAGGACCTGTGCTGGTCACGCATCACGACGATGTGGTGGTGGACCGCCACACGTGCAACGAAGTTCCGGTTGATGCCGGTGGCCTACCACGCCGCCCTCGCGTCAGCACCGCGTGATCGCCGACCTGCCGTCCCGGCCGGCGACCTTGCCCGATCCACGTGACCGGTGCCGAAGGCGTCACCCATTGAGCGACTCTGACGTGTAAATAACTGCAGGTGGGTGGTATTTCGGGCACGACGGTGATCCCAGCGGGGCCGTTCCCGCCGGGTTTCGTTCCGGTTGGTTCATCCGGCGGCCTCCATGGGGTCGAGGGTGACCCGGTAGCCGAGTTCGTTGAGGC
>NZ_JBEZLQ010000049.1:0-15335 GCF_040652235.1 Streptomyces sp. NPDC048277
CTCCATCCCGGCCGCCGCGTAGGCGAGCGCGCCGGACCGGCTGGGCTGGGGGACAGACATGGGAAATCCCGGACTCTCGCGTGACATGTGCGACGTGTGGTGAGTGATGTCGGTCTGCGTGAGAGTATCGCAACAGCCTTGCCGAAAAGGTGAGTTGGTGTTCGACTCAACCTCGCGCCGCCCGGCCCGCGACGCCTCCGCCATGAGTACGCGGCGGTTGACCCGCTTGCCGCGCGGTGGGAACAGCGGTCGGAACGCCGGTCTGGGCGAGGAGGCACAGGGCTGCCGCTGACGTGGAGCCGGTGTCGGCTGTCGCCACGACGATGCGTTGGCCCTCCTCCTTCGGGACGTTCAGGGTCTGGAGGTTGAGCTGCATGCGGCCTACCAGCGGATGGTGCATGCGGTATGTCGCGAGGTCCCACTTCCTGACCCGGTGCTCGGACCACATCGTGGTGAACTCCGTGCTCTTCATGGCCAGTTCACCGATCAGCGCGGCCAGCCGGGGATCGTCCGGATGCTGTCCGGCGGCGAGCCGCAGCTTCCCCACCACGTCCCTGGCCTTCTTCGGCCAGTCCATGTCGTACAGGTCCCGGGTGTGCGGGTCCAGGAAGACCAGCCTGGCCGTGTTCGGGCGCTGGTCGGGCTGATCGGGGATGTGCGGGTCCAGATGCCCGGCGAACAGCGCGTGTCCCGTGCGGTTCCAGGCCAGTACGTCGCTGCGGCGCCCGAGCACGACCGCGGGTGAGTCGCCGAACGCGTCGAGCAGCTGCCGGGTCGTGTCACCCGCCCGCTCCGGCACGGGCCTGCGCCGGGTGCCGGTGCGGCGCGAGGCGCGGGCCAGGTCGTGCAGATGGGCCCGCTCCACCTCGTCCAGGCCGAGGGCGCGGGCCAGCGCGTCCAGCACCTCCGGTGACGCGTTGAGTGAGAGCCCCTGCTCCAGCCGCGTGTAGTAGGACAGGCCCACCCCGGCGAGCTGTGCCAGCTCGTCGCGGCGCAGACCCGGCACGCGACGGCGCTCTCCGAAATCCGGGAGTCCCACGTCCGCCGGCTGCAACTGCGACCGGCGGGTCCTGAGGAACTCCCCCAACCGCGGCTTCTTGTCCATGCGTCGAGTATCGAGCACCGGAACGCCGGGCAGCCTGCCCCTGGCAAGGGCAGGCTGCGAGCGGCCGGTGCCAGCACACTCGGAGCCACGAGCAGGACGCAGGGCGGGCCCCGGAACGGCGCACGGGCGGGGCCGGTCGGCGTCACCGGCCCGGAACCCGGTGCGGCGGCTTCGCCGTCCACGCGGCGCCGGCTCCGGCTCGGCCCGACTCACTCGGACACGGCATCCCCGCCCACCACGTCCCGGACGCGGTGTCCGGCGTAACGACGGCTTCACCCTCGCCCGGTGAACGCGCGCTGACCGCAGCGCCCGGTCGGGACGACCCGGTCGACCCGGTCGAGCCTCCCGAGCCGGCACCTCTCTTCCGGTGCCGGTTTCGAAGAGACAGCGGCCTGAACGTCCGCACCACACGTGCTCACGACTCTCTGTGGCACCTATGAAAGGGAAACAACATGACCGCGCTGTACACCACCGAGGCCCTGTCGACCGGTGACGGTCGCAACGGCGAAGTCCGGTCCCTCGACGGCGTCCTGGACGAAGTCCTGGCGGTCCCGAAGGAGATGGGCGGCCCCGGTGGCGACAGGACCAACCCGGAGCAGCTCTTCGCCGCCGGATACGCCGCCTGCTTCCACAACGGACTGCGCCTGATCGCGAGCGGACAGGGGGTCAAGCTGTCGGCCTCGACCGTGCAGTCGAAGGTGAGCCTGCTGGCGCGGGAGGCCGGCGGTTTCACCCTGGCCGTGTCGCTGACCGCGCATCTGCCGGGCCTGGAGCAGTCCACCGCCGACCAGTTGATGAAGGCCACCCATGAAGTGTGCCCGTACTCCAACGCCACCCGGGGGAACATCGAGGTGACCCTCGCGGCCACGGTCCGGTAAGGGACTTCGGACGACTGACGCTCCCGAGGAGACTCAACGGCTGGCGCCACGGCGCGGCGGCAGCCGTGCTCACCGCCCCCGTCGGCCGCCACGCCGTCCTGCGGGCGCCCGGCAACCCCGGCACCGGACGGTCTCACCTCCACCGGCGAAGCCCTGAGCCGCCCCCCCTCACTTCCCACAGCACAGGAACCGCGTACCCAGTGGCCACTATCGGACATACCGCCGACGACCCGTTCCCTTTGTTCACCTTTACCGACGACACATCGGTATCTTCGGCCCCCCGGGCATCCGTCGCCCGGTCGACCGCGGACGGCGGTACGAGCGCGTGAAGTCCAGGCTCGATCCGCTGTCCATGGCGGCGATGGCGGTCACCGTGGTCTCCGTCTCGGCCACCGCCCCGCTCACCGCCGCGGCCTCCGCCTCGCCGCTCGCCATGGCCTTCTGGCGCAACTGTCTGGGCTTCGCCGTACTCGGGCCGCTCCTGCTGTTGCTGCGCCGTCGCGAGGTGGTGCGCGTCGCGCGCGGCGAGCGCGGCGTCCTGCGCCGGGAGCAGTGGCGGCCCCTGGCCTTCGGCTTCCTCGCGGCCACGTCGCTCGCCCTCCACTTCGCGGCCTTCATGACGAGCACCAGACTGACCTCGGTCGCCATGTCCACGGCACTCGTCGCCACCCAGCCCGTCTGGCAGGCCCTCATCGCCGCGGGCCAGGGCGTCCGTGCGCCCCGACGGACCTGGGCGGGTCTCGCGCTCGCCGTGCTGGGAGCGGCCGCGGCGGGCGGTCTCGACATCAGGTCCGGTGGTACGGCGCTGCTGGGGGACCTGCTCGCCCTCGTCGGGGCCATCGCCCAGGCCGGGTACACCGCGCTGAGCGAACGATCGCGCGCGGATGTGAGCACACCGCTGTATTCGACGTTCACTTCGCTGGTCTGCGGTCTGGAACTGCTCGCAGTCTGCCGGTTGGCCCACGTCCCGCTGACGGGCTTCGACAGATCCACGCAGCTGTCGCTGCTCGGGCTGCTCGTCCTTCCCCAGATCCTGGGACTCGGCTCACTGAACTTCGCCCTGGGCAGGACATCGGCGACGACGATGAGCGTCCTGCTCCTGCTGGAGACCCCCGTGGCGGCGCTCGCCGCGTGGTGGTTCATGGGGCAGGGCATCAAGCCCGCGACCGTACCCGGGCTCCTGTTGGTCATCGTCGGCGTCACGGTCGTGGTCACGAGCGGCAGCGCGGCACAGGCCACGGCAGAGCAGGTCAGCCACCGCGGTACGGGAATACCGCCGTACCCGGCCTACGCCCCCGACCCGCCCCAGCCTCCGCCCGCACCGCGGCATCCGACCGCACCGCGGCATCCGACGTTCCCGGACTCCGCCGGACAGGACCCCAGAGTGGACTGGGCAAGGTACACCAGGGAGGAGAGCCCAACCGTCACCCTCACCACCTATCACGGTGCGGGGGCGTTCGACACCCTGTTCCTGCGCATGCCGCGCATGGCGGAAGAGGAGCCGAACCCCGACAGTCCCGCCGACGCGTTGGCGGACCGCGGCGGGCGGCGGTAGACCGCCCATCCGATCGCAGCCCGGGCGCGGTCGTGTTCCGGCCCCGGACCCGGCCGTGAACCGGCCGGTGGCGTAGCTGTCGGCGACCGCCCCGCCCGCGAGGATGGCGTACCGCCGGGTGGCGTAGGGGATCAAGGCGCCGGAATCCGCAGGCCGGAGGTGGTGGCTCCGCCGGATCGGGCGAACCGGAGGGCGGGGTGCTTGATCCCCTGCACCACGTCGCGGGGTACGACCCGCGGCCGGCCCCGCGGCTCGGTGACGGCCGCGACCGACCTTGGACGACCAGCGCCCTCATCTGGTGTATCCGGTGGGACCGTGGGTGCGTCGCGGCGAACGGCCGTCGTCCTTTCGGCCGAGGCTCCGGGGTCACAACCGGCCGTTGTGCCGAGGCAGTTGAACAGGCGGGAGAGGAATCTCTGAGGGGAACAGCCGGTAGGGTCCGGCCGTCGCGGGAATCGAAGGAGCACCCCATGAAGCGCATCGTCATAGTCCTGGCCGCGGCCGCCGTGCTGGCGGCAGGCGTGGTGACGGCGTGGAACGTGTTCGACAACTCGTCGGTCGCCACCGCGGGCGGAGCGGATCACACGGTTTCGCGCACGGTGGTCGAGAAGCTGGCCAAGGAGAACTACGGCATCCCCTTCGTCCAGGACGGCCCGCAGTCCGTGAGCTGCCCGAGCGGGCTGCACGCGAAGATGGACTACACCGTGAGGTGCACCGCCGTTTTCAAGGGCGAGACGAAGACGATGCTGATCTCCGTGACCGGGGTGAACGGCGACCGGGTGAGTTTCGACTACGGCCTGGAGAAGTAAGCAGGGTTCAGCGGTCGCCGACCACGCCGTGTCGCCATGCCCAGGCGGCGATCTCCACGCGGTTCCGTACCCCCAACTTGACCTGGATGTTCGTCAGATGGGACTTGACGGTGGAGAGCGAGACGCAGAGCCCGGCGCAGAGCTCCTGATTGGTCCGTCCGTCGGCGACCAGCCGGACCACATCCAACTCCCGTTCCGTCAGCGGGCCGGAAGACACCTCGCCGCCGCCGGCGGGCCGTTGTTCGCCGATCCGCTGCAGGAGCCGTACGGTCACGGAGGGCGAGATCAGCGCGTCGCCGCGCGCCGCGGCGCGTACGGCCTCCACCAGCAGTCCGGGGCCGGCGTCCTTCAACAGGAACCCGCAGGCACCGTTGCTCAACGCCCCGTACACGTAGTCGTCCTGGTCGAAAGTGGTCACGACCACCACGCGCAGCGGGTCGACGGCCCTCGGGCCCGCGAGCAGCCGGGTCACTTCCAGCCCGTCGAGTTTCGGCATGCGGATGTCGACCAGGCACACGTCGGGGCGCAGCTTCCTGGCCATCTCCACGCACTCCGCGCCGTCGGCCGCCTCGCCCACGACCTCGATACCGGGCTGTGTCTGGAGGATCAACCGGAAGCCCGTGCGCACCATTTCCTGGTCGTCGGCGATCAGGACCCGTATCGCCGATCCGCCTGATCCGCCTGATCCGCCTGATCCGCCTGATCCGCCTGATCCGCCTGATGCGCTTGATCCGCTGGCGTTGGTCATGCGGGGGATCCTGCCACAGCCCCTCTCACCGGGAATTCCGCCGTCAGCCTCCAGCCGCCGTCCTCGGCCCGGCTCGCGTGGAGCGTTCCGCCGACCGCCTCGGCGCGTTCGGTCAGCCCGATGAGGCCGAGGCCGCCGCGCCCGCCGAGAGGTTCGCTGTTCGGTGCCGCCTGCCGCGGTGGTGGTGCGTTGTGCACTTCGACCCGAAGCCGCCGGGCAGTCGCACGGTCGACATCGCCGTCGCCGTCGTCGTCGTCCGACAGCGCGATCCGTACGGAGACGGACGGTGATCCCGGCGCATGACGGCGTACGTTCGTCAGCGCCTCGCGCACGACGTTCCGCACGGACGTCTCCACCTCGGGGGCCGGCCGCGCCTGCCGGGCCTCGGCCGCGACCTGGAGGGTGGCGGGGACGTCGCGTTCGGAGAACGTGGCGACCAGTTCGCCCAGTTCGGCGTACAGCTCCCCCGGTCGCACCGCCCGTGTGGTGTCGTCGCGCAGCACGCGCACCAGCTTGCGCATCGACTGCAGGGTCTCGCCCCCGGCCTGCTCGATGCCGCGCAGCAGCGGGTCCACCTGCTCGGGTGCGATCTCGCGGATCGTACGGGCCGCCTGGGCCTGGACGACGATGCCCGTGACGTGGTGGGCGACGAAGTCGTGCAGTTCGCGGGCGAGTTCCAGGCGTTCGTTCTGACGCGTGTCGGCGACGGCACGGCTTCTGCGGTCGTCGAGGCTGCGGAGGTAGGAGCCGATGCCCACCGCACCGCCCGTGAAGAAGATCAGGAGGAAGGAGAAGTAGATGTTGCCGCTGCCCTGCATCCGCATCGGTGCCGCGATCACGGCGGAGGCGAGCGCGGTGCCCAGCGTGGCGGCCAGCCAGGGCTGCGGCGTGTCCCTCGCGGTGCGCACCAGCAGGAGCAGCAGGCACAGCGTCTCCAGCACACCCCAGTCGACGATCAGCCACGGCTTCACGGACGTGAAGACGAGCAGCGTCACCGTCCAGGAGACGAGCACCGCGGCACCCGCGCCCCAGGCCGGCGCGAGACGTCTGCCGGGCAGCAGCAGCGCGACGGCCGCCACGAGGCCCGGGGCCAGCCTCAACCATGCGCTGTCGCCCTCGAGTCCGGCATCGGACGCGACGCCGGCCACGTCGACCACCCACAACAGCGCCATGAGCACCCCCAGTGCGGTGAGGGCGGTGCGATGGGGCAGCGGGGAGTTCCGGGTGTGATCGTCTGTGTCTCTCGCGTCTCGCACATCTCGCAGCGTAGGGGCGGCCCCGCCGGGCGGCCTCGGCCAAAAGGACGACGCGGTGGCTCCCAACCGGCCGGCCGGCCGAGGCGACGGGCCGTACCGGACGCGGATGTTGGAGCACATGACCAACAACACCTCTTCGCAGCCGACCGTGTTGAGCGGTATCGGGCTGACCAAGTCCTTTGGGCCCTCCGGATCCACCCGCGCGCTCGACGGCGTGGACATCACCGTGCAGGCGGGTGAGTCGCTGGCCGTGATGGGCCCCTCCGGGTCCGGCAAGTCGACGTTGCTGCACTGCCTGGCGAACATCGAGCGCCCGGACAGCGGCCAGGTGCTGCTGAACGGCGAGCGCATCGACCAGTTGCGCGAGCCGCACCGCAGCGAGCTGCGCCGTACCCGCTTCGGGTTCGTCTTCCAGTTCGGGCAGTTGCTGCCCGAACTGCCGGCGGTGGAGAACGTGGCGCTCCCGCTGATGCTCGGCGGTACCCCGCGCCGCGAGGCGGAGCGGTGCGCGCGCCAGTGGTTCGCGCCGCTGGGCCTGGAGGGCAAGGAGGACAGCCGACCTGGTCAGTTGTCCGGAGGGCAGGCTCAACGGGTGGCGATCGCACGGGCGATGGTCGCGGGCGCCCAGGTCGTCTTCGCCGACGAGCCGACGGGCGCGCTCGACCAGGCCACCGGGCAGGATGTGATCCGGATGCTGACGCAGGTCACCAGGACGCAGAACACGGCGTTGGTCGTGGTCACTCACGACCGGTCGGTGGCTCGCTGGTGCGACCGTACGGTGCAGGTGCGGGACGGCCGGATCGTACGGGCGGCGGAGGCGGAGGCGGGAGCGGGAGCGGGGTCGGCGTCGGTCTCGACCGGCGTGACCGGTGCGGCTGCCGGAGTTGTGCGATGAGGATCCTGGACCGCACCACCTGGACGCTGACCTGGCGGCTGCTCCGCGGCGGCGGCAGGCACGGCCGGCTCGGCGCCGGACTGTCCGTCGCCGCCTCGGCGATCTGCACCATGCTGCTGCTCCTGTGCGTCGGCGCCAACCTCGGCTTCGGCGCACGCGCCGCGCACGCCGACTGGCGTACCCCCGCCAGGGCCGAGCTCTCGCACGCGGTGGCCGTCGAGGCGGTGGGCACCACCTTCATCGGCGGTGAGCCCGTGACCGTCGTCGACGTCGCGGCGCTGCCGGGCCGGAGCGGCGAGGCGCCCGCGCCTCCCGGTATGCCGCGCTTCCCCGAGCCGGGCGAGGTGTGGACCTCGCCCGCGCTCGGCAAGCTGCCCGGCAGCACGAACACCACCGGCACGCTCGGCCGCGCCGCACTGGTCAGGCCCGGCGAGAAGGTGGCCGTCGTCGGGCACCGCGCCGACGACCCGGCGATGACGGTGCGGCGCGGCACCGACCCGCGCCGTCCGGGGGACATCGTCACGCCCACGCCCGTCGCGGACTTCGCCGGGAAGCGAACGGCGGACGGCCTCGGGGCGCAGTACCAGGCTCTGGTGAAGATCGCCACGGTCCTGCTGATCGTGCCGCTGCTCGTGCTCGGCGCCTCCTCGGCCCGGCTGTCCGTCTCGCGTCGCGACACCCGGCTGGCCACGCTGCGGCTGCTGGGCGCGGCGCCGGGCCGGATCGCGGGGATCGCGGTGGCCGAGGCGGCACTGACCGGTACGGCGGGCGCCGTCGCGGGCGCCCTGGGCTATGCGCTCCTCCTGCCCCTCGCGGCCAAGGTCCCTCTGGCGGGCGGCAGTTGGTACGTGTCCGATCTATGGGTCGGTACGGGAGTCCTGCTTGCCGTACTCGTCGGAGTGGTGCTGATGGTGGCGGCCGGCGCGCTGGCGGGGCTGCGCCAGGTGGTCGTGGGCCCGCTCGGCGTCGTACGCCGCTCGCGCACCCCCCGTCTGAAGGCCGTACGCGCGCTGCTGTTCGTCGCCGTACTGGTCGGCTACGGGCTGCTGTCCAAGGGCAAGTCGATGGACATCGACGCGGTGGTGTACTGCTGCGCCGCCGTCTTCGCCGCACTGTCCGTCATCGGCCCCTGGGTGGTCGGCGTACTCGGCGCTCTCGTCGTCGGGTCGGCGCGGCGACCGGCGACGCTGCTCGCGGGGCGCCGCCTGCTCGACGACCCCAAGTCCGTGTGGCGTGCGGTGTCGGCGCTGACGCTGGCGGCCTTCGTGGCCGGTTTCTTCGCGCTGTTCAGCCTCGGCGGCGCCTCGCCATGGGGCAGCGCGGACCAACTCGCGCTGTCCGTACCCAAGGAGCGCGTCACCGCCGTACGACAGCAGGCCACCGCACGCCTGGAACGCGCGGGCATCCACGCCACCGTCGGCACGAACGACGACTGGGTCGCCACCGGCATGGGCGGAGGGGAGGAGCGCCAGGTCACCGCGACCGTCACGGACCCGGGCCGACTGGACGCGGCGCGCGCCGCACTCACCGGTCTCGTGCCCGGCCAGTACCCGCTCACGGGCCCGGACGTCGACTGGCAGTCGAGGCAGTTCAACCGTGACTTCCACCTCGTGACACTGGCCGTGCTCGGTGCGAGCTTCGCCATCGCCATCGCCGCCACGGGCATCACGGCCGCCTCGTCCGTCCTGGACCGCCGCCGCACATACGGCCTGCTGCACCTCGCGGGCACCCCGCTGCGGATCCTGGACGCGGCCAGGCGTACCGAGTCGGTGCTGCCCGCCGCCGTCCTCGCGGGCGGCGCGGTGCTCACGGGGCTGTTCTGCGCGGCGCCGCTGACGCTCGCCGGGGGTGCCCCGCAGTTCGACGGCCCCGGCACCGCGCTCCTCGCCGGCTGCCTGGCGCTGGGCTTCGCGGGCCTGGCCGGCGCGAGCGCGGCGAGCCGCCCGCTGCTGCGCACGGTTGTGGGAGAAGCGGGCCCGCGCCCGGACTAGCCGGAACCGTGCCGCCGGCCTCGGCCTCGCCGACCGGTTGTGACGGTCGTCCACGAACTCCTTGAACACCTTCAATTCCTTGTCGCAAGAAGGTTCCCCCACGCCATGCGCACCAAGCTCGATGCCGTCTCCGTCACCGCCGTGCTGGTGACGGTCGGCGCTTTCTCCGCGACCGCGCCGCTCACCGCGTTCGCCACCGGCTCCGCGCTCGCGCTGGCGCTCGGCCGCAACGCGCTGGGCCTCCTGACCCTTGGACCGGTGGTCGCGCTGATCCGCCGGCGCGAGTTCAGGAAGGTCCTCCGCGGCGAGCGCTTCCTCGTGCGCAAGGAGCAACGCCGAGGCGCTCTCCTGGGCGCTCTCGCCGGTACGGCGCTGGCCGCGCACTTCGCCACGTTCATGTCCAGTACCCGGATGACCAGTGTCGCCATGGCGACCGCCCTGGTCGCCACCCAGCCCGTCTGGCAGGCCCTCATCTCGACGCTGCAGGGCCACCGGCTGCCGCGCGCGACCTGGGCCGGCCTCGGCGTCTCGGTGGCGGGCGCGGCGATCGCCAGCGGTATGGACGGGCGGGCGGGCACCGAAGCCCTTGTCGGTGACGCGCTCGCCCTCGCGGGCGCGATCGCACTCGCCGGTTACACGGCGCTCAGCGAACAGGCCCGCCCCGATGTCAGCACGATGGTGTACTCGGTGCTGTGCTCCTCGGTGTGCACGGTGGAACTGCTGATCCTCTGCCTCGTCACCGGAACGCCTCTGTTCGCCTTCGACGCCGGCACCTGGCTCGCCCTGCTGGGTCTGCTGCTCTTTCCCCAGCTGCTCGGCCTGTTCTCCCTCAACTTCGTCCTCGGCCGGGCGCCGGCCACGGCGGTGAGCATATTGCTGCTGCTGGAGGCACCTGTGGCCGCGCTCATCGCCTGGCTGTGGCTCGGTCAGCTGCCCGCCGCGACAGCGTGGCCGGGACTGCTCATGATCATGCTGGGAGTGACCGCGGTGGTGGTCGCGGACGCGCGACGCGCGGATCCGGCGACGGACACGGACACCGTCGCGGACATGGACACCACCGGCGAGGCACGTGGTCTCGTCGCCTTTCCGCAGCATCCGCTCCTCGCCCTGAACCGCATACCCGGTGGCGACATCCACGCCTTCCTGTGGCGCGAAGCCCACAGGGGACGCTTCAGGGCGGTCGAGGCCACGATAAGAAGGCTGGAGAACGAGGCCGTCCGCGTCCACGGCGCCAAGTCCGCCGAGGCCACGCACTGGATCGAGGTACGCGCCGTCGTCGCCCGTATCGCCGCGGACCACGCTCTCTCCGCCCGGCTGTGGCTGACCGCCGCCCGGTTCCACGCCTCTTCGGCGCGCCGGGATCTTCCCCGCACGCGCACCTGCCTCGACCACGCCTACCAGGAGTGGTGCGGCGTGACGGACGAAGACGTCATCGACGAACTGGCCTCAGCTCTGCGGGCGTTGTGCCGGGAGGATCCGTACTACAGCACGGCGATGCTCGCCGCCCTGGACAGACGCCTGCTGCACAAGACCGTTCACTCCCGTCAGGAGTGAGCGTCATGGCGCCGCACGAAGCTGTGCGGCCTCGTGGCGCAGTGCCTCCACGGTGGCCGTCACCTCGGGAGAGCGGTCGTGGGCCGTGACGGCGACGATGGCTCGGCCGAGCCAGGCGGGGTCGTCGACCTGGACGGTGCGGACTCCGGCGGGGACCGCGGCCGCGGCGACTTGGGGGAGTACGGCGATGCCGAGACCGGTGGCGACAAGGCCGAGGCGGGTGGGCCATTCGCGGGCGGCGTAGGCGATCCGCGGGTGGTCGAGGGTGGGCCAGGCGCCGAACTGGGGGTCGTCACGGAGGCCCTTGCCGACGATCCAGGGTTCGTCCCTCAGCTCGGTCACCGGGACGGTTCCGCGGCCGGCGAACCGGTGGCCGGCAGCGACGGCGAGCAGAAGGCCGCCGTCGAGGAGCAGGTCGCGGCGCAGTCCCTCGACATCGTAGGCGGGCAGGTCGGGTCCCACCCCGATCACTGCGACGTCGATGCGGTGAGCGCGGAGTTGGCGAAGCTGAGTGGGCGAGGAGGCCTCGCCGAACTCGACGACCAGACCGGGGTGGTCGTTTCCGAGGCGGGCGAGTGTCCTGGGGACGAGCACGGCGGCGGCCGAGGGGAACGCCGCGATGGCGACCCGTCCGGTGACGTGGTCCTTCAGTCCGGCGAGGTCCGTGCTGACGGCGTCGATCTCGGTGAGGGCCGTTGCGGCCCGGCGGGCGAGGATCATGCCCGCCGGAGAGGGGGCCACCCCTCGGGCGCCCCGGACGAACAGCGGTGCGCCCGCCGCGGCTTCCATCGCCGCCACCTGGCGGGACACCGCTGACTGCGTGTATCCGAGTGCGTCGGCCGCGGCGGTGAACGATCCGGTGTCGACCACTGCCTGGACGACGCGGAGACCGGTGAGGGTGAAGTCGGCCATGCCGTCATCCTGGCACATTCCTAAAACGCATGTCTCCTATGTGAGACCTTCGCTGGTGGAATACCTGGACCGGCAGCACGCTGGAGGTGCAACAGCAGGCAGTTCACGCACAAGGAGCACCAGCCATGACGAAGACGTGGTTCATCACGGGGAGTTCGAGGGGGTTCGGCCGCGAGTGGGCAGAAGCGGCGCTCGAACGCGGCGATCACGTCGCGGCGACGGCTCGGGACGTCAGCCGGCTGACCCCTCTGGTCGAGCGGTACGGGGACGCGGTACTGCCGGTCCGGCTCGACGTCACCGACCGCACCGCGGCGCATGAGGCGGTGCGGCTCGCCCACTCGCATTTCGGTTCGCTGGACATCGCGGTCAACAACGCCGGCTACGGGCAATTCGGCATGGTCGAGGAGTTGAACGAGGACGACCTCCGGGCTCAGATGGAGACCAACTTCTTCGGCGCGGTGTGGGTCACACAGGCCGTGCTGCCCCTCATGCGGTCGCAACGATCGGGAAGGATCCTGCAAGTGACCAGCGAGGGAGGCGTACGCGCCTTCCCCGGCATCGGTGCGTACCACGCCTCCAAATGGGCTCTTGAGGGGTTGTCGGAGTCCCTGGCGCAGGAAGTGGCGGCCTTCGGCATCCACATCACCAACGTCGAGCCCGGTCCCTATGCCACCGACTGGCTGGCCCGCGGGGCACGGCACAGTGAGCGGCACCCGGACTACGCCGAAGTCCACGCGGCCACCGCACCGGATTTCGAGGTCGGCGACCCGCGCGCGACCCGCGACGCGATTCTTCGGATCGTCGACGCGGAGCGGCCCCCGCTGAGGATCTTCCTCGGCAGGTCCTTCACCGACGTCGCCGCCCTCTACGAGGAGCGTCTGAGCACCTGGCGCCAGTGGCAGCCGGTCTCCCTGGCCGCGTTCGGCTGACGACTCCTGACAAAAGGCGGCTTCTGGATCTCCGGGAATGACGGTATGTCAGGTCTCGTTGATGTCGGCCGGCCGAAGGGGGTGTGAGCGAGCCGCGGACCTGCTGGACTTTTTGTGCGCCGCGGTCGACTCCAGCCGCGTCGTGGCCCGGTTCGTTCCCGATGCGGGCCGGCTCGGTGGTGCGCGTCAGCGGTGGTTGACGTAGGCGACGAGTCCGCCGATGGTCAGGCCCAGTGCGCATCCGCGGCGGAAGGATTCGTGGCGCATGCGCGGGGTGTGCTGCGCGTCGGTCATCGCGTACGGTGCGCGGATCCCCAGTTCCACGCCGCACAGGCACACGACGTATCCGTGACGCAGCGCGGCGGCCTCCCATTCGGGGTCGTGCGGGACCCAGGTCCGGGAGTAGATCTCACCGTCGGGCGTCCGCAGTTCCAGCCGGGAGTAGGTGTATCCGAAGCGCTGCTCCAGTTTTGGCTGTTCATCGGGTATCTCGTGCAGCTCCCAGCCGGGGATCCAGTGCAGGTCGGAGGGTTCGGGCGGTAGGCGCCTCATGCCGAACAGGATGGCGCCTTCGATCTGCGGTTCCTCGGGTATCTCGTCGGGCGAGGCCCCCTTCGGCTCGATGTACCCGAAGTAGCCCACGCCCAGGGCATGCCTGAACTCGAAGAGGGCGGCGGGCATGTGGCGTGTCTGTGTGTGACGGAGGGTGACGGTTCCTTCCGCGGTCTCCAGACTCATCCGCACGCGCTCGAGCCGCAGCGCGGGGTCGTCGCAGAACAGGATCTGCCCGAGGTCGTCGACCTGTTCGAACTGATGCCGGCTCATCTCCTGCAGCCCTCCGGTCGGTTGCCGTTCCGCGTCCGCGGAGCCGACGTGGATTCTTCAACGATCCTATTGAAGGATCGTTGAACAATCCATACCTTGGAACGCGTGCACCACCAGGCGGCGGTTCCATCGAGAGCGGGGGCGAGGTTGACCGCGGAGGAAGTACGCAAAGGGCGGACCGGTGCGGGTCGGCGGGTGCTGGTGGGCGCCGCGAGCACCGGCGCGGCGTTGGCGCTGTGTGCGGCCGTACGTCTGATCGGGCACACGGCCTTCGTCACGGACGCCCAGTGGATCTACGAGCTGTGCGCACTGACGCTCCTTTTCGGCGGCGTGTTCCTGGGCACGTGCTGGTGCTTGGACATCCGGTGGCTGCTGGGTGCGGTGTGCCTCCTCGGGGTGCTGTTCCTGCAGAACCTGGAGCTGGATCAGCAGGCACTGCACCAGCACGGGCGTACCGAACACGTCAGGGTCCGACAGATTCAGTGGTCCGCCGGCGACGGCATGGGCGACAGTGTCCACGTCTACACGGTCACCGTCCTCGACGGCCCACCGCTGGCTCCGTTCGAGGAGAACGGGCTCACGGGCTGGAAGTGGGCGGTGGGCGGCACTTACACGGTGACCGTCGATCCGCAGGGCCGTGCCCCGCTCAAGCGGGGGGACAAACCCGGGCCTCCGGTGATCCAGCAGTTCCTGCAGATCCCGCTCGGCCTCGGCCTGGCCTTCGCCCTGTGGCGGCCCGCGGACCTGCTCCTGCGCCGACAACGCGTCTCGTCAGCCGGACCCACCCAGCCCCGGCCATAGGGGGCTGTGACGGAGCGGCGCCGGGCTTGTCGCGTGCCAGTTCGTGATCGACACCGGCGCACCACCGGCTCTCCGACGACCCCGGATGGGTCACCGGGGATGCTGCTTCCGGCGGGAGAGCCGAGTCTGGGACCAGACGGCGGAGGGCACCGCCGACCGCCTGCTCGTCGCGCCCCGCGGCCGGTGGGCCCGCCTACGCTGGAGCTTCTGATGAGCTCGTCCGTGACGTCCATGGCCGTCGTCTGCGACTGGCCATTGCTTCAGCTCGGTCTCGCGCATGCGATCAACGCCCAACCGGACCTGCGCATCACGCTCTTCAGTAAAAGCGTGAGCGACCTGATCCGCAAGGCGAACGGCGACGAGATCGTCGTACTGATCAATCTTCAGGTGTCCGCCCAGGAGGCCTCCGACCGGGTCGCCCAGTTGCACCGGCAGGGCTACGCCGTCATCGTCCTGTCGGCCTCTGGGGCGCAGTCCGACGCGGTGCTGTGCGTCACGGCCGGTGCCCGCGGATATGTGAGCCGGCAGTCCGACGGCTCCGAGCTGGTGACGGCCATCCGGGCCGTCGCCTCGGGAAGCAGCTACTTCGGCGCCGGTGGCGCCGGTCTTGCCGGCCAGAGACCTCCTGCGCCGCCGCGGCGGTTCACCGGCCGCCAGCGGCAGATCCTGCAGCTCGTTGCCGGCGGTGCGACCGACCGCGAGATCGCCGACAGGCTGAACATCACCGAGAACACCGTGCATACGCACCTGGAGCGGCTGCGCCGCAAGAGCGGCTCCCGTCGCAGGGCCGACCTCACCCGGTTGGCCCTGGGATGCGGCGTGCTGGAGAACTTCCCCCTGGACTGACAGCGACCGCGGCCGGCGCGGAGAACTGGACGTACCTCGCGGAAGCTCACTCCGCGAGGTACGTGAACTCATCTGAGCTGGGACTGAGCGTCAGCCCTGGTTTCCGGTTTGGGTGTTGCCGGCGGTGCCGCTACCGGTTTCGGCTGGGGGGTTGTTGGTGGTGGTGCCGCTACCGGTTTCGGCTGGGGGGTTGTTGGTGGTGGTGCCGCTACCGGTTTCGGCTGGGGGGTT
>NZ_JBEZLQ010000049.1:15433-44367 GCF_040652235.1 Streptomyces sp. NPDC048277
CGGTTGGTGGTGGTGCCGCTACCGGTTCCGGCTGGGGGGTTGTTGGTGGTGGTGCCGCTACCGGTTCCGGTTGGGGGGTTGTTGGTGGTGGTGCCGCTACCGGTTCCGGTTGGGGGGTTGTTGGTGGTGGTGCCGCCACTGGTTCCGGTTGAGGTGTTGCCGGTGGTCGTGCTAGTGGTTCCGCCCTGGGTGTTGCCCTGGCCGCCGATCTGCGTGCCGCCGATGACATTCCCCGTGCCGCCGTTGATGGTGTTGTTGACGTTGCTGTTGACGTTGTTCGTCACCTGATTCACCACGGAGGGCGGCAGCCCGAGCCTCTGTGCTTCGGCTTGAGCTGTCTGGCGGCCGATCGCGGCGGCCTGCGACTGCGAAGCCCCGTTGCGCGCCGCCTGCTGCGCCGCCGCGGTCCCCTTGGCGGTGGCCGCTGCCGCGCCGGCCTTACCCGCTGCGCCCCCTGCGCTCCCTGCGCTCCCGGCCCCGCCCGCACACTGGACGGAGCCGACAGAGATCGGGCCGCCACCGCTGATGCTGGCCTGAATCCCGCCCTTTGTGTCCGCGGACGTGCGAGAGACTGATGAGCCGTTACGAGTGAGGTCGTACGACTGGCTCGGAGTGAAGCCGCTGCCGCTCACCACATCGCCTTGCAGGCTGCATATCGCCCCTGGGGCGGCGGCCGGAGCGGCGGAAGCCAGAGAGGCCGGAACAATGCCGACGGCCGATCCTGCGGACACCACCGCCGCAATGGCGGCTGCGAGAATTGCTTTTCTCATCGACTTCCCTCCAGTTGCGGAGTGGGGCCAAACCGAGAGATTCGGGCCCGGATACGGGACCGTCGACCCAGTTGAATGAGGCATCGCGCGGAAGAAACACGCGCCCAGGGCCCCGAAAACTTGCACGGTCGACGTAGCGACTCAAATTCGATACTGATCTCGCGCATCGACTGAGTCAAATCGGATGGCAGGTCAGGAAAAAGAGTCACTGCCCTGCCTGTCGCCAGAAATAGCTACACCGGCCCGCACCGAGGCGTCGTACTGACGCATGTATCCACTGGCCAGCAGCGCAGCGACTGCAGGCGACCTGGGCGGACCTGGTACGGCGGGTGACCGAAACCGACGACCGGGACCGACAGCGACCCGGACCAGGAGCAGGAAACCGTTGTCGTGCCGGTTCGTCGGGTGTCCCTTCGAGTGCGGTGCCTCGGTCCCCTGATCTTCCGGGTCCCGAGGCCGCCGGACGCCCCGGTCTCAGATCGCCCCGAGGAGTTCTCCGGCCTGTGCCGTACCGTCGAGGCGGGCCTTGATCTTGGCGAACGCGGTCTCGCGGGAGGTGGACCGGTCGTCGGCGAACGGGGCGAACCCGCTGTCGTCGCAGGTGCCGAGCTGGTCGACGGGGATGTGGCGGGCGGCCCGGAGGACGCGGTCGCGGACCTCTTCGGCCGTTTCGATCCGTGGGTCGACGGGGTCGGTGACTCCGACGAACACCCGGACTCCGGGCCGCAGTTGGTCGGCGATGATGCGCAGGACACGGTCCTGGTCCGGCTCGCTCGCCAGTTGGAGGTAGTAGGTGCCCACCTTGGTCTGGAACAGGGCGGGGATCAGTTCGGCGTAGTCGACGTCCAGGCTGTGGGTGGAGTCCTGGTCCGCGCCGGGGTCGGTGTGGATGCCGATGCGGGCGCGCTCGGCCTCGGTGAACCGCTCCAGTACGCGGTTGTTCAGGGCGACGAAGTCCCGCAGGAGTCCGCCGCTGGGGTCGAGCTTCAGGGACAGCCGGCCTTCGGTGAAGTCCAGCTGCACGACGTGCGCACCGGCGTCCAGGCAACCGCGGATCTCGGCCTCGGCCTCGGCCGCCAGGTCGTCGAGGAACTGCTCGCGCGGGTAGCCCTTGATCCCGTCCGGCGGGTAGAGCAGGCTCAGCGCGGACGGCGCGACGACCGCCTGCTTCACGGGGAGCGTCGTGTACTGCCGGGCCGCCCGCAGGTACTGGGCGGCGTTGGTCTTGTAGCGCAGGGGACCGGCGGTCAGGAGCGGCAGTTGGCGCTGGTGGCCGTCGGCGTAGGGGATGACGACCCCGCCCTCGGCCAGGTTGTCCAGTCCGGCGAGGGGATAGGTGAGGAAGCTGGGCTTGGTCTGCTCGCCGTCGGTCACCACCGGCGACCCGAGCGACTCCAGGGTCTCGACGGTCTCCTTGACGGCCTTGTCCTGAGCTGCCGTGAGTGCCGCGGCGTCCAGCCGGCCGCTCTCGAATTCGGCCATCGCGCTCAGCAGTTCGGGGGAACGGGGGATGCTGCCCATGGGCTCGGAAGGGATCACGCCCGCAGCCTAGAAGCAGAACCGCAACAAACCGGCTGAAAGGGACTCGCTCGGTGCCGGTGCCACCCGTCGGGGTGGAGGGGAGGCGGCGATTGGCGCCCCGGGCCCTGTTCCGCGACGTCCTGTTCGGGCCTTCCTCGGCCGACGCGATCGGCGTACACGGTCACTCCGAGTGGGTGACCCCTCCCGACACCCGAACGCGAAGCACGGATATGAACGTGTGTTTGCGCTTGGATCTCGGTGTCGCTCCCGGCCCGGAGGCGCACCGCCCTCGGCTTCCTCCTGACGGGAAGGCCATGCCCGGCACCGTCCGGCGCCGCGCCGTCCTCGTCCCCTGACGCGGTGACGCGGTGCCGCGCCCTTACCTGGAGAGAGCCGTGGTGCTGCACGCGGAAGTGGTGGTCGTCGGAGCCGGCATGTTCGGCGCGGCGGCGGCCAAGTACCTCGCCCGGAGCGGCGCCGACGTCCTGGTGATCGGTCCCGGACAGCCACCGCGGGACGGCGCCCCGGCCTCGCTCGCCGCTTTCGGCGCCCATCACGACGAGGCGCGGATCGTACGACGTCTGGGGTGGGACCGGGTCTGGGGCACGCTGGACACCCGCTCGGCCGACCGCATGCGCGCGCTGGAGGCCGAGTCCGGGATCGGCTTTCTCACCGAGTGCGGTGCCCTGGCCCTGATGGGCAAGGGGGTACGAGACCGGACGGCCGAGATGCTGCGGCTCTCCGGCGCGGCGGGTGTCGGGGTGGAGGAACTCTCCGGCACCGCCCTGGGCCGGGAGTTCCCCGACCTGGCCCTGCCTCCGGTGGCCGGCGGGGTCGACGGCCTCCTGGAGCGGCACGGCGCCGGGTACCTGAATCCGCGGCTCCTGGTACAGGCGCAGTTGCGACTGGCCTCTGCGGCCGGGGCGCGACTGCTGACCGGCCAGGTGGCGGCCGTACGGAAGGATCTGTCCCCACACGGGCGTTGGCTGCTGCGGGGGACAACGGCGGACGGCGTGGCCGTCCGGGCACGGGCGGAGCGGGTCCTCGTCGCGGCCGGAGCCCTCGTCGGCCAGAGCGGTGCCCTGCCCGTCGGGTCCCGGCTCGATCTGCACGCCTACACCGAGCCCAACCTGCTCTTCGAGGTCGCCGCGGGGGAGCGGGAACGGCTGCGGGCCCTGCCCACCGTCGTGGTCGTCGACCCCGAGGACCGCGGCAACGACAACCTGTCGGTCTACCTTCTGCCGCCCGTCCGATACCCCGACGGCAAGTGGTACGTCCGGCTCGGCCCCGGCATGCAGCCCCTCGTCCGCGAACTGCGGACCGCCGAGGAGACGCTCGCCTGGTGCACCGGCGGGACGATCACCGCCGAGCAGGCACGGTTCCTCACCGCCATGATGCGTACGCTGATCCCCGCGCTGGAGCCCGTCTCCGTACGCCCGGCCTGCTGCGTCGTCGACAAGACGCCGACCCGCCATCCGTACATCGGCCCGCTCGGCCCGCTCGGCCCAGGCGGGCACGACGGGCACGACGGGCTCTTCGTGGCCGTCGGCGGGAACGGCCACGGTGCCCGCGGCTCCGACGAGATCGGACGCCTCGCCGCGACCCTCGTCCTGGGCGGGGAATGGGACTTCCCCCTGCCGCGGGAGGTCTTCGAACCGGTCGCCGCCCCCTTGCCCCGGACGTCAGGGGCGGACCGCCCGGCGTATCTCACCCCGCCCTTCGGGCTCTGCTGACGGCGCCGGAGGCCGGTCGGCCGGTGGCGTTGGGGGGTGCCGGGCATCGGATCGGACCAGAGAACGAACTTTGGATAATTTCTTCACATAAGCCCGAATGTGTTCGAACGGGCGTGTGTCGCGCTCGGTCGGTGAGTCGGTCCCCGGACGGCAGGGGATGCAGGGCCTGGCGGAAGAACGCAGTTCGCTCCGCCCCTCTCCCCACGCCGACCGCGGGAGGTCAGCCATGCCCGTCATCACGCCACCCGGACTTCAGTGGGCGGCCCCACACGACCTCGCAGGACAGTTTGCCGAAACCTTTCATGGGCTGACCGCCCGGTGTCCGTGACCTGCTCGGTGTCGGCGACGGAATCGACGTGACGTTGGTGAAAATCGACGCGGTGTAGACTTTGTGGGTGAGGGGGCGGTCCTACTCCCTCCCGAGACCTTTCTGGAGGAGCGGTGCAGCAGCAGAAGTGGCTCATCACCGGCGTCAGCACGGGCCTTGGGCGGGCCTTCGCCCAAGCCGCCCTGGCTGCCGGGCACACCGTCGTCGGCACGGTCCGCTCCGAGGGGGACCTGCGGGCCTTCGAAGGGCTCGAACCCGGGTACGCGCACGGCCGCATCCTGGATGTGACCGACGACGCCGCCGTCTCGCGTGTGGTCGCGGAGGTGGAGCGGAGCGTCGGCCCCCTGGACGTCGTCGTCGCCAACGCGGGCTACGGCCTGGAGGGCACCTTCGAGGAGACGCCGCTGGCCGCCGTGCGGCGGCAGTTCGAGGTCAACGTGTTCGGTGCGGTGGCCACGCTGCAGGCGGCCCTGCCCCATATGCGCCGGCGCCGCCGCGGGCACCTGATGGCCGTCACCTCCATGGGCGGGCTGATGGCCGTGCCCGGCATGTCCGCCTACTGCGGCAGCAAGTTCGCCCTGGAGGGCATCCTCGAAGCGCTGGGCAAGGAGGTCCGGCAGTTCGGGATCCATGTGACGGCGATCGAGCCCGGGTCCTTCCGCACCGACTGGGCCGGACGGTCCATGACACGCGCCGAGCGGTCCGTCGACGACTACGACGAGCTGTTCACCCCCATCCGGGAAGCGCGGCAGAAGGCCAGCGGGAACCAGCTGGGCAACCCGGCCAAGGCCGCGGACGCCGTCGTACACATCGCGTCGGTCGAGCGGCCGCCGGCCCACCTGCTCCTTGGCTCGGACGCGCTGCGACTGGTCACCGCCGCACGCACGGCCGTGGACGAGGACATCCGCGCGTGGGAGACGCTCTCCCGCACCACCGACTTCGCCGAGGGCGCTCAGCTCTGATGTCCGCCCGACACCCCGCGCGGAGCCGGCGCACCACCGAACGCAAGGGTGACGTCCGGGAGCGGGCCATCCTCGACACCTGCGAAGCCCTGCTGGCGCAACAGGGCTATGACGCCATGACCGTGGGCGACATCGCACAGGGTGCCGGCATCACCCGTGCCGCCCTGTACTTCTACTTCGGCTCCAAGCAGGAAGTGGTCACGGCCCTCGTGGCCCGGACCGTCGAGCACCTCTGGGAGCGGTCCCGGGCCACCGCGGTGACCGACGAGCCACGCCAGGCCGTCGCGGCCGCCATGCGGCGCACGGTCGAGCTGTGGAACGAGCACGGGCTGGTCATGCGTACGGCGATCGACCTGTCGTTGACCGTGCCGGAGATCGGCGAGCTGTGGAGCCACACGGCCGACCTGTTCATCACCGCCATCACCGCCGTCCTGGAACGGGCCGGCGTCGAGGCCGGCACCGAACCGGAGCAGGCGTCGGCGATGGCACGCGCCCTGTGCTGGATGATCGAGCGGACTTTCTACCATGCCTCGCAGGACTCCCGTGAGGAGTTGCAGAGGGCGTCTGCCACCTGCGAACACATCTGGCTGATCAGTGCGGGCCTGACCGGCTGACGCATCCGGTGCGGACAGTGAGGCGCGGGACCGCACCCCGTGACTCCGGGGCATGCCGTTCAGTGGGCGGGGCGGCGGGCGATGCGCAGGGAGCCGAGGTCCACGGCGGCACCCAGGGCGCGAGCGCGGACCAGGACTCCTGCGGTCCGTACCGTGATCATGGCGAGCACCATGAGGACGAACGCGGTGCCGTAGGCGGTGCCGGGCACGCGGTGCTGGATCGAGAAGGTCACCAGGGCGTGGGTGAACCAGTGGGTGGAGCCGTAGGCGAAGCCCAGGCGCAGCACCATCGCGAGGGTCCACAGTGCGGCGTACGGCCAGCCTGCCACGGTCACGAGCCGCGAGTCGGCGGGGTCCTTGCGGACGTGGATCAGGGCGACCGAGGCCAGCCCGAACAGCAGCCCCACCGCGAGCCCGGCGGCCTCGATCAGGTGGGCGGTGCTGCCGGAGGGGATGGTGCGCAGGTACTTGAAGCCGACGCCGACGGTGACCGCGACGGGGAACAGCAGCCGCCTGGCGTCCGGGCGGCGGGTGCCGAGCTGGGTGGCGAGGATCGCGACGAACAGGCCGGTGTAGAGCAGGTAATCGCTGACGCTCATGGAGTCCTCCAGGAAGGGTGACCGCTCATCTACATCTCCAAAGATGCATCCCAGCAGATTCATCTGTCAAGATGGATCTGCTGGGATGCATAAAGAGAGATGTATCTTGGAGGTATGGAGATGAGCGACCTGTACCAGCTCGGCCGGCGCCTCGCCGAAATCGCCCTCGAGGACATGGGAGCCAACGAACTCGGCCTGGCGCCGGGCGAGTTCCTCGTCCTACAGGACCTCTACCTGAACGCGCGCAGTCCCATCAAGGACATCGCCCGGCGTACCGGTCTGGCCCAGAGCCGGGTCTCCACCAGCGTGCGGTCCTTCACCGAACGCGGCTGGGTCACCACCTCGGCCGATCCCGACGACGGCCGCAAGACCCTCGTCGACCTCACCGACGGCATCCGGGCCGCAGGCGCCCAACGCCGCGCCGCAGGCGCGAACAGGGCCCTGGCCGCGGCCCTCGCCGCGGCGGACGACGACGAGCGGGCCGCCCTCATCGGCGCCCTCGCCCGCCTGCACCAGCTCCTCGTCGCCGGCCACGCCCCCCGCCGGTTCCCCGACCCGGCCACCGCGCCACCGGCCCCCGACGGGACCCGGCCGATCTGACCCGTGCGGGTCGGGGACGGTGATGGTGGTGCCGTACCTTGCGACGCCGCGTCAGTAGCTCCTTGGGCGAGGGAGGCGAGGGATTCGTGAGGCCTCAGGGCTGAGGGCTGCGTCCTTGGAACGTGGCTCGGCGGTGTCAGGGGTGTGTGCTGTCACCGTCGACGTACGTCGCCAGGGCTGTCGCCGCGGCCGTGAGGTCCGTGTGGATCGTCCGCTCGTGGACCGTCAGGTCCTGTTGCCTGCCGACGACCGACACCGCGGCTCTGATGCGTCCGGCGGTGTCGCGCACGGGTATCGCGTACTCGGTGACGCCGTGTTCGAACTCACCGTGCGCCGCGACGACACCGCGCAGACGGTCACGGTCGTTGGCCGCGGCGACCTCCCCCGCCGAGTGGGCCGCGTTGGGGCCGCCGACGCCGATCAGCTCGTAGTCCTCTAGCAGGGTGGCGATCTCCTCGGCGGTGTGGTCGAGGAGCAGCGCCCGGCCGGCGCCCGTGCACCAGCACGGGGTGACGAGACTCGCCCCGCCCTGCCACTCCTGGGCGAAACCCGCGGCGGACTCGGCGCGCAGCAGCCGGACCTGGACCCCGTCGCGGACGGAGAGCCGGGCGCCCGCACCGTGCTGGACGGCCAGGCGGCGCAGGAGCGGGCGGCTGCGGCCCAGCAGGCCGGGGTGCAGGGACGCCGCGGTGGTGAAGAAGGCGCTGCCGGCGCGGAGCGTCGAGTCGTCGAGGCGCTCCAGGAAGCCCTTGTCGCACAGGTCCTGGGTGGTGCGTGACGCTTTGCTGCGCTCGACGTCGACCTCGTCGGCGAGCCGGCTGACGTTGAAGCCGTTCCGGCCGGAGGTTTCCCGGTCCAGGACCGTGTTGACCATCCGGAGGGCCATGCGCAGCGAGGAGGCCGTTCCCATGCCAGGCGGGCGGGGGGTGGGGCCGTTCTTCGTCACCTCCGCACTATAGCGAGCCGGTGATCAGCGGTCCGGTGCCGCGTCGTCGACGCCGGTCGCAGGACGAGCGGTGAGCGCCCGGTGCACATCGGCAGTCCTTCCGGTCGTTTCGGCATGGCTTCGCTGACCGGCCCGCGCACGAGGCTGTCCGTGGTCGGGCCGCCAGGTGGGCGGTGCCGCTGGAGAAGGAGGACCGGATGACCCGATACGACCTCGCGCTCATCGGATTCGGCGGCGTGAACCGTGCGCTCGCCGAGCTGATCGCCGGCCGCGGAGACGCGCTGGAGGCCGAACTCGGCTTCGCGCTGCGGGTGGTGGCCATCACCGACCTGCGGGCCGGCTCGCTGGTCCGCACGGACGGGGAGGGGATCGACCTGGCTCCGCTGCTCGCCGTCGCCCCCGGCGAACTGGACTTCTCCCCGATGGACGGCGGCAGCGCGGACCCCCGCAACGAGTGGGTGATCCGCGAGGTGCCCGCCGACATCGTGGCCGAGGCGACCTTCACCAACCCCACGGACGGCGAGCCCGCGCTGTCGCACGTGCGGTGGGCGATCGAGGCCGGCAAGCACGTGTGCACCACCAACAAGGGGCCGGTCGCCCTGCACTGCCAGGCCCTGCGCGAACTGGCCCGGCGGCACGGCGTGTGCTTCGAGTTCGAGGGCACGGTGATGTCCGGCACCCCCGTGCTGCGCACCGCCCGCCGGATGTTCGGCGGCCTCGCCGTGACCGGCTTCGAGGGCGTCCTGAACGGCACCTCCAACTACGTCCTCGGCCGCCTGGAGTCGGGCCTGTCCTTCGCGGACGCGGTCGCCGAGGCCCAGGCCCTGGGATACGCGGAGGCCGATCCGACCGCCGACGTCGAGGGGTACGACGTCCAGCTGAAGGTCATGATCCTCGCGAACGAGGTGCTGGGCGCCGACCTGACCCGCGCGGACGTGCCCTGCACCGGGATCTCCGCCCTCGCCGCAGAGGACGTCCGCCGGGCCGCCGCCGAGGGGCTGCGCTGGAAGCTGGTCGGCTCCGCCGCCCGCCGCCCGGACGGCACCGTCGAGGCCCGGGTCGCCCCGGTCGCGCTGCCCGACGGGCACCCCCTCGCCGGGGTCACCGGGCCCGTCAACACCGTCGCCTTCCACACCGACCTGCTGGGCACCGTCACGGTCGGCGGCCCCGGCGCCGGACGCATGGAGACGGCGTACGCCCTGCTGTCGGACGTCATCGGCATCCATGAGCAGAGCACGGTCGCTGACAACAAGACCCTTCAGGAGGTCCGTCGTGGCTGACACCGCCCTGAGCGCCTCCCTCAGCATCGGCATGGCGCCCGTGCGCAACCCCTACACCGGCGAGACCATCGGCTCCGTCTGCCTCACCCCGGCCACCGCCGTGGACGACGTGCTGCGGCGGGCCCGTACCGGGCGGGAGACGGCCCGTCGGCTCTCCCGGGCCGCCCGTGCGGCCGTGCTGGACGGCGCGGCCCGGCTGATCGAGGAGCGGGCCGAGTCGTTCGCCCGGCTGATCGTCGCCGAGGCGGGCAAGACCCTGGTCCAGGCCCGCAAGGAGACCGGCCGCGCGGTCAACACCCTGCGGCTGTCCGCCGCCGAGGCCCGCCGCAACGCGGGCGAGGTGGTGCCCTTCGACGCGTACGCGGGATCGGAGGGCCGGCTGGGCTGGTTCACCCGCGAGCCGCTGGGCGTCATCGCGGCCGTCACGCCGTACAACGACCCGCTCAACCTGGTCGCGCACAAGCTCGGCCCCGCGGTCGCGGGCGGCAACGCGGTCGTCCTCAAACCGTCCCTGCTCACCCCGCTGTCCGCGCTGCGGCTGGTCGACACCCTGGTCGAGGCCGGGCTGCCGGAGGAGGTGGTGACCGTCGTCAACGGCGGCGCCGAGCTGGGCGCGGCCGTGGTGGCGGCGCCGGACGTGCGGATGGTGTCCTTCACCGGCGGGTTCCGCACCGGCGAGGCCATCGCCCGTACCGCGGGCCTGAAGAAACTCGCGATGGACCTGGGCGGCAACGCCCCCGTCCTGGTGCTCGCGGACGCCGACCTCGACGCGGCCGTGGCGGCGTGCGTCTCCGGGGCGTTCTGGGCGGCCGGGCAGAACTGCATCGGCACCCAGCGGATCCTCGTCGAGCGCGAGGTGTACGCGGAGTTCCGGGACGCCTTCGTCGAGCGGACCCGGCGACTGCGGGCCGGGGACCCGGCGGACGTGCGCACCGACGTCGGCCCGATGATCAGCGAGCAGGCGGCGGCCGCCGCCGAGGCCACGGTCACGGCCGCGCTCGCCGAGGGCGCACGGCTGCTGTGCGGGCACGAGCGGGACGGCTCGCTGTACGCGCCGACCGTGCTGGAGGACGTGCCGGGCACCTCGGCGATCTGGCGCGACGAGGCGTTCGCGCCGGTCGTCGTGCTCCAGCCGGTGGACTCCTTCGAGGAGGCCGTCGAGCGGGCCAACGAGATCGACTTCAGCCTGCACGCAGGCGTCTTCACGGGCTCGCTGGACCGGGCGATGGCCGCGGCGGAGCTGCTGGAGGCCGGTGGCGTGATGGTCAACGACTCCTCCGACTACCGCTTCGACGCGATGCCGTTCGGCGGCTTCAAGTACGGCAGCATGGGCCGCGAGGGCGTGCGCTTCGCCTACGAGGAGATGACCCAGCCGAAGGTGGTCTGCCTCAACAGGGAGCCGGCGTGAGCGAGTTGGGCACCGGGTTCCGGATCGAGTCCGACGCGCTCGGGGACGTGGCGGTGCCCGCCGGGGCGTACTGGGGTGTGCACACGGCCCGGGCGCTGGAGAACTTCCGGGTCAGCGGGGTTCCCGTCGGCGCCCATCCCCCTCTCGTGCGCGCGCTGGCGCAGGTCAAGCACGCGGCGGCGCTCGCCAACGGCGAGATCGGGGTCCTGGAACCGCACAAGGTGCGGGCGATCGCGGCGGCCTGCCGGGCCGTCGCGGAGGGCCGGCACCACGACCAGTTCCGGGTGGACGTCATCCAGGGCGGCGCGGGCACCAGCACCAACATGAACGCGAACGAGGTGATCGCCAACCTCGCCCTGGAGCACCTGGGCCACGAGCGCGGTCGCTACGAGCACCTCGACCCGCTGGACGACGTCAACCGCTGTCAGTCCACGAACGACACCTACCCCACCGCCCTGCGCATCGCCGTCAGCGCCGCCCTGACCGAACTCGCCGCCGAACTCACGCTTCTCTCGGCCGAGTTCAGAGCAAAGGGCGAGGAGTTCGCGGACGTCGTGAAGGTGGGCCGCACCCAGTTGCAGGACGCCGTACCGATGACGCTGGGCCGGGAGTTCGCGGCCTTCGGCGTGACCCTCGCCGAGGACGTCCAGCGGATCGGCGAGACCCTGCCGCTGCTGGCCGAGACCAGCCTCGGCGCCACCGCGATCGGCACCGGCATCGCCGCCGAACCGGGCTACGCGGAGGCGGCCGTACGACACCTGCGCGCACTGACCGGACTCGACCTCACGCCTGCCGCCGACCTGGTGGAGGCCACCTCGGACACGGGCGTGTTCCTGCTGGTGTCGGGGGTCCTGAAGCGTACGGCGGTGAAGCTGTCGAAGGTGTGCAGCGATCTGCGGCTGCTCGCCAGCGGACCGCACGCGGGCCTCGCGGAGATCAACCTGCCTGCCCTGCAAGCCGGTTCGTCGGTGATGCCGGGCAAGGTGAACCCGGTGATCCCCGAGATGGTCAACCAGATCGCCTTCGCGACCGCGGGCGCGGACGTGGCGATCACCATGGCCGCCGACAACGGGCAGTTGCAGCTCAACGCCTTCGAACCGCTCATCGGGCACCTGCTGTTGCAGCACATCGGCTGGCTGACGCACGGCTGCGCGGCGCTGCGCACCCGCTGCGTGGCGGGCATCACCGCCAACCGCGAGCACCTCGCGCGCACCGGCGCCGGAACCGTCGGCGCGGTGACGGCGCTCGCCCCGCGCATCGGCCACGAGACCGCCGCCGACGTCTCCCGGGAGGCGGCGCGGACCGGGGCGGACGTGGTGGACGTCGTCGTACGACGCGGGCTGCTGGACCGTACGACAGCGCTGCGCCTCATGGCCGCGGACGTCACCGCGGCCGGCTGACCACCCGGGACAGCGCCAGCGCCGTCACCGTGTCCCGTACACCGGGCATCTGGGCCATCTGCTCCCAGATGCCCTGTACGCGTTCCAGGGAGGCCGCCTCCACGCTGACCAGCAGGTCGAACTGACCGCTGAGGACATCGCAGGAGACCACCTCGGGGATGCGTTTGAGCGCGGCGAGGACGTCTCCGCCGCGCATCCGGTCCTCGCGGTAGACCAGGACGTGCGCGGCGACCACCGTGCTGTCCGGCCCGTGGGACGGGCGGACGATCGTGTAGCCGCCGATGTGCCCCTGCCGCTCCAGGCGTTCGACGCGCTGGCGGACGGCGTTGCGGGACAGCCGTACCCGCTGGCCCAGTTCGGCGTGGGAGATCCGGGCGTTGCGGGTGAGTTCGGTGATGATCTGCTCGTCGATGGCGTCCATGGCGCGGTGCCTTTCTCCTCACGGGTCTCCGGACGGGCGAAAGCTCCGGCGGCCGGGTCAGGACGGCCGCCGGAGCCGGCGGTGCGGCGGAGGTTCAGTCCGCCTGGTGCAGGGCGAAGACGCGGGCCGGGAAGCCCGAACCGCCCTGCGGCTTGGGCCAGGTGGCGACGATCAGGGCGCCCGCCTCCGGTACCCGGTCGAGGTTGGCCATCAGCTCGATCTGCCAGCGGTCCCGTTCCAGGACGTAGCTCTCCAGGCTGAAGTCCCCTGCGGACGTGGCCAGTCCGGGGTCGGTGTCGGTCTGCTCGTGCCCGATCGCGGTGACGCCGGCCTCCTCGAAGAGGTAGGTCAGCACCTCGGCGGACCAGCCCGGGTAGTGGCTCACCCCCGCCGCGTCCTTGTTGGCCATGGCGGCCGGGTCGGGCCAGCGGCGGCCCCAGCCGGTGCGCAGCGCGACGAACGCCCCTTCCGGGACACGGCCGTTGCGCGCCTCCCAGGCCGCCACGTCGGCCGTCGTCGGTACGGCGTCCGGGTCGGCGTCGACGCGCTCGGTGATGTCGAGGACGACGAGCGGCAGGATCATCTCGTCGACGGGTATCTCGTCCAGGGTCCGGGCGCCGTCGACGAAGTGCACGGGCGGGTCGACGTGGGTGCCCCACTGCCCGACGATCGTGTACAGGTGCACGTTGAAGCCGTCGCCGCGGGACATGTCGAAGGGCATCTCGCGCTTCTCGTCCGGGAAGGCCGGGAAGTGCGGCTGGCCGGGGTGGAAGGCGTGCGTGAGGTCGGTGCGCACCGTCTTGCCGATCAGTTCCCGGTGCAGGGCCCAGAGGGGCGGTTCGGGGGTGCCGTCGGTCACGGTGGTGTGCGATGTCATGCGTGCTGGTCCTCTGTTTCGACGGTGTTCTTCAACAGCTCGGCGAGTTCGGCCGGTTCGGTGACGTACGCGAGGGCGCCCGCCGACTCCTCGGGAGCTCCGTACCCCCACCGCACATGGACGGCGGGGATCCCTTCGGCGGCGGCGCTCTCGATGTCGTAGGCGCGGTCGCCGACCATCAGCGGGCGGCTGACGTTTGCGCCGGCCGCCCGCAGCCGGGCGACGCACTCCCGGATCACCAGCCGTTTCGTCGTACGGCCCGCTTCGTCGGACACCCCGCAGACGGTGCTGAGGCGGGAGTCGAGGCCGAAGCGGCGGGCCATCAGCTCGGCCTGGTCCTGCACCTTGGAGGTGGCGATGCCCAGCGGGAGCCCGCGCGCGGCCAGGGTGTCGAGGAGTTCGGGTATCCCGTCGTAGACGGTGGCGGCGGACGCGCCGGTGCGGGCGTAGGACGCGCGGTAGGCGGCGAGGGCGGCCCGCGCGGCGGGCTCGGGGAGGCCGACGACGTCGCGGAAGGTGTCGTACATCGGCGGGCCGACGAAGGTGCGCAGGGTGGGCGCGTCGGGGACCGGGGCGCCGACCGCCCGCAGGGCCTCGGCGGCGCTGGCGGTCACGCCGGGGGCGGAGTCCACCAGGGTGCCGTCGAGGTCGAGCAGGACGCAGGTGGGCGGCTTCACGCGGCCGCCCCGGCGGCGGTGCGGCGGCGGCCGTGGCGCAGCCAGTGGTAGAGGTAGCAGCCCGCCACGAACGGGACGCCGAAGTACAGGGCCGTGGCCTGCGCCGGGTCCAGGGCGATGCCGATGAGCGAGGCGAGGCACAGGACGAAGGCGAGGACGGGGACGACCGGGTAGAACGGCGTGCGGTAGGCCAGGGTGCGCGGGTCGCCGCCGTCGCGGACGAAGGCCCGGCGGTGGAAGAACTGCGCGGCGACGATGGACATCCAGACGCCGACGGCGGCGAACCCGGCGATCGACACCAGCACCAGGTAGACGGTCTCGGGTGCCGCGACGCTGCTCACCAGGGAGGCGAGGCCGCCGAGCATGCTGAGCGCCAGCGCGGTCAGCGGGATGCCGCGGCGGCTGAGCCGGCGCAGCGCCTGCGGGGCCTGCTTCTCCTCCGCGAGGGAGAACAGCATGCGGGCGCAGGAGTACAGGCCGCTGTTGCCGGCCGACAGCAGCGCGGTGATGATCACGAAGTTCATGGCGTCGGCGGCGTAGGGGATGCCGAGGGACGAGAAGACGGTGACGAACGGGCTCTCGTCCAGGCCGACCTTGTCGTACGGAATGGTCGCGGCGATCACCGTGATCGCGCCGACGAAGAAGACCAGCAGGCGTACGACGGTGACGCGCAGCGCCTTGGGCACCGCCTCGGCCGGGTTCTCGGTCTCGCCGGCGGCGACGCCGATCAGCTCGGACCCGGAGAAGGCGTAGAACGCGGCGAGCACGGTGACCAGAACGCCGGAGAAGCCGTTCGGGAAGAGGCCGTGGGAGGTTTCGAAGTTCTGCAGGAGGAACGGGTGCGAGCCGCCGGAGGCCAGCGGGTGGAAGCCGAGCAGGGCGGCGCCGCCGAGGATGATGAGGGTGACCACGGCGATCACCTTGACCAGCGAGAACCAGTACTCGGTCTCGCCGAAGACGCGGGCGGAGAAGGCGTTCACGCCGAAGACGACGGCCGCGAAGATCACGCACCAGACCCAGACGCTGATCCCGGGGAACCAGCGCTGCATCAGCAGTCCGCACGCGGTGAACTCGGAGCCGAGGGCGACGGCCCAGGTCAGCCAGTACAGCCAGGCGGTGGCGAAGCCGGTGGCGGGGCCCATCGAGCGGGAGGCGTAGACGTGGAAGGCGCCCGAGACGGGGTAGATGACGGCGAGTTCACCGAGGCAGGCCATCACCAGCCAGACGACGAACGCGCCGACCAGGTAGGCGAGGACGGCACCGAGGGGACCGGCCTGGGAGACGGTGTATCCGGTGCTGAGGAAGAGCCCGGAGCCGATGACACCGCCCATCGCGATCATGACGAGATGGCGGGAGCGCATGGTGCGGCGCAGGCCTTCGGAGGGCGGCTGCGGAGCGGGGCCGGTGGCGGTCGGAGGGTTCTCCGGTACGGCTGAGACGGACACGGCGGTCTCCTCTGCGGGAGCGGGGCGGGGCGGGGAGGACGGGGCGTGGGGGGTGATCGGCAGGGCATGGCGGTGGGGTCGGGCCACTTTCGGGGGTGAGGGGTGCGGGGTGCGCGAGGGGTGGCCGCGCACGGGCAGGAGCGGTCGTCCGGTGCGGGCGACGGGCTCGGGGAGCAGCTGGAGGGGGGTCAGGCCCGGGTGACGAGGTCCATGGGGGCGGAGAGTTCGATCACCGGGACCTCCCAGGGGTGGACGTCGGTGAGGCGGGCGAGGAGCAGGGCGAGTTCGTCGTCGCCGACTGTGGCTTCGACGTACGTGGTCACCGTGAGCGTCGAGGAGAGGAAGCGTCCGCCCACCGAGCCGAGGGTGGGCCGGGCGCCGGTCCGTACGGTGAAGCTCTCCACGCCGAGGGCCACCTCGAACACATCGCCGTAGACGCCGAAGTCCCCGAGTTCGGGTGAGGTCTCCAGGACCCGCAGCAGCGGGGCGAAGGACTCGTCGGAGCGCAGTACGTCCAGGTCGCCCGCCGCGCACGCGGCCAGGGTCGCCGCCGGGACCGGCCAGTGCACCTTGATCGCGCGGACCGTACGGCGCCGTACGGGCTTCCGGTCCTGTGCGGCGGTCTCCGGCGTGATCGTGGTCGTGGCCATGCGTCCTCATCCCTCGGCGTTCGGCGGCGGCTGGTACGAGGATGTTAGGCGTGCATTAAATGCACGGCAAGATGCAGATGCTGCACATTTCCTGATCGTTCCGGAGTGACGTTAGAGTCCGCACCGGCAGGTCACGGGGACGGCGGCCCATGGCGACCCGGGCGGACGCGGGTGTCGGCACGGAGGAGGAGCGCGTGGACTCGAGCGTGACGAAGGGCCTGGACGCGCTGTCGGCGCTCGCCCGCGGCACGGCCGGCGGCCGGGGGCACGGCTCCGGCGTGTCGGTCTCGGAGCTGGCCCGGCAGATGGGCCGCGACCGCAGCCAGCTGTCCCGCATGATCACCGCCATGGCCGCGGAGGAGTTCGTCGTCCGCGACGACGCCTCGGGCGGTGTCACCCCGCACTGGCGGCTCTACTCCGCGGCTCGCGACCTCACCGGGCACCGGCTCCGCACCGACGGACTCACGGCGTTGGAGGGCATGGCCGCCGAGACCGGCGAGAGCTGTTACCTGGGCGTCCTGGTCGGCGACAGCACCGTGACCATCGCCGAACGGGTACCGCCGGGAAGCCGCCAGCTCGGCTCCTGGATCGGCCGCCCCTACCCGGCCTACTGCAGCGACTGCGGTCAGGCGCTGCTGAGCGACGCCGACGACGACGAGGTGGCCGCGGTCTTCGCCCGCACCGAGTTCGTGCGCCACGGCCCCAACACCCCTACCGGCCTCGCCGACTTCCTGCGCCGGCTGGAGCTGACCCGGCGGCGCGGCTACTCCGTCGTCGACGAGGAGGCCGAGCCCGGCCTCTACTCGGTCGCCGTACCGGTCCGCGACTTCACCGGTGAGGTCGTCGCCGCCGTGCAGGTCGTCGGACCGCGACGGCGTCTGGAACCCCGGACCCGGGAATGCGTGGACGCCGCCCTGCGCTGGGGCAGCCGCCTGGAGACGGCCCTGCGCGGGGCCTGAACGGGGCGGGGAGCGGCACGCCTGCGTCAACGGCAGGGGCCTGCGCACGGGTTCGTCGGCAGGGGGCTGCGCACGGGCGAAGGCTCCCTGGAGCGGCCGTCCGTCCGAGTCCGGCCGGGCCCCGGCAACCCGGGGCTTCCGGCGTCACAGCCAGGGCGGCAGGAGTGTCGGTACGGGGCCGGTTGCCCGGCCGGTCGCCCAGGCCAGGAGTTCCGCGGCCGGGGCCTCTGCCGTGGTCGGTGTCCCGGCCGTGGTGGGGCCGAGGCGCCACGTGGTCTCGCGGTCGGTCGGCGCCAGCCGGACGGGTGGGCAGCCCGGCCGGGTGGAGAGGGTGCCGGTGACGTCGTCGAGGAGGGTGTCGACGAGGTCGGCGGGCAGGTCCGCGAAGGCCGGGCCGGCCGCGAGGTCGACCGCGTGCAGCCACACCTCCCGGACCCGCAGCCACGGGATCTCGGCCGCCGGAATGTCCCGGCCGAGAGCGCTGCGCACCGTGGCCTGCCAGACTTCCTCGTCCCGTTCCGAGAGGGCGGACAGGGCGGACAGGGCGGACAGGCTGTCGTCCAGGTCCGCGGCCGTGGACCTCAGCTCCCGACGCAGGACCTCGGGCGGGAGTGTCGCCGAGGACTCGATCTCCCGCGCGCGCTGCTCCCGGTCGGCGTACATCGGGGTCGGGATGCCGGTGCGGGCCCAGGTCGCGAGGCGGGTGAGGGCCTCCGCGTTGCGGGCGACATGGCCGAGGACGTGGGCCCTGGTCCAGCCGGGGAGGGTGCTCGGGACGCGCAGGCCGTCGTCGGCGAGGCGGTCCGCGGCGGCGAGCAGTACGGCCGTGCCCTCGCGCAGCCAGGGCAGGGTCGCGGCGAGGTCGTGCCGGTCGCGCGCGGTCATGACGTACGCCCCAGGCGGGCCGCGAGGTCGGCCCGCAGCGCCTTCTTGTCGATCTTGCCGACCTTGGTGGCCGGCAACTCCTCGACCACCACGAGGTGTTCGGGCAGCTTGAAGCGCGCCACCCCGGCCTCCTCCATGGCGGCCCGGATCGTGTCCAGGGTCGGGGCCTCGTGGTCCGGTCTGGGGACGACATAGAGGCAGACCCGCTCACCGAGGACGGCGTCGGGCGCCGCCACCGCCGCCGTCTGGCTGACGTCGGTCAGCTCGTAGACGAGGTTCTCCACCTCCTCCGCGGAGACCTTCTCGCCGCCCCGGTTGATCATGTCCTTGTCCCGGCCCTCGACGACCAGGTTGCCCTCGGGCGTGCGCCGGCAGATGTCGCCGCTGCGGTACCAGCCGTCCTCCGTGAACGCCCGCTTGTTGTGCTCGGCCGCGCGGTAGTAGCCCCGGGGCGTGTACGGGCCGCGGGTGAGCAGCGAGCCGGGCTCGCCCTCCGGGACGTCCCGGTCCAGTTCGTCGACCAGCCGTACCTCGTCGTCCGGGCACATGGGCCGGCCCTGGGTGGTGCAGATGACGTCCTCGGGGTCGTCGAGGCGGGTGAAGTTCAGCAGGCCCTCCGCCATGCCGAACACCTGCTGGAGGGTGACGCCGAGCAACGGGCCGACCCGGCGGGCGAGTTCGTCGGCCAGGCGGGAGCCGCCGACCTGGAGGACCCGGAGCGACGCGAGCGCGTCCGGCCCGTGCCGCTCGGCGTGCTCCAGCCAGCGGCCCGCGACCGCCGGGACGACCGCCGTGTGGGTCACTCCCTCCGCGGCGACGGTCGCGAAGACCCGGGCCGGCTCGGGGGAGGGCAGCATGACGACCGTGCCGCCCGCGAGCAGGGTGCCGAGGATGCCGGGGCAGCCCAGCGGGAAGTTGTGG
This sequence comes from Streptomyces sp. NPDC048277, assembly GCF_040652235.1. Taxonomy (NCBI): domain Bacteria; kingdom Bacillati; phylum Actinomycetota; class Actinomycetes; order Kitasatosporales; family Streptomycetaceae; genus Streptomyces; species Streptomyces sp. NPDC048277. The sequence goes on from NZ_JBEZLQ010000049.1 coordinate 34,430, forward strand.
CCGGCGGGGAGGCTCACCAGGTAGACGGTGCTCGCGTCGACGGCGCTGACCTCGGCGCTCGCGCGGGCGTTGTACGCGTAGTCGTCATGCGTGCGCGCGATCAGTTTCGGCAGGCCGGTGGTCCCGCCGGACAGCAGGAACACCGCGACGTCACCGCCGGCGGGGGCGGCGGCGTCCAGCCGGGCCCGGTTCGCCCGGCCCGCCGCCGGGTCCGCCGCGGGGGCGCACAGGACGCGCAGGTCCAGGCTGCCCGGGGCGACGTCCGCCCCGGCCACCAGGACGTGCCACGCGCCCTCGGCCTCCTTGCCCAGTTCGTGCGCGAGCGCCTGGTGGTCGAAGCCGCGCAGGCTGTCCGGTACGGCGATGGCGGTGGCCTCGGAGTGCGCGGCGAGGTAGGCCAGTTCGAGGCGGCGGTGGGCGGGCAGGGCCATCACCGGCACGATGCCCGCCCGCAGACAGGCCCAGGTCAGGACGGTGAACTCCCAGCCGTTGGCCAGCTGGACCACGATCCGGTCGCCCGCGGCCAGCCCGAGGTCCAGCAACCGCGCCGCCAACGCGTCGGCGCGGTCGGCGAGTTCGGCGTACGTCAGCCGTACCCGGCCGTCGACCAGCGCGGTCACATCGGGGGTACGGTCGGCGGCCTCGCGCAGCAGCTCGCCGAGCGGGCGGCCCGACCAGTGCCCGGCGGCCCGGTAGCGGTCGGCGTCGGCCTCCGGCCAGGGGACCGTGCCCTCACTGATGGGTGCGGCCATCAGACACCACCTTCTCTTGCGACGGCTTCAGCGGCGTCAGCGGTTTCAGCGACTTCGGTGTCATCTACGGCCTCTACGGCCTCTACGGCTTCTGCGGCGATACACACAGCATCCAGCGCCACGAGGCCGTGTGCGGTCAGCCGCAGCGGGTTGATTTCGATCTCGGCGAGTCCGGGGTGGTCGGCGAGCAGGCCGCCGAGGGCCACCGTGACCCGGCCGAGGGCGGCGGGGTCGAGTACGGGGCCGCCGCGCCAGCCGTCGAGGAGGGCGTGTCCGGCCAGCTCGGTCGGCATGTCCGCGGCGTCGTCGAGGCTGAGCGGCGCGAGCCGGAGAGCGACGTCGGCGAGCGCCTCGGCGGTGGTGCCACCGAGGCCCACCAGGACGACGGGGCCGAACACCGGGTCGCGGCGGGCGCCGACCACGAGGTCGACACCGGGCGGGGCCATCGACTCGACCAGGAACCGGGTGGCGGCCCCGGCTGCTGCTTCGGTGGCCGCTGCGGTGACGCGGGCGGCCGCCTCCTCGATCGCGTCGAGGGCCGCGTCCAGCTCCTGGGGCGTGCGCACGCCGAGCCGGACCCCGCCGATCTCGGTCTTGTGCAGCACGCCCGCGTCCAGCAGTTTGACCGCCACCGGTCCGGGCAGTTCGGCCAGCGCCCGGTGGGCCGCCGTACGGTCGGCGCAGGCGCGGCGGGGCATGGTGGCCACGCCCAGCCGCCCGAGCAGCTCCTTCGCCTGGTCCTCGTCCCACGGCCCGGGGCCCGTGACCACGGATGGGCGAGACACGGGGACCGCTGCGGCCGCCGTACGGCTCCGCGCGCGGGCGTCGGCCAGTAGCGCGCCGGTCATCGCGGCGAGTCCGTGCGGGTCACCGGCCGCCGGAACGCCCCGTTCGAGCAGGGCGCGGCGGACCCGCCGTACGTCCCCGCCCGCGCCGCCGACGCCGAGCAGCATCGGCACGCCGTTCCCGGACACGGCCGCGTCCACGGCCGCGACCAGGTCGAAGGCGCCCGGCTCGTGCAGCGCGTACCCGGCGATCAGGTCCACCGCCGGGTCGGCGGCGACCGCGTCGAGGACGGCGGCGAAGCCGGGGCCGGGGCGGCCGGTGTCCACCGGGTTGGCCTGGTACGTCAGCGGTGGCAGCACCTTGGCGAGCGCGCGCCGGGTGTCCTCGGCGAGTTCGGGGACGGCGGCGCCGCGGCCCCGCAGGTCGTCCAGGAGCAGCAGTCCCGGTCCGGCCTGCGCGGTGACCACGCCCACGCCCGGGGCGGCGGAGGCGGGCAGTCGTACGAGGGACAGCGCGCCGACGGCGTCGACCAGTTCGCGTTCGTCGTCCACCAGGACGGCGCCGGCCTGGGCGAGGGCGGCGCGGGTGGTGCGCCAGGAGGTGGCGAGGGCACCGGTGTGGGAGGCGGCGAAGGCGCCGATGTCGTGGCGGCCGACGACCAGGGCGACGACCGGGCGGGTGCGGGTCAGGCGGGCGACCGCGGCGGTGAGGCGCCGGCCGTCGGCCACGGACTCGATGTGCAGGGCGACGGCGGTGGTGTGCGGGTCCCGCGCCAGGTGGCCGAGGACGTCCTCGGCGGTGACGTCCGCGCCGTTGCCCAGCCCCACGGCGAGGCTCACCCCGTGCCCGGCCTCGGCGAGCAGGAACGCCAGCGCGTGGTTGACACCGCCGCTGGCCGCGACGACGGCGATCCGGCCGGACGGTACGTCGGCCGCTCCGGGCACGAAGCTCGCGGTGAGGCACCGGCCGGGTGCGAGGAAACCGGAGGTGTTCGGGCCGAGCAGCCGGATGCCGGTACGGGCGACCACGTCGGCCAGCTCGCGCTGGTACCGCTCGCCTTCCGGCCCGGCCTCGGCGAAGCCGCCCCCGTAGACCACGGCGGCCCGGGCCCCGGCCTCGGCGGCCTCGGCGAGCGCGTCGGCGCAGACCGGGGCCGGGACGCAGATCAGCGCGAGGTCGACCGGGCCGTGCGAGGCGGCCTCGGCGGCCGAGGCGTAGACGCCGGAGGCCGGATCGGGGTCCCGCGCGTTGACCAGCGCCACGTACCCGGGGAAGGCGGCCACCGACCGCGCCAGTGCCGCCCCCAGCTTGCCGGGGTCCCGGGACGCACCGACCACGGCGACGCCACGCGGGGCGAAGAGGGCGTCCAGCCCGGCTGGGGCCGTCGTGCCGGTCGGTCGGGCCGGGCTTGTGGTGTCGGCCGGTCGGTCCGGGGTCGTTGTGCCGGTCGGATCCGCCGGGCGCGCTACACCGGGCGGTCGGGCCGGGCTTGTCGCGCCGGTCGGTCCGGCTGTGGTTGTGCCGGTTGGATCCGCGGGGCTTGCCACATCGGTCGGATCCGCCGGGTTCGTCACACCGGTCGGACCCGCCGGGGTCGTCGTGCCGGTCGGTCGCGACGCGCTCGTCGTGTCGGTCATGCCGTCGTCTCCCATGCCGAAACGGTGTCCGCGTCGGCGCCGACCAGGTCGGTCCGGCCCGACAGGACGGCCGTGATCGCGCGGTCGCGGTCCAGGTGGTCGTCGACCAGGAGCGCGGGCAGGGTGTGGTGCAGGCGGGTCCGCTCGGTGAGCAGGGCGCGGGTGTACGCCGTACCGCCGCGCACGGCGACGAGCAGCGGGCCGGCGGCCGCGAGGCCGGCGAGGCGCGTGTACGCGGCGGCGAGGCCGGTCTCGTCGTCCGGTGCCGTGATCAGCGCACCCCAGGGCTGTGCGTGAGGGGTCGGGGCGGACGTGTGCAGGGGGAGTGGGTCGCCGGTGCCGCCCACCGCCGCCGTCGCGTCGGGGCCGACCAGCACGACCCGGCTGGGCAGCTGTCGTACGCCTAGGTCGAGCGGGGTGTCCAGGGGCTCGGCCCCGTGCCGGGCCTGCCACTGGTCGTGGGTCGCCCGTACGAAGTCCGGTGCGCGGCGGGCCAGGCGGGCGTCGGTGATGCTGCGGGAGAGGAAGTGGTAGGCGAACTGCCAGGGCTCGAAGGCGTCGTGGTACGCGCCGAACTGTTCCCACCAGCCCAGACTCGGCCGGGCCGCGTTCTGGATCGCCTCGACCGAGGGGCGGGCGGCACTCTCGTAGGCGGCGAGCGCGGCCGGGAGGTCGTCGGCGTGCTTGGTGAGGGCCCCGGCGAGGGCGATCGCGTCCTCCATGGCCATCTTGGTGCCGGAGCCGACCGAGAAGTGCGCGGTGTGCGCGGAGTCGCCGAGCAGGACGACGGGCCGGGGACGTGTGACGTACCACTGCCCCGTCCGGCGGGTCCGGAAGTTCCCCCAGCGGGAGTTGTTGACCAGGAGCCGGTGTCCGTCGATCTGGTCGGCGAACAGGTCCTCCAGGTACGCCTTGCTGGCCAGGTCGCTCGGGCCCGGCGGCCGGGTGACGTCGAAGGCGTCCAGTCCGGCGGCCCGCCACGTCGCCTCGTCGGTCTCGACGATGAACGTGCTCAGGTCCGGCCCGATGGGGTAGCCGTGTACGGCGAAGACACCGTGCGGGCCGCGTTCGTGGGCGAAGGTCAGGCCGTCGAACATGTAGTCCGTGCCGAACCAGATGAACTTGGCGGTCGCCGTCTGAACGGACGGCTCCAGCCGGTCCTCCAGGGCGGTACGGATACGGGACCCGGTGCCGTCGGCGGCGACCACGAGGTCGTACCCGGCCAGGTCGTCCAGGTCCACCTGCGTCTCGAACCTCAGGTCCGCGCCCGTGGCACGCGCCCGCTCCTGGAGCAGTCCGAGCAGCGTACGGCGTACGATCGCGGCCATGCCGTTGCCGCCGCAGCGGATCCGCTCGCCCTTGAGCCGTACCTCGATCTCGTCCCAGTGCCGGCCGTGCGCGTCGAGCGCCTCACGGAGCACGGGGTCGGCCTCGTGGATGCCGGCGAGGGTGCGGTCGGAGAAGACGACGCCGAACCCGAACGCGTCGTCGGCACGGTTGCGTTCAAATACCGTCACCTCTGCCGACGGATCGGCCCGCCGGATCAGGGTGGCGAAGAACAGCCCGCCGGGGCCGCCGCCGACGACAGCGATACGCATGGTCAGCCCCTCGCCGGGGTGTCGCGGAACCGGCTCTCGCGAACCGGGCTCTCACGAACCGAACTCTCGCGAACCAGGGTGTTGCGGCACTCGCCGATGCCCTCGATCCGGGTCACCAGCTCGCTGCCCTCCGTCAGATAGCGCGGGGGCTTGCGGGCGTGGCCGACACCGCCGGGGGTGCCGGTGGCGATCAGGTCGCCGGGGGCGAGGGTGATGATCCCCGAGATGTAGGCCACCAGGGCCGCCGGGTCGAAGACCAGGTCGCCGGTGTCGGCCTTCTGCATCAGCTCGCCGTCGACGGTGCACGTCAACTCCCCTGACAGCGGCCGGTCTTCGTCGCTGACGACCAGCCACGGCCCCACCGGAGTGCTCGCCTCGAAGGTCTTGCCCTGCAGCCACTGCGGGGAGCGGTACTGGAAGTCGCGGGCGGTGACGTCGTTGACCACGGTGTACCCGGCGATCGCCGAACGGGCTTCCGCGGGGCTCGCGTGGCGCACCTCGGCGCCGATGACCACGCCGAGTTCGGCCTCCCAGTCGACCGCCGACGATCCCGCGGGCAGCACCACCGGGTCGTACGCGCCGACCTGCGCGCGGGCGAACTTGGCGAAGAGCGCCGGGTGTTCGGGCAGCTCGCGGCCCATCTCCAGGATGTGGTTGCGGTAGTTGAGGCCGACGCACACGATCTTCTCGGGGGACGGCACGGGGGGTGCGTAGTCCAGTCCGGCGAGTTCGTGGCGCGGGCCGTCGGCGGTCCGCGCCACGGTCCGCCAGTCGGGACGGGCCAGGAGGGCGCCCAGGTCGGGGAAGCCGAGTTCGACGGCGGCGGAGTCGTCGACACGGACGGCCCGCGTCCCCTCGGCCGTACGGATGGTGGCGAGCCTCATGCGGAAGGCTCCTCTCGGTGCGTGCGGGCCAGTCCAAGGGCCTCGTAGACGGGGTCGTCGGAGAAACGGAAGGCGTCCAGTCCCGTGCCGATGCCATCGCCGGTGCCGGAGTCGGCGGTGATGGTCAGCGGGGCCCAGGAGGGGACGGCGAACAGGTCGCCCTTCGCCACCTCGTACCGCTCGCCGCCGACCTGGACCGTGCCGGTGCCGTCGAAGACCTGCCAGACGGCGGAGCCGACCGTGCGGGTGGTGGCGGTGCGGGCACCGGGGCGCAGGCGGTGCATCTCGGTGCGGATGGTGGACAGGGCGTCCCGGGCGGTGGCCGGGTCGGTGAACCGTACGACCGCGTGGCCCGGCCCCAGCACGCCCGGGTGGCCCTCGTCCTCCAGCTCCAGCTGGGCGGTGAGGGCGGCGTCGGTGTGCTCCCAGCGGTACGCCATGAGCGGGGAGGCGGGGGTGGCGGGGGCGCCGACCGGGCGCAGCCCGGGGTGGCCCCACAGCCGCTCGTTGCGGGAGGCGGCGGGGGTCGCGCGGGTGGCGAGCCGGTCCGGGCCGAACTCGAAGAATCCGGCGTCGAGTTGCCGTACCAGGGGGATGTCCAGGCCGTCGATCCAGGCCATCGGCCGGTCGGTGGTGTTGTGGTGCTCGTGGAAGTGCATGCCCGGGGTGAGCAGCAGGTCGCCGCGGCGCATCGCGACCGGGTCGCCCGCCACGTTGGTCCACACGCCCTCGCCCTCCACCACGAAGCGGAACGCGGTCTGGGTGTGCCGGTGGGCGGGGGCCTCCTCGCCGGGGCCGAGGTACTGGATCGCGGCCCACAGGGTGGGGGTGGCGTAGGCGGTGCCGGGCAGGCCCGGATTGGCCAGCGCGATGGCGCGGCGCTCGCCGCCGCGGCCCACGGGGACGAGGTCGCCGCTGCGCGCGGCGAGCGGGTGCAGCACCGACCAGCGCCACAGGGCGGGTACGGCGTCCGGCTGCGGCACCTGCGTCATCAGGCCCTCGCGCTGGGTCCACAGCGGTGTCAGGTGCGCGGCCTCGAAATCGGCGTACAGCCTCTCCAGCGCGGCACGTTCGTCGGTGATCGGCACGGCGAACTCACTCCTTCGGGATGACCTGAGTTCAACGTACGACATTGCGACAACGGTCGTATAGATTCTGAAACGCTTTTTCTTTGCACATCTCCCTGACCCCGACCGGCCCCCGCCCAGGTCGGCCCGAGCCCGGGTCGCCCTCCGGCTCGGGGGTCCGGTCAGCCCCCGGCCTGGGCCATCACCTCGTCGACGTGCCCCTCCGCCTCCGCCCGCAGCAGGCCGTGGGCCTCCAGGAACACCTCGTGGGCCCGGCGGCCGGCCCAGCCCTCGGGCAGCAGTTCGGGCGGCAGGTCCGGGTCCCGGAAGGGGATCAGGCGGTAGTCGTGGATCAGGCGCATGCGCTCGACCAGCGCCTCGCGGCCCCGCAGCTCACCCGCGCGATAGCGGGCGAGGCGGGGCCGGTAGCGGTCGAGCAGTTCGCCGTACTCCTTGTCCAGGGCGGTCAGGTCCCAGGACCGGGCCGCCATGTCCCGGTCGGCCGCGGCCCCCTCGGAGCGGGCGTGCAGTACGTCGATGCGTACCGAGGGCTGGTCGGCGAAACTCTCCCTGACCTCGGCGATACGGTCGTGCGGGCTGACCCACACCGACGCCGACAGCAGACCGAAGCCCAGCCAGGACAGCTTCTTGCGGAGTTGCTCGCGCAGCGCCCGGTCGGCCTCGGGAACCGAGTAGATGACCATGTGCCACTGGCCGTCCCATGGTCCGGGGGCGCGCCCGAAGATCCGCTCCCGGCCCTCGTCCAGCAGCTTCCAGGACGCGTCGGTGAGGGCGTAGACGGTCTCCCGGCCCTCGCGGCGGGCGTCCAGCCAGCCCTCCTTGCGCATCCGGGCGGCGACCACCCGCACGGTGCTCTCCGGTACGCCGAAGCAGTCCATCAGCGCGACCAGGCCGCGCAGCCGGGCCTCGCCGCCGCGGTAGCGCAGGTAGTCGCCGAACAGGTCGAAGACCAGTGACCGTGGTTTCACCAGCACCTCCCGGGACCCCTGCGGGTCGCCCTACCCCTATATGTGTCAACCACTTGACGATCGTCTCACGAACGACCGATATTTCATACGTGCGACGGCCGTCGTCAAGCCGACACCCTTCGCGCGCACCACCTTCTTGTCACCGCCTCTCGTCACCGCCTCTCGTCACCACCTCGCGTCGAAGGAGACGCCATGGCAGAGACTTTCGTCCTCATATCCGGCGCCTGCCACAGCGGCTGGACCTGGCGTCCGGTCGCCGAGCGGCTGCGCGCCGCCGGTCACCGCGTCCTGGCACCGGACCTGCCGGGCCTCGCCGACGGCGACGATCCACGGAAGTACGCCCTGGCGGACGTCGGCGACTTCGTCGTCGACCTCGTCGAGCGGCACGACCTGCGGGACGTCACCCTGGTCGGGCACAGCTGGGGCGGCTACCCGCTCACCGCGGCGGCCCCGCGCCTCGCGCCGCGGCTGCGCACACTCGTCTACTGGAGCGCGTTCGTCCCGGCGGAGGGACGGTCCCTGATGGACGAGGTCCCGCCGCACTACGCGGAGATGTTCCGGCAGCTCGCCGCCGCGTCCGGCAACGACAGCATCGTCTTCCCCTACGAGGTGTTCACGGCCGCGTTCATGCAGGACGGCGACGAGAGCGCCCAGCGCCTCGTCCACGCTCTGCTGGTGCCGCAGCCCCTGCGCTACTTCACCGAGACCGTCACCCCGGTGGACCCGGCCGCGATCGGCGTCCCCGCCTCCTACGTGGTGGGCACCGAGGACCTGGCCCTGCCGCCGGGCGAGTACGGCTGGACCCCCCGCTTCCCCCGACGCCTCGGCCCCGACACACCGGTCATCGAGTACGCCGGCACCCACGAGGCCCAGTTCACCCGCCCCGACGAACTGACGGCCGCGCTGCTCAAGGCTTGACATGCTCCTCGCCCTGAAGGGCGAGGATTCTGGCCTTCCCGACTGGTTGCTGTGCCGCTACGCGGCACGGTTTCCGGTGGAGAATCCATGGCTTCCTGTTTCTTCGCGCTGTGCCAGAACGGGTTCTGGTCTTACCGGCGCTCCGCAGGCCGATACCGCCAGTCCGGCGGCCGTCTTGACGTTGAGTGCGGCGTTGTGGTCCCGGTCATGGACCGTGCCGCAGGCGGCACAGGTCCATTCCCGGATGTGCAGGGGTTTGGGACCGTCCTTGACCCCGCAGGTGGAGCAGATCTGACTCGTCGGCTCGTACCGGCCGATCTTGATCAAGGTGCGTCCGTACCGCTGCGCTTTGTATTCCAGCATGCCGATGAACGCCGTCCAGCCCGCGTCGTGGACGGACTTGGCCAGCCGGGTACGCGCCAGCCCCGTCACCGACAGGTCTTCCACGGCGATCCCTTGGTTCTCGGAAATCAGGCGGGTGGAGAGCTGGTGGTGGAACTCTTTGCGGGCGTCGGTGACCTTGGCATGGGCGCGGGCGGCCTTCAGGCGGGCCTTCTCACGGTTCTTCGATCCTTTCTGTTTGCGGGACAACTCCCGCTGGGCCTTCTTCAACTTCTTCTCCGCCCGGCGCAGGAACCGCGGGGAGTCGATCTTCTCGCCGGTGGACAGGACGGCGATGGGGGTCCCCCCGGACGGAGTCTGGGGGAGGGTAAGGCCGAGGTCGATGCCGATGCTCTGGTCGGTGGCGGGCATACGGCTCGCGTCTTCGGCGGGGTCGGTGTCGATGACGAACGAAGCGAAGAACCTGCCCGCGCTGTCCTTGATGACCGTGACGGAGGTGGGGGTGGCGGGCAACGTGCGGGACCATTTCACCTTCACCGCCCCGATCTTCGGCAGGTCCAGCCGTCCGCGGTCGGTGATCTTCCAGCGGGCGTTGGCGGTGAACCGGATCGACTGCCGGGCATCCTTGCGGGACTTGAACCGGGGTGCACCCAGTTTCGGACCTTTACGGGTGCCCTTGAGGGAAGCGAAGAAGTTCTTGTAGGCGGTCTCGGCGTCACGCAGGGACTGCTGGAGGACGACCGAAGAGACCTCACCCAGCCAGGACCGCTCCACGGTCTGTTTCGCCTGCGTGATCAGCTTCTTCGACAGCTCGCCGGCCTTCGGGAAGGCATCGCCCGCCTTCCGGGCGTCCTCACGGGCGCGCACGCAGTCGTTGTCGGGTAGCCGGAGCGCATCGCTGCGCCCCGGCCCCCTCAGAACCGTACGTGCCACTCGTCGCGGCATACGGCTCAAGCAGAGCCCAT
>NZ_JBEZLQ010000050.1:0-43926 GCF_040652235.1 Streptomyces sp. NPDC048277
GGCGTCGTCAAACGACTGCCCCACGGCGAGTTCGTCGAGATGCACGAGCCGCTCAGCCAGGAGGAACTCCACCTCCTGACCCAGCACGAGCAGTATCGGCCGATCGGCTCCATCCCCGGCGTCGACGGCACCACGGACGCACCGGACGTGAGCGCCCCGGACGCGGGCGCCCACCTCACCCGGCGCCTGCGCGTCCGGCTCAGCCGTGGCTTCTACGGCGAGGACACACAGATCGCCAAGCCGACCACGCAGGAATACCGGGAAATAGCCGGCGAACACACGCACTGACGCCGTCCCAGGACGTCGGCTGCGCGGCCGTGAAGAGCTTGCGGGGGTCGTTCTGGGCGGCCCCACGGCGGCACACGCGCTCGGCTACCGCTCCAGCGAAGCCACGTAAGGAGCCAGCTTGGCGGGGTTCATCACCCACATGATGCGTTCGATACCGCGCGCCGACACATCGAGGGACAGCAGCGCCACCGCGTTTCCGTCGGCCGAGACCAGCACGGCCGGCCTGCCGTTGGCCTCGACCCAGCGCACCTCCGCCTGGGGCCAGAACCGCGGCGCGAAGGCGGCCAGGTACCGGGACACGTGCGGCAGCCCGAAGACCGGGATCTTGGACGCGCCGCGCACTCCGCCGCCGTCGGCGTAGCTGACCACGTCCTCGGTGAGGATCTCTTCGAGCACCGACAGATCACCGTTCTGCGCCGCGGCCAGGAACACCTCGAGGAAGCGCCGGTGCTCGGCGGAGCCGACCGGCTCCCTGCGCTCCGCCGTCAGCCGCTTACGGGCCCGGCTCACCAGCTGACGTGCGTTGGCCTCGCTCGTCTCGACGATGTCCGCGATCCGCCGGTAGGTGTACTCGAACGCCTCCCGCAGGACGTAGGCGGCCCGTTCCACGGGGTTCAGCTTCTCCAGGAGGAAGAGCACCGCGAGGTCGACCGCCTCGGCCCGTTCCGCGCCCAGCTGCGGATCCAGGCTCGTGTTGACGGGCTCGGGAAGCCAGGGGCCGACGTACGACTCCCGGCGCGCCCGGGCGGACTGGGTGAAGTTGATCGCCAGCCGGGTCGTGACCGTGGCCAGGAACGCGGCCGGCTCCTGGATGCCGGCCCGGTCGGTCCCCTGCCACCGCACCCACGCCTCCTGGACGATGTCCTCGGCTTCCGTGGCGCTGCCGATCACGCGGTAGGCGATGCCGAAGAGCTGGGGACGCGCCGCGACGAAGTCCTTGGTCGCCTGGTCGAGGGAGTCCGCGTTGTCACCGGCGCGCATCGATGTCCTCCAGAGTTGGATCATCATGCTACAAGCCGGCACCGCGCCGACCTGTACGCGGCCACGCCGACCGCCGGCCCCGGCCCGGCTGAGCCGCCGTCACCCGCTCCCCCGAAGCGGACACGCACTCCGCGGTGCCGCAGATCCCCCGCGCACCCGGTCGACAGGGGGAAACTCTCAAGGCGCCTGGGCGGTGAACACGCACCGTGACCAGGGGCGTGACCGTCCCGCGGCCCGACGAACCCATGGAGGAGCATCACCGTGTCGAACAAGAACGCAGCCCCCGGCCCCGGCGAGCAACCCCGTTCGGAGGGGTGGAAGACGGCGGTGACGATGCTGCAGGACGCCTCGCCGATCACCGTCCCCGAGGGAGCCTCGGCGATGACCCTGTACGTCGAGTGGGAGCCTGGGGACCCGGGAACCCCGCCGCACCGGCACTCGGGTCCCGCGTTCGGGTACGTCATCGAGGGCGCGGTCCGCTTCGAACTGGAGGGTGAGCCGGAGCGGGTGGTCGAGGCCGGCGGGACGTTCTGGGAGCCCGGCGGTGACGTCATCCACTACCAGGACGGCAACGCGCTGCCGGACGCGCGCACCCGGTTCGTCGTGACCATGATGTGCGCACCGGGCAGGCCCATGCTCGAACTGGTCGAGGAGGAGGAACTGGCCGAGCGGGCCCACCTGCGCGCCCCGCGCCCCACCGGCTGACGCGGTCCCGTACACCGTCCGGACCGTCCTGGATGGTCAAGCACGGGGCGGCTGTTGGCAAAGGCACGGGCACGTGTCGGTCTTGCCGGGCCCTTGCCTGATCTGTGGTGGTCATGTGGCCATGTGGTGTTCATGTGGCAGCAGTTGGGCTGGGTCAGGGTGCGGTCGTTGTCAGCTCAGCTGCTCGTCGGGAGGGCGTCATGACCACACAATCAGAGTCGACAGAGGACAGATCCGCGGGGGCGTCGGAGGGGCTCAGCCGTCGTCACGCGCTGGGCCTGCTGGGGACCGCGGGAGCGGGCGCCGCCGCCACCGGGTTGATCGGTGCGGGTACGGCACAGGCCGCGCCGCTCGGCGCCCCGGCCTTCCACCTCACCGCGGACTCCTCCGGCGCACCCCCCGTCCAGGGCCTGCACCTGACCTTCGGGGCGGACCCGCGCACCCAGATGACGGTCTCGTGGATCACCGACCAGCCGGTGACCAAGCCCGTTGTGCACTACGGCACCCTGGAGCACGGCTTCGGCTCCAGCGCCGCCGCCCAGACCGTCACGTATGTCGACGGCACCTCGAACCGCACCGTCTACGTCCACCACGCCCTGCTGAACCGGCTCGCCCCGGACACGGACTACCTCTACCTCGCCACTCACGAGGGCGCGACCCCCGACAGCGGCACGTTCCGCACGGCCCCGCGCGGCCGCAGGCCGATCACCTTCACCAGCTTCGGCGACCAGTCCGCCCCGCAGGTGACCTGGGCGGCCGACGGCACGGTCGCCCTGGACGCCAACTCCACCCCCGCGACGAAGGACATCGTCACGGGCATCGAGCAGGTCGCCCCGCTCTTCCACCTCCTCAACGGCGACCTCTGCTACGCCAACCTGGATGTCGACCGGGTGCGGACCTGGAACAACTTCTTCACCAACAACACCCGTTCGGCGCGCTTCCGCCCCTGGATGCCGGCGGCCGGCAACCACGAGATCGAGAAGGCCAACGGCCCGATCGGCCTCGGTGCCTACCAGGCGTACTTCTCCCTCCCGTCCACCGAGACGGACGCCGAACTCGCGGGCCTGTGGTACGCGTTCACGGCCGGGTCGGTGCGGGTGATCGTCCTGCAGAACGACGACAACTGCCTGCAGGACGGCGGCGACGTCTACATCAGCGGCTACTCCGGCGGACGCCAGCTGGCGTTCCTGGAGCGGGAACTGAAGGCGGCGCGCTCCTCGCGCGACATCGACTGGGTGGTCGTGGCCATGCACCAGGTCATGATCAGCTCCTCGGACGCCAACGGCGCGGACCTGGGCCTGCGCGAGAAGTACGGCCCGCTGTTCGACCGCTACGGCGTGGACCTGGTCCTGTGCGGCCACGAGCACAACTACGAGCGTTCGCTGTCCGTGCGGGGTGTCGTGACGGGCAGCGAGACGCTGACGCCCAACCCGGTCTCGCAGGCCACCGACGACATCGACGCCGGCCTCGGCACCGTGCACATGATCCTCGGCGGCGGAGGCGTCTCGGGAACCACGAACCAGAAGTTCTTCACCGACGGCACGGCCAAGGTGATCACCGCCGTGTCGGCGACCGCCGGCTCGAACGGCAAGCGCACCTCCACCTACGTGAAGGAAGAAGCGGTCTGGGTGGGCGTCCGGGACGTCGAACACCCCTACGGCTTCGCCGCGTTCACCGTCGACCCCGGCCGGTACGCCGGTGACACCACGCGGATGCACGTCACGTACTACAACGTGAACAAGCCGCACGGCGAACTGTCGGTCTTCGAGAACTTCACCCTGCACCGCAAGCGCTCCGACGGCCACGCCGGCTGACGGCTGTCACTCGACAGAGGTCGCGGGCCGGGCGGCTGCCGCCCGGCCCCTGGCCGAAAGTGGACGAAGTTCCGCCAGGCCGGACGGAGTTGCACCGATCCCTGTACTGGAAGCACTCGGCTTGGCAACTATATGCTCCCCAATGGGGCGGTTGCCGAACAGAGTCGCACACCGCCGTACGAACCGTGTCGCTGTTCCGCCACTCCTGGAAGGAAGTGCCGTGGCACCGGTGCTGGTCGGACTCGAAGGTCTGCTGGCGGGGGAGCGCATCCCGGTCCTGGACACCCGCGTCACCTTCGGACGCAACTCGGAGAACACGGTCGTCATCTCGAGCCTGAGCGTCTCCCGCTTCCACGCGGAGATCGTCTTCGACGAGGACGAGGGTTACGTACTGCATGACTTGGACAGCAGCAACGGCACCCTGGTCAACGGCGAGGGGGTGACCTCCCGCCTGCTGCAGCCCGGTGACGAGATCGCCCTGGGCGACCAGGGGTTCCGCTTCGAGGTGGCGGACGCCATGGAGACGCTGATGGCGCTCTCGCTGCCCCGGTCCGTGACGCACGGCCCGGAGGAGCAGGGTCCCGTCCTGCGGGTCACCGTGGCCGGCGGAGGCCCGGTCGGCCTGTCCTTCGCCCTGCTGCTGGAGCATTTCCTCGGACCCCAGGTGCAGATCGCCGTCTACGACGGCCGGTGGCGCAAGCGGGGCCGTGCCGTCGTCTGGAAGAGCCAGGACGAGGGCAACGTCCGGCGCCAGCAGGTGGTGACCGTACAGAGCCGCCAGTACCTGGCGTGGCCGGAGGAGGTACGGACGCGCCTCTTCGACCCGGAGCACTACACGGAGATGTGGCCCTCGGGCCCGGACTCGGTCGGCGACCACAGCCCGCGCAACATGCGCATCGCCTACATCGAGGACCGGCTGCTGGAGCTGGCGAACGAGAAACGGGACCGCATACGTCTCATACCCACCCGCTTCGACCCGGCGGAACAGCAGGAAGCACTCACGACCCAGCACGTCCTCGCGATCTGCGACGGCGGCCGGTCACACACCAGGGACCACTTCTCCGCCAGGTTCGGCAAGGCCGACGAGTCCATCTACTCCCTCGACGACCGCCACCTGCAGGACGTCGTGCTCGGCCTGCGCGTGAGGTCGGGCCTGCCCGACCCCATGGCGGTGCTGCTGACGGTCGCGCAGAACCGCTTCCTGCTCAACTCGCTGCGCGGCGAGGGCTTCCTGAACATGCGGCTGACGGATGCCGAGGCGGCGGAGGTCATCGGACTCGATCCGGTCCGCCGCGTCTTCGAGGAGTGCATCGCCTCCCGCCCGTGCCTGATGGACCGCGACGAGTACGGCGACTTCCAGTGCTCCACCCACGGCACGCTGTTCCTGCCCGCTCTGGTCAAGGGTTCGGCGCTGTGGCGGCGGGTCCGTGAGGGCCTCCTGCTCTTCGGAGTCGAGTCCGACGACCTGACCGCGGTCACGAGCTTCCGCCTGGACATGGTGCAACGCCCGCGCTTCTCGGCCGAGTTGCTGCCTCCCACCGCCAACTCGCCCGGCACCTACGGCTTCCTCCTCGGCGATGCCGCCAACGCGATCCACTTCTGGCCGGGCCGCGGCCTGAACAGCGGTCTCGCCTCGGCGATCTCCCTGGCCCGCTCCCTCAACGGGGCGTGGAACGGCAGGTCGTTCAGGGACGCGGACTTCCTCCGCCACGAGGCGGCGATGTCGATGCTGCAGTACCGGCACAAGAGCCGGGCCTGGAAGGCGATGGTCACCACCGACGACCGGGGTGTCACATGGGCGATCAAGGACATCATCGGCCACGGCATCGACGGGATCCCCGAGGAGCCCGACCGTGAGGCGGACACCAAGACCCTGCTGGAGCGCATGCAGGCCATCCGCTCACGCCTCGCCCTCCGCCTGCCGGGAATGCCGGACGACGAGGCGATCCTGGAACGCCTGCGCACCCTGCAGCCCGCCACACTGCGCATGCTCGTCCTCAGCGGCGCGTGGGACACGCTGACGATGGGCGGCGAGGAGGTCGACATCGACATCTTCTACGGCCAGGACTCGTCCGCGGCGGCCGCGGCCGTGGAGGCACTGGAACCGGCCGCCCAGGCGTAGGGCCTGTCCGGTACACCAGGAAGCGGGCTGCCTCCCGCGGGCGCCCCTGGCATGCTGCACTCATGCCGACCTCGCCCATACGCCCGGACGCGCCCGTCGATGTCCCCCTCCCGCCGGTCGACGGCCTGCGCCTGCAGGCGCGCGGGATGAGCCGGGACGTTCGCGGGGCCGGGCGGGTGCTGAACCGTATATCACTGGACATCGCTCCCGGGCAGCTCACCGCGATAGCCGGGAGCAGCGGCGCGGGCAAGACGGTGCTGCTGGAGATCCTGGCGGGACTCAGCGCACCCACCGAGGGCGAGGTGCTGCACGACGGGCAGCGGCCGGGGCCGCCCGGCAGGGAGTTCGGGTTCGTTCCGCAGGAGGACATCATCCACCGCGAACTGCCGCTGCACCGGACGCTGGTGTACGCGGCGGGCCTGCGCATGCCGCCGGGCACACCGGCCCGGACCGTCACCGGGACCGTCGACCGGGTCCTGGACACCCTCGGACTCTCCGAGCGCGCCGGGACGCCCGTGCGCGCGCTCAGCGGGGGTGAACGCAAGCGGGCCGGCATCGCGGTGGAACTGCTGACCCGGCCGAGGGTGCTCTTCCTCGACGAGCCCACCTCCGGGCTCGACCCGGTCACGGGGGCGGACCTGCTGCGGACCCTGCGCGCCCTGGCCGAGGACGGCACCACCGTCGTACTGACGACCCATGTCCCCGCCGATCTGCTCCGCTGCGACCAGGTCGTGTTCCTCGCTCCCGGTGGCGAGGTCGCCTACGCCGGTGAACCCGCCGATCTGTGCGGGGCCTTCGGGGTCGGCAGCCTCGAAGACGTGTACGCGGCCGTGGCCGACGGCGTACGCGTCGTCGAGGCTGCCGTGCCTCCCGGAGACGCCCGTCAACCCGATGCGTCACGAGCCCGCCCGGCGGCGCGCGTCGGCGCCCTGCGCCAGTGGGCGCTGCTGACGCGTCGCGGTACGGCGCTGCTGCTGCACAGCCGGCTCTCGGTCGCCGTCCTGGCGGGGTCACCGGTCATGATCGTGGCGATGTTCGCGCTGCTGTTCCGTGCGGGTGCCTTCGATCCCGTGGCGCCGGATCCGGGGTCGACGGCGATGATCATGTTCTGGATCGCGTTCGGCGCGTTCTTCTTCGGGCTGACGTACGGGCTGCTGCAGATCTGCACCGAGCTCCCCGTGCTGCGCCGCGAATGGCTCGCGGGGCTGCGGATCGGCCCGTACGTCCTGTCCAAGCTCACGACGATGCTGCCGGTGCTCGCGGTCGCCGACGCGCTGCTGTTGGCCGTCCTGCGCGCCATGGACCGGCTGCCCGCGGCGGGTTGGGACACCTACGGGTCACTGCTCGCGTCGAGTGTGCTGGCCTCGACCGCCGCCCTCGCACTCGGGCTCCTCGCGTCGGCGGCGGTCTCGGAGCCCGGACAGGCGACGCTGATGCTTCCGCTGCTCTGTTTTCCCCAGGTGCTGTTCTCGGGAGCCTTCGTGCCGGTGCCCCGGATGACGGTGGCCGGGAAGGCGATCAGCTGGGCCATGACCAACCGCTGGGCGTTCGAGGCGCTGGGCAGCGGGGTGGGCCTGGCGCCGCTGTGGCGGGCGGGCGGCTCGCCCCTCGGGCCGCCCCTGCTGGCGTCGTACGGGGATTCCTTCGGGCATCCGGCGAGTCGCGGCTGGCTGATCCTGGCGGCCTTCGCGCTGGCCTTCCTGACCGGGACATGGACGATTCTGCTGCGCAAGTGCCGGCAGGGAGCGGCCGGGAGCCTGGCGGGACGGTGAACCCCAGTCCACAGAGCGCTCCTTGGGTAGTTGCTGAAGTCCGCCGGCTCAACAACCCGCCCGCGGGGCCAGCCCTGCCACGTCCGGCACCTGGTCCCGGTACGTCCGCGTCACGAACGACAGGAACGTCTCGATGTCCTTGGGCAGTGACGACACGCCCAGGGAGATGCGGACAGCGCCCGCCGAGGGCAGCCGGAGCAGCTCCAGGTAGTCCTCCATCGAGCCCAGTCGACCGCGGGCCGCCGAGCGCAGCCGGTCCAGCGGCAGGCCGAAGGCCACTTCGCCGGCGCCCGGGTTGCAGAAGCACCCGGTGCGCAGGGATATGCCGCGTTCGGCACTGTCGCGGGTGACGACACGTTCGTCGACGATCCGGCCGTCGGCGCCGAGGAGGTTCAACGCGACCGTACCGCCGCGGGGCGCGGCGGCACGGTCGGGGCCGTACACCCGGACCATCGGGGAGCCGTCGCTGTGCCGCAACGTCCCTAATCCGGCCAGCAGTTGGCCGGTCAGTGCGGTGACATGGGCGTGTACGCGGTCCATCCCGAGACGCCGGATCCAGGCCAGCCCGGCGGTCACGTCCGGGATGGACAGGAAGTTGACCGTGCCGTCCTCGAAGGCGGCCTCGTCCTCGGCGAGGACGTGCCACTGGGCCTGGGCGCTCACCGCGTAGATCGTGCCGCCCGAGAACCAGGGGCGGCGCAGCCTGGCGAGGGCCGACCGGCGGGCGATCAGGCTGCCGACGCCGGTGGGATGCCCGAAGACCTTGTACCAGCTGACCACGGTGAAGTCCGGGTGGTACCGGCTCAGATCCAAGGCGTTGGTCGGTACGAAGGCTGCCGCGTCGAGCAGCACGTCGTAGCCCTGCTCGTGGGCGGCCCCGATCCATTCGAGCGAGTGCTGGACACCCGTGAAATTGCTCTGCGCCGGATAGGCCAGCAGCCCGCGCGAGCGGCCGCCGCCGCGCCCCCGCCCTCGCGCGGGGCCGAATCCCAGGCCGCGTGCCGACAGGGCGACCCGCAGCCGGCTCTCGTCCAACTGCAGGCCGGGCCCGCTCACCGGTACATACGCGGTCGCGGCGCCCCGCGCCCGCGCGTACTCCCTCAGGCCGTTGACCGAGTTGTGGTTGTCCAGCGACATCACGAGCCGGTCGCCACGGCTGAAGGGATATGCCTCGCCGACCAGGCGCAGCGCGCCCGTCGCGTTGGGGGTGAAGACGACCGCGTAGTCGGCGGGATCGGCGTTGAAGAACCGCAGGACCGCCTCCCTCGCCTCGGCGAGCAGAAGCCCGGAGGCGAGGGAGGCCGGGTTCTCCGAGTGGGGATTGCCGAACAGCCCGCCGGTGATCCGCTCCGCGCTCCCCGTGACGAGCGAGCGCGGAGGAAGTCCGGCGCCCGTGTGGTCGAGGTAGGTGTGTCCGCCCTCGTCGAGGAAGCCGAACTCACGCGCCCGCAGCTCCGCGAACCCGTCGGGACCGTCCTCTTCTTCGCCGCGTATGTGCCCGCTGCTGTCTGCCGTTTCCATCAGAGCCCCTCCGTAGAGAACTTCGACAACCGTAGCCACGTGCGGGTTCACCGCCGGGGCACGCTCGCCGACACTGCGCGAAAGGGCTCGGTCTGCCGGGTGTCCGGCTCAGGGGGTGGTGAGGTCGATGGCGTGGTGGAGGCTGTCGGGCCGGAGGATGCGGAGGATGGCTTCGAGGAGGTAGTAGTCGGCGTAGGGGAGGGAGACTTCGATGCCGTCTTCGGCGGGGCGGTTGCGGGTGCAGCGGGCGACGACGGCGTCCGCGCGGGCGGACCTGTCGGTGAGGCAGGTCTGGGTGAGTGCGGTCAGGATGCGCAGTGCGGTGGTGCGGTAGGGGCGGTGGCCGGTTGCGGCGGCGAGGTCGATGAGGCCGCAGGCCATGACGGCCGCGGCGGATGCGTCCTTGATGTCGTGGGGTTGCTGCGGTGCGCGGTAGTCCCAGACGGGGATGTGGTCGGGAGTGAGGGTGCCGATCGCGTAGTCGGCGAGCCGGGAGGCGGTGGCCAGGAACCCGGAGTCGGCGGTGCGGCGGTAGAGGGTGGTGAATCCGTAGATGCCCCAGGCCTGTCCGCGGGACCAGCAGGAGGTGGCGCTGTAGCCCTGGACGGTGCCGGGTCCGATGGGGACGCCGGTCGACGGGTCGACGTCGTAGACGTGCGGGGTGGAGCCGTCGGCACGGGGGAAGAGGTGCTGGGTGGTCCTGGCGTGTTCGACGGCGATGTCGAGGTAGGTGGTGTCGCCGGTCTGCTCGGTGGCGAAGAGGAGCAGATCGAGGTTCATCATCGTGTCGATGATGATGCGCCCGGCGTTGGTCGGGCTGTCCAGTGCGCCCCAGGCGCGGATGTAGCGGCCGTGGGGGTTGTAGCGGCGACTGAGGGTGCGGGCGGCCTGGACGGCGCCGTCGCGCCAGGTTGTGTCACCGGTCAGCCGCCATGCGGTGATCCAGGACGGGGTGAACAGGAAGCCCAGGTCGTGGGTGCTGGTGTCGTACTGGCGGGGGGCGAGTCCGCTGGCCGAGTCGAGGGCGAGGTCGCGGAAGAAGTCGTCCTTGGTGTGGAGCCAGCACATCCACAGCGTGCCGGGCCAGAATCCGCCGACCCAGCCGCCGTCCTGGGAGTAGACCCATTTCTCGAACTTGGTGGCGAGGGGGAACCCGTCCACGCCGGGTGCGACGGCGCGGACCTTGTCCGCGGCGTAGTCGGCCGCGGCGGTGAGGGCGTGCAGGGTGACGGCCGGCACCTGGCCGGTCCCTGTCTGGGCGTGCGCGGACGGAGGCGCGGAGGCGCAGGCGGCTGCGGCGCCGCCCACGGTGGCCAGCACGGCCCGCCGGGAGATGGACATGACTGCCTGCCTCTCCAACTGGACTGTGGTGCACGGGGGTTGGAGGAGTCTTGCATGCCACCCGACGGAATGTACATGCACGTGTTCAATATTCATGTATCTGAACCCGCGGGAGGGTGAGCCTGGATGTGTCGCCTCGTCAGGCGAATGAGAAGTGCGCCGCGGCCTCCGTGGGCGTGGCTCCTTGAAGGCGCCCGGGGACGTCGTGGACGGCGTCCGCGCCCTCGGCGCGCAGTTGGTCGGCCCCGGCGTGACGGGCCATGACCGCGGCGTAGGCGCGGACGTCCGCGGCGGTGACGTCGGTGCGGCCGCGCTCCGCGTGCTGTCGGAGAAGAGTGCCGAGGTCCGGGGTGAATCGCAGCATGGTCACCGGGGCGTGGAAGCGCCTGGCGATGGCGATGAGCCGGGTGCGTGCCTGTGGGGTGACGTTCGTGGACTCGGCGACCGCTGTGTGTCCTGCGGCGAGCCGGGCGGCGATCCTGCGGTCGCGTTCCTCGAAGATTCGCGCGTCCGCCGCGTCGGGGGCCACGTCGCCGGGTGAGGTACCGAGGAGTTCCGCGCGGATCTCGTCGCTGGAGACCACGGCGCCCTCGTCGATCCGGCCATGCGCGATCAGTGCCCGTACGAAGCTGGTCTTGCCGGAGGCCGGTGGGCCCACGAGGAGCACGAGTCCCGTCGGCACGCGCGTCGGCCCGGGGCCGCCCGGCGGGTGAGGTGCGAGGTACAGGCCGCCCGCGCAGTCCAGGGCCTCTTCCGCCGAGCCGGCCGGCAGACCGCTGGAGAGGATGTCGTCCCGGTAGCCGTCGCTGCCCGCGTCGTAGCGGGCGAAGCCCCAGGTGTGCAGGACGCCGGTGAAGCGCAGGCGGCACAGCGGCAGCCGCTCGCCGTCCCTCAACTCGCCGTCCACATAGGCGAATCCGGCTCGGAATCGGACGTGGACCCGGGTGAGTTGCGGCCAGTGCTCGGTCGCGTGGGCGTTGAGTTGCCGGCGCAGGTGGTACTGCATGGACTCGGGCGGGTTCTTCGGCACGGCCCCATCCTGCAGCCCCCGACCGGCCCTCCACGATCCGATCACGGGCCGATCTTGATAACCTCTCAGAGCCAGTCGTGCCACATCCGTGGTCAGGGAATCCGGTGCGAATCCGGAGCTGACGCGCAGCGGTGAGGGGGACGGGCGGGGTACGCATGCCACTGGGAGACCGGGAAGGCGCCCCGGCCGGACGAACCCGAGTCCGAAGACCTGCTGGCACCTTCGCGCCCCGGCGCGGAGGGACGACCGTAGGCCAGGCTCCGCGTACGAGCCCCGACCCCAAAGGCATGCCCGTGCTCCGCACCCCCGCCGTTCTGCGCACCCCGGCGCTTCTCCTCACCTCCGCCCTGCTGCTCACCGCCTGCGGCTCCTCCGGCGGCGACAACGACGCGAAGACAGGGCGGACCGCTGCCGCCGGATACCCGGTCACCCTCGACAACTGCGGTGACAAGGTCACCCTGAAGTCGGCCCCGAAGCGGGCCGTCTCCCTCAACCAGGGCACCACCGAGATCCTGCTCTCCCTCGGCCTGGCCGACCGCATGGCCGGTACGGCCACCTGGACCGACCCGGTGATGAAGGGCCTGGAGAAGGCCAACGCGTCCGTGCCGCGCCTCGCCGACAACAACCCCTCCTTCGAGAAGGTCCTGGACGCCGAACCCGACTTCGTCACCGCCTCGTTCGTCTCCACCCTCGGCACGGGCGGGGTCGCCACCCGCGAGCAGTTCGAGAAGCTGGGCGTGCCCACGTACGTCTCGCCGTCCGACTGCTCCGAGGGCAAGGACAACGACAGCGGCGGCGACGGATCGCGCTCCACACCCCTCACCCTCGACGCCGTGTACGGCGAGATACGCGATCTGGCCCGCGCCTTCGACGTCGAGAAGCGGGGCGAGACGCTCGTGGCTTCACTGGAGAAGCGGGTGAGCACGGCCACCGCCGGACTGCACGCCTCGGACGTGTCCCTCATGTACTGGTTCGCCAACTCCCAGTCGCCCTACCTGGCCGGTTGCTGCGGCGCGCCCGGCGCCATCACCCGTGCCGTCGGCGCGAAGAACGCGTTCGCCGACACCCACGACGAGTGGCCCCAGATCAGCTGGGAGACCGTCGCCGACCGCGACCCCGATGTCATCGTCATCGGCGACCTGACCCGCAAGCAGCAGACCGCGGAGACCGCGAAGGCGAAGATCCACTACCTGGAGACCAACCCCGCCACCCGCAATCTGACCGCAGTGAAGAAGAAGCGGTACGTCCTGCTGAGCGGGCAGGCCATGAACCCGTCCATCCGCACGGTCGAAGGGATCGAGAAGGTCGCAGCCGGTCTGCGTGACTTCGGGCTCGCCAAGTGAGCGTCCGTGCCCTGCTGTCGGCGGGCGGGGGCCTGCTCGCGCTGCTCGTGTCGATCGCCGTGGCGGTGACGATCGGCCCCGCCGACATCTCCACCGGTGACGTCTGGGCGTCCGTCGCGGCCCATCTCGGGCTCGGCGAGAGCACGTTGGCGCCGCTGCGGGACGGCATCGTGTGGAACCTGCGGATGCCGCGCACCCTGCTCGCCGCCGTGTGCGGGGCCGGACTCGCCGTGTGCGGCGCGGTCATGCAGTCGCTGCTGCGCAATCCGCTCGCCGACCCGTTCGTGCTCGGGGTCTCCTCCGGCGCGTCCACGGGAGCGGTCGCCGTCGTCGTACTCGGCGTGGGCGGAGGCGTCGTGTCGCTGTCGGCGGGCGCCTTCCTCGGCGCGCTGCTCTCCTTCGCCCTGGTGCTGCTGCTCAGCCACACCCTCGGCGGCAGCACCGACCGGGTGGTGCTGTCCGGCGTGGCCGCCATGCAGCTGTTCTCCGCGCTGACCTCCTTCATCGTGCTGACCTCCGCCGACGCCGAGACCACCCGGGGCGTCCTGTTCTGGCTGCTCGGCTCGCTGACCGGCGCGGACTGGGGGCAGGTGCTGCTGTGCGCCGTCGTGCTCGCCGTGGTCCTCACGGTGTGCCTCGGGTACGCCCGTACTCTGGACGCCTTCGCCTTCGGCGACGAGGCCGCCGCCGGACTCGGTGTCCATGTCGCCCGTACCCGCCTGGTCCTGCTCTCGGCGACCGCGCTGCTCACCGCCGCGCTGGTCAGCTGCGCGGGCGCGATCGGCTTCGTCGGTCTGGTCCTCCCGCACGTCACCCGCGCCCTGACCGGCGCCGGCCACGCTCGCCTCCTGCCGGTCACGGCCCTGACCGGGGCGGTCTTCCTGGTGTGGGTGGACACCCTGGCCCGAACCGTCCTCGACCCCCAGGAGGTCCCGGTGGGCGTGGTGACGTCCCTGATCGGCGTGCCGGCGTTCGTGGCCGTGCTCTACCGCGGACGGAGCAGGGCATGACCAGCCTCCACGCGGACGGTGTCGTACGGCGCTTGGGAGACAAGGTCGTCGTCGACTGCGTCACCCTCACCCTGCGCCCCGGCGACACCGTCGGCATCCTCGGCCCCAACGGCTCTGGAAAATCGACCCTGTTGAGGCTGCTGGCCGGGGTCCTCGCCCCCACCGCCGGAGTCGTCACCCTGGACGGCCGCCCGCTCACCGAGGTCGGCCGCCGTGCCACCGCCCGCCGTATCGCCACCGTGGCCCAGCACACCGACACCCAGACCGAACTGACCGTCCGAGACGTCGTCGCCCTCGGCCGCGTCCCGCACCGCCGCGCCTGGACACCCCCGACGACGGCCGACGCGGCAGCCGTCACCGAGGCCCTGCGGCGCACCGGACTGACCGACCGGGCCGGCCAGTCCTGGCACACCCTCTCCGGCGGCGAACGCCAGCGCACCCAGATCGCCCGCGCCCTCGCCCAGCAACCCCGCGAACTCCTCCTCGACGAACCCACCAACCACCTCGACATCCAGCACCAGCTCGACCTCCTGGAACTGATCGCCGGCCTGCCGGTCACCACCGTCATCGCCCTGCACGACCTCAACCTCGCCGCGATGTACTGCGACCGCCTGCTCGTCCTGCGCGAGGGCCGAGTCGTCGCGGAAGACACCCCGGCCGAGGTCCTGACACCCGCCCTCATCGAGCGGGTCTACGGCGTGCGGGCCGAGGTCACCCACGACCACGGCCACCCCGTGATCCGTTTCCTGCGCCCGGCCGCCCGGGACGGATCTCCCCCGAACCCCAAGAGGAGCGCGCCGAGCGATGCCCCGACGGCAACCTGAAGAACGACGTACCGAGCACACCCCCGCCGCACCGACACCCTGTCGCATCGTCGTCTGCCGGGACTGCTGCTGCGGAACCCGGAAAGTGTCCGGCATCGATCACGACAGGCAGGTCGCGCGTCTGGCCGAGAGCGCCCCCGTACGTGTCTCGGACTGCCTCGACGTGTGCGAACACGCCAACGTGATCGTCGTGCAGCCCTCCGCGGCCGCACGCGCCGCAGGCGCCCGCCCGGTCTGGCTCGGCCTCGTCAACGACCCGGACGCCACCGAGGACATCGCCGCCTGGGTTCAGGCCGGCGGCCCCGGCGTCGCCCCCTGCCCCGACATCCTCGGCCTCTACGTCTTCACACCGCCCCGGCGAACACGATGACCGGGACTTCGTAGTTCTGGCGCGGCGCTCCGAATGATCGGAGCCTGACCTGCCTTCTGCGCGTGTGCGCAGAGTCAGGCACAGGCGTCACGATCACCGCGAGAACATCGGGAACGTCCTGTTCACCAACTGCTCTTGGTCACGCCGGGGAGTTCGCCCGCGTGGGCCATTTCACGTACGCGGATGCGGGACAGGCCGAAGGCGCGCAGATGGCCGCGGGGACGGCCGTCCACGGAGTCGCGGTTGCGCAGGCGGGTGGCGCTGGCGTCGCGGGGCTGTCGGCGCAGTTCACGCTGAGCGGCGGCGCGTTCGTCGTCGGGTGTCCGGGGCGACGAGATGATCGCCTTCAACTCGGCACGGCGCGCTGAGTACCGGGCCACGACGAGGCGCCGCTGCTCATTTTTCGCGATCTTGCTCTGCTTCGCCATCAGACCTTCCCTCCCCGGGCGCGGATGCGGGCCACGGCCGCCTCGATGCCGATCGTGTCGACGGTCTTGACGCCCTTGGCGGAGAGAGTGAGCCGGACATGGCGACCTTCGCTCGGCAGCCAGTAACGCTTGTGCTGGATGTTGGGGTCGAAGCGGCGCTTGGAACGCCGGTGCGAGTGCGAGATCTGATGGCCGAAGCAGGGCCGGCGGCCGGTGAGTTGGCAGTGGGCGGACATGTTTCCTCCTTGCGTGGTGGCCACACGGTAGCCGTAAATGAAAATGAAAATCAATCTCCTGTATGGTGTCGTCCATGGCCCGTAACGAACTGCGCCCGAT
Source organism: Streptomyces sp. NPDC048277 (assembly GCF_040652235.1). Lineage (NCBI taxonomy): Bacteria > Bacillati > Actinomycetota > Actinomycetes > Kitasatosporales > Streptomycetaceae > Streptomyces > Streptomyces sp. NPDC048277. The sequence goes on from NZ_JBEZLQ010000050.1 coordinate 15,886, forward strand.
CATCAGGCTGAGGTCCACCGCCGGCACCGGCTACACCTACGTGACCCGCAAGAACCGCCGTAACAACCCCGACCGGCTGACCCTGCGCAAGTACGACCCGGTCGCCGGCCGGCACGTCGACTTCCGAGAGGAGCGCTGAACGCCATGAAGCCCGGAATCCACCCGGAGTACCGGCCGGTCGTCTTTCGCGACCGCGCCGCCGACTACGCCTTCCTCACCCGGTCGACGGCCACCAGCGACAAGACCGTCGAGTGGGAGGACGGCAACACCTACCCGGTCATCGACGTCGAGATCTCCTCGGCGAGCCATCCCTTCTACACCGGCACCCAGCGTGTCCTGGACACGGCGGGGCGGGTCGAGCGCTTCGAGCGGCGCTACGGCCGCGCAGGGAGGAAGCCGTGAGCGGGGGAGAGGCGCGGCTGCCGGTCGCGATCGTCGCCGGGTTGCACGCCGACGCCCGCCGGGCCGCCGTCGAGGAGATCCTGCGTACGGTCCCCGGCTCGGTCGCACTGCACCACGACCTGACAGGCGCCGTCGACAGCGCTGTGCACCGCACCGTACGCGACGGCGGCGGTCTGCTGGGCAGCGGCGACGCACCCCTGGTGAACGACTGCGCGTGCTGCGCCCTGCGCGAGGACCTCGTCCCCGAACTGATGCGGCTCGCACAGGAGGGACGCTATCGGCTGGCCGTCGTGGAACTGTGGGACTCCGTCGAGCCCCAGGCCATGGCCGCGGTCATCGCCGACGCGGGCGGACCGCTGGCGCTGACCGGGGTCGCCACCGCGGTCGACCCGGCACTCGTCCTGCCGTACCTGTGCAACGGCGACGACCTGGCCGACGCCGGCCTCGCCGCCGCTCCCACCGACCAGCGCACCGTCGCCGACACCTTCGCCCGGCAGCTCGAGTACCCCACGGTGCTCGCCCTCGTCGAGGGCGGCTCCGGTGCGGCGGACGGCGAGTGCGCCGACGACAGCGACCGCGAGCTGCTCGCCCAGCTCACGCCCGGCGCACGACCGGTACCCGTGGAGAGTCACGGTGCCCTGGGGGCCGCTCTGCTGGCTGGGTTCGACGTGGCGGCGGCCGCCGCCCGTCTGCATCCCGCGTGCGCGCTGTTGCCGCAGGAGCGCGACGAGCACGGCGTGAGCACCGTCGTCTGGCGGCGCGAGCGGCCCTTCCACCCGCAGCGTCTTTACGCCGCGTTGGAGGATCTGACCTGTGCCGCCGCCCGCAGCCGTGGGCGTTTCTGGCTGGCGGACCGTCCCGACACGCTGCTGTCGTGGGACGCCGCGGGCGGTGCGCTGTGCGTGGAGTCGGCCGGGCCCTGGCTGGCCGCCCTGCCCGACGCCGCCTGGGAGATGGTTCCGGCCGACCGGCGCGTCGCGGCCTCTTTGGACTGGCACCCCGAACACGGTGACCGTTGCCAGTACCTCACCTTCAGCTCGCCCGGCCTGGACCGTGACGGTCTGCCGGCCCTGCTCGACTCGTGCCTGCTCACCGACGACGAGTACGCGGCGGGCAGGGACGGCTGGAAAGAACTGCCCCACGCCTTCGACGAATTGCTCGACCCGGCGGCCTGAACCGCGCCGGACCGAGGGCCCGCCCGTCCGACCGCATTCCACATCCCACATCCCACCGAGAACAGACAGAGGATCGACCCGACCGTGCCCCGAAACAAGACCCCCCGGCGGCAGACAGCCAAGCCTCAGCGGGCCAACCCGCTGGACGCCGCCGGGATCACGTACATCGACTACAAGGACACCGATCTGCTGCGGAAGTTCATCTCCGACCGTGGAAAGATCCGCAGCCGTCGGGTGACCCACGTGACGCGCCAGCAGCAGCGGCAGATAGCACAAGCCGTCAAGAACGCGCGCGAGATGGCTCTGCTGCCCTACGGTTCCCGATAATCGGCGCGCCTCGGCACTGCGCTGGGCCGCGGAAGGGGTGTGCGCGTGCGGACGGTTGTGCGAGGGCCGGTATCGTCCGCCGTGACACACCTGGCCTGCGGCACTGCAGCCCGTGCGGAGGAGGACCACCATGGCCGGCAGTCGGCAGGAGACCGCGCCGACGGCGCCACCCGAGGCCCATCGCCGACTCGCCCACGACTCGGTGCGACTGGCCGTGGTGATCGGTGCTCTCGGCGTGGTCTTCGGTGACATCGGGACCAGCCCGATCTACACCCTCCAGACCGTGTTCAGCCCGGGCGACCCGCACCCCGTGCCCGTCACCACGCAGAACGTGTACGGAGTGGTGTCGCTGGTGTTCTGGTCGGTGATGGTCATCGTCACGGTCACCTATGTGCTGCTGGCGATGCGCGCCGACAACGACGGCGAGGGCGGCATCATGGCGCTCATCACCCTGGTGCGCAGGTGGAGTTCGCAACCGGGCCGTCGGACCGCCGTCGTACTGGCCGCACTCGGCATCTTCGGCGCGTCGCTGTTCTTCGGCGACAGCATGATCACCCCGGCGATCTCGGTGCTGTCCGCGGTCGAGGGACTCAAGGTCGTCGAGCCCTCGCTGGGCGACGCGGTCGTGCCGATCACCGCCGTGATCATCGTGGTGCTGTTCCTGGTGCAGCGCCGGGGGACGGCGGCGGTGGGCCGGGTGTTCGGGCCGGTCATGATCGCCTGGTTCACGGCCATCGGCGTGTGCGGGGCGGCCGGCATCGCCGACCACCCGGACATCCTCGAGGCGCTGTCGCCGACCTACGCGCTGGGCTTCCTGTTCGGGCACTTCGGCACCGCCTTCTTCGCCCTGGCCGCGGTCGTGCTCGCCGTCACCGGTGCCGAGGCCCTCTACGCCGACATGGGGCACTTCGGGCGCCGGTCCATCACCCGCGGCTGGCTGTTCCTCGTCTTCCCCGCCTGCGTCCTGAGCTACCTCGGCCAGGGCGCGCTGATCCTCGACGACCCGGCCAACATCAGCAGCCCGTTCTTCCTGCTCGTGCCCGAGTGGGCCCGCTGGCCGATGATCCTGCTGGCCACGGCGGCCACCGTGATCGCCTCCCAGGCGGTGATCACCGGCGCCTACTCGGTCGCCTCCCAGGCCGCCCAGCTCGGCTACCTGCCGAGGCTGCGGATCGCACACACCTCCGAGTCCACCGTGGGCCAGATCTACGTCCCCTGGATCAACTGGCTGCTGATGGTCTCGGTCCTCACCCTGGTCTTCGCCTTCCGCAGTTCCGCCGCGCTGGCGTTCGCCTTCGGCATGGCGGTGACCGGCACCATCACGATCACCACCCTGCTGTTCCTCTACGTCGCCCGGGCGAAATGGGGCACGCCGAAGTGGCTGATCGGCATCGGCGCGGCCGTACTGCTCTTCGTGGACCTGCTGTTCGTGGCGGCCAACATGACCAAGCTCGTGCACGGCGCCTGGCTGCCGCTGCTGATCGGCCTGACCGCGTTCACCGTCATGACGACCTGGCAGCGCGGCCGCGAACTCGTCACCGCCGAGCGGGCCCGCGAGGAAGGCCCGCTGCCGGAGTTCATCGACGGCCTGCGCAGCGGAGAGCTGCCGGCGCTGCGCGTGCCCGGCACGGCCGTCTTCCTCAACCGGGGCAAGGAGACGCCCCGCTGGCCATGCGGGCCAACGTGGAGCACAACCACGTGCGGCACGAGCAGGTCGTGATCCTCTCCATCGAGACCGAGCCGGTGCCCCGCGTCCCGGCCGACCGGCGGCTCGCCGTCGACGGCCTCGGCTACGCCGACGACGGGATAGTCCATGTCACCGCCACCTACGGCTACATGGAGACCCCGGACGTGCCCGCCACCCTGGCGATGCTCGACCCGGCCGAGACCGAGGGACCCCTGCAACTCGACCAGGCGTCCTACTTCCTGTCGAAGATCGAGCTGCGCCGGGGACAGGCGCCCACGATGGCACCCTGGCGCAAGCGGCTGTTCATCGCCACGTCCTACATCACGGCCGACGCGGCCGAGTACTTCGGCCTCCCTCACGAGCGCACGGTCATCATGGGCTCGCACATCGAGGTGTAGGCGCCACGCGGTGCTCGTCGACGTGCGGTCCCCGGCCGGCTCGGGCACCGGATCGGGGGACGGGCCTCCGTGCGAGAATGCCTGAGTTCCCCGTCCGGCTCCCCGCGTTCCGCACCGCACTGATCCATCGAGGTCTCCGTGTCCAAGCCAGTTGCCCGTGAGCCGTTGCGCCGCAATTCCCGGGCGAACCGAGCGCGCATCCTGGCCACGGCCCGTCGGGAGCTGGGGCGGAACCCGGACCTGACGCTGGAGGAGTTGGCGCGCGCCGCGGGTGTCGTACGGCGCACACTGTTCGGGCACTTCCCCGGGCGCGCCGCGCTGCTGGAGGCCCTCGCCGACGAAGCCTCCGAAACGCTCGGGTCCGCGGTGGTCGCCGGTGTCGAGCGCGCGCAGGGGGAGTCGGTCGAGCGGGTGCTGGCGCACCTGGTGCTCTCGATGTGGCCCGTGGGCGACCGCTACCGGCTGCTCCTGGCGCTGGCCAAGCGGGATCTCGGCGCGCAGCGGGTGGCCGAGGTGCTGGCGCCGGCCCGCGCGGGGACCACGGCCGTCCTGGAGCGTGGCCAGCGGGAAGGCGTGGTCCACTCGTATCTTCCGGCCGCGGTGCTGAGCGCCGGACTGGAGGCGATGACGGTCGCCCTGCTGGAAGCGGTCAACACCGGGGCGCTGGAGGACGACGGCGGAACCCGGGTCGCCATCACCACGCTCATCGCGGCCGGCGTGCCCGAGGAACGGGCGTGCGCCGTGGTCCAGGAGGTCGCGTCGACGGTGGCCGTGGAGTCCCCGGACGGCGACTGAGCCGCCGTCCCCGAAGCCTGAGGGAACTTGACCGCCCCCGCATTCCGTGCGGGGGCGGAGTCGTCTGCCCGCCGACCGTGACGAGCCTCTCACGCTCCGGCCTCGCACCGGACAAGATAATTGCTCGCCGACGTGCAATTATCTTTCCGTGTTCCTGGCTCCCGGGCGGCGCGCTGTCGCGCCATGCCTCCGGCCCAGACATCCGACCACCTGTGGAGAAGCGCAGTGAATCTCGGCGGATCAGACGACCTGACCCTTCCCCACCAGGGGTACTCGGGGGCACTCCTCGGCGGCCGGTACGAGCTGCGCCATCTGCTCGGCTCGGGCGGCATGGCCGAGGTCCACCTCGCACACGACCTGCGGCTCGACCGCGTCGTCGCCGTGAAGTCCCTGCGGACCGACCTCGCCCACGAGCCCGCACTCCAGGAGCGGTTCCGGCGCGAGGCCCAGTCCACGGCCTCGCTCAACCACCCTGCCATCGCCGCCGTCTACGACACCGGCGAAGAGATGACGTACGGGGGGCAACTGCCGTACCTGGTGATGGAGTACGTCGAGGGGGCGACCCTGCGCGAGGCCCTGCACTCCGGGCCGCCGCTGACGGTCGACCGTGCCCTGGAGGTGACGGCCGGGATCCTGCGGGCGCTCTCCCACTCCCACCGGCAGGGCATCGTGCACCGGGACATCAAGCCCGCCAACGTCATGCTGACCTGGGCTGGAGACGTCAAGGTGATGGACTTCGGGATCGCCCGTGACGCGCAGGACGTCGGCATGACACAGACGTCCGTCGTCATGGGGACCGCCCACTACCTCTCCCCGGAGCAGGCGATGGGGCGGGACATCGACGCGCGGTCCGACCTGTACTCCACCGGCTGTCTGCTGTACGAACTGCTCACCTTCCGCACGCCGTTCACCGGCGAGTCGCCGATGGCGGTGATGTACCAGCACACCCAGGAGCCCCCGCGCCCGCCGAGCCTGTACAACCCCGAGGTCGGCCCGCAGGTGGACGCGATGGTGCTGTGCGCCCTGGAGAAGGACCCCGCGTACCGCCACCAGTCTGCCGAGGAGATGCTCGCCGACATCGAGGCGTGCCTCGGGGTGACGGGGCCGGGGACGGGTGGCGGCCGGCCGGCGGCGGTGTCCGACGTCGTGTACGACGCCGGGCACGACGACGACCCGGAGGTGCGGCCCCGGCAACGCAGGGCGACCGTGGCGCTGGTGGCCGCAGGCGTCGCCGTCCTGGTGCTGGCGGGTGTCGTGGGCTGGCTGATGTTGGGCGGAGGCAAGGCCGACGACGGCAAGGCCGGCGTTCCCGCACTGGTCGGGCAGACCCTGGAGGAGGCCCGGCGCTCGGCGGACAACGTCGGTCTGACGGTCACCGTCGCGAAGCGGGAGCCCTGCGCCGACCAGCCCAAGGGACACGTCTGCGAGCAGAGTCCCGCGGACGGGAGGCTCACCAAGGGGGAAACGGTCTCGGTCACCGTCTCCACCGGGGCGCCCAAGGTCGAGGTGCCGGACGTGACGGACAAGAACCAGGACGACGCGTCCCGGATTCTGGCGGACAAGGGCTTCAAGGTGAAGCTCCGGCAGGCGGAATCGGAAACCGAGGACGCCGGGACCGTCCTCGGGCAGAACCCGGACGGCGGCGAGAAGGTCGAGAAGGGCACCGAGGTCACCCTCACCGTTGCCACCCAGGCGGCGAAGTCGACCGTTCCGGATCTCAACGGCGTGACCGTCAGCGAGGCCCGCAAGTTGCTGGCGGCGCAGAACCTGAAGCTGGGCAGCACGAGCGAGGTGGAGAGCGACGCCGCGGCCGGAACCGTGATCGGTCAGAGCTCCTCCGCCGGCCAGGAGGTCGATCCGGGTACGGCGATCGACATCAAGGTCGCCAAGGCCGTGCAGAGCGTGCGGATTCCGTCCGACATCGTCGGCAAGACCCTTGTCGACGTCCAGAACGAGTTGGGCGCCCTCGGCCTCCAGGTCAGTGTCGCCACCGGCTACTCCCAGGCGTCCGACGCGGTGGTCACCTCCAGCACGCCGGCGGCCGGCAGCGAGGTGGCGGCGGGCAGCACCGTGGTCGTGGTGACCCAGGACGCCAGTACCGGCACAGCGGGCGACGGCACCACCACGGGCGATGGCACGCAGACGCCGACGGCTCAACTGCTGCCGACTCTCCCGGTCCTGGGGTGACGACGCACAGGCGCCCGTGTCCGGTCGAGGCAACGGCGGTGCAGGCGGCCGGTCCACGGTCCGTCGGCTGCACGGCACCACACCTCACACCGCCCCCACTGAAGGAGGAACCAACCATGTCCACTTCCCGGAACGGCTACGACGACGGTTCGCCGTATGAGCCGTACTACCCCCCTTACGACTCCTGGGGCGACGGCTCGCCCGGGGCGGGCACCGTGTCCGGGCCGATGGAGACTTCCGCACCTCACCGTCCCCGGCGACGGCGGCTCGGCTTCGCGGTCGGTGGCCTCCTCGCGCTGGCACTCGTCCCCGTCGCGGCCGACCGGTTCGTCGCGGTGCGCATCGAGTCCCGTACGGCCAAGGCGTTCCAGGAGGGCATGCACACACCGCTGCCGCCGGAGGTCCACGTCCGAGGCTTCCCCGTCCTGACCCAGGCCGCCTCGGGCACCCTGCGACGTGTCGACATCACGGCCCACGACATACCGGCCCGCGGCAGCGACCGTCCGCTCCCGGTGACCGAACTCTCCCTCCGTCTGAACGGGTTGACCAAGTCCGACGACGACAGCGAGGCACGGGCCCGGAGCGCCGAGGCGACCGCCTACCTGTCGTACTCGGACCTGTCGAACGGCCTGGGCCTGGAGGTCTCCCAGGGGGACCGCCCCGGTCGGGTGAGCGCGGTGGTGCCCCTGCCCTTCGGGAGCCAGGTCACCGTGACGACGAGCGTCACCGCGGCCTCCGGCAACCGCATCGTCTTCAGGGACTTCAAGGTCACGGGCGGCGCGCTGCCCGACGTCGGCAGCCGACTGCTCGACAGGGTCTTCGCGCAGCCGGTCCAGCTGCGGAACATCCCCAGCGGTCTGCGACTGCGATCGGTCGCCACCACGGCCGACGGACTCACCGCCCGCTTCTCGGGCAGTGCGGTCACCTTCCGGCCCGACGACGCGGCGCAGGACGGCACCTCGCAGTCCGGGACCGCAGGCCGGAAGGCTGCTTGATGCGCCGCCTCGGTCAGTGCCGCTCGTCGCCTTCCTGCGCCATGCGGGCGGCGGCGTCGTGGAGGAGCCGTGCGTGCAGCTCGAACATGGCAGCCAGATCGACGGTGCCGCCGTGGATCTGGCGCTGCACGAACAGGCCGTCGGCGCCGGCCATGGCATAGACGGTGAGGCTGCGGACGGCGTCCTCGCCGAGTGCCGGGAAGAGGGCCGCGATCATCTCCGCGATCCGTTGTGCGGCGGTGGCGCGGATCCGCAGAAAGACCGTCCTGCCGCGTGGCTCGGCGGGCCGCTGCTCCAGGGCCAGCATGAGGCCGAGGCGCAGGAAGTCCGGCGCGTCGACCAGGCGTTCCGCGACGCCCGCCGCCATGGCGGTGACCCGCTCCAGGGGCGTGCCGGTCTCCTCGGCGGGCAGTTCGAAGGCCGCGAGCCAGGTCTCGAAACCGGTCTCGATGACCGCGGCGATCAGGTCGTCCTTGTCCTTGAAGTGCCAGTAGATCGAGCTCGCGGGCAGCCCGCACCTGGCGCTGACCGCCGCGATGGACGTGCCCTCGTACCCGCGCTCACCCGCGATCTCCACGGCGGCATCGAGGATCCGCCGGCGCGACTCCACCCCGTTCGCGCGTTTCCTGCGCGGGGTCTGCGACCTGGCCATGGGAAGTGCCCTTCGAGGTGTGCGGTGGCGGCCTTTCGGCCCAGTTCCGGCGCGGGTCAGCCCAGTTCCGGCAGCGGGCGCCGGGCGACGTCGTGGGCGTCGTCCGGCGGGACGCCCAGCATGCGCAGGACCATCTCGGCCAGGTCCGAGGCGGCCTCGTCGCCGTCGAGTTCCGGGCGGGCGAACCTCAGCTCCAGGAGGGACAGCAGGGTCCCGCCCAGCGCGGACAGGGCCACGACCGGTTCCACGGCGGTGAAGCGGCGGGAGGCGATGCCGGCCTGGAGGTCGCGCAGGGCCCGCCTGGACAGGCCGTTGTCGGAGTGGAGATGACCGAGGCCGCGATGGCGTACCACCTGCATGAGTTCCGGATGGGACTCGGCCATGCGGGCGCTGAGCCGGAAGCCCGCCGCGACGAGCTCCGCGGGGTCGTCGATCCCCGCCAGGTGCTCGTCGAAGGCCTGGCCGAACTCCTCCAGGGCGTCCACGATCGCCGCTTCGAACAGCTCCGTCTTGGACTCGAAGTGGTTGTAGAAGGAGCCGAAGCCGACATCCGCGCGCTCGGCGATCATCTGGATGCTGGCGCTGGTGTCCCCGGTCTCGGCGAGGATCTGGCGGGCGGCGCGGACGAGCGCCTTGCGGGTCTCGGCGCGGCGTCGCTCGAACCGGTTGCTGGGCGGGGCTGACGTGGGCATGCGTCGAAGTCTAGCCGCCGCACCCAGGCTCACCACAGTTCTGATGGATTCATCAATCTTCCTCTGGCTCTTCTCTTGACGAGGCTTCTGTCAAAGATGATGATTTCCTCATTACGGCAATGTTGCTCGGAGGGCACCATGTCTGGAACACGCGTGGCCGCAGCCGCCGTCGCGACACCCCATCAGGACCTGCACAGCGAGCAGGGTGCCCTGCGCGGTGAGCACCCCGGGCGGTCACGGAACCCCGTCATCAAGGTCGCCGACCTGGCCTGGCTGGAGTTCGAGAAGCCCGACCTGGACCGGGCGGAGGTCTTCGCCCGCGACTTCGGCTTCCAGGTCGCCGCCCGCACGGAGCGGGAGCTGTGGCTGCGGGGCACCTTCGCCGGCTCGCCGTGCATGGTGATCCGGCGCGGCCGGACCTCACGTTTCATCGGCCCGGCGTTCCGCGCCGCCGAGCGGGCCGACCTGGACCGGCTGGCCCGGTCGACAGGCACGTCCGTGCGGGACGCCGACGTGCCGGGCGGCGGCGGGGTGGTCGATCTGCTCGACCCGTCCGGCTTCCCCGTACGGGTGGTGCACTGCGCCGGGCGACTGCCCGAACTTCCGGGCCAGCAGCCGCTGCTGCTCAACTTCGGCACCGAGCACCGCCGTACGAACACCACCCAGCGCCCGCCCCGCGAGCCGTCCCGGATCCAGCGGCTGGGCCATGTGGTGCTGGAGACAAGGGTGTTCGCCCGGGCCCTGGACTGGTACCTGGACACCCTCGGCATGATCGTGTCCGACTTCCTGTTCCTGGACGGGCAGCGCGGACGCGGTCCGACGATGGCGTTCATCCGCTGCGACCTGGGCAGCGTGCCGGCCGACCACCACACCCTCGCCATGCACCTGGGGCCCGGCACCGGCTATGTGCACTCCGCCTACCAGGTCACGGACCTGGACTCCATCGCCGCCGGCGGTGAGTACCTCGACGAACGCGGTTACAAGCGCAGTTGGGGCATCGGCCGGCACATCCAGGGCAGCCAGCTCTTCGACTACTGGCGCGACCCCGACCACTTCATGCTGGAGCACTTCGCCGACGGCGACCTGTTCTCCCACGACGTCGAACCCGGCTGGGCGCCCATGTCCACGAGCGGCCTCGCCCAGTGGGGGCCGCCCGCCACCCGGGACTTCCTCGGCGCCACGCCGTCGCCCGCCAAGCTGCGCGAGGTGCTGCACGCCCTGCGCGGCGACAACGAACTCGACCCCGCCCGCCTGCTGGGCCTGCTGAAAGCCGTGAACTCATGAGCACCAACGTCCTGCGCACCACCGACGGCTGGTGGGTGGTGCGCGGTGAGCGCGCCGTCCCCGTCGACACCAAGGCCACGACCACCGCCGAACTGCTCGCCGACCGTGCCGCCGTCGCGGAGGCCGCCGCCTCCGGCGAGACGGGCACCCCCGTCGCCGACCTGGCCGCGCTCTCCCCGGTCACCACCCCCTGCCGAGTGGTGTGCCAGATGGTCAACTACCGCAGCCACGCCCGCGACTCGGGCTTCACCGGCGACATCCCGCCCGCCTTCTTCCGCAAGGCGTCCAGCTCGGTGAGCGGCCCGGGCGAGGCCATCGTGCGGCCGGGACACGTGAGGTTCCTCGACTACGAGATCGAGCTGGGCCTCGTCATGGGGGCGCCGCTGCCGCTGGGCACCGTCGTCGAGGAGCGGGACCTGCCGTCGTACGTGGCCGGACTCGTGATCACCAACGACGTCAGCGCGCGTGACGTACAGCTGACCAGGACGCAGTTCTACGAGAGCAAGTCGTACCCGACCTTCACGCCGACCGGGCCCCACCTGGCGCTGCTGGAGCCGGAGGAGTTCGCCCATCTCCTCGACCTGCGGCTGAAGTTGTCCGTGAACGGCGAGCTGCGTCAGGACCGCACCCTGGCGGACATGATCGTCCGGCCGGCGCAGGCGCTGACCCTGCTGGCCCGCTTCCAGTCCCTCGACCCCGGCGACCTGCTGCTGACCGGCACCCCGGGCGGCACCGCGCTCAAGGCCCCGCCGAAGCCGGTCGAGAAGCTCGGCGCGCTGCTGCCGCCCGCGACGAAGTGGAAGGCGTTCTTCAGGACCCAGGCGAAGAACCCGCACTACCTGCACGCCGGTGACGTCGTCACCGCGACCATCGCCACCCCGGACGCCCGGATCGACCTGGGCGAGCAGCGCACGCCCGTGGCCGACGCGCACTGAGACCGAAGCGAGCCGCACATGAGCGTCGAGTCCCACTCGGCAGACGTACCCGTGGTGATCGTCGGAGCCGGGCCGGTGGGGGTGACCGCCGCCCTCCTGCTGGCCCGGCGCGGGGTGCGGACCGTCGTCCTCGAACGCCACCACGACGTCTACCCGCTGCCCCGCGCCGTCGCCACCGACGACGAGGTGCGCCGCATCCTCCAGGCGGCCGGTGTCGCCGACGAGTTCACCGCCGTCGCCCGTCCGGCGCGCGGCCTCAGACTGCTCGATGCCCGGCACCGCGTGATCGCCGAGTTCAGGCGCTCGGCGCGGGGCCACCACGGCTTCCCACAGACCAGCATGTTCGACCAGCCCGAGCTGGAGCGGCTGCTGCGCGAGGCGCTGGCCCGCCGCCCGGAGTGCGAGCTGCGCGGCGGCGTGGAGGTGACGGGCGTCGAGCAGCCCGGCGACGGTCCCGTCCGGGTCACCTACCGCGACGACGAGGGCGAGCACCAGGTACGGGCCGAGGCGGTCCTCGGCTGCGACGGCGCGAACGGCCTCACCCGCGACGCCATCGGCGCCGCCTGGGAGGACCTGCACTTCGAGGAGGAGTGGACCGTCATCGACGTGACGACGAAAGCCGCCGTCCGCAGCTGGGAAGGCGTCGACCAGGTCTGCGACCCGCACCGCCCCGCCACCTTCATGCGGATCGGCGAGGACCGCTACCGCTGGGAGTTCCGGCTGAAGGAAGGCGAGGTCCTCGACGACGCGCTGCTGCGGGAACTGGTCCTGCCGTGGGTGGACATCTCCCGCACCGACGACTTCCACGTCATCCGGCAGGCCCGGTACACCTTCCGGGCCCGCATCGCGGACCGCTGGCGCCGCGGCCGCGTCTTCCTGCTCGGCGACGCCGCACACCTCACCCCACCGTTCGTCGGGCAGGGCCTGTGCTCGGGGCTGCGGGACGCCCACAACCTGAGCTGGAAGCTCGCCCGGGTCCTGCGACAGGGCGGCGACGAGCGTCTGCTGGACACCTACGAACAGGAACGCAAGCCGCACGCCCGGCACGTGATACGCCTCGCGGTCGCCACCGGCTGGGCCATGACCGGCGGCCAGGACGGCGCCGCCGCCCTGCGCCGCGCCGCCGTCGCCACGGTCTGCCGCATACCCGGAGTGACGGCCAGGGCCGGCCAGGATCTCGGCCGCCCGCTGCACGTCGGCCCGCTCGTACGCCGCAGCCGGCTCGGCGGCACGCACTGCCCGCAACCCCTGGTGACGACCGAGGACGGACAGCGGATCCGCTTCGACGACCTCCTCGGCGACTCCTTCACCGTGCTGACCGCCGTACCACTGACCCCCGGCCTGCGCGCGCTCACCGACGCCCTCGGCGCGCGGGTCGTCGACGTCCACGCCGTCGGCGACGACGGCACCCTCGCCGCCTGGCTGCGCGCGGGGCGTGCCGACGCCGTACTCCTGCGCCCCGACCGCGTCGTCCTGGACGTGATCCCCGCCGGAGCCGCCGGCTTCAGGGCGACCGCCGCCTGGGCGCCCCTGCTCTGCACCACCCCCGGGTCCGCCGACCAGCCCGTGTCCACCCCTTCGCCGAGGAGAGCCGCTCCATGACCACGCCGCACGCCCACCCGTTCTGGACCCCGGACCCCGAGTCCGCCGAACGCAGCCGGATCGCGGACTTCGGGCGCTGGGCCGCCGAGCACCGGGGCGTCGAGGCGGGCCTCGACGACTACTCCGCCCTGCACCGCTGGTCGGTCACCGACCTGGAGGGCTTCTGGAGCGCGGTGTGGGAGTACTTCGGCATCGACGCCGACACCCCGTACGAGCGGGTCCTGGCCGAGGAGACCATGCCCGGCGCCCGCTGGTTCCCCGGCGCCACCCTCAACTACGCCCACCACGCCCTGCGCAACCTCGTCGACGACGACCCGGCGGTCATCGCCCTCGACGAGACCGGCTCCGGATACGGGGTCACCGGCAAGCGGCTGCGCTCCCAGGTCGCGTCCGTCGCCGCCACCCTGCGCGACCTCGGGGTGGGACAGGGCGACCGCGTGGTCGGCTATCTGCCCAACACCCCGCACGCCGTCGTCGCGTTCCTGGCCGCCGCGAGCCTGGGCGCCGTGTGGTCGGTGTGCGGGCAGGACTACGCCCCCCAAGCCGCCGCCGACCGTTTCGGCCAGCTGGAACCCACCGTCCTGATCGCCGCCGACGGCTACCTCTTCAACGGCACGACCCACGACCGCCGCGAGGCCACCCTCGAACTCGCCCGCGCACTGCCGACGTTGAAGGCGACCGTGCTGGTCGACCACGTCGGCCTGCCCGGCCTCTCGTCGAACCACCCTTCACTGGTCCTCCCTTGGGAGGAGGCCGCCACTCGTACCGAGGAACTCGCCTGCACATCCGTGCCGTTCGACCACCCCCTGTGGGTCGTCTTCTCCTCCGGCACCACCGGACTGCCCAAGGGCATCGTCCACGGCCACGGCGGCGTCCTGGTCGAACACCTCAAGACCCTCGCCCTCCAGTCCGACCTCGGCCCCGGCGACCGCCTCCTCTGGTACACCACCACCCACTGGATGATGTGGAACCTGGTCGTCTCCACCCTCCTGACGGGCGCCACGACCTGCACCTACGACGGCAGCCCGGCCCTGCTCACCCAGCCGGACATCCTCTGGGAACTGGCGGCCCGCCACCGCGTCACCCTCTTCGGCACCAGCCCTCAATACCTGCTGGGCATGGCCAAGTTCGGCATCGACCTCTCCGTCCACGACCTGTCGGCGGTCCGGGCCGTCGGCTGCACCGGCTCCGCACTCCCGGCCTCCGCCCACCCCTGGGTCCGCGACCACGTAGGCGAACATGTCCAGCTCGTGTCCATCAGCGGCGGCACGGACGTCGTCTCCGGGTTCGCCGGCGGGGCGCCCACGCTGCCGGTATGGGCGGGCGAGCTGTCCGCCCCCTCGCTGGGAGTCGCGCTCGCCGCGTACGACGAGGAGGGCCTGCCGTTGGTGGACCAGGTCGGTGAGCTGGTGGTCACCCGCCCGATGCCGTCGATGCCGCTGCGCTTCTGGAACGACCCCGACGGCAGCCGCTACCGCGACGCCTACTTCTCCGCCTACGACGGCGTGTGGCGGCACGGCGACTGGATCACCCTCACCTCCCACGGCTCGGTGATCGTCCACGGCCGCTCCGACTCCACCCTCAACCGCAACGGCGTACGCCTGGGCAGCGCCGACATCCACGATGTCGTCGAGCGGCTCCCGGAGATCACGGAGGCCCTCGTCATCGGCGCGGAGGAGCCCGACGGCGGCTACTGGATGCCCCTGTTCGTGGTCCTCGCGGCCGGAACGGAACTGGACGACGCGCTGCGCGAGCGCATCCGCGAGGCGATCCGCACCGGCGCCTCACCCCGCCATGTCCCCGACGAGATCATCGAGGTACCGGCGATCCCGCACACCCGCACCGGCAAGAAGCTGGAGGTCCCGGTCAAACGCCTGCTCCAGGGCGCTCCCGTCGACCAGGTCGTCAACCCGGCCACGGTGGACCACCCCGAGCTGATCGGCCTCTACGCCCGCATGGGAGCCGACCGCCGCGAGCAGCGGCGCGGGAGGGGAGCGGCGTAACGTCCTTGGTGTGGAGTTCACTGTGGACACACTGGTGTCCCGTGCCGCACACGAACTCGGTCGGAGAGCGGACCGGCTCATCCAGGACATCGAGACATGCCTGCGGCGCGAGCTCCCCGAGCTGTGGGAAGACCCGGACATCGCCCGGATGACGTCGGAGAACCTCGCCGAGCACGTCGTCGCCGGACTGGTCGGACTCGAGTACGGGATCCAGCCGAGCCAGGTCGAACCGCCGCCCGCGGACGCGGAGCGTGCCCGTCGGCTCGCCCGGCGCGGGAAACCGGTCACCTCGCTGCTGCGGGCCTTCCGGCTCGGGCAGGGAATGCTCCTCGACCGGCTGATCGAGGAGATGCAGCGGTTGACGGCCGACGCCGGGCTGATCGGTGCGGCCGCCCGCAAGCTGATCGCGCTCGGCACC
Organism: Streptomyces sp. NPDC048277; assembly: GCF_040652235.1. Classification (NCBI taxonomy): domain Bacteria; kingdom Bacillati; phylum Actinomycetota; class Actinomycetes; order Kitasatosporales; family Streptomycetaceae; genus Streptomyces; species Streptomyces sp. NPDC048277. The sequence goes on from NZ_JBEZLQ010000050.1 coordinate 31,438, forward strand.
GACTACGTGGACCGTACGTCGGAGCAGGGCGTGCTGGCGTTCCAGGAGGAGCGGGACCGCAGGGTGCAGTGGCGGCTGTCGATGGTGAACGAGGCGGGCATGCGTGTCGGGACCACCCTGGACATCGCCCGCACCACCGAGGAACTGGTGGACCTGGCCACCGTGAACTTCGCCGACCTGGTCACCGTAGACCTGCTCGACACCGCGCTCCGGGGGACCGACGCCCCGGCCGACGGCGGACTGAACCGCAGTGACGCACGGGATGTACTCCGCCGCCCACGTCCAGGTACCGGCGTCGGCCGTCCGGGCGGGGGAGTCGTCCCGGTCGTCGTGGCGCCGCTGCGGCGGTCGGTGTCAGCGGCGCAGGCCCAGGGCTTCGGCGCCGGCGTAGCGGGCCTGGGCGCCCAGGTCCTGTTCGATGCGGATGAGTTGGTTGTACTTGGCGGTGCGGTCGGCGCGGGAGAGGGAGCCGGTCTTGATCTGGCCGCAGCCGGTGGCGACGGCGAGGTCGGCGATGGTGGTGTCCTCGGTCTCGCCGGAGCGGTGGGACATGACGACGGTGTAGCCGGCGCGGTGGGCGGTGGCGACGGTGGCCAGGGTCTCGGTGAGGGTGCCGATCTGGTTGAGCTTCACCAGGATCGAGTTGGCGATGCCGTCGCGGATGCCGGCGCGCAGCAGGGTCTCGTTGGTGCAGAAGACGTCGTCACCGGTGAGCTGGCAGCGGTCGCCCAGCCGGGCGGTCAGGTCGCGCCAGCCGGCGTGGTCGTCCTCGGCCATCGGGTCCTCGATCGAGGCGACCGGGTAGCGGTCGGTCAACTCGGCCAGGTATGCGGCGTGTTCGGCGGGGCTACGGCGGACGCCCTCGCCCGTGTAGTCGTACACCCCGTCGTGGAAGAACTCCGAGCTGGCGGGGTCCATGACGAGGGTGATGTCGGTGGCGGGCTTGTAGCCGCTGTGCTCGATGGCGCGGACGACGAAGTCGAGGGCCTCCTCGGCGGTGCGCAGGTCGGGGGCGAAGCCGCCCTCGTCGCCGACGTTCACGCTGTGGCCAGCGGCGAGCAGGCTGGCGCGCAGGGTGTGGAAGACCTCGGAGCCCATGCGGACGGCCTCGGCGAAGGTGGCCGCGCCGATCGGGGCGATCATGAACTCCTGGAAGTCCAGCGGGTTGTCGGCGTGGGCACCGCCGTTGACGATGTTCATCATCGGGACCGGGAGGAGGCGGGCGTCAACCCCGCCGATGTAGCGGTAGAGCGGGAGGCGGTGGGCGGCGGCCGCGGCCTTGGCGGTGGCCAGGGAGACGCCGAGCAGGGCGTTGGCGCCCAGGCGGGCCTTGGTGTCGGTGCCGTCCAGCTCGATCATGGTGCGGTCGACGGTCGCCTGGTCCTCGGCGTCGAGTCCGACGACGGCGTCGGCGATGTTCTCGTTGACGGCGTCGACCGCGCGCAGAACTCCCTTGCCGTGGAAGCGGGTCGGGTCGCCGTCGCGGAGTTCCACGGCTTCCCGTGCGCCGGTGGAGGCGCCCGACGGAACGGCCGCGCGGCCGAGCGAGCCGTCCTTGAGTTCCACGTCGACCTCGACGGTGGGGTTGCCCCGGCTGTCGATGATCTCGCGTGCGACGACGCGGCTGATGGCGGTCACGGTGCCACTCCTCACGCTGGGCCCGCGGACCGGGTGTCGACGGGCAGTAAGTTTCAGTCAGAAACAAAGTGAGTCCCGAAAGGGAACTTACTATGGGCGCATGAGGATGCACAACGCCGACGAGACGTGTGGCATCGCGCAGGCCGCGCTGGTCCTGGGCGACTGGTGGAACGTGCTGGTGCTGCGGGAGGTCGCTCGCGGGCATGTCCGGTTCGATGCGCTGGCCGCCGAGATCGGGCTGTCGCGGAAGGTGCTCACCGAGCGGCTCGGCGGGCTGGTCGCCCAGGGGGTCCTGCGGCGCAGCCTGTATCAACGGCGCCCGGTGCGCTACGAGTACCTGCTCACGGACTCCGGAACGGCCCTGCTCCCGGTGCTGGTCGCCATGCAGGACTGGGGCGACCGGTGGGCGCTCGGCGACGGCACGCTCACCGCGACGGCGGAAGCGGACGGCGCCGAACACGCTCGCGTCCACGCCCTGGCCGGCACCCGCCTCCCGGACGACCTCCAACTGCCGGGCGCCGACACGCCCCTGGTCTCACCGGATGCCAGGGCCACGGTGCTGTTCACCTACCCCGGTACCGGAGTCGACTGGGGTGAGCCGCCCATCCCCGGAGCCCCCGGCTGCACGCAGGAGAACCGCCTCTTCCGGGACGCCTGGCCCGACTTCCGGCGGGCAGGCGTGGACGTACGCGGAATCAGCACCCAACTCGTGTATGAGCAGGCCGAGTTCGCCAGGACGGAGAACGTTCCGTTTCCGCTGCTCTCCGACGCGTCCCAGCAACTGGCGGCGGCCCTGCGCCTGCCGACGTTCCGCGGCGCGGGCCGACTGCGTCACAAACGCCTGATCCTGGTCGTCGACGTCGAGCGGACCGTACGCCACGTCCTGTTCCCCGTCGTCGACATCCCGCACGCGGTCGCGGAGAGCCTGCGCCTGGCCGCGGCCTGCGCCCACAGCACCTGATCCCTCCCCTCCGGCGGCGAGGTGCAACTTGATTGACTGAAAAGTGCAGTGAAATATACGTTCCTGGTATGAGAGATGACGAACCCACCCGTGCGGCACGACTGCTGGACGCCCAGGCCAAGGCCGAACGGCTCTTCGCCGAGATGGAGGCGCGCGGGTTGGTCGCGGCGGGGGAGGGGGAGCGAGCGGTCAGCGACCGGGTCCGGGACCTGGCGAACGAATTGTTCGGCACCACCCGGCACTGGCACAAGCGGATCGTGCGCTCCGGACCGAACACCCTGCTGCCGTACAAGGAGAACCCGCCGGACCGGGTGATCGGCGCGGACGACATCGTGTTCGCCGACTTCGGGCCGATCTTCGAGGAGTACGAGGCCGACTTCGGCCGGACCTTCGTCCTCGGCGACGACCCGGTCAAGCAGCGCCTGCGGGACGACCTGCCGACGGTTTTCGCCTCCGGTAAGCGGTTCTTCGAAAGCGACCCCGAGATCACCGGGAAGCGGCTGTACTCGGAGGTCGAGCGGCTGGCCGCCGAGTCCGGCTGGGAGCTGGGCGGCTGGCACGCCGGGCATCTGGTCGGCGAGTTCCCGGACGAGAAGATCGACGGCGCGGACGTGGAGTCGTACATCACCGCGGACAACGACACCCCGCTGCGCCGCACGGACAAGGCCGGCCGTACCTGCCACTGGATCCTGGAGATCCATCTCGTCGACCGGGAACGGGGTTTCGGGGGCTTCTACGAGGAGCTGCTCACTCTGTGATCCCGTAGCCCCAGCCACACCCGGTCCCGGGTGAGGGGCAGTTCGGTGAAGCGGACCCCGGTCGCGTCGCGCAGGGCGTTGGCGAACGCGGGGGCGACGGGGTTGAAGGGGCTCTCGCTCATGGACTTGGCGCCGAGCGGGCCGATGGCGTCGGCGGTCTCCATGAAGTGGACCTCGGTGCGCGGGGTGTCGGCGTACTGGGGGAGTCGGTAGCGGCGAAAGGCGGCTGTCTCGACCTCCCCGTGCTCGTCGATGCGGACGTTCTCGAAGAGGGTGGCGCCGAGCGCCTGGGCGACGCCTCCTTCGACCTGGCCGCGGCACTGCATGGGGTTCATGACCTTGCCGGCGTCGGCGGCGTGGACGCTGCGCAGGATGCGGAGCTCCCCAGTACCGGGATCGACGGCGAGCCGGAACCACTGGGCGTTGAAGGCGACCGAGCGCGGGGTGCCGCCGAAGTGCCCGTCGGCGGCGCATACGACGCCCACCGCATGGGCGGCGGCGTACAGCTCCTTGAGGGGCAGCCGCCCGCCGGGATGGACGACTGCCTCCTCCGCCAGCGCGCAGTCGGCCCGCGGGACGCACAGGTGGGCGGCGGCGAAGTCGAGGAGCATGTCGGCCAGTGCGCGGGAGGCGCGCAGGGTGGCCTTGCCCGCGACCACCACGCCCGTGGAGGCGAAGGCGCCGGTGTCGTGGCGCACGACGTCCGTGTCGGACTGGCGGACGATGATCCGGTCGACGGTGGTGGCGAGTTCGCCCGCCGCGATCTGCCGGTGCACGGTGGTGGTCCCGTTGCCGAACTCCGCCGTACCGACGGCCAGATCGAAGGTGCCGTCGGGGAGCAGGGTCGCCTTCGCGTCGGCGATGTGGCCGCCGGGCGGGCCCGTCGCGATCATCGCCAGGGCGGTGCCCTCGCCGACCAGCCAGCCCTCGGGGACGGAATCCCTGTCCCAGGGCTCCGTCCGGGCGCGGCGCACGATGGCCAGGCACTGGTCGAGGCCGTAGCTGGCGATGTGCAGGTCCTCCTCGTGGCCGCCGGGGGTGAGCATCGCCTCGCCCGGGCCGATGATGTTCTTCGCCTTGAACTCCAGCGGGTCCAGGCCGAGTTCGCGGGCGAGTTCGTCGAGCGCGGACTCGACGGCGAACATCACCTGCCCGAGGCCGTAGCCCCGGAAGGCACCCGCGGGGACGGTGTGGGTGTAGACGGCGAAGGCGTCGACCTTCTTGTGCGGGGCGCGGTAGACGGCGGTCGACTCGCCGACGCTGTGGAACATCACCGCCGGGCCGTGGTTGCCGTACGCGCCCGTGTTGGAGACCACCCGCAACTGGAGCGCGGTCAGGGTGCCGTCCCGCAGCGCCCCGGCCTTCACACCGATCGTGAAGGGGTGCCGGGTGGTGGCGCCGTGGAACTGCTCGGCCCGCGTGTACTCCAGTTTCACCGGGCGGCGCAGTCGCAGCACGGCCAGCGCCACGATGTCCTCGACGAGCATCTCCTGCTTGCCCCCGAACCCGCCGCCCACCCGGCCGGCCATCACGCGGACCTTGTCGTGCGGGAGGTCGTAGAGGGCGCACAGCGCGCGGCGGGTGAGGAAGGGGGTCTGGGTGCTGGACCGGACGACAAGCCGGCCCTCCTCGTCCAGCCAGGCCACCGCACCGTGCGTCTCCAGGCTGGCGTGCTGCACCCGCTGCGTGCGGAAGGTCCCCTCGTAGACGGCATCGGCCTGCGCGAAACCCGCTTCCACGTCGCCGATCTCACCGTGCGCCTCGCCCACGACGTTGTCGCGCGGGCGTGAAATGCGGGCGGTGGCAGGGTCCTTGTCGTGCACGACCGGCGCTCCCGGCCGCATGGCCTCCTCCGGATCGAGTACGGCGGGCAGGACGTCGTACGACACCTCGACGCGCCGGCAGCCCTCCTCGGCCGCCGCCTCGCTGTCCGCGACGACGGCCGCCACCCGCTGCCCGATGTGGCGGACCGTGTCGTCGAGGACGCGGGTGTCGTCCGGGTCCTCCTCGGGGTGCTCGTGGCGGGCGGTGGAGAAGTGCCGTTCCGGCGCGTCGAGATGGGTGAACACGGCGTGGACGCCGGGGACTCGGAGTGCGGCGGTCGTGTCGATCGCGGTGATGCGGGCGTGGGCGTGCGGGGAGCGCAGCAGCTTCATGTGCAGCAGACCGGGCACGTCGATGTCGAAGGTGTAGCGGGCGGTGCCGGCGACGACCTGGGGTCCGGCCGGGGCGGGCAGATTGCGGCCGACCGACTCGCCAGGGGACGGGGCCTCGACATGGCACACCCCGCGCACCGCGTCCTCGATGGCCCGGTAGCCGGTGCAGCGGCACAGGTTGCCCTTGAACGCCCGGGGGAGATCGGCGAGTTGGTCGTCGGACAGGGCCGCCGTCGTCATCAGGAAGCCTGCCGTGCAGAATCCGCACTGGAAGCCCTGGGCGTCCAGGAACTTCTGCTGAACGGGGTGGAGTTCGCCATCGGTCGAGGCCAGGCCCTCGACCGTGGTGACCCTGCGGCCGTCGGCGCGGAAGGCCGGGTACAGGCAGCTGTGCACCGGTTCGCCGTCGACGTGGACCGTACAGGCGCCGCAGTCCCCGGCGTCGCAGCCCTTCTTCACACCGAACCAGCCATGCTCGCGCAGATAGGTGCGCAGGCACTGGCCCGGGCGGGGCTCCCCCTCGTGGGGGTTGCCGTTGACCTCGACCCTCATCGTCCCGCCGCTCCTTCGAGTCCTTCGAGTTCCCGGCGGACTTCCTCCGCGTACCGGTACGTCATGTGCCGCCGCCACTCGGGCAGTCCGTGGATGTCGTCGAACCACTCGTCGTCGGCGACGGACGAGCCGATGGCCGCCCGCAGCGCCCCGGCCGTCGGCGGCACCGGGAACCACAGCCGCACCGGCCGGACGGTCGAGGCGGTCATCGTGATCGCCAGAGAGCCGTCCAGCGGGTCGAGCGCGCCGATGACCAGCACCCCCGAGCGGCCCAGCCCGTACAACGACGCCTGCCGGAACGCCGTACGGCACGCCAGGGCGCGGGACGGCAGCGTGACGGACCGCAGCAGCTCGCCCTCGGCGAGGTCCCTGCGGCCGGCACCGCTGACGAAGTCGGCGACGCGCACCCGGCGCCGTGTCCCGTCCTGGGCGATGAGCAGGCACTCCCCGTCCAGGGCGGCGGTGAGGGAGATCATCGGGCCTGCCGGGAGGGCGTTGCAGAGATTGCCTCCCACGGTGGCCATGTTCCAGATCTTGAAGGAGGCCAGGAACGCCCGGCAGCACTGCTCGAACAGCGGTGCCGCTTCGGCGTCGAGTTCCTTCGCGAAGCGCGACAGGCGGGCGATGGTGCAGGTGGCGGCGATCTCCAGGGAGCCGTCCGGGCGCCGTTCGACCGGTGGCCAGCCGGTGCGGCTGAGGTCCACGAGGCGGCGCAGGTGCGGCTGCGGCTCGGAGAACAGGTAGGTGCCGCCGCCCAGCCAGGCGTCGCCGGGCCGCCAGGGCGCGGGGTGTCGAGCGTCCCGTACCTCCACCACCGTGTTCAGGTCCATAACCGAAGTGAACAGGCCGCACCGCCCCCCGAACGACTGGTTCACCGTATGGAAACGTCGACTTTTCAGCGCTGAATCCTGGAGGATCACCCAACAGGCGTTCTCGGGCTTTGGCCTGGCACTTACGATGTGAGGAACGGCATCTGCCTGGTGAATGTGAGATGCCCCGTGCCGGGACCGCCGCGCGGCGGTCGCACAAGGAGCCGTACCTCATGCACGTCGAACACCTCCTGCAGGACGAGTCCCTCGGGCTGCGTCCGCTGTGGGCGGCCCCCTCCCTGCTGGCGCGGGAGATCAGCGGGGTGACCGTCACCGACCTGGAGGACCCTGCCCGCTTCGTGCGGCCGGGGGAGGCGGTGCTCAGCGGACTGGTGTGGTGGCCCGCCGAGGACGGCCGGGAGTCGGCGGACCGGTTCGTGCGGGCGCTCAGGAACGCGGACGTGGCGGTGCTGCTGGCGGGCGAGGAGATGCACGGCGCGGTACCCGACCTCCTGGTGGAGGCGTGCGCACGGCATGGCGTGCCGGTGGCGGGGGTGCCCCCGCAGATCATGTTCCGCACGATCACGGAGGCGGTGTACCTGCGGCAGTGGGGCGAGCTGGCCCGCCGTCACGCCATGCCCGAACACCTGCGGGCCCGCCTGGACCGGCTGATCGCCCAGGACGCCGACCCGAAGGCGGTTCTCGCCGCGGCCTTCGCGCCCCTCGCCGGTACCACCGCCCACGTCGTCACAGCGGCGGGCCGGACCGTGGCGACGACACCCGGCGCCACCCCTCTCCCGGTCCGGGAGGCCGCCGCACTGCCCGACGGCGACACGGGGACGACCGTGCCCATCGGCGCCGACGCCCGCACACCGTACGAACGCTGGTACCTGCATGTGCCCGTCGCCGATGCCGTACCACCGAGCCTGCTGCACGAGATCACGGGGACACTGGACCGCTGCCGGCAGGCACAGGCCCGCCGCCGGGCCGCCGGGCACCGGACCGCGGGCGCACTCGGCGCACTGCTCGCCCGCGGCCAGGCCGACTTCTCCGCCGTGGAAGCGGCGTTGCAATCCTGCGGGCTGACCGTCGACGCCTCCTATCGCGTGCTGGTCGCGGACACCGGTCCACGCGACGCCGGTCATGCCCAGGGGGCCCTCGCCGAGGCTGTCGCTCACGCGGCCCACGGGCCCGCCGCCGTGGGCCGCCTACCCGACGGCACCGCCTTCGCCGCCCTTCCCGCCGACGGGTACGACGCCGTCACCGAGCTGTGGCCCCACCTCGCGGCCTGCGCGCCGGACACCCCGCTGCACGGCGGGACCAGTTCCTCCTCCGGCATCCCCCAGCACCTCGCGACAGCACTCGTACAGGCGCGGTACGCCCTGGCCTCGGCCCGCACCACCACGCCGGACGGCTCCTGCCTGACCGATGTCGCCGCCCTCGCCGGGATCGACACCCTGCTGACCGGGATACCGGCCGAGGTACGCGCGGCCTACAGCAGCACCGTCCTGGGCCCCCTGTACAAGGCGGGCAACGGTTCCGCCGCGATGCTGCTGCACACCCTGGAGGCCTTCCTCGCCCACGACGGCTCCTGGGCCCGCACGGCCGAGGCCCTGCACCTGCACGTCAACACCGTCCACTACCGGATCCAGCGCGTCGAGCACCTCACCGGACGGGACCTGTCCCGCCTCGTCGACCGCCTCGACCTGCGGGCCGCCCTGCTCTGCCGCACGGACCCCGGCCCGTCCGCCCCTACGAGCGGCCGACGTACACGTCCGTCGACTTCACCCGCGCGGTGACCATGACACCGACCGCCAGCCCCAACTCGTCGACCGCCTCACGGGTCACCAGCGAGACCACGTGGTGAGGCCCGGAGTGGATCTCCACCCGCGCCACCACGTCATCGACGGCCAGCGCCGTGACGATGCCGGTGAGGGCGTTGCGCACGGAGGACGGCGGCCCGGGCGCGGCGGCCCTCTCGTCGTCGGCCGCCCGCTCCCTCGCGAACAGCGCCAGCCCCGTGCCGTCGATCATCCGGTTGCCCGAACCGTCCCGTGCCATGGGCAGCCGTCCGGCATCGGCCCAGCGGCGCACGGTCTCAGGGCTCACCCGCAGCAGGCGCGCGGCCTGGCCAATGCTGTACGTCGCCACCCCCGAACCCTAACCGTGCGATCGCCCCCTCGGAGGCCGCGCATGCTGCTGCGCCAGCTGGAGTACCTCGTCGCACTCGCCCGGGAACGCCACTTCGCCCGCGCGGCGGCGGCCTGCTACGTCTCGCAGCCGTCCCTGTCCGCAGCGATACGGCGGCTCGAACACGAGCTGGACGTGTCGATCGTGCGGCGCGGCAGACGCTACGAGGGACTGACCCCCGAGGGGGAGGTCGTCCTGGTGTGGGCACACCGTATCCTCGCCGAACGCGACGCCCTGCAACAGGAGTTGTCCGCACTGCGCGGCGGACTGACCGGCACGCTGCGCCTGGGCGTCGTCCCCACCGCGCTCCCCGTCGCCTCTCTGCTGACCACACCGTTCTGCGAACGCCACCCACGCGCCGCGGTGACCCTTCAGTCGCTGTCGTCGGAGGAGATCCGGCACGGTCTGGCGGAGTTCGAGCTGGACGCGGCGATGACCTACCTGGACGACGACACCCTGCGCCAGGTGCGCCGCTTCCCGCTGTACGAGGAGCGGTACGTCCTGCTCACCCCCGTCGACGGACCGCTCGGCGACTGCGGCACGGCTCGCTGGTCCCAGGCCGCCACGCTGCCGCTGTGTCTGCTCAACTCCCGGATGCGCAACCGGCGCATCATCGACGAGTGCTTCGCCGCCGACGGTGCCACGGCCGCTCCCGCGATCGAGTCGGACAGCGTCGCCGGGCTCTACGCGCACCTGCCCGGCGGACGCTGGTCCTGCGTCATCTCACATGCGTGGCTGCACATGTTCGGCGTGCCCGACGGGATGCGGGTGGTGCCGCTGGAGGGACCCGCGCACGGGCCCCGGGTCGGACTGGTCATCGCCCGCACCGAACCCACCTCGGTCCTCGCGGACGCACTGGTGACGGTGGCCCGCGAGGCAGGGGTACGCGACGCCCTGGACGAGCTGCTCCACTCCTACCTGGGCGGACGTGGCTGATAGAAGCGGTCTATCCGGTCATAGCGAGGAACGCTTTGACCTGGGCGAACGACTCCGGGGATCGTGAACGGCACCTTCCCGCCACGCCAGTTGAGGAGCCGTGACATGGCCAAGGTGCTCTGTGTCCTGTACGACGACCCCACCGACGGATACCCCACCGCGTACGCGCGCGACGACCTCCCCGTCATCGACCGCTACCCCGGCGGCCAGAGCACCCCGACCCCCGAGGCCGTCGACTTCACCCCGGGCCACCTCCTGGGCAGTGTCTCCGGTGAACTCGGCCTGCGTTCCTTCCTGGAGAAGGCCGGCCACACCCTGGTCGTCACCTCCGACAAGGACGGCGACGGGTCGGTCTTCGAGCGTGAACTGGCGGATGCGGATGTGGTGATCTCGCAGCCGTTCTGGCCGGCGTACCTCACCCCGGAGCGGATCGCCGCCGCGCCGAACCTGAAGCTGGCGATCACTGCGGGCATCGGCTCGGACCACGTCGACCTGGACGCGGCGGTGGCGCACGGGGTGACGGTCGCCGAGGTGACGTACTCCAACAGCATCAGCGTCGCCGAGCACGTCGTCATGATGACGCTCTCCCTGGTCCGCAACTACCTTCCGTCCCATCAGGTCGTCCTGGACGGCGGCTGGAACATCGCGGACTGCGTGGCCCGTTCGTACGACCTGGAGGGCATGCACGTCGGCACGGTGGCCGCCGGCCGTATCGGCCTCGCTGTCCTGCGGCGCCTCGCGCCCTTCGATGTGAAGCTGCACTACACCGACCGGTACCGGCTGTCCGAGGACGTCGAGCGCGAGCTCGGACTGGTCTGGCACGAGAGCGCGGCCGACATGGTCCCGCACTGCGACGTCGTCACCGTCAACGCCCCGCTCCACCCCGAGACCGAGGGCCTGTTCGGCGACGAGCTGCTGGCCGCGATGAAGCGCGGCGCGTACCTCATCAACACGGCGCGGGCGAAGATCGTCGACCGGGACGCCGTCGATCGGGCCCTGCGCAGCGGCCGGTTGGCGGGGTACGCGGGTGACGTCTGGTACCCGCAGCCCGCCCCCGCCGACCACCCCTGGCGGACCATGCCGCACCACGGCATGACCCCGCACATCTCCGGTTCGTCGCTCTCGGCGCAGGCGCGTTACGCGGCCGGCACGCGGGAGATCCTGGAGTCGTGGCTGGCGGGCCGCCCGATCCGCGACGAGTACCTGATCGTCGACGGCGGTGCCCTGGCCGGGACGGGCGCCCACTCCTACTCGGTCAACAAGTGATCCAGGGAGGCCACCGGGAACCTCCAGCGCCGCGCGCGTGTTCGCGTCGGCGCGGGGACGGTGGCCTCCACGCGTCACATGTGGGCAGCGGCGGGCTCCCAGGCGCCATGATTGATCCATGGGGACTGTGGCAGCGCTGTACCGGTATCCGGTGAAGTCGATGCTGGGTGAGGTCGTGATCGCCGTGGCGGTCACGGAACGCGGATTCGACGGGGACCGGATGTACGCCGTGCTCGACGGGACGGGCGCGGTGGGCAGCGCCAAACACCCTCGCAAGTGGGGCGCGTTGCTGCACTGCCGGAGCAGCATGGACGAGTGCGGTGCGGTCCGGGTCGTGTTGCCCGACGGCACCGCGCTGCCGGTGGAAGACCCGGACCTGGACGTGCAGTTGTCCAGGCTGCTGGGCCGACCGGTGTCCCTCTCGGCCGTTGTGCCCGAGCACAGCAGGCTGGAGCGCGCCGTACCCGAGTACGAAGGCGGTGTCCCGGAGGCGGCGCGGCAGTCGGCGTCCGTCGATGCCACGGGGGAGAGCATCACGACGGGCAGTGTCGCCGCCGGGACGTTCTTCGACTTCGGCCAGGTTCACCTCGTAACCTCGGCGTCCCTCGCCCGGATGCGGACCGTGTATCCCGGCGGGGACTTCGACGCGCGTCGCTTCCGGCCCAACCTGGTCGTGGACACCGACGGGGGACCGGGCTTCCCGGAGGACGCCTGGCTGGGATCGTGCCTGCGGGTGGGCGAGGCCCTGTTCCGGGTCGTCGTGCCCACACCGCGCTGCGTGATTCCCAACCTCGGCCATGGCGAACTGCCACCGGATCCCGGCATCATGCGCGCGGTCGCGCGCGATCACCGCGTCCCGGTGTTCGACCTGGGACGCCTCTCCTGCCTGGGCGTCTATCTGGACGTCCTGGAAGCCGGGACCGTCGGCGTGGGCGATCCGATCACGTTGCTGGCAGCCGCGTGAGCACGCGCCGAAGCAGGTGACTCGCGGGGGCGAGGTTGCCGAGGCGGCCGTCGGGGTGTTTGCGCGCGAGGCGGGGCGAGGTTGAATTGAACACCAACTCACCTTTTTGACAAGGCTGTTGCGATACTCTCACGCAGACCGACGCCTGTCGCACACGTCACACGCGTCGCACATGTCACGCGAGAGTCCGGGATTTCCCATGTCTGTCCCCCAGCCCAGCCGGTCCGGCGCGCTCGCCTACGCGGCGGCCGGGATGGAG
>NZ_JBEZLQ010000051.1:0-36425 GCF_040652235.1 Streptomyces sp. NPDC048277
GGGTGCTGACGTATGTGCTGACCCCGTTGTTCCTGCTGATCACGGTGGTCGCGGTGGTGCGTGGCGGCAGTCTCTTCCACGCTGACCCGCATGCTGCGGGCTATATCGGGGCCACGGGGGGCTGGGTGACCTTCGGCGGCTGGTTCCTGTCGTTCCTGGTGGCGTGGGCGCCGTTCGCCTCGGACTACTCGCGGTATCTCCCCGATACTCCGGAGGTGGTCTCGCGTACCGCGTGGTACACCGGGCTGGGGAACTTCGTCACCATCTGCTGGCTGGGCATCCTGGGTGTGGTCGTCGGCGGCAGCGCGACCAGCTCTGACTCGATCACCGCACTGCACGAGCTGGCGGGCCCGTTCGCCGTCCCCGCCCTGCTGGCTGTGGGCCTGTCGGCGCTGGCGCAGAACTTCCTGAACGTCTACGGCGGGGCGATCTCCGTGCAGACGCTGAAGATCCCGGTTTCCCGGTCGCAGGCGGTGACGGTGATCTGTCTGCTGGCGTATGTGATCAGTCTGTGGGGTGAGTCGGGTACGGAGGCCAAGTTCAAGGTGTTCCTGAACCTGACGGCGTACTTCATCGCTCCGTTCGCGGCGGTGCTGCTGCTGGACTTCTATCTGGGCGGCCGTTCGGATCCGTCGCGGGTCGAGGAGCTGTACGACCGGCGCCGGGTGCTGGACTGGGGTTTTGTGGCCTGGGCGGGCGGGGTGGTGGCGTCGGTGCCGTTCTGGCAGTCCAGTTTCTACACGGGTCCGTTCTCGAAGGCGTATCCGGGCGCGGGTGACCTGAGCATGTTCGTCGCGGCCGGCGCGGGCGTGGTCCTGTATCTGCTGACCTACCGGCTCAAGCCGCTCTGGGTGGCCGCCGACGGGCGGACATCGGCGGTCGCCGCCGACAAGCCGCCCGTGGACGTCTCCTGACGCTCCGTCATGGCCGGTCATCGCCCCTTCGGGGGCGGTGACCGGCTTTCGGCTTACGGGGAACTTCCCGGACGGAAATCCCGCCGTAACGCACCGCCTGTCTACTGGTGTGCAACAGTGATTCATGTCAGTGGACACCTCGCGGGAGGCCCCCATGACGAACGCCCACGCCGATCCGGCCGACCTGGTCCAACTGGTCCAGGACGACGGCATCGAATTCGTGCTCGCCGTCTTCGTCGACCTGACCGGCAAGCCCTGCGCCAAGCTCGTCCCCGCCCAGGCCGTGGGCGAACTGCGGGACGACGGCGTCGGCTTCGCCGGATACGCGGCCGGCGCGCTCGGCCAGCTCCCCAGCGACCCGGACGTCATCGCCCGCCCCGACGCCTCCTCGTACACCCCGCTCCCCTTCGTCAAACCCGGGCTCGCGCTGGTCCACTGCGACCCGTACGTCGAGGGCGAGCCCTGGCCGTACGCCCCGCGCGTCGTCCTGCGCACGCAGTTGGAGCGCGCCGCCGCGCAGGGTCTCTCCCTGGCCGTCGGCGCCGAGGTCGAGTACTTCCTGGTCAACCGGGACGAGCACGGCGTGCTCAGCGTCGCCGACGGCAAGGACACCGCCCCGCAGCCCTGTTACGACGCCCGCGGGCTGACCCGGATGTACGACCACCTCACCGCCGTCTCCACCGCGATGAACAGCCTCGGCTGGGGCAACTACGCCAACGACCACGAGGACGGCAACGGCCAGTTCGAGCAGAACTTCAAGCACGCCGACGCCCTCACCACCGCCGACCGGGTCATCACCATGCGGTACCTGGTGTCGGTCCTCGCCGAACAGCGCGGCATGACCGCCACGTTCATGCCGAAGCCGTTCACCGACCGCACCGGCACCGGCATGCATCTGCACATGTCGCTGTGGCGGGGGAGCGAGCCGGCCTTCCCCGACGGGACGGACGCACGCGGTCTCGGCCTCTCCCCGCTCGCCTACTCCTTCGTCGCCGGAATCCTGGAGCACGCGCGGGCCCTCCAGGCCGTCATCGCGCCCACCGTCAACTCGTACAAGCGGACCGGCGCCGTCTCGACCCGCTCGGGCGCCACCTGGTCGCCGCGCGTCGCGGGCTACGGCGGCAACGACCGCACCCACTTCGTCCGCGTCCCCGACGGCAACCGCATCGAACTGCGCGGCGGCGACGGCGCCGCCAACCCCTACCTCGCCGCTGCCGCCGCCCTGGCCGCCGGGCTCGACGGCATCGAACGCGGCCTGGACCCGGGCGAGCCGGGGGCCGGGAGCAAGGGGCCGGAACTCCCGCCCACCCTGCTGCACGCCGTCGAGGCCCTCCAGGCCGACGACGTGATCAGCGGCACCCTCGACGCCGCCGGGCCGGGAGTGAGCCGGTACTTCGCCGACCTCAAGCGCGAGGAGTTCTTCGACTGGCATTCCACGGTCGGCGCGTGGGAGCTGGACCGCTATCTGACCGCCTTCTGAAGGGACTCGGTATGTGCGGAATCGTCGGGCTCCATCTGCGGGAGCCCGCTCTCGAACCCCGGCTGGGCGAACTCCTCGCCGCGATGCTGGGACAGGTCGTCGAACGGGGGCCGGACTCGGCGGGTGTCGCCGTCTACGGCGATCCACGGCTGTCGCCGCCCGGCCGGAACGTGGTGTCCCTGCTGGGCACGTCGAAGGCCGAGGTCGAGGCGGCGCTGCCGGGGACGGTCGCCCATGACGCCGACGCGACGACGGTCGTACACGCGGAGGCCGCACACCTCGCCGCCGTGCTGCCGCACGCCCGGGTGATCGGCTCCGGCGAGGGATGCGCCGTACTGAAAGGCACCGGGAACCCGGTGGAGCTGGCCGCGGCCTTCGGACTCGCCGGTGTGACCGGCTGGCAGGGAGTCGGACACACCCGCATGGCCACCGAGTCGGCGGTCACGCCCGAGGGCGCCCACCCCTTCTCCGTGGGACCCGGACAGTGCCTGGTGCACAACGGCTCCTTCGCCAACCACGCCACCATCCGACGTGAACTGCGCGCCCAGGGCGTGGAGTTCGACAGCGAGAACGACTCCGAGGTCGGAGCCCGCTTTGTCGCGCACCAGTTGGCGCAGGGCGCCGACCTGGAGAAGGCGCTGAAGCTGCTGTGCGAGCGGTTCGACGGCTTCTACACGCTGCTGGTGTCCACCGGTGACTCCTTCGCGGTGGTCCGGGACGCCATCGCCTGCAAGCCGGCGCTGGTCGCGGAGACCGCCGACTGGGTGGCGATGGCCTCCGAGTACCGGGCGCTGGACGTCCTGCCGGGCATCGAGAACGCCCGCATCTTCGAACCCGAGCCGGAAGAGGTGTACGTATGGCGACGCTGATCGACCTGGCGACGACGCCCGTGCGGGAGCTCAACCAGGCCCTGCACGCGCCGGACGCCGACGAGTGGCGGGTGGTCAACCCGCGCGGTGCGCACGCCGTCGCCTGCGGTGTCCGGGACAACCTCACCGTCGACATCGAGGGCCATGTCGGCTACTACTGCGCCGGCATGAACCAGCACGCCACGGTGACCGTGCACGGCAACGCGGGGACCGGGGTCGCCGAGAACATGATGTCCGGGACGGTCCGGGTGCGGGGGAACGCCTCCCAGTCGGCGGGAGCCACGGCCCATGGAGGGCTGCTGGTGATCGACGGGGACGCGTCGGCGCGCTGCGGGATCTCCATGAAGGGCGTGGACATCGTGGTCGGCGGAAACGTCGGTCATATGAGCGCGTTCATGGGGCAGGCCGGGAGGCTGGTCGTCTGCGGGGACGCGGGGGATGCGCTCGGGGACTCGCTGTACGAGGCGCGGATCTATGTGCGCGGTGGGGTCAAATCGCTGGGCGCCGACTGCGTGGAGAAGGAGATGCGGGGTGAACACCTCGCGGAACTGGCCGAGTTGTTGAAGGCGGCGGAGCGGGACGAGGAGCCGGGGGAGTTTCGCCGGTACGGCTCGGCCAGGGAGTTGTATCACTTCAAGATCGACAACTCGGCTGCGTACTAGCGCCGTTGTCGACCGCGGGACCGTCGTGGCTGGTCGCGCAGTTCCTCGCGCCCCTAAAGACACAACTCGCCCTACTCAAAAGGAACTGAACCTTGGAACCCGCATCCCATGGTCTGCGTGAGTCGGCCACCTTTGATCGTGCCACCATCCATGCCATCCAGCGCGCCGCCGACACCGGCATCTACGACATCCGCGGCTGGGGTGCCAAGCGCAGCCTGCCGCACTTCGACGATCTCCTGCTGCTCGGCGCCTCCATGTCCCGTTATCCGCTGGAGGGTTACCGCGAGCGGTGCGACACCGACGTGGTGCTCGGTACCCGGCACGCGAAGCACCCGCTGCGGCTCGCCACCCCCGTCACCATCGCCGGAATGAGCTTCGGCGCCCTCTCCGCCCAGGCCAAGGAGGCGCTCGGCCGGGGTGCCAGTGAGGTCGGGACCTCCACGACCACCGGCGACGGTGGTATGACCCCCGAGGAGCGCGGGCACTCCAAGCACCTCGTCTACCAGTACCTGCCGTCCCGTTACGGCATGAACCCCGACGACCTGCGCGCCGCCGACGCCATCGAGGTCGTTCTCGGGCAGGGCGCCAAGCCGGGCGGCGGGGGCATGCTGCTCGGGCAGAAGGTCACCGAACGGGTCGCCGGCATGCGGACGCTGCCCGTCGGCATCGACCAGCGCAGTGCCTGCCGGCACCCCGACTGGACGGGACCCGACGACCTCGCCATCAAGATCCTCGAACTGCGCGAGATCACCGACTGGGAGAAGCCGGTCTATGTGAAGGTGGGCGCGACCCGGACGTACTACGACGTGAAGCTGGCCGTCCACGCGGGCGCCGACGTCGTGGTGGTCGACGGTATGCAGGGCGGTACGGCCGCCACCCAGGACGTCTTCATCGAGCACGTCGGCATCCCGACGCTCGCCGCCCTGCCGCAGGCGGTGCGCGCGCTCCAGGAACTCGGCGTGCACCGGGAGGTGCAGCTGGTGGTCTCCGGCGGCATTCGCTCCGGCGCCGACATGGCCAAGGCCCTCGCCCTCGGGGCGGACGCGGTGGCCATCGGGACGGCGGCGCTCATCGCGCTCGGCGACAACCATCCCCGGTACGACGCCGACTACCGTCGACTCGGCTCCGCCGCAGGCTACTTCGACGACTACCAGGACGGCCGCGACCCGGCCGGCATCTCCACCCAGGACCCGGAACTCGCCGCCCGGCTGGACCCCGTCGAGGGCGGCCGGCGGCTCGCCAACTTCCTGCGGGTGATGACCATGGAGGCCCAGACCCTGGCCCGCGCCTGCGGCAAGGCCCACCTCCTCCATCTCGAACCCGAGGACCTGGTCGCCCTCACCATCGAGTCCGCCGCCATGGCCCGGGTGCCGCTCGCCGGTACCGACTGGATCCCGGGAGCGGGCCGGTGATCGCCGTCGTCGGCGCCGGGCTCATGGGCGCGGCCACCGCCTGGCAGCTCGCCCGGCGCGGCCACCGGGTCACCCTGATCGAGGCGTACGACATCGGCCACAAGCGGGGCAGTTCCCACGGGAGTTCGCGCATCTTCCGGCATGCGTACGCCGATCCCTTCTACGTCCGGCTGACGGGGCGGGCGTACGAGGAGTGGCGTGCGCTGGAGGAGGACACCTCGACCCCGTTGCTGCGGACCACCGGCGGGCTGGACCTGGGGGAGGGGCGGGACCCGGAAGGGCTCGCCCAGGTGCTGGCGGCGGCCGGAGTGCCGCATGAACTCCTCGTCGCGGAGGCCGCCCGCGAGCGCTGGCCGTACATCCGGTTCACCGGCCCGGTCCTGTACCACCCGGGCGCGGGCGTGCTGGACGCGGACCAGACCGTCGCCGCCTGTGTACGCGGGGCGATCGAGCACGGGGCGGACGCGGTCATCGGCGCACGGGTGACGGACATCGAGGCCGGCCCGGGCGGCACGGTGCTGCTGCGCACCGACGACGGCCGTGAACTGGCCGCCGACACCGCGGTGATCGCGGCCGGGCCCTGGCTGCCCGAGCTCGAACTGCCCGTCACGCTCCCGCCGTTGGCGGTGACCCAGCAGCAGGTCTTCCACTTCCGGCAGCGTGAGCCGGGCGAGCGGTGGCCGATCCTGGTCACCAAGGACGCGGACATGCAGGTCTTCGGGCTGCCGTCGGGCAGTGACGGGGGTTTTCTGCCGGCCATGAAGGTGGCCGAGCACGACCGGGGCACGCCCACCACGGCCCGTACCCGCAGCGGGGTGGCCGACCCAGCGTCCCGGACACGGGTGAGCGGCTTCGTCCGCGACCGGCTGCCGGGCCTCGACCCCGAACCGGTCGCCGAGGCGACCTGCCTCTACACCACCACCCCCGGCGAGGACTTCGTCCTCGACCGGCACGGCCCGCTCGTCATCGTCTCGCCGTGCTCCGGGCACGGCGCGAAGTTCGCCCCGCTCATCGGGGCGATGGCGGCCGACCTGGCGACCGGCCGGGCCGAGCCCCATCCGAGGTTCCGGCTCGAACGCGCGGGCTAGGATGCGCCGGTGACCGAGCAGCAGACAGAGGGCGAAGGCTTTGAAGGCGGCGACGCCTTCGACGACAAGGCGCTGGAACGGATCATCGCGGTCCGCACCCGCGAATACCGGCAGGCGGCCGGGCTCTCGGTCGGGGAGATGGCGCAGCGCGTCGGGATCTCCAAGGCCATGCTGTCGAAGATCGAGAACGCCCAGACCGCCTGCAGCCTCACCACTCTCTCGCGGCTCGCGCGCGGACTCGACGTGCCGGTCACCGCCCTGTTCCGGGGCATGGACGACGACCGCGAGGCGGTCTTCGTGCCGGCCGGTCACGGCGCCCGGATCGTCCGGCGCGGCACCCGCGTCGGCCATGAGTACGCCCAGCTCGGCTCGTTGCGGGGCGCCCACAAGCGGATGGACGCCCTGCTGGTCACCCTCACCGAGCGGAGCGAGGTCTTCCCGCTCTTCCAGCACGGCGGCACCGAACTCCTCTACATGCTGGAGGGCGTCATGGTCTACGGCCACGGCAAGGCCAGCTACACCCTGCGCCCCGGCGACGCCCTCCAGTTCGACGGCGAGGCCCCGCACGGCCCCGAACGCCTGGTCGAACTGCCGATCCGCTTCCTCACGGTGACGGCCTTCGGGGACAGCCCCCAGCACTGAAACCCGGCCTTAATTCGCCGTGGAGTCGGCCTGTAACGCACCCCCGGTCTACTGGTGTGAAACGAAGTTTCCTTCGGTTCGACTTGTTTGTGGAGCGTGCGCATGGACACCGGAAGTACCGCGTGGATGCTCGCGAGCACGGCACTCGTCTGTCTGATGGTGCCGGGACTCGCCCTCTTCTACGGCGGCATGGTCGCCGCCAAGAGCGTCCTCAACATGATCATGATGACGTTCGGCGCGGTCGCCCTGGTCGGCTGCATCTGGGTCGTCTACGGCTACTCGGCCGCGTTCGGGAACTCCCTCGGGGGTGCGGGGATCCTCGGTGACGTCACCGAGTACCTCGGTCTGAAGGGCGTCATGGCCGACGACCCCAAGGCGACCATCCCGCTGTCGGTCTTCGCCGCCTTCCAGGCCCTGTTCGCGGCGCTCACCGCCGCGCTCATCTGCGGTGCGATCTCGGACCGCATCAAGTTCGGGGCCTGGATGACCTTCACCGGGATCTGGGTGACGCTGGTCTATCTCCCGGTCGCCCACTGGGTGTTCGCCTTCGACGGCAAGGGCGTCGTGGGCGGCTGGATCGTCAACAAGCTCGGCGCCATCGACTTCGCGGGCGGTACCGCCGTGCACATCAACTCCGGTGCGGCGGCCCTGGCGATGATCCTCGTCCTCGGCAGACGCCTCGGCTGGAAGAAGGAGGGCGCCGCGGAGAGGCCGCACAACCTGCCGCTGGTGATGCTCGGCGCCGGCCTGCTGTGGTTCGGCTGGTTCGGCTTCAACGGCGGCTCCGCGCTCACCTCCTCCAACGCCGCCTCGGTCGTCGTCCTCAACACCTTCACCGCCACCTGCTCGGCGATGCTCGGCTGGCTGGTCGTGGAGAAGTTCCGCGACGGCCACGCCACCAGCCTCGGCGCCGCCTCCGGCGCCATCGCCGGCCTCGTCGCCATCACCCCGTCCTGCGGCGCGGTCTCCCCGCTCGGCGCGCTGGTCCTCGGCGCGATCGGCGGCGTGGTGTGCGCTCTCGCCGTCGGCCTCAAGTACCGCCTGGGCTACGACGACTCGCTCGACGTCGTGGGCATCCACCTCGTCGGCGGTCTCACCGGCACCCTCCTCGTCGGCGTCCTGGCCACCTCCGAGGCCCCGAACGGCGTCGACGGCCTGTTCTACGGCGGCGGCTTCGCCCTGCTGGGCAAGCAGGCGGTGGGCGCCTTCGCCGTGCTGTTCTACTCCTTCGCCGTGACCTGGGTCATCGCCAAGGCACTGGACGCGACGATGGGGCTGCGGGTGCGGCCCGAGGTCGAGCAGGAGGGCATCGACGCGCATCTGCACAAGGAGAGCGCGTACGACCTCGCGCACGTGCCGAACCAGGCCCCCGCATCGGAGCCCGTGGCCGCCGGCTGAGCGGGCCGGGCGAAGTCCCCCCGGTTCGGGAGCGCCCTGAAGGGGCCCGGGACTGTACCGATGTGCGGCCACCGCCGCGTGGGCGCGCGCCCGTGGCCGGCCGAGCGGTCACGGGCGCGACGCTATGCCTCGTACGGCAGCAGCTCGGGCCGCTTCGGCGCGCGGCCGTCGCCGGAGGAGCGGCCGGTGAGGCGGCGGCCTATCCACGGCAGCAGGTACTGCTTCGTGAAGCGGGCGTCCTCGACCCGGCGCGCGACCCAGCCGGGCGGCGCCGTGGCCGCCATCGGCGTGCGCCACTCGGTGTCCTCGGGGTCGTAGCCGAGGGTCTGCCAGACCGCCTCGGCGACCCGGCGGTGCCCCTCGGGCGTCAGATGCAGCCGGTCCACGTCCCACATCCGGGGATCGGAGAGCGAGGGCGCGCCGTACAGGTCGACCACGACGGCGCCATGGCGTGCGGCCAGCTCGTCGACGCAGTCGAACAGCTCCTCCATACGTGGCCGGAACCGCTCCAGGACCGGGCCCTGACGGCCGGGGCTGCGCATCAGCACCAGTTGCTCGCAGGCCGGCGCCAGCCGCTCCACCGCCTCGGAGAGCAGACCCCGGACCCGGTCCATGTCGCACTTCGGGCGCAGCGTGTCGTTGAGGCCGCCGACCAGCGTGATCACATCGGGCCGCATGGCGACCGCCACGTCCACCTGCTCCTCGACGATCTGGCCGATCAGCTTGCCGCGCACCGCGAGGTTCGCGTAGCGGAAGCCGGGGGTGCGGGCGGCCATCCGTCCGGCGAGGACATCGGCCCAGCCGCGGTAGGAGCCGTCGGACGCCAGGTCCGACATGCCCTCGGTGAAGGAGTCGCCGATCGCGACCAGGCTGGAGTGTGCGGGAAGCACCGGGTTCTTCTGCATGGCGACAGGAATGGTATCCCGGGGCTCATACCCGTCGGTCGGTCGCTCCCCGGAGGCCCTGGCCCGCTCCCCGGGCCGCTTCCCGGACCGCTTTCCGCAGGTCTACGCGTGCTGCCCGAACAGCTCCCGCAGCACGTCCTCCATGGTCACCAGCCCGGCGAGCAGCCCGTCGTCGCCGAGCACGCCCGCCAGATGGGTACGGCTGCCGCGCATCGCGGTGAGTACGTCGTCCAGCGGGCTGTCCTCGCGCACCCGCGCGATGGGCCGCATGTCCCGCAGCCGGAACGCCTCGTCCCGGGGCGAGGCGTCGAGCGCGTCCTTGACGTGCAGATAGCCCACGATCCGCCGCCCCTCGTCGACCACCGGGAAGCGTGAGAAACCCGACTCCGCCGACAGCCGCTCCAGCTCCTCCGGGGTGACGCCCACGCGCGCGTAGACGACACGTTCCAGCGGCACCACCACGTCCCGCACCGGCCGACGGCCCAGCTCCAGGGCGTCGTGCAGCCGCTCCTGCGCCCGGTCGTCGATCAGTCCCGCCTCGCTGGCGTCCCTGACGATCTCGGCGAGCTCGGTGTCCGTGAAGGTCGCGGCGACCTCGTCCCTGGTCTCCACCCGGAGCAGCCTGAGCAGGCCGTTCGCGAAGGCGTTGACGGCGAAGATCACCGGACGCAGCGCCCGGGACAGCGCCACCAGGGGAGGCCCGAGGAGCAGCGCACTGCGCACCGGCTCGGCCAGCGCCACGTTCTTCGGCACCATCTCGCCCAGCAGCATGTGCAGATACGTCGCCAGCGTCAGCGCGATCACGAAGGACACGACGTGGCCCGCGCTCGCGGGCACGCCGACCGCGTGGAACACCGGCTCCAGCAGATGCGCGATCGCCGGCTCCGCGACCACACCGAGCACCAGCGTGCACAGGGTGATGCCGAGCTGGGCGGCGGCAAGGAGCGCGGACACGTGCTCCAAGCCCCACAGCACGCTCCGGGCCCGCCGGTCGCCCGCCTCGGCATGCGGCTCGATCTGCGAGCGGCGCACGGAGATCAGCGCGAACTCGCCGCCCACGAAGAACGCGTTGACGACCAGCGTCGCCAGACCGATCAGCAGCTGTACGGCGGTCACCGCTCCCCCTCCCGCTCCTGCTCCCCGGCAAGGGGCGCGTGCAGCAGCACCCGGGACGCCCGCCGGCCCGAGGCGTCCACCACCTCCAGCCGCCATCCGGCGACCTCGACACCGTCCCCGGCCTCCGGTATCCGGCCCAGCTCGGTCGCGACCAGCCCGGCCAGCGTCTCGTACGGCCCCTCGGGCGCCCGCAGACCGACGCGGGCGAGCTGGTCCATACGGGCCGCGCCGTCCGCCGAGTAGAGCGCACGGCCCTGCTCGTCGGCGCCGGCGGGGGCGAGGTCGGGGGTCTCGTGCGGGTCGTGCTCGTCGCGGACCTCGCCGACGACCTCCTCGACGATGTCCTCCAGGGTGGCGACCCCGGCCGTACCGCCGTACTCGTCGATGACGACGGCCATGGTGCGCCGGCCGCCGAGGCGGTCCAGGAGGCGGTCGACGGTGAGGGACTCGGGGACCAGCAGCGGTTCCCGCATCAGCTGGGCGACCGAGGTGCGGGCCCGCGCCTCGGCGGGCATGGCCACGATGTCCTTGATGTGGACGGTGCCGACGACCGAGTCGAGGCTGTCCCGGTAGACCGGGAAGCGGGACAGGCCGGTCGCCCGGGTCGCGTTCGCCACGTCCTCGCAGGTCGCGCGGGCCTCCAGGGCGACGACCTGGACGCGCGGGGTCATCACGTTCTCGGCGGTGAGGTCGGCGAGGTTCAGCGTGCGCACGAACAGCTCGGCGGTGTCCGCCTCCAGCGCGCCCTCCTTGGCGGAGTGCCGGGCCAGCGCGGCCAGCTCCTGGGGCCCGCGCGCGGAGGCCAGCTCCTCGGCGGGCTCCACGCCGAACCGCCGTACCACCCGGTTCGCGGTGTTGTTCAGATGCGTGATGAAGGGCCGGAAGGCCGCGCTGAACCAGCGCTGGGCGTTGCCCACCCGCTTGGCCACGGCCAGCGGTGAGGAGATCGCCCAGTTCTTGGGCACCAGCTCGCCGACGACCATCAGGAACACCGTGGACAGCGCGGTGCCGATCACCAGCCCCAGGGAGCCCGCCGCCGACTCCGGGATGCCCACCGCCTCCAGCGGACCGGCCAGCAGCCTGGCGATCGAGGGTTCGGCGAGCATGCCGACCACCAGATTGGTGACCGTGATGCCGAGCTGCGCCCCCGAGAGCTGGAACGTCAGGTTCCGTACGGCCTTGAGGGCGCCGGCCGCGCCGCGCTCGCCGCGCGCCACGGCCCGCTCCAGCTCACCGCGCCCGACCGTGGTCAGCGAGAACTCGGCCGCGACGAAGGCACCGCAGGCGAGCGACAGCAGGATCGCCACCAGCAGGAGGAGCACTTCGGTCATCGGGTCACCTCCGTCCCATGGTCGGACAGGGCGGACACTCGCACACCTTTCGTCGGGGAACTCATCCCCGTACCGGAGATCACCCCATAGTAAAGGATCGGCAAAGTCCCTCAGTCGGCGGCTGACCCCAGCGGCTTCACCCACCGCCGCCACTTCTCCTCCGGCTCGTACCCCGCCGCCCGCCAGGCATGGTGTGCGGTCTCGTTGCGCACCAGCACCATCGCGTCCCCGCGCCGGCCGCCGAGCCGTACGAAGCGCTCCTCGGCGGCCGCCAGCAGCGCCGAGCCGATGCCCCGGCGGCGCCGCTCCGGATGTACCGCCAGCCGGTACAGATGGCAGCGCCACCCGTCGAAGCCCGCGATCACCGTGCCCACCAGCTCACCGTCCAGCTCGGCGAGCAGCAGCGCCTCGGGATCCCGGGCGACCAGACGGTCCACCCCGCCGCGGTCGTCGCTGATGCTCGTGCCCTCCGCCGCTGCCTTCCAGAAGGCGAGCACGGCGTCGATGTCGTCGGGCCCGGCGGCCCGTATACGCAGGTCGGTCATGCCGTGATCCCAGCACGGCCCGCTGTGTTCGCCCGCCAATTCCACTATGCGGACAGCGCGGCGATCACCGGCGCCAGCGCCTCCATGGACGGCTCCAGGACGGTCAGATACGAGATCCCGTACCGCTCGCGCAGCCCCCGCACCCGCGCGACGAGCTCCTCCAGCGTGCCGACCAGGACGATGGGCAGGGCGAGGGCCCGTTCCGGTGTCAGCTCCGGCCGCCGCCCCAGTATCGGCGCGAGCACCGGTCCGGGGTCCTCGGTGACGGCCACCAGCTGGATCAGCAGGTTGCGTTCGGCGGCCTCCGCGCGGTCGGCCGCGAACTCCCCGTAGCGGCCGACGCGTTCGTCGAGTTCCGCCGCGGAGATCGGCTCCAGGCGGCCCTCCGTGCTGTCCGGCACCAGCCGTGCGCCCGTGAAGGCGGCGATGTCCGCGTGCTCGGCGGTCAGCCGCAGCATCCGGTCGCCGTTGCCGCCGATCAGCAACGGCACCCGGCACTCGTCCGACTTCCGCAACTCCTCGACCGTGCGCCGCAGGTGGTCCACCCGCTCGCGCGGTGAGCCGAACGGCAGCCCGGCCCGGTCGTGTTCGGCCTGTACGTAGCCGGTGCCGAGGCCGAGTTCGAGCCGGCCGCCGGTCAGCGCGGCGGTCGTCGCCACCTCGCGGGCCAGCAACGTCGGGTTCCAGAAACCGGCGTTGAGCACGAAGGTGCCGAGGCGGGGCCGTTCGGTCGCCCCGGCCGCCGCGACCAGCGCCGGGAAGGGCGCGGGCATCCCGAGATGGTCGGGGACGAGGATCACGTCGTAGCCGAGTTCCTCGGCGCGCCGGCACTTCGCGCGCCATTCGCCGGCCGACGCGGGCGTGAGCAGGTTGACCCCGAAGCGGAACGGACGCGGCATGAACTCTCCTCAGCTGGCAGTGACTTGAGTCGTCCGCTGGGATTCCATCACTCGTGCGCGATGGCCGCCAGCACATTCATGCGCGATGCACGCAACGCCGGCAGCAGCGCGGCCACGATGCCCACGACCGCCGAGCCGACCACGACCGCGACGATCGTGCCCCACGGGACGGCGAGGGCCTTCATACCCTGGAGAGCCAGCACCTGCTGGGTGCACACGCCCCACACCAGGCCGAGCGCGAGCCCCAGCACCGCGCCGAACACCGCGATCACCACCGACTCCAGCCGGATCATCCGGCGCAACTGCCGCCGGGCCAGCCCGATCGCGCGCAGCAGACCGATCTCCCGGGTGCGCTCCACGACCGACAGGGCCAGGGTGTTGACCACCCCGAGCACCGCGATCACGATCGCGAGGCCGAGCAGCGCGTACACCAGGTAGAGCAGCACGGCGATCTGGTCGTGGACCAGTTTCTTGTAGTCGGCCTGGTCGCGGACCTGCACCTGCGGGAACGGGGCGAGGGTCCGCTCCAGGTTCTTGCGGAGCCGGTCCGCGGTCGTGCCCGGGGCCCGGTTGACGTACAACGACGAGTCCTGCCCGTCGGGGACGTACTTCTGCACGGTCGCGATGCCGAAGAACAGCCCGCCCTGGGTGCCGAAGCCGCTGCCGCTGTCCTGGTCGGTGAGGGCGCCCACCGTCAGCTCGGCGGTCTTCCCGCCCGGGAACTCGACCGGGAGCACACTGCCGAGCCGTACCTTGTGGTCCTCGGCGAAGTTGACGTCCATGCCGAGGCTGCCGTCGGCCAGCGCCGCCGCCGTGTCACCGCCCTTGTAGGCGACATGGGCGACCTGGTCGACCTGCGCGTCGTACCCGGCGGCGGTCGTGGTGACCCGTTTGCCGTCCGGCAGCCGTACCGCCACCGGCGCGAACCGCTGCCGTACGACGAGACCCACGCCCTCGGTGCCCCGTACCTTGTCGGTGATCTCCTTGGTGAACGGCAGGAAGTTGCCGTTCTGGATCGTGAAGTCGGCGCCCAGCGTCTTGTCGATCTGCTGGTCGAAGGACTTGGACATGGAGGCGCTGGCCACCGACATCCCGCCGACCAGGGCGAGCCCCACCATGAGCGCGGCGGCGGTGGCACCGGTACGGCGCGGGTTGCGCAGGGCGTTGCGCTGGCTCATCCGGCCGACCGGGCCGAAGAGGGCGGGGAAGGCCCCGCCCAGGACCCGGATCACCGGGCGGACCAGCAGCGGGCCCGCGATGACCGTCGCGATCAGGGTCAGGACGACCCCGAGGCCCAGCAGCGAGGCGGCGGAGGCGGTCTTCGTGGCCGCCGCGCAGCCGGCCAGGGCAGCCGCCCCGAGCGCGCCGACGGCCCCGCCCACGGCCGCCCGCACCTTCAACGGCTTGCCCACACCGGCGATCTCGGCGTCCGCGAGGGCCGCCATCGGCGACACCGTGGCCGCGCGCCGGGCGGGCAGATAGGCGGCGACGAAGGTGACGCCGACCCCCACGACGTACGCCGCGACGGGCGTCGGCCAGCCGATGACCATCTCGGTGGCCTTCAGGTTCATTCCGAACGCGCTCATCAGCTTGATCAGCCCGAACGCCAGCCCGATCCCGGCGCCCAGGCCCAGCGTCGAACCGACCAGGCCGAGCAGCACCGCCTCGGTGAGCACGGACCGCCGCACCTGCCGCCGGTCGGCGCCCAGCGCGCGCAACAGGCCCAGTTCACGGGTGCGTTGGGCGATGAGCATGGAGAAGGTGTTGACGATCAGGAAGACGCCCACGAGCGTGGCGATCCCCGCGAATCCCAGCATCACGTACTTGATGACGTCCAGGAAGCCGCCGAGGTCCGCCGCCGAGGACTTCGCCTGCTCGTCGGCGGTCTTCAGGTCGTACGTCCCGGTCCCGATCGCCGCGCCGATACGGTGCTTGAGCTCGGCGTCGGTTACGCCCTTCGCCGCGTCCACCGAGATGCTGGTGGCCCGGCCGGGGGAGCCCAGCAGTTCCTTCGCGGCGACCGACGGGTCGAGGAAGACCAGGGCCGCACCGGGGTTGGTGGTGGTGAAGGTGGCGATGCCGACGATCTCCACCTCGAACGTGCCGGGCTGGGCCTGCACGGTCAGCGTGTCGCCGATCCGCACGTGCTTCTTGTCGGCGGTGTCCGCGTCCAGGAGCGCTTGCCCGGCGCCCTGCGGGGCGTGTCCCGAGGTGAGCTTCACGGGGCTGCGGTGGGTGAGGTACCAGTCCGTGGCGATCGTCGGGGCGCCGGTGGTCGGGCCGACCGACTTGTCGTGGCTGTCGACCACCACGATGTTCTGCACGGACACGTCCGCGTGCGTCCCGGCGACCCCGTCGACCTTCGCGACCTCGGCCGCGAGCGCGGCCGGCACGGTCTGGACGGCGCCGGTCGGTACCGACGACTTGAGGTCCTGCTTAGGCTCGACCGTCACATCGGCGGAGGTGGAGGCGAACAGCCGGTCGAAGGTACGGGTGACGGTGTCGGAGAAGATCAGGCTCCCCGCGACGAACGCCACGGACAGGACGATGGCCAGCGCGGACAGCATCAGCCGTCCCTTGTGGGCCAGGAAGCTGCGCAGGGTCGCCTTGAGCACCGGGTCTCAGTCCTCCTCGGGGCCCGCGGACCCGCGTCCCACGTCGAAGCGCTTCATGCGTTCGAGCACGGCGTCCGCCGTCGGGCCCTCCATCCGGTCCACGATCCGGCCGTCGGCGAGGAAGAGCACCAGGTCGGAGTGGGCGGCGGCGCCCGGGTCGTGGGTCACCATCACGACCGTCTGCCCGAGCTGGTCGACGGCCTCCCGCAGGAAGCCCAGCACCTCCAGGCCGGCCCGCGAGTCCAGGTTGCCGGTCGGCTCGTCGGCGAAGATCAGCTCGGGGCGGGAGGCCAGCGCCCGCGCACAGGCCACGCGCTGCTGCTGGCCGCCGGAGAGCTGCGCGGGCCGGTGCTTGAGCCGATCCCGCAGGCCCAGCGTGTCGATGACCTGGTCCAGCCACTTCTCGTCGGGCTTCTTGCCCGCGATGTCCATGGGCAGGGTGATGTTCTCGGCCGCGTTCAGCGTCGGGATCAGGTTGAACGACTGGAACATGAACCCGATCCGGTCCCGGCGCAGCCGCGTCAGCTCGCGGTCCTTCATGCCCGTTATCTCGGTGTCGCCGAGCCAGACCGCGCCGGCCGACACCGTGTCCAGCCCCGCCAGGCAGTGCATCAGCGTGGACTTGCCGGAGCCGGACGGGCCCATGACTGCGGTGAAGCGGCCGCGCGCGATGTCCACGTCCACCGAGTCGAGCGCGAGCACGGTCGTCTCACCCGCGCCGTAGGCCTTGGTCAGCCCGCGTGCGCGGGCCGCGGTCCCGTCGGCGGCGGGCGCCTCCGCAGCTGCTGTGGACAAGACTGCCTCCCCGATCGCACGACCCCTTTGTCCGGGTCGAGCGTAGTGTGACCCGTCCCACAGGCGGTATCACATTTCGATTCCGATGCGCGCTTGCCGCTGCTAGCGTTCCGGCGCTAGCTTCGAGGTATGGCTAAGACCCAGCTGAACGTGCGGGTGGACGAGGGCACCGCCAAGGCGGCCCGCGAACGCGCCCTCGCGCGGGGCATGAGTGTCAACCGCTACATAGAGGAACTGGTCATGCAGGACACGGGTGAGGCGGGCCGTACGTTCGTCGAGGCCGCCGCCGACTTCATGAAGCAGTACGAGTCCGTCTTCGCGGAGGAATTCGGCGAGACGCACGCAACCGACACGCCTGACAAGACCGAAGGCCGTCACTGATCCCTTGAGCGACCTGACGATCGACCTCGCCTGGCTCCTCATGCTCGCCGAACAGAAGACCCCGGGTGACCCGCAGGTCACCGACTGGGGTGCGCTGATCGCCGCCGTCGCCAGGCACCAGGCCGAGATATTCGACGTCCCCGTCTACGACACCCCGCACGCACGCGCCGCGGCGCTGCTCCAACTCCTCATCCATGTACCGGCGTTGGAGCGCTCGAACGCCCTGTTCGCGTCCTCGGTCGCCTACGCCTACCTGGTCGCCAGCGGCCTCAAGGTCGCCACCTCGCCCGAGCAGGTCCGCGACCTGGCCCGGCTGGTCAAGAACGGCCAGGCGAGCGTGGCCGACATCGCCGAGGAGCTGCGCCGCTGGAGCCTGTGAGCCGGAGCCTCTGCGCCGGAGCCGGGCTCCGGTGGAGCCGGTGATCAGGACTCCGAGGGCCGCCGCGCCACGCCCAGCACGCAGTACGAGGACGGCAGACGGGGGCCGCTCTCCGGCATCAGCACCGGCCGGTAGGGACCGAGTTCGAACCCGGCCGCGCGCAGCTCGGCGATCGGCGCCCGGGACAGATGACAGCCGCCGCTCAGCACCGGCCACACCGTCCGGTCCAGGGTCCGCTGGGCGAGCCGCATCGCCGGCCCGCCGCCCCGGCCGTGCTCGAAGAACCGCAGCTCACCGCCCGGCCGCAGCACCCGCCGTGCCTCCGCGAGCGCCCGTGGCACATCCCGGACACTGCACAGCACCAGGGACAGCACCACCGCGTCGAAGGCCTCGCTCTTGACCGGCAGGGCCTCCGCCGCACCCGGCACCACGTCCACCGGGACGTCGGCGCGGACGGCGGCCTCCACCGCCAACCGCCGCAGGGTGCGCTCCGGTTCGATCGCGACGACCTCCGCGACCGAACCGGGATACCGCGCGAAATTGAGCCCGTTGCCCGCGCCGATCTCGATCACCCGCCCGGACAGACCGGACAGCAGCGTGTCCCGGATCGCTGCCATACCGAGTCTGGTCTCGGCGGTCACGCTGTAACGGGCGTAGAAACGGGCGAACAGCGGGTGGTGGACGGGATCCCGCACCGGTTTCCCGGTACTGAGGGACATCAGCCGCATGACGACCTCCGGACGGAAGCAGGTCTACGGTGATTGTCCCCCGCTCGGGCCCGTCGCACCCCCGCAGCGGGTGCTACGCGATGAAGTCGCGCACCTGCTCGTACACGCCGTAGTCGTTGTTCATGTCGGTGTGCGAGATGCAGCCGACGTCGACGTTGGTCGCCCCGCTCAGCTCCGCCGAGGTGTCCGGGTCGATCGCCGCGTCGCAGTCCGACCAGTACGCCGCGTAGGAGACGCTGCCGGGCGTCTCGTCACCGGAGTTCAGGGCGGTCAGGAACGAGCTGCCGGTCGTCATCTCCTTGCAGGAGGTGTACAGCCACCCGCACAGCGAGGCGACGCTCGTCCCGTGGTTCACCCCGGCGACGGACACGAAGTGGTTCACGTACGAGGTCCCGCCGAGGTTCTTGAGGTAGTAGCGGCTGTTGAGGGCGCCCATGGAGTGGACCACCAGGTCGACCTTCGAGGCGCCGGTCTTGGTGAGGACGGACTGGATGTACGTCGACAGCGTCGAGGCGGTCGTGACGTTCGACTTCGTCCAGTCGTACGAGATCGCGTACAGCTCGGAGGACGAGTAGCCGTCCGCCTCGAAGTCCGCGATCCAGTCGTCCCAACTGCTGGAGTCGCTGCTCAGACCGTGCACGAACACGATCGGGGTGTGGCTCGCCGCGTGCGCCTCGGTCGTTGCCAGGGGGAGTGACAGAAGGAGCGAACCGGCAATCGCCGACAGAGCCGTTGCGATGCGACGCTTTGCGCGTTGCATGATGCCTCCTGAAACGGGTGGGGTTGTTCAGGAGTGTCGGGACAGGTCTACGCGCGCCGCATCGGTGAAGTCGCCAGTCTTTACGAGTCAACTAACTCGCCAGTAACGTCTTTGGTGTGGTGATACCGGTGAACCCCCCACCTCTGGACCGCACTTCGCCACCGCAGACGACGGACGCGGGGCCGTGCCCGGCTTCGGCGCTCCCCGAGGGCGTCCGCGCCCGGGTGCTCCGCGTCGTATACGAGGACCGGCGCGCCGCGGCCGAACTCGTGCCGCGCCTCACCGAACGGCAGGCGACGGGCCTGGACCCGCTGCCGGTCGAACCGGCCGAACTGGCACCGCGGTTGCTCCACGCCCTGCGCCGGGAGATCCGCGCCCTGCCCGACGACACCCGGCTGCTGCTGCTCCTCGCCGCCGCCGACCAGTACCCGGTCGCCACCCACGCCTTCCTGCGGGCGGTGACCGCGGCCCGTGTCGACACCCGCCCGCTGGAGGCCGCCGAGACCGCCGGGGTCGCCCACGCCGGTGCCGGCGGCGTGTTCTTCCGGGACGCCTGGACCCGGATCGCCGCCTACGGGACCGCCTCACCGGCCGACCGGCGGGAGGCCCACCTGCTGCTCGCCCGGGTGCTGGGCGGCAAGGGCGAGACGACCCGCCGCTCCTGGCACCGCGGCGCAGCCGCGCTCGGCCCCAGCGCCCGCCTCGCGGCCGAGCTGCGCGGCGCCGCCGACCGGGCCCGCGCCGAGGGGCGGCCCGCCCTGGCCCGCGCCCTCGCCGAACGCGCCGCCGACCTCTGCCCGGACGCGGTCGAAGAGGCCCGGCTCCTCGCCCGGGCCGCCGCCGACGCCTGGCGCTCCGGCGAGGCCGACCGGGCGAGACGGCTCGCCGCCCGCACGGACAACCCGGCCCTGAACGGCGTCCTCGCTCTCAGAGCGGGCAACGCCTCCGAGGCCTTCGACGCGCTGCTCACCGCCGCTGTCCGGCAGGAACGTTCCGCCGACGCCGCCGAACTGCTCGCCCTCGCCACCGAGGCCGCCGTCTACACCGGCGACCTGAGACGCTGCCGCGAGGCCCATGTCATCGCCCAGTGGCTCGGCCATCCCCCGTCCGGCATCCTCGCCGGACTCGCCGCCGCCGTCGAAGGCCGCTACGACGACGCCCGCGTCCTCCTCAAGGGCACCGCGGGCCGCTGCGGGCCCGGCGGCGAACCCGGGCTGCTGATCCACTCCGGCATCGCCGCGCTGATGCTCGGCGACCACACCCGCGCCACCACCGCCACCCTGCGGGCCGCCGCCTCCGCCCGAGCCCGCGGCATCCCGGCGACGGCCGCCCAGGCCACGGAGTTCCGCGCCTACGCCGACTTCTGGACCGGCCGTACCCGGGCCGCCGAGGCCGCGGTCGAGGAAGCCCTGAGCCACGCCCACGCCACCGGGCAGGACAACGGCGCCTGCCATCTCCAGGCCGCGCTCGCCATGTTCGCCGCCGTGACGGGGGACGAGGAGGCCTGCCGGGAGCGGGCGGCCGCCGTCCGCTCCCACGCCCTGGCGCACGGGCTCGGCCTGCCCGCGGCACTCGCCCAGTGGGCCCTCGCCTTCCTCGACCTGACCCACGGCCGCTTCCCCGCCGCGGCCGCCCGGCTGCGCGCCCTCGCCGGATTCGGCCCCGGACACGGCCACCGGGCCATCCGGCACCTGGCCACCCCGCACTACGTCGAGGCCGCGGTCCGCACCGGCGACACCCGGGTCGCCCGCGCCGCACACGCCGACTACCACCGCTGGGCCACCGCCGTCCGCAGCACCGACGACCTCGCCCTCAGCGCCCGCTGCCGGGCGCTGCTCGCCCCCGGTGCCGAGGCGGTCCCGCACTACCGCGCCGCACTCGACCTGCACGCCCGCGGCATCCGTGACTTCGAACGCGCCCGCACCGAGCTGCTGTTCGGGGGCGCCCTGCGCCGACTGCGCCAGCGCACCGAGGCCCGGGACCGGCTGCACAGCGCGCTGGAGGCCTTCGAGTCCTTCGACGCCCCGCACTGTGCGGCCCAGGCCCGCGCCGAACTCCGCGCCCTGGGCACGCCGTTGACCCCGCACTCCGGTGCCGACCCGGCCGCCGTGCTCACCGCCCAGCAGCTCATGGTCGCCCGGATGGCCGCGGAGGGCGCCACCAACCGCGAGATCGCCGACCGGCTCAATCTGAGCCCGCGCACGATCGACCACCATCTGCGGGGCGTCTTCACCCGGTTGGGCATCCGGTCCCGGATCGAGTTGGTACGGCTGCTCGGCGAGGCGTCCTAGGGAGCAGTTCCGTGATCCGGGTAGGCCGCGTCGGTCGGGTGCGGCACCGTCGTGGCTGGTCGCGCAGTTCCCCGCGCCCCTAAAAGAAGGGGCGTCGGTGGAGCGCCCCTTCAGGGGCGCGGGGAACTGCGCGATCGGCCCCCACACAGCCGCACCCGACCGACGGCCTGCGGCGGCTCTACGCCGCCTCCCGCATCCGGAACGCCTCCGCGTCCCACGTGCCGTCCAGCCGTGCCGACAGCCAACTCGGCGCCACCGCCCGGAAGTCGGCGGGGGCGAGGGCGCCGGCCCCGGCCGGCAGCGCGCCGAGCAGCGGGGCCCCGGCCACCTCCGGGAGGTCGGCCACATTGCAACGCGACGCCAGATCCGGGGAGTCCGGCCAGCTGCCGATCACCACACCCAGCAACTCCAGCTCCCGCACCCGCAGTTCACGGGCCGTCAGCTCGGTCGTGTTGAGCGTGCCGAGTCCCGCCGACGCCACCACCAGCACCGGCGCGTTCAGCAGCCGGGCTACGTCCGCGAGCGTGCCGCCCGCCGCGTCGAACCGGACGAGCAGCCCGCCCGCGCCCTCGACCAGCACCAGATCGTGCCCGGTGGCCAGCTTGGCGGCGGCCTCCGCCACATCCTGCGGCTGCACCGGGGCCATCCCCGCCCGCCGGGCCGCCGTGCCCGGCGCCAACGGCTCGGGGAAACGGGCGACCTCGGCCGCCGTCACGGCGCCCGCGAGCCGCGCGACCT
The DNA here is from genome assembly GCF_040652235.1 of Streptomyces sp. NPDC048277. Taxonomy (NCBI): domain Bacteria; kingdom Bacillati; phylum Actinomycetota; class Actinomycetes; order Kitasatosporales; family Streptomycetaceae; genus Streptomyces; species Streptomyces sp. NPDC048277. Next base: position 21,949 of record NZ_JBEZLQ010000051.1, read on the forward strand.
CGTCGGCGTCCCCGCGCTCGTCCGGTCCCACCCCGGTCTGCGCGGCCTTCAGGACCGCCACCGAGCGGCCCGCCGCGACCGCGGCGGCGGCGACCGCGGCCGTGGTGACCGTCTTGCCGACCTCCGTGCCCGTCCCCGTGATCACCAGGATCGGCATGCTCATCCCTCCCGCGCCGCGGCGCACACCGCGTGCGCGATCCGTGCCACGTCCGCGTCGTCCGTGACGTACGGCGGCATCGTGTAGACGAGGTCGCGGAACGGCCGCAGCCACACGCCCTCACGTACCGCGGCCGCCGTCGCGGCCTTCATGTCGACCTCGTGGTCGAGCTGGACGACCCCGATGGCGCCGAGGACCCGGACGTCCCGTACGCCGGGGACGTCCCGCGCGGGCGCGAGTCCGTCCCGCAGGCCGGTCTCGATCCGCTTGACCTCCCCGAGCCAGTCCTGCCCGAGCAGCAGCCCCAGCGAGGCACAGGCGACGGAGGCGGCCAGCGGGTTGCCCATGAACGTCGGCCCGTGGGCCAGTACCGGCACCTCGCCCCGCGAGATGCCGTCGGCCACCCGGGGCGTGCACAGCGTCGCCGCCATGGTCAGATAGCCGCCGGTCAGCGCCTTGCCCACGCACATCACGTCCGGGGTGACGGACGCGTGGTCCGCCGCGAACAGCGCGCCCGTGCGCCCGAAGCCGGTCGCGATCTCGTCGAACACCAGCAGCACGTCGTGCGCGTCGCAGGCCTCGCGCAGCACCCGCAGATAGGCGGGGGAGTGGAACCGCATCCCGCCCGCGCCCTGCACCACCGGCTCCACGATCACCGCGGCCAGTTCGTGCGCGTGCCGCTCGATCAGGTCGCGCAGATGGTCGGCGTACGACTCCTCGTACTCCGCGGGAGGCGCCTCCGCGAAGACCTGGCGGGGCAGCACCCCGGACCACAGGTCGTGCATCCCGCCCTCGGGGTCGCACACCGACATGGGCTGCCAGGTGTCGCCGTGGTAGCCGCCGCGCCAGGTCAACAGGCGTTGTTTCGCGGGGCGGCCGAGCGAGCGCCAGTACTGCAGGCACATCTTGACCGCGACCTCGACCGACACCGAGCCGGAGTCGGCGAGGAAGACATGTTCGAGGCCGTCCGGCGACATGTCGACAAGGAGCTTCGCCAGCCGGACGGCGGGCTCGTGCGTGAGCCCGCCGAACATCACATGGCTCATCCGGCCGAGCTGTGCGCTCGCCGCCTCGTTCAGCACCGGGTGGTTGTAGCCGTGGATCGCCGACCACCAGGACGACATGCCGTCGACGAGCTCGCCCGAGCCGTCCGCGAGCCGCAGCCGGACCCCGCTCGCCGACTCCACGACGAGCGGTTCGACCCGGCCGGGCATCGGACCGTACGGATGCCAGACGTGCCGCCGGTCGAGGTCCAGCAGCTCGGGGACGCCCAGATCAGGCATTGGGCGCGAGTTCCGTGCCGGCGCCCCGGCGGCGGACGGCGACCAGGTCGGTGCGCGGCTCGTTGACCGCGGCCGTACCGCAGACGTCCGCAGCGGATCCGCAGCCCGATCCGCACCCGTCCCCGGCGCCCTCGGCATGCGACCCGCACCCGGCACCCTGGGCCTCGGCCCGGTGCTGCGGCAGCGTCACCTCGTCCGAGCCCTCCACCACGAATCCGGCGTCCGCGATCATCTCCAGGTCGGCCTGGCCGGCCTGGCCCTCGGTGGTCAGGTAGTCGCCGAGGAAGATCGAGTTGGCCAGGTGCAGCGCGAGCGGCTGCATGGTGCGCAGATGGACCTCGCGGCCGCCCGCGATCCGCACCTCCACGTCGGGGCAGACGAACCGCACCATCGCCAGGATGCGCAGACAGCGCTGCGGGGTGAGGTTCCACTCCTTGGCCAGCGGGGTGCCCTCGACCGGGATCAGGAAGTTCACCGGAACGGAGTCCGGGTCCAGCTCGCGCAGCGAGAAGACCACGTCGACCAGGTCCTCGTCCGACTCACCCATACCGGCGATCAGACCGGAGCAGGCCGACAGCCCCGCCGCGTGCGCCTTGTTGACCGTGTCCACCCGGTCGGCGTACGTGTGCGTGGTCGTGATGTCCCCGTACGTCCCCTCGGACGTGTTGAGGTTGTGGTTGTAGGCGTCCGCGCCCGCCTCGCGCAGCCGCTCGGCCTGGCCGTCGGAGAGCAGACCGAGGCAGGCGCACACCTCGACGCCCTCGTTCTGCTCCTTGATCGCCTTGATGGTGCCGGCGACCCGGTCCACGTCCCGGTCGGTCGGACCGCGTCCGGAGGCCACCAGGCAGACCCGCTTGGCGCCCCCGGCGAGCCCCGCGGCGGCCGCCTTGGAGGCCTGGTCGGGTTTCAGCCAGGAGTACTTCAGGATCCCGGTCGAGGAGCCCAGCCGCTGCGAGCAGTAGGAGCAGTCCTCGGGACACAGGCCCGACTTGAGGTTGACCAGGTAGTTGAGTTTCACGCGCCGGCCGAACCAGTGCCGGCGCACCCTGCCGGCCGCGGCCACCACATCGAGAACGTCGTCGTCGGAGGTCGCCAGCACGGCGAGCGCTTCCTCGCGGGTCGGCAGCTCGCGCCGAAGCCCCTTGTCCACCAGCGTGTTCAGCAGGTCCATGAGAGCCGATCCTGTACTACGAGGCTGCTCCGGGCCAAGGAGAGTTTGCACAACCCTGTCAGTTCGACGTGTGGGGTATGTAACATGACCACCCCCGTGCGTAGGGTCTACAGAGAGCGCGGAAGACCAGGTCAGAGGCCCCAAGTCCGCATCCCGCCGCCGGTTCGGTGAGAGTCATGAGTGAGACGCAAGGGCCAGTGGATCAGTATGGAGGGTTCCTACAACACCCCCGAAGAGGCTGTTCCCTCAAGCGCCGTGCGTGACCTGGTGCGGGATGTCCTGGAAGCTCTCGGCATCCCCGCCCTGCGACCGCAGGGGACCGCGAGGCGCACGACCGGATCTTGAGCGAACGGGCCACGCACGCGGCACTCGCGCTCCGCAGCACGCTGGACGGGCGCCCCCTCGAAATCGAATAGACAACCGGATACCTGCGAGAACGGCTTGCTGAGCATCCCGCTACCTAATTTACTCGGGGTCCAGAGGGCGGCCGAATCGTCCATAGAGTGCAGAGAGCGCAGGTCGGATGCACTCCGACCTGCGCTCTTCCATGGGGTCTGTGAGACGAGTGTGGTTTGCCCTTGCCGCTCGTGGACACGTGGCTGCTGCAGTTCCGGCAACGCCGGATCCGCTGCCCGTGGGCGTCTGTGTCGGTGCGCCGACGTGGCTGGCGGCGTGGCCGGCGACGTGGTGAGCTTCGCCGCTCACCTGCGGCAGCTCGCCCGCACCGTCAACCACGCCGCTCCTGTGGAGCGTGCGGCATGACGGCCACCATCCCCTGCAGCACGGCCAGGGCCGCACCCACAACCCCGTCGGCGACAACGACGAACCCACCCACATCAGCGAGAAACTCACTGTCACCCTCGTCCACGGGGAAGAGGCATGCTCGATGCTGCCAAAGCCCCCTTTCAACCCCATGGCGACGACCCTCGACCCCGGAGCGGTCCTGGCGGGGCTGGGGGCCTCAGCGTGCCGGTGCTGCGTTCGCTGATCCGTTGACGCCGACGCCTGCGCTGTCGCGCGCGCTGGCGTGCACGGCCTGCGCGACATCGTCGGCTCTGTGCGTGCCGAGAATCTCGTCCGCGCAGGTCATCTCGCTTGCGGCCGCTGCCAGCTGCCAGCTGCCAGGGCATGATGACCATTCATGCTCCTGCGTCTCGCGTGTCTGACCGTGTCGAATGCCTTCGCCGCGCTCTGGCCTGCTCCCGATGAGCGACCGCGCCAAGGACGCCGAGATCCTGGCCCTATGCCACCAGATCACGGTCCTTGAGCGCCAACTCGGCCCGAAAAGGGTGAAGTTTGCTCCCGAGGATCGGGCCTTCCTCGCCGCGCTCCTGGCACCGCTGCCGCGCCAGGTGCTGCGTCGTCTCCGGCTTCTGGTACGTCCGGACACGGTGCTGCGGTGGCACCACAACCTGGTGAAGCAGCGGCACGCCCGCATCTGCCGCCCCAAGCGGCCCGGACGGCCGCGCACCGTCCGCTCGATCCGGGCGCTGGTCCTGCGCCTGGCTCGCGAGAACAGCGGCTGGGGCTACCGCCGTATCCACGGGGAACTGGCCGTGCTCGGCATCACGGTCGCCCCGTCCACCGTCTGGGAGATCCTCAAGGCCGAGGGCGTCGACCCGGCGCCGGAACGGACCGCCACCACCTGGGTCGGCTTCCTGCACTCCCAGGCCGACGCCCTGCTGGCCATGGACTTCATCGACACCATCACCCTGACCGGGCAGCGGCAGTACATCCTGGCCGTCATCGAGCACGCAACCCGCCGCATCCGCGTCCTGGGCACCACCGCGCACCCCACCGCGGGCTGGGTGACCCAGGCGGTCAAGAACCTCGTCATGGACCTTGAGGACTTGGGCGCGCACGCCGCCTACCTGATCCGCGACCGCGACGCCAAGTACCCTGCCCTGATCGACGAGATCCTCGCCGACGTCGGCATCCAGAGCGTGTTCACCGGCGTCCGCATGCCAAGGATGAACTCGATTATGGAGAGTTGGGTGCTCAGCCTCCGCCGCGAGCTCCTCGACCGCACCCTCATCTGGAACGCTCACCACCTGCGCCATGCCCTGAGCGAGTACGAGCGGTTCTACAACGAGCACCGCACCCACCGCTCCCTGCAGGCAGCCGCGCCGCTGCGCGCACTCCCCGAAACCATCACCGACCCCAGGGAGATCGCTCGCCTCGACATACGTCGACACGACCGCCTCGGCGGAGTGATCCACGAGTACCAACACGCCGCTTGACCTGCACGGACGTGATTCTCGGCACGCACAGGCACGGGCAGACCCACCGGAAGGGTCAGAAGGGTTTCCAGCGTGGACAGCTTGTCCATGCGCGCCGCGGAAACCTCACGACGGCGTACGTCCTCGGCAGAGTCCATGCGGTAGAAGAACAGCGCCTCCGTCCCCAACGCCGGGGCCACCACAGACTGCCCGTCCCGCCCCAGCAGTGCCGCGGAAGCAGTCTGCACCGAACCGCCGATCACGGAACTCGCCAAGGTCATCATGGGCTCCACCCTGTCTCATCGGGCGCCGTCCGAAAACAGCACCTCCGCCATTTATCCAACCCGGTCGGCTCCGGCTGCCTCTGCCAAACGGCCCAAGAGGTCCGCCAGACACCGCCACAGTTCGGCATCGTCGCTGCGCCGATACCACTGACGCCGCTCGCCGGGCTCCCGCGGAACACGCACAACCAGGCCCGCGTCCACTAGAGCCTGTACCGGCGCCTGATACACGCTGGGCGCAACACTTTGCGAGACCGCGAGATCCCCCAGACAGACCCCTCGGGAATCCGACATCGCCAGCGCCAGCAGCACCTCGGCCCGATAACGATTACCGAAGAGCTTCGCCGAGACCTCACGCAATCGTTCGGACGCGCTTTGGACCATGATTCATGATTCGCTAATCAGAAAACAGATGCCAACTACCCGGTGAATTCCGTGCACATGGGGAAGCGCTGGGATCACATCCACTGGTGAAGTCCGCCCCAACCCGGGCGGATCGCTCACGGAGCGAGGTCGAGCACCCGGACGCCGACCCCGTCCCAGGCCTTGGGCTGGACGGTGGCGACGCGTGCCCCATCCAGGCGCTCGGGGCCGGGCATGGCCACATGGTGGGTGTGGCACCAGCCCAGAGGCCGCTCGTGGCCCGAGGCGGCCAAGACGGCGGCGAGATCGAGCGGATGAAAAACCACCTGGTCGAGCATGCCGAGGTGGCTGGCGAGTCCGGTGCGTACCCGGTCCGCTTCGGCGAGTGTGGCCAGCGCGACGTGGACGCGCCAGGCCCCCGTCTCGGCGGCCTGGTACAGAAGGCGGGAGGCCAGGACGTTGCCTGAGCCCAGAGCGAGCAGCGCGCTGTCGTCGAGGACTACGTCGACAGGGGCGACAGGGTTCACGCGGCGCTGCCGAGCCGGCGCGTGAGCTCATCGTCCGCTGCGCGGTCCTGCTCGGGATCCGGGGCGTAGCCGGAGAGCGAGTGCAGGACTTCGAGGGTCTTCGCGACCTGCTCGTCCCGCTCGCTCTGCGTGAGGGTGTGGGTGGCGAATTCGCCGACGAGCCCCGCGATCGTGGTGTCCTTCTCGGCGGCCAGGATCGCCAGCCGGTCCCGGACGCTGCTCTCGACCTTGATCGTTGTGTGTGCCATGCCTGACAGAATACATCGGGTATACCCGCCCGGGGAGGCGATTGAGGTGGCTGCTTGCGCCTCCCTCGGCCAGGGGCCGAGGGACGGTCGGTAGGTGTGATTTCGCAAGCGAGAGCTCCTCATGGCCGCCGTACAGCGCGGCGAAGTCGACGTCATCATCGTGTACATGCTCGGCCGGCTTTGGCGGAACCGGCGTGAACGGGCCGAGGGAATGGAGATTCTCCGTAAGCACGGGGTGTCCGTGCTGTGAGTCAAGGGTCCCGAGTTTGACCTCACGACGGCCGCCTCCTCGCCGGTCTCCTCGGCGAGGTCGACACGTTCGAGGTCGAGCAGATGTTGGAGCGGGAGCAGCGGGAGCAGCGGGAGCAGCGGGAGCAGCGGGAGATGCGCCAGTGCGTCGAGCGGGGCCTGCCGCCGAGGTCAGGGACTGCTTTCACGCGCTGCTTGCCGGAGCGACCCTCTCGGGCATGGCCGCCGGCCTCCACGAGCGGGGCATCCTCAACCGCAACGGCAGACCCTGGGCACACAACGCCATCCGCGGCGTACCCCTGAACGAGCGCCACGCAGGGCTGCGTCAGTACCGCGGCGAGCTGCACCCGGGTAAGTGGCCGGTCATCGTGGACGAGGCCACATGGCGGGAGGCGAGGCACGTCCTTGAGGACGAGAGCCGGGCGACGAGCCCGGGACCGGGCCGGCGATGGCTGCTGTCGGGGATCGCCCGGTGCGGTGTCTGCGACGACGGGACGACCGTGACGTCCGGGTCGCGGAGCGGCCCGAAAGGCACGCGGGGGCTCACGGCGCCGCTGTACCGGTGCCGGAAGACGAAACACCTGGCGCGCGGTACGCAACCGATCGACCTCACTGTCGGGGAGTACGCGGTCCGGCGCCTGTCGCGCCCCGACGCCGTCGATCTCCTCGTCGACGAGACCGCACCGGGGTTGGAGGAAGTGCGGGCGAAGGCCGTTGCCCTGCGGTCCCGAATCAGGGTCCTGACCGACGTGTTCGCGGATGACGACGATGCGGACGCCGCCGAATTCGAGGCCGCCACCCGCGGGATCAAGGCCCGGCTGGCTGACGTCGAGGCGCAGATGGCGCACCCGCAGCGGGCGCGCATCCTGGTGGACATCGTGACCGCCGAAGATCCCGCCGATGCCTGCAAGGATCTGACGCTGGACCGGCAGCGCGCGGTGATCGGGACGATGGCCACGGTAACGCTCCTGCCCGGCCGTCCGGGCAGGGCGCCGTTCGATCCGCGATCGGTACGGATCGAGCCGCTTAAGGGGATGGACTGACCCCGCGGGCGGAGCAGCCCGCGCACAGGGTGCGTGTTCAACGCGCACCCTTACGGCGGACGCCGCTCGCCCCGGTGCGACCGTTGATTCGCAGGGGCTCACAGGCTGCCGACGGTCAGCTTCCGCCCGGACGGCCGGGCACCGACGGGAAGACCGGAGCGTTCAGACCAGTTCACGGCCACGTGGTCGTCACAGAGCAGGCTGTAGGCGCTGCTGGTGCGCCGGTTACAGGCGTTTTGCTGTGCGGTCGCGCAGCAGCAGCCGCTGACGCGCGTCGGCGCCGCCTGAGCGTGCAGCCGGTCCGTGCAGCAGCACGGCGTAAGCCGTCCTCTCCGCCTTGTTCGGGGCGGCATACTGGCCGGGCGCCTCCGGGGTCGGGAATGACCTCGTCATGCCTTTTCAGGCCTTGTCCGCGTTCGGAGTGCTGGGCATCGGCCCTCCTGGGCTCAATAGGGTCATGAGGACCCGAGGCACCTCCTGAACGGTCCGCCCCCACCAGGACGACGCTGTCGATCCCCCTGACAGGATCAGCGCCATGCTCATAACACCCCGAGCGGGCGGCTGACCGGAAATACATCCGCCGCCTACTCGCAGAGATCCGCACTCCTCGGTGTACCGCTTCGTGTACTTGCTTCCCACCTGGTGCTACTTCCTCTGGAACCTCAAGATCCCAGTCTCCAGGTGCCCACGATGAAGGGGAAGCTTCAAGAGCGTGTTGAGTGAGATCACCACACCAACGACGAGGGGCTTCGCCACGTCACCCCACCTGACCAGCTCATTTCACCCAGCCGGTACAGGATGAAAGAGGCTCAGTGATCCCGTTCGAGACGTTGTCCGAGCCCGGAAGAATAAGAACAAGCTGAGCTTGGGCGTGACCGGGTCGGGCTTCGGCGGCACGGTCACCGGTTCCGGCACTCATCGGGCTTCGCGTCGCTTTCGGGAGTGCGCCGTGCTCAGGCGGTGGCGACGGCTGTTGCGGTGTGTATCGAGGTCAGGAGCGAGGCACCCGCGATCATCGTCCATTTCCGGGTGGCGACTCCGATGACGGCGTCGCCCACCTGGGCCGCGGCGGCCGCGCACAGGATGAGCGAGCCGGCCGGACCCGACCACGCGAGCGGTGCGACGAGGGCCGCCGCCCCCAGCGGTACGCCCCTGGTCGCGTACATCCAGCCGTAGAAGCGTTCGCCGGCGGTGGGCGTACCGCTCTCGCTCAGCGCTGTCGGGCGTACGCCTCCCACCACCGCGAAGGCGATGCCGGCGAGCGCGGCGACGGCGTTGGCCCCGAGGAGAACGTTCACGGGGCGTACTCGGTCGAGGGTTCGGTGCCGTACTTCGTCCAGACCTCCGCGACGGCGCCGGGTGACAGCGGTTGCCCGGACTCGACCATGGCCTTGAGGTCACGGAAGTACTGCACGTACAGGTCCGGCGTGAAGGTGTTGAGCATGACCGCCCTGTCGTCGGTCACGTTGGCGAAGGTGTGCGGTGCGCCGGGCGGGACCATGACCCATGTACCGGCTCCGGCGTCGTAGTCGTCCTGCCCGACGGTGAACCGCACGCTGCCCGAAAGTATGTAGAAGCCCTCGTCGTGCTGGGCGTGGCGGTGCTGCGGAGGACCGGCGGTGTGCGGGGGGATGGTGATTTCGCCCATCCCCAGGCGGTGATTGGTGTTGCTGCCGTCCTCGAGGATCCGGATCGTCGACGGGCCGTTGACGATGAGCTCGCCCTCGCCCGGAGCGGTGATCGACACCTTGGCCATGGAGTCTCCCTGACTGGTGGGATTGCCAACTCCACGAACCTATGATCGATCCCGACATCGATGCAAGTTAACTCTCAAAAAAATAATGCCCTATCATGGCCGTGTCCTCGCCGGATATTCTTTCGGTCGGCACGAAGGGATGATCATGGCTGAGCGGAGTCGCCCGAAGGGGCTCAGCAACCAGATGGCACGCACCAGGTCGGCGATCATCGCGGCCGCCCGCGACCTCGCCGACACCGGCGCGGAGATCACCATGCCGGGGGTCGCGGCCGGGGCGGGGGTCTCCGAGGCGACCGCCTATCGCTATTTCCCGGACCTGCTCTCGCTGCTGCGGGCCTCCGTGATGACGGGGGATCTGGTCGCGGTCCTGCGGTCGGCGACGCGCGGCGACGACCCGGTCGAACGGATCGGCCAGGCCGCGGAGATCCTCGGCCGGGCGGTGCTGCGCAGACAGGGTGCCGTCCGGGTGGTCGTCTCCTCGGCCATCGCGAAACCCTCGCTGGCCAAGGACCGTCCCGCGCACCGCTTCGGACTCATCGAGCACGCTCTTGCCCCGTGGGCCGACAGGTGCGGCGCCGCGCAGCGCGCGGACGTGGAACAACTGGTCCGGGGTCTCGCCCTCGTGATCAGCGCCGAGTCGCTGTTCGCCCTGATCGACCTCTGCGGCCTGACCCCCGACGACGCGATCGCCGGCCTGGTGACCACCGCACGGCAGATGACGGCAGCGGCAGTCGCGGCCATTCCCACGAGACCCGCCACCGACTGAACCACCCGCTGCCGACCGTGCGTGCTGGCAAGCTGTTGTGCGCGGTAACCGGACCCTGGCAGCGTAGGGCGGGAGCATCGGAGGCAACGGGGGGAGTTCAAAAGCACGCGTACAGAAAGTGACGGCAGCTGACATGGATTGTGTTCGTTTCGCTGTGCTGGGGCCCGTCCGGGCCTGGTGTGGCGATCAGGAGTTGGATCTGGGGTCCCCGCAGCAGCGTGCGGTACTGGCGGCATTGTTACTGCGGCGCAGACGGTCCGTCAGCGTCAGTGAACTGGTCGATGCCGTATGGGGCGAGGATCCACCACCGGCGGCCGTATCCGTGCTGCGCACGTATGTCTCGCGGCTGCGTAAGGTGCTCCAGCCGTCGCGTACGACACAGGAGTCGGCCCAGATCATTCTGTCGACCGCGGACGGCTATCTGGCCGAACTCCCCGCGGAACGCCTGGATCTGGACGTATTCGAGCAGCAGGTCTCCGAGGCGAGACGGCTGCGTGCCGTCGGCCAGGAGTTCGCCGCCGGGGAACTGTTGCACGTGGCGCTGGGCAGGTGGGAGGGGACAGCGTTGGCGGGGGTGCCCGGCCCGCTGGCCGAAGCCGAGCGTGTCAGGCTCTCGGAGGTACGGCTGGCGGCCCTGGAGAACCGTTTCGATCTCGACATCCGGCTCGGCCACCACCACAACGTGATACCCGAACTCACCGCGCTGGTCGGCGAGCATCCCCTTCGGGAGCGGCTGTGCCGACTGCTGATGCTGGCGCTGTACCGGTCCGGGCGGCAGGCCGAGGCACTCGCCGCTTACCGCGCCACCCGACGCGACCTGGTGACCGAATTGGGTGTGGAGCCCGGCCCGGAACTCCAGGACCTGCACGACCGCATCCTCACGGCCGACCCGTCGCTGAAATCCGGCGCACCAGCGTCCGCCGCCACCGAACCCACGGCGCAGACCGCACCGGTCGCCGAGCAGCGGGTCACGCCCGCCCAGCTCCCTCCCAAAATAACGGCCTTCGCAGGCCGTATCCGGGAACTGGAGGAGCTGCGTGCCCTGTTACCCGAGCACGATGGCCGCCCGGCCACCGTGGTGATCCATGCCATGGCCGGCATGGCGGGTGTCGGCAAGACCGCCCTGGCGGTGCACTGGGCCCATGAGATCGCCCACCGCTTCCCCGACGGACAGCTCTACATCAACCTGCGAGGCTTCGACCCGGCCGACACGATCACAGCGCCCGAGGAGGCCGTGCGCGTCTTCCTCGACGCACTCGGCGTCTCCCCCCAGCGCATTCCCTCCGACCTCGACGCCCAGACGGGGCTGTATCGCAGTCTGCTGGCCGACCGGCGCATGCTGATCCTGCTGGACAACGCCAGGGACAGCGACCAGGTCCGCCCGCTGCTGCCCGGTGCCGCCGGCTGCATGGCCATCGTCACCAGCCGCAACTCACTCACCGGCCTGGTCACGGGCCACGGGGCGCATCCGCTGACGTTGAGGCCGCTGGCCGTCACCGAGGCCCACGGCCTCCTGGCCCGCCGCCTGGGCGAGGCACGCCTGACCGCCGAACCGCAGGCCATACACGAGATCTCCGCACGCTGCGGCCAGCTGCCGCTGGCCCTGGCCATCGTCGCCGCCCGCGCCGCCGCCCACCCGGGTTTCCCGCTCAGCGCGATCGCCAAGGAGCTGAGCGAGAGCGCGGACAGCCTCGACGCCTTCACCGGCGGCGACCTCAGCAGCGACCTGCAGGCGGTCTTCTCCTGGTCCCACCGAGCACTGTCCACCCCCGCCGCACGGCTGTTCCGCCTTCTGGGTCTGCACCACGGCCCCGACATCTCCGCACCCGCGGCAGCGGCCCTGGCCGGCCTCCCGCTGCGCCCGACCCGCCGCCTGCTGGGCGAACTCACCCATGCCCACCTCCTCATGGAACACCGGCCGGGCCGCTACACACTCCACGACCTGCTACGCGTCCACGCAGGCGAACGAGTCCTCGACGAAGACAGCCAACTCGATCGGGATCGAGCCGTCGATCGGCTCCTGGCCTGGTACCTGCACACCGCCGACGCCACCTATCCACACCTGACACCGAACCGACGACGGGTACCCCTCGATCCGGTGCCCCCCGACTGCGAACCACTGCAGTTCCACACCTACGACCAGGCCCTGAAATGGTGCGACGGCGAACGAGCCAACCTCGTGGCCGCGATCCACCAGGCCGCCGCGACCGGACGGCACGCTGTCGCCTGGCGGCTGACCCGCACGCTGTCGGGCTTCTACTACCTCCGCAGCCACCTCCACGACTGGCTCGACACAGCCCGGACCGGCCTCACCGCCGCCCGCGCCGGCGATGACATCACAGTCCAGGCCTGGGCTCTCTACAATTTGGCCAGCGCGTTGACGATCGGGAGCCACTATGACGAGGCCATCGAGTACTACACCCAGTCGATGACCCTGTACCAAGAGGTCAACGACCCGATCGGCGGGGCGATGACTCTGGGAAACCTGGGCAACCTGTACTTGCAAACCAACCAGCTCACCAAGGCGATCGAGTGCACCCGCGAGTCGCTGGTCGTCATCCGGGACACCGGCGACACCTGGAGCGAGGGCATCAGCCTGGCCAACCTGGGCGATGCCTACCAGCGTCTGGGCCGCTTCGACGAGGCCCTGACCCATCTGCAGGAGGCACTGACCGTCCTGCAGGCCATCGGTGACCGCTGGGTGGAAGGCGTGACCCTTGACGTTCTGGGCATGGTCCACCACCGGCTGGGCCATCACGACAACGCGATCGAAACCTACTACCAGGCAATCGAAGCCCATCGGGATGTCGGCAACCGCTGGGGCGAGGGACACACCCTCCGCCATCTCGGCGATCTCCACCAGAAGACCGACGAACCAGACGCGGCGCGCACCATCTGGCAGCAGGCCCTCACCCTCTTCGAGGAGTTGGACCACCCAGACGCTGAAGAGATGCGAAACAAACTCCGCGCCCTCGACGAACGTCCCTGAGTACTTGTACGTCACCTGATGAGTACGACGACGGGTCACCTGATCGAGACGGCGGGCCGCGCGTCGCCTGCCGTGGCTGAGGGCAGTGTCCAGGATGCCGACGTGAAATCGATGCCGGTGTCCGAGAACGGTCTGTCGAGCGAGCCGCTGGAAGAGCTTGGCCGCGCTCGCGCGGCCCCGGCTGCTGCCCGTGCGCGCCCGCCGCACCGATGCGTTGGACGAGATGCTGCTCTCGTCGACCGCGAAGGGCCTGACCTCATCGGACAATTGGTTCTGGCCGCGATGCCGTGAATCCCCAGGTCACGCCTGAATCAGGATGCGGGTGCGGAGGTGGCGGAACGAGGCTCGGTCGTACATGGCCCTCTTGATGGTCTTAAAAACCAAACTGATCAAGCGCCAGATGTACGGCCGCGCCAGCTTCCCCCTCCTCCGCCACCGCATCCTCCTGGGCTGACCACACCCACCGTCACCACCGACTACGGAACAGACCCGTTCGCTACACAGACCCGGGGAAAATTCAGGGCGACGTGGATTCGGGGTCCGCTCGCTGGTTTGGACCAGTGGCTGCAGCTGAGAGCATGCGGCTACGGCCAAGCCTTCTACCAAGCGTTCACCGTACGGTGTTCAAGCTGGTGTTGGGCGGGATTCCGGAAGGTTTCCAGGTGAGTCACGCCGATCCTCGTCCGTGCCACCACACTTGGCGCTGCAACGCGAACCGCCTGGAGGCCGTGATCAAAGAGAAGAGCGTTGCTCGTAGCGACTGAAGGAGGGCACGTGCCCGGAGGGTCCACCGCCGACACGGTCACGAGTACATGCCGGAGATCGTATTCCTGGGCTCTCGTCGGCAGGTCCGCATGCCGGCGCGGGGCGAGGCTCGCTACGTCCACCCCGGCGATGTGACATCTCGTGACAGATGAGAGGCTCAGGCGGGTGAGTGAGACACCGGTGAACACCCTGCAATACCGCTTTGACGGGCCAGAAGGCGCCCCGGTCCTGATCCTCGGTCCCTCACTGGGTACCACATGGCACAGGTTGTAGAGACCGTCCAGGGACGTCTACGCCAGTCCAGCGCGGGCATGAAAACCCAGGTCAGGGCCTCCTGGTCCGGGCGGGGCCGCCCAGTTGGTGATGGCTGTGTGATAGGCGGGTGATACGTCGAGGCCCCGCCGAGGTCCGTCCTCACGAGACCTCTGCGCGGAGCCGTGAGACGACGAAGGCGCACTGGAACGCTCCGGTGCGCCTTCGTCGTGAGTTCGGCTGCGCTGGCGCCACGATGCGGTCGGCGCCTCATACGGTCCGTCTTCCTGTGACGCTTTCAGGGTGCACCTATTCTCGGCGTCGGGTGAAAACTGGCCGCTGAACGGCGGATCAAAAGGGACCCATTTCGCGATCTTCTGACCAGCCTGATCTTGAACGTCAAGATCG
>NZ_JBEZLQ010000052.1:0-32967 GCF_040652235.1 Streptomyces sp. NPDC048277
TTCCCTTCGTTCTTGCGTTTCCGACTCTATCAGATCTTTTTCCGATCCGATTTCCTCGGTGCTTTCCAGGTTCCCGCTCTCGCGTTTCCCTTTCCGGCGGTTCCGACTCTATCAGATCCTTTCGGCGTCTGATTCCCAGTCAGCGGGGGTTGTCTTCCCGGCTGTTGGGCCGTTCCGACGTCCCAAACCTTAGCGGATCCGCTCGGCGATTCCCAATCGGGGCCGCCGGTCCCTATTCGAATTGAATTCGGGCACGCCGAAATCAACCCGGTCGGGAGATCGTACTGAGGTTTGGAGTGCCGCTCTAGGCGGCGGAGTGTTGTCGAAGAACCGTTCCGGCTCTGCGGCAACCCGGAGAACATTACGGATCGACCGAGGGCGTGTCAAGCACCCCTTGTCAAGATCTTTTAGTCCAGGTCGGTGAGCCGGCCGCCGGCGTCGGGCTGGGCGTGTTCCACACGGCGCAGCAGCCGGGTGAGGACCTCGCCGAGCACGGCGCGCTCCGCCGGAGAGAGGTCCTGGAGCAGGTCCTCCTCGAAGACGGAGGCGAGTCGCATCGCCTCCAGCCACTTCTCGCGGCCTTCAGTCGTCAGCTCGACGATCACCCGGACGCGGTTGTTCTCGTCCCGCTCCCGGGTGACCAGACCCTCGGCGACCATCCGGTCGATGCGGTGGGTCATCGCCGCCGGGGTGAGACCGAGGCGCTTGGCCAGGTCGCTGGGCCCCAGGCGGTAGGGAGCGCCGGAGAGGACGAGTGCCTTGAGGACCTCCCACTCGGCGCTGCTGATGCCGAGGGCGGAGGTCTGACGGCCGTAGGCGACGTTCATCCGGCGGTTGAGCCGGGACAGCGCCGAGACGACCTTCTCGACCTGGGGGTCGAGGTCCTGGAACTCGCGCTGGTAGGCGGCGATCTGTTCGTCGAGTGTCGGCTCGCCGGCGCCGGGGGTGTCGGCCATGGCCGAAGTATCGCACGAACGGGCTTGGCGTCGAAGTCCTTCACGATGTACTCTTTAGCTTCGAACTTTAGCTTCTAAGTCTTGAGACTTCAGTAGTCCCTGACTTGACTACCTGAGAGAGGTGAACGTGACCAGGGCGATGGGCGCAGCGATGCGCCGGATCCACGTGGGCAACGCACTCAGCGCGTTCGGGCTCGGCTTCACCGTCCCCTACCTGTACGTCTATGTGGCGCAGGTGCGAGGGCTCGGTGCCATGACGGCGGGTCTCGTGCTCGCCGTCTTCGCCGTGGCCGCGCTGATCGTGCTGCCGTTCGCCGGCCGGGCGATCGTGCGGCGCGGCCCGCTTCCGGTCCTGCTCGCCACCCTGGTCCTGGCCGCGATCGGTGCACTGAGCCTGGGCCTGGCGGGAAGTGCGGCGACCGTACTGGCCGCGGCCGCGCTGCTCGGGGCCGGGCAGGCCGTGATGCAGCCGGCGCTGGCGACGATGATCGTGGACTGCTCGTCGGCGGAGACGCGGTCGCGGGCCTTCGCGACGCAGTTCTTCCTGCAGAACCTGGGGCTGGGTGTCGGTGGCCTCATAGGCGGCCACCTCGTCGACACGACCCGGGTCTCCTCCTTCACGCTCCTCTTCTCGATCGAGGCGGCGATGTTCCTGCTGCTGGCCGTGGTGATGGCGACGGTGCGGATACCGCACGCACCGCGGATCACGGACGCGCCGGACTCTTCCGCGAAGGGCGCCTGGAAGCAGTTGCTCGGGAACCGGGCGATGGTGCAGCTGTCCGTGCTGGGCTTCGTGCTGTTCTTCGCCTGCTACGGACAGTTCGAGTCCGGGCTGAGCGCGTACGGAGTCGAGGCGGCCGGGATATCGACGTCCGCGCTCGGCACGGCGCTGGCCGCGAACACGCTGATGATCGTGGTCGCCCAGTTCGCGGTGCTGAAGTTCGTCGAGCGGCGCCGGCGGTCCCGGGTGATCGCGGGGGTCGGGCTGATCTGGGCCGTGGCGTGGGTCGTGGCGGGGTACGCCGGGCTGGGGCACGGCAGCAGGGAGATGGCGACGGCCGCGTTCGTGTCGACGTACGCCCTGTTCGGACTGGGTGAGGCGATGCTGTCGCCGACGGTCGCTCCGCTGGTGGCCGACCTCGCGCCGACGGGGCTGGCCGGACAGTACAACTCGGCGTTCGCCCTGGTGAAGCAGCTGGCGCTGGCGGTGGGGCCGGCGGTCGGAGGCCCGCTGGCAGCCTCGCTGCCGGCGCCGTACATCGTGACGTTCCTGCTGTTCTCGCTGGGGATCAGTGTGCTGGCGGTGCGGCTGGGACGGAGCCTGACGGAGGTACAGGACCGGCCTTGGCTCGCTGCGAGGAGCAGGGTGGTCGCACGGGGCGGTGCGACCGCGGAGTCCGTGTCCGCGTAGTGGGGCTGGGGCGGGGGGCGCTTACCGGCGCTAGGACGTGCCCCGTCAGGGGCGCGGGGAACTGCGCGACCAGCCCCCACCCACCCGCGGCCGCGCACCGGCCGCACCGCCTACCCCTTGGGCCTACCCCTTCGGCAGCACGAACTCGCACCACACCGCCTTCCCGCCCCCGGGCGTCCGCCGCGACCCCCACCCCGAAGCGATCGTCGCCACGATCGCGATCCCCCTCCCCGACTCGTCCCCCGGCTCCGCGCGCCTCCGGCGCGGCAGGTGGTCGTCGCCGTCCGTCACCTCGACGATCAGGCGGCGGTCGGTGCGGCGGAGCCGCAGTCGCATGGGTGGGGTGCCGTGCTGGAGGGAGTTGGCGACCAGCTCGCTCGTGGCGAGGACACCCAGGTCATGGAGATCGACCGGGAAGCGCCAACTGGTCAGCACGCCGGAGGCGAACGCACGTGCGCGTGGCGCCGCCTCGATGCCGCCCAGAAGCTCCAGCGCGGCGTTGCGGAACAGGTCGCTGTCCGGGCCCGTGCGGGCCGGGTGCTGGAGGACCAGGACGGCGACGTCGTCGTCGTGGTCGGCGGTGACACCGGCCGAGCGGACCAGGCGGTCGCAGACGACCTGGGGCGTGCCGGTGGCTCCGGCCAGCGCGCGCTCCAGGGAGGCGATGCCCTCGTCCAGGTCCTCGTTACGGCGTTCGACCAGGCCGTCCGTGTAGAGGACGGCCGTCGAGCCGGGGCCGAGCGGTACGGAGCCGGACGCGTGGATCCAGCCGCCGGTGCCGAGCGGCGGGCCCGTCGGTTCGTCCGCGCGGAGCACCGTGCCGTTCTCGTCGCGGACCAGGATCGGGAGGTGGCCGGCGGAGGCGTACACCAGCCGGCCCTCGTTCGGGTCGTGGACGGCGTACACGCAGGTGGCGATCTGGTTGGGGTCGATCTCGGTGGCGAGGCCGTCGAGGAGCTGGAGGACCTCGTGCGGGGGGAGGTCCAGGCGGGCGTAGGCGCGGACCGCCGTACGGAGCTGGCCCATGACGGCCGCCGCACGGACGCCCCTGCCCATCACGTCGCCGATGACCAGGGCCGTACGGCCGCCGCCCAGGGTGATGACGTCGTACCAGTCGCCGCCGACCGCGGCCTCGGTGCCGCCGGGCTGGTAGGTCGCGGCGATACGGAGGTCGTCCGGCTGTTCCAGCTCCTGCGGGAGGAGGCTGCGCTGCAGGGTCACCGCCGTCTCGCGCTGGCGGCGTTCGCTGGCGCGCAGCCGTTCCGCGGCTTCCGCGTGGTCGGTGACATCGGTGGCGAAGAGCAGGACGCCGCCGTCGCGGTCGCCGTTCTCGGCGACCGGGGTGCAGGTGAACGTGTAGGTGCGGCCGTCGAGCGCCTTGCGGGACTTGAGCGTGCGGGGCTTGCCGCTGCGCAGGACCTGGTCGAGGAGCGGGAGGAGACCGAGTTCGGCGAGTTCGGGCAGGGCCTCGCGGGCGGGGTCGCCCGGGAGACGTACACCGAAGGCCGTCGTATAGGCGTCGTTGACGTACGCGATGCGGTGGTCGGGGCCGTGGACGAGGGCGACCAAGGCCGGGACGTGGTCGAGGACGTCGCGGGCGGGCAGTTCGTCGACGGCGGGAACGCAGGGTGGGTCGTCGGTCAGTTGTTCGGCGCGGGCAGCGGGCACGGAGCCTTCTCCCCGTCGGTCCGGAGGGACCGCGTGCTCGGTCCGCGCTGCGGCGCGGCGCTGCGTTCCGGGGAGCCGGGCGCTCCAGCGCGTGAAGTTCACGAATCCTTGCCTCGTGTCGTCGTCTCCGGCCGGCTACGGGAGCGGCCGGGGGTCCGGGGGGTGTCCCCCGGTGCAGTTCTGGGGAGAAGGGGGAAGCCTTGTGCTCGGTCGGGGGCAGTCTGGCAGGGTGGCCGTCGGCGGCGACATCCGTGAGACGCCGGGGCGGGCCGTGGAGTTCCTGAGTTCCGTCAGGACGACCCGTTCGAGTCGTCCGAGGGACTGTGGGGAGGCTTTCCACCGGCCGCGAGTTCGAACTCCGCTCGGGGATGTTCGAGTGATCCGAGCGAGACGATCTCCCGTTTGAAGAGCCCGGAGAGGGTCCATTCGGCGAGCACACGAGCCTTGCGGTTGAAGGTGGGCACCCTGCTGAGGTGGTAGACGCGGTGCATGAACCAGGCAGGGTAGCCCTTCAGCCTGCGGCCGTAGATCTGGGCGACGCCCTGGTGGAAGCCGAGGGACGCGACCGAGCCGGCGTATGTGTGGGCGTACGTCTCCAGGGGTTCGCTGCGCAGGGTGTGGACGATGTTGTCGCCGAGGACCCTGGCCTGGCGGACCGCGTGCTGGGCGTTGGGGGCGGTGTCGGTGCCGGGTTCGGCGGCGGTGACGTCGGGGACGGCGGCGGCGTCGCCCGCGGCCCAGGCGTGGTCGACACCGTCGACGGTCAGTTCGGCGGTGCATTTCAGCCGCCCGCGCGGGGTGAGCGGAAGGTCGCTGGCGGCGAGCACGGGGTGCGGTCTGACGCCGGCCGTCCACACGAGGGTGCGGGTCGGGAAGCGCTGGCCGTCGCTGAGGACGGCGATGCGGTCGACGCAGGATTCCAGGCGGGTGTCGAGCAGCACCTGGATGTTGCGGCGGCGCAGTTCGGTGACGGTGTAGCGGCCCAGCTCGGGGCCGACCTCGGGGAGGATCCGGTCGGTGGCCTCGACGAGGATCCACTTCATGTCCTCGGGCTGGACGTTGTGGTAGTACCGCGTGGCGTAGCGGGCCATGTCCTCCAGTTCGCCCAGGGCTTCCACGCCCGCGTAGCCGCCGCCGACGAAGACGAAGGTGAGGGCCGCGTCGCGGATCGCGGGGTCGCGGGTGGAGGAGGCGATGTCCAGCTGCTCGATGACGTGGTTGCGCAGGCCGATGGCCTCCTCGACGGTCTTGAAGCCGATGCCGTGCTCGGCGAGACCGGGGATGGGCAGCGTGCGGACGATCGAGCCGGGGGCGAGGACCAGTTCGTCGTACTCCACGAAAGTGGCGCCTTTTCGCTCCTCGGCGGTGGCGAGCGTGGCGACGGCGGCGGTGCGCTTGGCGTGTTCCACGGAGGTCACCTCGCCGATGACGACATGGCACTGGTCCAGGACGCGCCGCAGGGGTACGACGACATGACGAGGGGAAATCGAACCCGCGGCCGCCTCGGGAAGGAACGGCTGGTACGTCATATAGGCATCGGGGGTGACGACAGTGATGTCGACCTCACCTCGCCTGAGCTCCCCCTTCAGCTTCCGCTGCAGCCGCAGGGCCGTGTACATCCCGACGTAGCCGCCGCCGACAACGAGAATGCGCGCACGTTCCTTCACCATCCCATGACGCACCCGTGACTGTTGTTTGTCCACAGCCCCGGCAATTTGTGTGACCGGCGGGCGGCTGTACGGAGCGCCGGGCGCACGGCCGGGGCCGGAGAAAAGGGGCCAGGTCAGCGGGGGCGGACACAGGGGCGCGAAGGTACCGAATCGGGACGTACACGACCCGTACTCCGATCGGGGGGCGCTCCGTGCGGAACGTCCCCCTTCTGAATTGACAGCCTCTCAACTATGTTCGTGTGTCGACGGGGTGTAGGGGATGTGGTCGAACGGCCCGCTATGGGCGGTCCGCCCGGCCGACGGCCCATGGATCGGTCAGTGACCGGTCGTGGGTCGGTCGCCGAATCGGTCGTCGATCGTCGTGCGTCGGTCGTGGATTGGTCGTGCGTCGTTCGTGGATCGATTGTGGATCGGCGGCGGTTCCACTCGCTCCGGCTATCAGTGGCGGGGAGAGTCTCCGGGGGGAGACGTCATTAACCGGGGGAACACAGATGCATATTCAGGACACACATTGGTCAACGGCTTCCGCCCTCGGATCCGGCGGCGGAACCGTGAGCTCGGCGGCGGGCAACGGACGCGGTGACGGGCCGCGTACGACACCGCTGCGGGTGGACGCACAGCGCAATCTGGAGCATGTGCTGCGCGCGGCGCGCGAGGTCTTCGGCGAGCTGGGCTACGGCGCGCCGATGGAGGACGTGGCGCGGCGGGCGCGGGTCGGGGTCGGCACGGTGTACCGGCGCTTCCCGAGCAAGGACGTGCTGGTGCGGCGGATAGCCGAGGAGGAGACCTCCCGGCTGACCGACCAGGCACGGGCCGCGCTCGGACAGGAGGACGAGCCGTGGTCGGCGCTGTCGCGCTTCCTGCGGACGTCGGTGGCGTCGGGGGCCGGGCGGTTGCTGCCGCCGCAGGTGCTCCGCGTCGGCGCGCCGGAGGAGGTCGGCGGTGACGCCGGGGCCGAGGAGGCTCGGGTGCCGCAGCAGCGGACCCAGCCGGGCACCGCGGATCTGCGGCTGGTGTCGGAGGAGCCGGCGGTGGGCGCCGACGACGACGCGGGTGCGGCCGCGCTGCTCGAGGTCGTGGGGCGGCTGGTGGACCGGGCGCGGGCGGCGGGCGAGTTGCGGCCGGACGTCTCCGTCTCCGACGTGCTGCTGGTGATCGCGACGGCGGCGCCGTCCCTGCCGGACGCGGCGCAGCAGGCGGCCGCTTCGGCCCGGTTGCTGGACATCCTGCTGGAGGGGCTGCGGTCGCGGCCCTGACGCTGCACCGTGCTTGCGCGACGGCCGTGAGCGGGTTGCGACGGCCGTGAGCGGGTGCGGGTGGGCCGTGGCTGGTCGCGCCCACGCGGCGGTAGCCGCATGTCGGCTACCGCCCCGCGCCCCTTGCGGGGCGTTCCAGTGCGGTGTGTTGACAGGTGCGCTCGGACGAGTGGTTGGTCTGTCCCTCGGGGGTCTGGACAAAAGCCGGTGTGGCAGTCTGACCCGGTGATTCGGTCGGTTCGGGCAGGCATCGGGGGCGTTCCGCGATGAGCGTTGACGGGTGGGACGAGTCCGCCGGTGAGGAGACGGCCTCGCCGCAGGTGCCCAGTCAGGGCGGGCGGGCCGATGTGCCGCCCGTCGGCGCAGCCGCGGAGGGGAACGTTCCGGCACAGCGCGACGGAAGTGTGCTGCCGCCGCCCCGGGCGCTCGCGCCCGCCGACAGCCAGTTGATCGAGCGGATGCGGGGCGGCGACGACTCGGCGTACGAGGAGCTGTACCGGCGGCACGCGGACGCCGTGCGGCGGTACGCGCGGTCCTGCTGCCGGGACGGGCACACCGCCGACGACCTGACCGCCGAGGTGTTCGCCCGGATGCTGCAGGCGGTGCGCGGCGGGGCCGGGCCCGAGTACGCCGTGCGCGCCTATCTGCTCACCTCCGTGCGCCGGGTCGCGGCGCAGTGGACCAAGTCGGCCCGGCGTGAACAACTGGTCGACGACTTCGCGGTGTTCGCGGCGCGGGCCGCGCGCGGCTCCGAGGTGTCCGACGACGACACACTGGACCTCGGCGCCGATGTGCACGCGATGCACGAGGCCGAGCAGTCGATGGCCATGCAGGCGTTCCGTTCGCTGCCCGAGCGCTGGCAGGCCGTGCTGTGGCACACGGAGGTCGAGGACGAGTCGCCGAGCGAGGTGGCCACCCTCTTCGGGCTCGACGCCAACGGCACGCGGGTCCTCGCCAGCCGGGCCCGCGAGGGGCTGAAGCAGGCCTATCTCCAGGCCCATGTGAGCGCCTCCCTCGTCGACGACGAGGAGTGCGCCCGCTACGCCGACCAGCTCGGCGGCTACGCCCGCCGCAAGCTGCGCATCCGGGCGGAGCGGGGGCTGCGCAAGCACCTGGAGGAGTGCGCCAGGTGCCGGCTGGCCGCCGCCCAGATCGAGGAGGTCGCCGCGGGTATCCCGGCCGTCGTGCCGGTCGCGGTCATCGGCTGGTTCGGTGCCGCCGGGTACGCCAAGGCGCTCGGGATCATCGCCGGTGGCGCCGGAGCGGGGGCCGCGGGCGCGGCCGCCGCGGCGAGCGGCTCGTCCGGCGGCGCGGGCGGCGCCGGTGGCGGTGCGGCGGCCTCGGAGGGGCTGGGGGCGCCGGTGAAGGCCGGTATCGCCGCCGGGGTGGTCGCGGTGGCGGCCGCCGCGGTGGCCCTCGCCCTGGCGAACGACAGCCACCCGGCCAAGAAGGTCGCCGAGCCCGCCCCCTCCGCACCGGTCGTCCAGCCCGAGACGCCCACCCCCACCCCGTCGAAGAGGAAACCGGCGCCAGAGCCGGTCGTCCTCGCCCCCGAGCGGGCCCCGACGCCCACCCCCACCCCGACGCCGAAGCCGACGCCCACCCCGAGCCCCACGCCGAAGCCCAGCCCCACTGCGACGCCCACGCCGAGCCCGAAGCCGACCCCCACCCCCACCCCGACGCCCACTCCGCCGCCCGCCCCGGTCGTCTACCAGTGGAACGCGCTGGGCTACGACATCACCGGCGACGGCACCCGGCCCGCGATGCGGCTCGGCGAGAGCAGCTGGGTCTGGCAGCGGTACGGCGTGACGGTCGCCGGCGAGGACTACGCGAACGGCGTCACCGTGCACGGCCGGTCCTCCGTCACCATCGACCTCAACCGCGAGTGCACCGCCTACGACGCGATGGCCGGCGTCGACGACATGACGCTCGGGCTGGGCAAGGTCGTCTTCGCCGTCTACGCGGACGGGGCACAGCTGTGGCGGTCCGGCGCCGTCGAGGGCGGACAGGCCGCCGTACCCGTCCATGTGGACCTCGCCGGGCACCGGACCGTACGCCTGGCCGTCGAACCGGTGACCGACATCGACACGGTGGCGCTCGCCGACTGGGCCGACTCGAAGTTCACCTGCCGGTAGCGGTACCGGTGGCGGCCGGCGTCCTGCCCAGTTCGCTCAGGACGTCCTCGTCGGTGAGGGACGCACCGCGCGAGCGCTCGGCCGCGTAGCGCTCCGGGGTGAGCACCGCGCGGGCGGCCGCGTCGATCTCCTCGGCGCGGGTGCGCTCCGGCTCGGGGCGCACGCCCCCGTCCCGCCGGCGGTCGGCGGTGGCGCCCAGTCGTACCGCGCCCGCCAGATCGCCGAGCCGGGCCAGCAGATCGGCGCCGATGTCCACCAGCGCCGCGGTGATCGCCTCGGCGCAGCGGTGCTCCACGGCCTCGCGCAGCGCCTCGGCGAGGATCGGCAGCCCGTGCCCGGGGCTGGACCGTCCGGCCGCGACAAGGGCCTCCAGGGCGCGCAGGGACGCCGTGAACTGGGGCGGCGGAGTCCCCGCGGCGACGGCCGCCCGGGCGGCCACCAGGAGTTCGCCCGCACGGGCCAGGTCCCCGTCGGTCTGGGCGATATGGGCCCGCAGCAGCGCCACGAACCCATTGGCCTCCGTCACCCCGTACCGGTCGGCGGCCTCGTCCGCCCGGTCCAGGGTGGCGTGGGCGCCCGCCCGGTCGCCGGAGCGGAACGCGATCTCGGCGAGCCGCGCGATCAGGAACGGCGTCTCCGCGTACGCGCCCACCTCGTGGGCGAGCCGCAGCGCCTCCTCGTACTCGCCGCGCGCCGCCGCGAACCGGCCGCGCGCCATGTCCGCCTCACCGGCCGCGCTGCACACCTGCGCCCGCATCCAGCGGTCCCCGACCCGTCGGCTGAGCACGCGCAGCTCGGCCAGGTCCTCGTCGACGCCCCGCAGGTTGCCGGTCGTGTCGACCAGGACATGGGTGCGGTACATCAGGGTGACGCCGATCTCCCAGTCGCCGCCGTGCACCCGGCAGTTGGCGACGACGGAGGACAGGTCGGGGCCGACGTCCGCCGGGCTGCCCAGTGCCCAGGCGGTCAGCGGCCAGACGATGCCCGGCAGCCGGGCGGCCCGGGGACCTCCGCCCTCGAAAGCGGCCCGCACGCGCGCGATGTACTCCGGGGACCGCTGTTCCGTCAGCGGGTCCGCGGAGCCCGACTCGGCCGTCAGGAACAGGTCGAGCATCCTGAGGTCCATGCGCAGCTCGCGCAGCGGATGCCCGGCCTCGGCGTCCGGAGCGGCCAGCAACGCGCCCACGGGATCGGCCGTGTCGACGAGCGCGCGCAGTTCGTCCGGGCCGGAGCCCTCGGGCAGGGTGTCCCGGGCGATACCCAGCCGCAGCACCGCGCGCACCCAGGCGATGGCCTCCTGGCGGTAGTTGCGCAGCCACCAGAACCAGCCGACGGCGAGGACGATCGCGCCCGCCTCCGCCTCGTCGCCCGCGCACACCGCGCGGTCCAGGGCGGCGCGGATGTTGTCGAGGTCGGACTCCAGGCGGCGGATCCACGGGAGTTGCTCATGGGAGCGCAGCTTCGGCTCTGCCTCCGTCACCAGCGCGCGCACCCAGGCGCGGTGCCGCCGCTCGGCCGCCGCGCGCGGACCCGGGGCCTCCGCGGCCCGCTCCACGGCGTACTCGTGGATGGTCTCCAGCATGCGGTAGCGCATATCGCCGGTGCCGTCCGGGCCGTCCGGGGTGGCGACGATCAGGGACTTGTCGACGAGCGCGCCGATGAGGTCGGCGGCGTGGCCGGTGCACACGGCCTCCGCCGCCGCGAGGTCCCAGCCGCCGGCGAAGACGGACACCTCGCGCAGGACCGTCCGCTCCCGCTCGTCGAGCAGGTCCCAGGACCAGTCGACGACCGCGCGCAGGGTCTGCTGGCGGGGCAGGACCGTGCGGCTGCCGGAGGTGAGCAGGCGGAAGCGGTCGTCGAGCCGGTCGGCTATCTGCCGGGGGGTCAGCAGCCGCAGCCGGGCCGCCGCGAGCTCGATCGCGAGGGGCAGTCCGTCCAGCCGGCGGCAGATCTCGTCGACCGCCGCCCGGTCGCCGAGGGCGGCACCGGCGCCGGGGCGGACGGCGGCGGCACGCTCCTCGAAGAGCTGGTGCGCCTGTTCGGGGACGAGGGGTTCGACCGGGCGCACCGACTCGCCGGGGACGCCCAGGGGTTCACGGCTGGTGGCGAGGATCGTGAGTCCGGGGCAGCGGGTGAGCAGGGTTTCGGCGAGGGCGGCCGCCGCTTCGATGACATGTTCGCAGTTGTCAAGGATCAGGAGCTGGCTGCGCCCGGCGCAGTGCTCGACGAGCAGGGCCGTGGGGTCGGCCTGCGGGGTCGCCAGCTCGTTGGTCCTGAGCACGGTCTCGCGCAGACCGAGCGCGCTGACCACCGCGCCTGGCACCGCCTCCGGCCGGTCGAGCGGGGCGAGCTCGACGAGCCACGCCTGCGGGAGTCCGGCGGCGGCCTCCTCGGCGAGACGGGTCTTTCCGGAGCCGCCCGGTCCGGTGAGGGTGACGAGGCGGGCCCTGTGCAATTCGGAACGAACGGCTTCGAGCTCGGGTTCCCGGCCCACGAAAGAGGTAAGCCGCGGACGGAGGTTGCCGGTCCGGGGCGGGGGTGCGCCGAGCGAGGACGGCGGCGGTGCGGGCTCCCGCTGGAGCAACGCCGTGTGCAGGGCCTGGAGTTCCGGGCCCGGATCGGTGCCGAGGCCTTCGGCGAGCGTGCGGCGGGCGGTCTCGTACGCGGCGAGGGCGTCCGCCGGGCGGCCGGTGTCGCGCAGGGCGCGGATGAGGAGGGCGTGCAGTGGTTCGTCGTACGGGTGCGCCGCGGTCAGCTCGGTCAGCTCCGGTACGACGTCGAAGGCGCGGCCCAGGTGGAGGGCGGCCTCGGCGCGGGCGCGGGTGGCTTCCAGCCGGAGCGCGTCCGGGCGGACGGCGGCCGCGGTGCGGTCGGGGAGGTCGGCGAGGGCGGGGCCGTGCCACAGGGCGAGGGCGTCGGTGAGGACGTCGTGGGCCCTCGCCGGGTCGGCGGCGGCGAGCGCGGTCGCCCCTTCGCGGACCAGCCGTTCGAAGACGTACAGGTCGATGTCGTCCTCGGTGGCCTTCAGGCGGTAGCCGCCCGGGCCGGACGCGATGGTGTCCCTGCCGAGGATGCGGCGGAGGCGGCCGACGAGCGCCTGGAGGGCGGCCGGGGCGTCCTGGGGCGGGTCGTCCGTCGCCCAGATCTCCGCGATGAGGGTGTCGGGGGTGAGGGTGCGGGTGGGGTGCAGGGCGAGGGCGGTGAGCAGGGCGCGGAGGCGGGGGCCGCCGACGGGTATGGGGGCGCCCTGGTCGTCGATGGCTTGGGCCACGCCCAGGATTCGGTACCGCACCGGGTCATTGTCGCCGGGGAGCGGGGGACGGGGCACGGGCGTTTCGGTGCCGGTGCTGTTCCGACGCCGGGGTTGTTCCGGTGCCGTCAGGCGGGCTGCCACAGTTCGATCCGGTTGCCCTCGGGATCGGTGACCCAGCCGAACCGGCCGACGCCCTCCATGTCCTGCGTCTCCTCGGCCACGTCCGCTCCCTTGGCACGCAACTGCGCGAGCATCGCGTCCAGGTCGCGGACCCTGAAGTTGAGCATGGCCTGCTGGGCCCGGGACCCGAAGTAGTCGGTGCCGGACTCGAAGGTCGCGAACACCGTCGGCCCGTCCTTCTGCCGCCACAGGCCGTTGTCGTCGGCGTCGAGTCCCAGGCAGTCGCGGTACCACGCGCCCAGGGCCGCCGGATCGGCGGCCCTCATGAAGTACCCGCCGATTCCAAGCACACGTTCCATGGCGCCATCCTGCCAGGACGGAGGGGCTCGGCACCGGCACCGGCCCGGCACCGGCGAAGTGCGTCCCCGAGGAGCCCCGGCACCACCGGACGGCACCCACCCGCAGGGCGACGCGCTCGGCATTCGGCCGGCGGCGCGACGACGGTTCTGCACAACCCACTCGCGGTCCGGCGGACT
This sequence comes from Streptomyces sp. NPDC048277, assembly GCF_040652235.1. NCBI lineage: Bacteria > Bacillati > Actinomycetota > Actinomycetes > Kitasatosporales > Streptomycetaceae > Streptomyces > Streptomyces sp. NPDC048277. The sequence continues at coordinate 13,006 of NZ_JBEZLQ010000052.1, forward strand.
GCCGCAACCGAGTCTTCGTCGGCCCCACCCCCGGTGGGTCCCACCGCCCGCGAGTCACACCCCCGCCCGGCCCCACCCCCGGCGGGTCCCACCGCCCGCGGGTCACACGCCCGCCTGGTCACACCCTCGCCCTCTCGCTCTCCCGGCGGGTCACACCCTCCCGGGGGCACGCCCCCGAAGCCAGTCCCCCCGGGTCACGCCCCCGAAGCCAGTGCCCCCCGCATCGGCCTGATCCCCGCGGGGACCGCACGCGCGCGTGCCGGTGTTCCGGTCCAGCATGTGCCCCGGCGGGACAGCAGTCGGCGCAGCCACAGCTCCAGGGAGACCAGGTCGGCCAGGCCGTCCAGCGGCAGGGGCTCGCCCGCGGCCGCCGCGCGGAGCGCCTTGCGGACCACCCTCGCCTCCACCAGGCCCGCCTGCGCCAGCAGCGGCGTCGAGAAGAGGGAGATCAGATCGTCGGCCGCCACGCGCAGCCCCGTGCGGGTCGCGGCCGCCGAGGAGGCGTGGGAGGGGGCGCCCCAGCCGGGCGGCAGGTCCGTGACGCCGGCGCCCTCCAGGACCGTACGGAGGATGGCCGCGCGGGCGCCCGGCTGGACCCGTAGCGCTTCGGGGAGGGCGCGGCAGGCGCGGACCACCTGGTTGTCCAGGAAGGGCGTGTGGAGGCGCTGGGAGCGGATCTCGGCGGCCTGCTCCAGGACGCGGATGTCGGCCGCGTGGCGGGCGAGGACGGCACGCGCGCGGTAGTCGCCGGGGCGCTGTCCGGGGCCGACGCCGGAGCGGTTCGCCGCCCCCTGGAGCAGAACCGATACTTCTGCCAGGGCCTCACCGGTCAGCCAGCGGGCCGCGGGGCCCGGTCTCGCCCAGGTGAGCGCAGCGAGGGACGCGCCCACCGCGCCTCCGGGGTCGTCGAAGCGGCGCCGCAGCAGGCGCTCGGCGAGCGACTCGACGCCCGCGCCGTACGGCGTACGCGCCAGGCGGCGCGCCGCGCTGTACACGCGCGCGGGGACCATCACCGAGCCGTCGGCCTTGGCGAGCGCGGCGACCGGGCGGACGAGGTGGCGGCGTTTGCGGTCCATGAGGAGGTCCGCGAGGCGGGCGGGGTGCGCGTCCAAGACCTGGCGGGCGCCGTAGCCGGTGAAGTGGTCGGCGCTGCCGGCGGCGAGCCGGGCGCGGTGCCGGGCCGCGTGCACCAGCGAGGGCCCGGGTTCGTCGGTGAGCGGGCCCTCCAGGTCGGCGTACGGCAGCATCTCCTCGCCGCCGGTCACGACCACGTGGTGCAGACGGGGGTTGGCCGCGAGGGTCCCCGCGCGTTCGAGTTCCGCCTCGCGGCCGCCCACGGCGAGGTCGTTGAAGGTGACGGCCAGGAGCCGTTCGCCGGCGCCCGTGCCGTGGCCCAGGACCGTGCCGGGCATGCCGGGAAGGCCGGCCGCGAGCAGCGCGAGCGTGCCCGACGCCGGGCCGCCGGAGAGGTCGGCGCCGATGCCGGGGACCGGCATCCCGCGCGCCGCCCGCCGCTCGGCGGGGCCCATTCCGGGCACCGGACCAGGGTCGATGTCCGGGACGTGCCGGGGCGCCGACAGCCGCGCGCGTACCGCGTCTACGAGTGCGTCCCGTACGGCGTCCACCGCACTGTCGGGGTCGGCGGAGGGTGCCGCGACGGCGAGCGAGGCCACCTGCTCGTATCCGGCGATCTCACGCGCCCCCGCGCGCAGGATCAGCGCATGCCCCGGCGGAATGCGCCGCACGCCCTCGTACGGGGTCGAGTCGTGCACCGCGGCCGGCACGTCGGGGGCGGCCAGGAGCGCGGCGAGGTGGCCGTAGTCGAGGTTGGCCTCGATGAGGTCGGCGAGCGGCAGCGCGGCCGTGGCGTAGGCCGTACCGCCTGCCCAGGGGCTGTAGAAGACCGGGCGGGCGCCCGCGAGGTCGCCGCAGACGGTGACCCGGCGGCCGACCTGGACGACGGCCGTGTAGCTGCCGGGCCAGGCGGTCAGATGCCGGAGTGCGCCCCCGCGCGCCGTGAACAGGCCGAGGCGCAGCTCCTCGTCGGTGGCGCCGCAGGTGCCGAGGACGGCGATGCGGTTCTGGGCGTCGGCCTTGATGACGCGTACTTCGTCGGGGCGCCAGTCGCCGACCGCCCAGAGCGGGTCGGGGTCGCCCCACAGGAGCATGGAGCCGACCGGGTGGACGGTCTCGCCGTCGTATCCCATGGCGCCGGCGGAGCCGATCGTGGCGGCACCGGAGGTGGTGCTGCTCCATCCCACCAACCACCGCATCGACGCCTCCACAGGCTGTGGACAACCGTGCACCGTACGAACCGGACCCCATGCTGCCATGAAGGACGCACTCCGGAGGGACGGTGGGGCCGCCTTTGATCCCTGGAAGATTTCCGGGAGTTGCCGCAGGACCGGCTCGCGCGCGCGTGCCGTGGAAGAGTCGTGAGGGAGTCGCAGAAGAGCCGCGGCAGGAGCGGACCGCCGTACGGCACCAGGCGACTTCGACGTGAATGCGCCCCCTGAACGCTCCCCCAGAACGCCCTTCGCGCCCTCAATTGCCGTGGTAGGAGCGTTGATCGCCCGCGAAAGGTGGGGTCGATTTTCGGCCAAATCAGCGAAGGCGGCTCGGGCTTGCGCACGCTCTGTACATGCTTTGCGCATCGCACGCGCGTGTGCTCGAACGCGCACAGTCCGGGAGGCGGGCATCGCCTCCCGGACCGGTCCGCCACCCGCGGGGATGAAGGTGGCGGTGTCCCCCAGCCCACTGGATCCAGTACAGCGGGCCGACCCACGCACCACCATGGAATCGCTCCCCCGGTGGCCGGAGAAGAGCGCACGGGCGGGCGCACGGCCACACGGCGGGGGCACGCCGCGACAGGCCGTGCACGGTGCGTATATGGGCCGCACTCGCGTACGGACCACAATCCCGCCATCCGGAACAATGCCCCTTAACGCTTGGGATGCGGCGAACTACGCTGGGTTTACGAATGCCGCGTGGTTATGCCAGCGCGGCAGCCGTCTGTGTCGAGGGGTGGCGCATGTCCAGGGAGCAACGCGGGCCGAACGAAAAACTCGGCGCCGTTCTCGCCCTCGCGGGAATCAGCAACGCAGGACTCGCGCGACGCGTCAACGATCTTGGCGCTCAACGCGGGTTGACTCTTCGCTACGACAAGACGTCGGTGGCGCGCTGGGTGTCGAAGGGCATGGTGCCGCAGGGCGCCGCGCCGCACCTCATCGCCGCCGCGATCGGCCAGAAGCTCGGCCGCCCGGTGCCGCTCCACGAGATCGGCCTGGCGGACGCGGATCCCGCGCCCGAAGTGGGCCTCGCCTTCCCCAGAGACGTCGGACAGGCGGTGCGGTCGGCGACGGAGCTCTACCGTCTCGACCTGGCCGGCCGGCGGGCCGGTTCCGGGGGCATCTGGCAGTCGCTGGCCGGATCCTTCGCAGTAAGCGCATACGCAACGCCCGCCTCGCGCTGGCTGATAACCCCCGCCGACAGTTCGGTCGCGCGCGAGGCGAACGCCGCCGACGGGGCCGGCGCGGCGCTCAAAGTCGGCCACAGCGATGTGCAGAAACTGCGCGAGGCCGCCGAGGACGCGAGGCGCTGGGACTCCAAGTACGGGGGCGGCGACTGGCGTTCGTCGATGGTGCCGGAGTGTTTACGGGTGGAGGCGGCACCGCTGCTGCTCGGCGCGTACTCCGACGAAGTCGGGCGGGCGCTGTTCGGGGCGAGCGCCGAACTGACGCGCCTCGCCGGGTGGATGGCCTTCGACACCGGGCAGCAGGAGGCCGCGCAGCGGTACTACATCCAGGCGCTGCGGCTCGCCCGCGCGGCGGCGGACGTACCGCTCGGCGGGTATGTGCTGGCGTCGATGTCGTTGCAGGCGACGTACCGCGGGTTCGGCGACGAGGGCGTCGATCTCGCGCAGGCCGCCGTCGAACGCAACCGTGGGCTGGCGACCGCGCGCACCATGAGCTTCTTCCGGCTGGTCGAGGCGCGGGCACACGCGCGTGCCAATGACGCACAGGCCGCGGGGGCCGCGCTCAAGGCCGCGGAGGGGTGGCTGGAGCGGGCGCGGGAGGGGGACAACGATCCCTCCTGGCTCGGTTTCTACGGCTACGACCGGTTCGCCGCGGACGCGGCGGAGTGCTACCGCGATCTCAAGGCGCCCCGGCAGGTGCGGCGGTTCACGGAGCAGGCGCTGTCGAAGCCGACGGAGGAGTTCGTGCGGTCGCACGGGCTGCGGCTGGTGGTGTCGGCTGTCGCGGAGCTGGAGTCCGGGAACCTCGACGCGGCCTGCGAGCAGGGCGTGCGGGCCGTGGAGGTGGCCGGGCGGATATCGTCCGCGCGGACGACGGAGTACGTGAAGGATCTGCTGCATCGGCTGGAGCCGTACGGGGACGAGCCGAGGGTGGTGGAGCTTCGGGAGCGGGCACGGCCGTTGCTGATGGCGCCGGCGTGAGAGTTGCCTGCGCCCAAGCGTCTGCCGGGTTCGTGTCGTAGGGCGGGTGCGGGTGCGTGGGGGCTGGTCGCGCAGTTCCCCGCGCCCCTTTGGGGCGCGTTGCAGAACCCGGCGTTTGAAGTGGCTGTCAGTGGCGCAGTGCACTATCGAGCGTGGAAGGTGGTGCAGGTGTCTGCCGGGGTTGCTTACGACTGTGATGTGCTCGTCGTCGGGGGTGGGATCGTCGGGCTGTCCACGGCGTATGCGATCACCCGTGCCGCGCCCGGGACCCGGGTCTCCGTGCTGGAGAAGGAGGGCGGGCCCGCCCGGCATCAGACCGGGCGGAACAGCGGGGTCATCCACAGCGGGATCTACTACCGGCCGGGGTCGCTGAAGGCGCGGTACGCCGTCAAGGGCGCCGCCGAGATGGTCAAGTTCTGTGCGGAGTACGGCATCGCGCACGCCGTCACCGGCAAGCTGATCGTCGCCACCGAGCGGGCCGAACTGCCGCGGCTGCACGCGCTCGTGCAGCGCGGCCGGGAGAACGGCATACCGGTACGGGAGCTGGGCTCCACGCAGATCGGGGAGTACGAGCCCGAGGTGCGGGGGCTCGCCGCCATACACGTCGGGACGACCGGGGTGGCCGACTTCGTGGGCGTCGCCCGGCAGCTCGGCGCCGCCTCGGGGGCGGAGATCCGGTACGGCGCGCAGGTCGTCCGCGTGGACCGGCGGCCGGAGCGGGGCGTGGCCGTACTCACCTCGCGCGGTGACGTCGTACGCGCGCGCGTGCTGGTGAACTGCGCCGGGCTGTACTGCGACGAGGTCGCACGGCTGACCGGCGACGACCCTGAGATGCGGATCGTGCCGTTCCGGGGGGAGTACTACGAGCTGGCGCGGCCGGAGCTGGTGCGGGGGCTGGTGTACCCGGTGCCGGATCCGGCGTTCCCGTTCCTCGGGGTGCATCTCACCCGCGGCATCGACGGGGGCGTGCACATCGGGCCCAACGCGGTGCCGGCGCTGGCCCGCGAGGGGTACGGGTGGGGTGTCGTACGGCCGCGGGAGGTCGCCGGGACGCTGGCCTGGCCGGGGTCGTGGGCGCTGGCGCGGCGGCACTGGCGGTACGGGGGCGGGGAGCTGCTGCGGTCGGTGTCGAAGCGGGCGTTCACGACGGCCGTGCGGCGGCTGCTGCCCGCGGCGGAGGAAGGGGACCTGGTGCGGGCGGCGGCCGGGGTGCGGGCGCAGGCCGTGCTGCGGGACGGGACGCTCGTCGACGACTTCCTGATCAAGGAGGGCCCGCGGGCGGTGCACGTGCTGAACGCGCCCTCGCCCGCGGCGACGGCCTCCCTGCCGATCGGGCGGGAGGTGGCGCGGAGGGCGCTGGAGATGCTGGGTTCGGTGTGACCGTCGTACGAGGTGCCGCCTGCGCCCCGCCGCGGCGCGCAGGGGCCGTAAAATCGACTGCACTGTGTCTGACTCGCTCAATGCCCCCGAAACCCCCCAGCCCGCCGAGACCGTCTCCGGCGCCGGCTCCCCGCACGCCCCCGGTGTGTCCGTCCGGCACACCCGGGCCAAGGGAGAGCCGCGGTTCCCGGACGGGCCCAAGGCCGACCCGGCCGGATCGCACTTCGAGCGGCGGATCCGCAGCTTCCAGCCGCGCCGCAGCCGGGTGACCGCCGGGCAGGCCGACGCGCTGCAGCGGCTGTGGCCCAAGTGGGGACTGGACATCGACGGACAGCGGGTCATCGACCTCGGTGAACTGTTCGGCAACGGCCATCCCGTGGTGCTGGAGATCGGGTTCGGGATGGGCGAGGCCACCGCGCAGATGGCCGCCGGGGACCCGGACACCAACGTCCTCGCCGTGGACGTGCACACACCCGGGCAGGGCAATCTGCTCAACCTCGCCGACCAGCAGGGGCTGTCCAACGTCCGCGTGGGCAACGGGGACGCGATCATCCTGCTGCGGGAGATGCTCACGCCCGACTCGCTCGACGGGCTGCGCGTGTACTTCCCGGACCCCTGGCCCAAGAAGCGGCACCACAAGCGGCGGCTGATCCAGCCCGAGTTCCTCGATCTCGCCGCGACCCGGCTGAAACCGGGGGCGCTCGTGCACTGTGCGACGGACTGGGAGCCGTACGCCGAACAGATGCTCGAAGTGCTGGACGCGCACCCGGAGTTCGAGAACACGCAGGCCGACGGCGGTTTCGCGCCACGTCCCGCGCACCGGCCGCTGACCCGTTTCGAGGGCCAGGGACTGGACAAGGGACATGTGGTGAACGATCTGCTCTTCCGTCGCGTACAGCACCGGGTGCAGCAGAGTCAGCAGCACCGACTGGAGTCACCTCGTTAGGGTCGATGCCGTGGCCAGCTACCCGCAGCCGTACCCCTCGTACCCGCCGTACCCTCCGGACCCCGCCGACGACGGCCTGCGGCATCCCCGCTGGTGGCAGCGGCGCTGGGTGCGGTACGGGGCGCTGAGCACGCTGCTCGCCCTCTCCGGCCTGGTCATCCTCGCGCTGGTGCGGGAGCAGACGGGCACGGAGGGATTCCTCGTCGGGCTGGGGCTCGCGGTACTGCCCGTGCCGCTGCTCGTGGGCGCGTTCCGCTGGCTCGACCGGGTCCAGCCGGGGCCCTGGCGGAACGTGCTCTTCGCGTTCGCCTGGGGTGCCTGTGCGGCCGCGCTCATAGCCATCGTCGCCAACAGCTTCGCCACGCACTGGATAGCGACGGCCACCGCGGATCCGGGCAGCGCGGACCGACTCGGGGCGACGGTGATAGCGCCGGTCGTCGAGGAGTCCGCGAAGGCCGCGGCCGTGCTGCTGGTCTTCCTCTTCCGCAGACGGGACTTCACCGGGATCGTCGACGGGGTGGTGATAGCCGGGATCACCGCCACCGGGTTCGCGTTCACCGAGAACATCCTCTACCTCGGTACGGCCTTCGGGACCGACCAGCTGACCGGTGACAGCGGGATCGCCTCCGTCACCGCCGCGACGTTCTTCGTGCGCATCGTCATGTCGCCCTTCGCGCACCCCCTGTTCACCGTCTTCACCGGCATCGGCTTCGGCATCGCCGCGCTCTCCGGGGAACGGCAGCGGGCGCGGCGGGTGCTGGTGCCGGTGGCGGGGCTGCTGCTCGCGATGAGCATGCACGCGTTCTGGAACGGGTCCTCGACCTTCGGGCAGTTCGGGTTCTTCGCCGTGTACGGCATGTTCATGGTGCCGGCGTTCGGACTGCTGACCTGGCTGGCCGTCTGGACGCGGCAGCGGGAGCTGCGGACCGTGCGGGAGGAGTTGCCGGCGTACGTCTACGCGGGGTGGATGGGGGCGGCCGAGCCGTTCGTCCTCGGGTCGATGCGGGCGCGGCAGATGGCCCGGGAGTACGCCGCGTACCACTTCGGCAAGCCGGCGGGGAAGGCGGTCGCCGAGTACGAGGCGTACGCGACGACCCTCGCGCTGCTACGGCGCCGGGGGCAGCGGGGGCGGGCGGGGGCCGACTTCGTGGTGCGCGAGCGGGAGCTCCTGACGGAGCTGTGGGGCCGGCGGGAGATCGTGCGGCCGGCACTGGAGTACGCGGCGCGGACGGCTGCGCCGGGCGGATGGCCGGGGTACGTCGGCCACCCGCCGTCGGCCTATGGGGCGCCGGGGTGGTACGGGGCGGCGGCGCCGTATCCCTCGTACAACCCGTACCGGACGTAGGCGTCGGCGTCGGGGGCTACGGAGGGTTCGGCACCGCCGGGATACGCCGTGGCGGCCGAGCACCGTTGCGGCCGAAATGAAGTGAGCGGAGGGGCCAGGGGCCGTCAGGCGGACGCTGCCGTCAGGCGGGCCAGTTCCTGTTCCGTCAGGGTCAGGTCCGCCACTCCCAGCAGGGGCGGGAGCTGGTCGAGTGTGCGGGCCGAGGCGATGGGGGCCGTGATGGTCGGCTGGGCTGCCAGCCAGGCCAGGGCGACCGTCGGGATCGGGGCCGTGTGGGCCTCGGCGATCTCGTCCAGGGCCGCGAGGACCTTCTGGCCGCGCTCGGACTCCAGGTACTGGGCGGCACGGCCCGCCCGCGCGCTGTCGACCGTCGTACCGGGGCGGTACTTGCCCGTGAGGAAGCCTGCCGCCAGGGAGAAGTACGGGACCGCCGCGAGGCCGGTGCGGGAGGCCAGGTCCTGGAGGGGGCCCTCGTAGGTGTCCCGGGAGACCAGGTTGTAGTGGGGCTGGAGGGCGACGTACCGGGCGAGGCCCTCGCGGTCGGAGAACTCCAGGGACTCCTGGAGCCGCTCCGGCGTGACGTTGGACGCGGCGATGTGCCGGACCTTGCCCGCCCGCACCAGCTCGTCGAGCGCGCCGATGATCTCCTCGACCGGGACCTCGGGCTGGTCGAAGTGCGTGTAGTAGAGGTCGATGTGGTCGGTGCCCAGGCGGCGCAGGGACGCGTCGGCGGCGGCCTTGATGTTGGCGCCCGACAGGCCCGGGTACTCGGGGTGCTGGCTGACCTTCGTCGCGATGACGACGTCGTCGCGGTTGCCGCGCGCCTTGACCCACTTGCCGATGATCGTCTCGGACTCGCCGCCCTTGTTGCCCTCGATCCACGCCGTGTAGGAGTCGGCGGTGTCGACGAAGTTGCCGCCCGCGGCCGTGTAGGCGTCGAGGACGGCGAAGGAGGTGGCCTCGTCGGCGGTCCAGCCGAAGACGTTGCCACCGAGGGCGAGCGGGAAGACCTCCAGGTCGGAGGCGCCGAGCTTACGGAGGGAAGGGGAAGCGGAAGAAGCAGTCATGCTTCACTTCAACACGCGTCCCCAGGCGCCCCATACCGGCGCAACACGAAGTTCTTGTAAAGCGCGGCGGTCCGGATCAGGGGTTGAGGCCCTTGCCGCGCAGCCAGGTCATCGGGTCGATGGCGGTGGCCTGGCCGTTGGGGTGGACCTCCAGGTGGAGGTGCGGCCCGGTGACGTTGCCGGTGGCGCCCACGCGGCCGATCACGTCGCCGGTGGAGACCTTCTGGCCGACCGAGACGCCGATCGAGGACTGGTGGCAGAACCACAGCTCGGTGCCGTCGTCGAGGGTGATGATCGTGCGGTACCCGTACGACCCGGCCCAGCCGGCCTCGGTGACGGTGCCGCTGTGGACGGCCTTGATGAGCGTGCCGGTGGGGGCCGCGAAGTCGAGGCCGGTGTGGTAGCCGGAGGACCACATGGAGCCGGCCTGGCCGAAGGTGCCGGTGATCGTGTACGAGACGACCGGCAGCGTGTACTGCTTGGCCAGCGCGGCGAGCCGGTCCCGCTCGGTCTTCGCCTTGGCGGCGGCCTCCGCCTTCTCCTTGGCGTCGGAGGCCTTGGCGGCGGCGGCCTTCTCGGCCTTGGCCTCCGCGGCGGCGACGGCCTGGTCGGCGGCGGCCACGGCCTTGGCGGCGGCCTTGCTGTCGACCTGGCCCTGCTGCCGCTCGGCCTGGGCGATGATCCGGTTGCGCAGCGCCTCACCGGCGTCGGACGAGGAGGAGTCCGCGTCGGTGGCGTTCGTCCTGGTGACGCTGCTGAGCGCGGTCTGGGTGGCCTGGTGGCCGCCGCCCTCACCGAGCAGGGAGTCGACGGAGGGCAGGTCGGGAATGGAGATGGAGACCGGCGGCTTGCCGGTGTTGGCGCTGGCCATGCCGCCCGCGCCGACGGCGGCTATGACGCCGACGCCGAGAACCGTGGAGCTGCGGGCGAGTCCGCCGCCCTTCTGCCTGGCGACCCGGTGCCGGCCGCGTTCCGGGGCGAGGGACTCCTCGGTGGGGTTCCACTCCTCCCAGGGGCCCTCGTCGGTGCGGTAGCTGCCGTAGCCGAAGGTGTCGGGTTGACGCTGGCTGGGCACGAACGGGGCTGTGGGGGCAGGCCGGTTGGACGCCACGCGGGCGCACTCCTTTCCTTCCGCCGCCTACCGGGTTAGCTGACGGGTTCGGAGCAGGAAGGTCTCCTACGCGCGTATACCGGCCGTTTCCTACCCGGCGGTAGCCGTGCGATTCACCCCAAGGTGGTGGTTCCCCGGTTCCCTTGCGGGATTCGGCGCGTGCGCACGGAGCCGTCGCGGGTGACGGCTGGGACGACCGCGCTGCGTTATCGAACGTTAATAGACCCAGCCGTCAGATTCCAAGCCGTTCACCTTGATCATTAAGCTTCCACAGCATGGACTTTCCAGCCGTGACGGGTGAAAAACGGGCGAGTTGACCAGGCCTTCTGTTCGCATCAGGAGTCACCCGGGTTTTGATGGTGACTCAAATGTTACGCGGAGGGCGGTCGTCCGGGCACCCTGTGTCACCCCACCGCGTTCACGGTCGCCGTACGGCGAGCAGCGCCATGTCGTCCGTCATGCCGCCGCCGGTGTGCCGGCGCACCTCGGCGGCGAGCCGGGCCAGCAGGGCGCCGGGGGAGGTGCCGGTACGGCCGGTCAGCCGCCGTTCGGGGTCGTAGAACCGGCCGTGCGCGTCCCGCGCCTCGGAGAGGCCGTCGGTGTACAGCAGCAGCGTGGCCCCGCTCGGGAACGTGTGCTCCGTGGCGCGGTCGGGCCACGCCCCCAGCCCGGCCATCCCGAGCGGCAGCGCGGCCCCGGGCGCCCGCACCGGGCTCACCCGGCCGTCGCCGTACAGCAGCAGGGGCGGCGGATGACCGCGGTTGACCACCCGTATCGTGCCGTCGCCCTGCGGGGGTTCGGCGAGTTCGGCGAGCACGGCGGTGGCGAACCCCTCGTCGGCCTCGACCCCGCCGCGCCGGACGCTCTCACGGGTCAGCGCCCGCTCCAGCCGCCCCGCGACCGCCTCCAGCGTGGCCTCCTGCTCGGCGGCCTCCCGGAACGCGCCGATGACCACGGCGACGGCGGCGACCGCGCCCATGCCCTTGCCGCGGACGTCGCCGACGACCAGTCGTACGCCGTACGGGGTGTCCTGGACCGCGTACAGGTCGCCGCCGATGAAGGTGCCCTCCTGGGCCGCCTCGTAGCGGGCGGCGATCTCGAAGCCGCCGATCCGCTCGGCGGGTTCGGGCAGTACGGCCCGCTGGGCGGCCTCGGCGATCTCGTGGGCGGAAGCGAGGCGCAGGTCGCCGATGCGGACGATCCGGTTGATGCCGGCGGCGAGGACGGCGACGGTGGCCACGGTGAGGATCTCGGTGACGCCGTCGGCGTCGAGGTGGGAGCCGAAGCGGGCGTGCACGGTGTAGGTGGCGAGGACGGACGCCAGGCCGGTGAGGACGGTGGTGCGCAGGGAGGAGAGGGGCGCGGCGATCAGCGGGGCGGCCGTGAAGAAGGGGACGGCCGTGAAGGCCTTCGGGGTGAGGAGGTCGTAGCAGACACCGGAGACGATCAGCAGGCTGGGCAGGAAGCGGGCCAGGGTGCGGGCGACCGCGGACCCGTTCTCCGGTGCCTTTCCAGGGCCCACGACCCGACTCCCGATATGTCCCGTGCATCCGATGTGTGCCCGTCCAGGTTTGCCGGAGCGAGCGGTTCGGGGCGAGCGGTGTGGGCCGGGCGGATGATCACGGAGGGGTGTGACGAGGAACACGCGGGGAACGCACGTACGGATACGCCCCGGACCCCGCCCCGGACATGACTCGGGGCCGGACATGACTCAGGGCCGGAATCCATGATCTGGATTCCGGCCCTGGGCTTCAGTAGCGGGGACAGGATTTGAACCTGCGACCTCTGGGTTATGAGCCCAGCGAGCTACCGAGCTGCTCCACCCCGCGTCGGTGAAACCAGCATACGCCATCGGAAGAGCCGAAGTCACACGGGTTACGAACGGGGTCAGGCGAGGAGGTGCGCGTTCGGCGCCTTAGCCGCTTCCTCGTACTCCGGCAGCACCACCACCGCCACCCCCGCCCCCCGCAGCATCCCCGTCCCGTCGGCCGCCGCCACGAACGTGTCCGGCTCGCGCCACGCGGTCACCACCCGCCGCACCCCGGCCCGCAGGATCAGCTCGGCGCAGGGGTGGGGGCGGGAGGCGCGGCGGGTGCAGGGTTCGAGGCTGGTGTAGACCGTGGCCGCGGGCAGCCGGGGGTCGGCCGGGTCGATCTTGGCCAGTGCCGCCTCCTCCGCGTGGGCCACCGGGTCGCCGGCCTCCCGGGAGTGGCCGCGGGCCAGTTCCGTGCCGTCGGCCGCGACCACCACCGCGCCGACGCTGAACGCGGTCCGGGAAAGCGGGCACTCGGCCGCCAGCTCGCAGGCCAGCCGCAGCCAGTGGCGGTCCGCCGCGGCCGCCGAGGCGCCCTCGCCGGGGGCCGTGGGCTCGTAGCGCATGAGGACGACGTCCTCGATACGGCGGCTCTCCAGCAGCCGCAGCCGCCCGGCCTGGTACCCGCCAGGACCGAACAGGCGGGGCGCCTTCGGGTCGCCCACGAACAGCGGGGCGAGGACCAGCTGGAGTTCGTCGGCCAGGCCCTGGCGGAGGAGCTGGGTGTGGATGGTGCCGCCGCCCTCGACCATGAGGCGCCGTACGCCCCGGACGTCGTGCAGGTGTTCCAGGAGGCGGCGCCAGTCGAGGTCGGGGCCGAGGGCGACCACGTCGGCGGCGACCCCCAGGCCGGCCGCCCGCCGCGCGCCCGTCTCCGTCGTGTACACGACCTTCTCGCCGCCCGTGTGCCAGAACTTCGCGTCCGGGTCGAGGTCGCCGGTCGCGGTGACCGTGACCTTGAGGGGGTACTCGGGCCGCCCGGCGGCGACCCGGGCCGCGCGCCGCCCGGGGTCGTTGACCAGGAGCCGCGGGTTGTCCGCGCGGATCGTGCCGGCGCCGACCAGGATCGCGTCGACGGATGCGCGCACCTCGTCGACGCGGTCGAAGTCGGCCGGGGACGAGAGCAGGAGTCGGTCGGGGCCGGTGTCGTCGAGGTAGCCGTCGAGGGAGACGGCGGCGGACAGCAGGACGTGGGGGTACGGCATCGGACGCGCTCACTCTCGGCGGCGGGCGGGCGGGGAACGGCGGGGCTGAAGCGCCGGGCGGTCTACGGAAGGCACGCTTGGTTAAAGTTTGAAACAAACCTACACTGGTGCCATGACGACTCGCTGGCTCACCCCCAAGGAGCAGCGCGCCTGGCGCGCCTACATGGCGGCGACGCACCTCCTGGAGGACGCGATCGACCGGCAGCTCCAGCAGGACGCCGGCATGCCGCACCTGTACTACTCGATCCTGGCCAACCTCTCCGAGGCGCCGGAGCGCAAGCTGCGCATGACCGATCTCGCCGAGAAGTCGAAGATCACCCGGAGCCGGCTGACGTACGCCGTGACCCGTCTGGAGAAGGACGGGCTGATCCGGCGCGAGGACTGCCAGTGGGACAAGCGGAGCAGCTTCGCGCTGCTGACGGACGCGGGGATGGCGGCCCTGGAGCGCACGGCGCCGGGACATGTGGAGACGGTACGGGCGGCGGTTTTCGACCACCTCTCCGAGGACCAGGTGAGCCAGCTGGAGGAGATCAGCTCCGTCATCGCGCGGGCGCTGGAGGGTGACGCGTCGACCCCGCGGCCGACGTCGGACGAGGTGCCGTGGCGGCGGCGGTCGTCACCCTGTTCCGGATCGTGAACCTCGAATTCGCGAAACCGCAGGGAAATCTGTTGCTTCAAATTTAAAACATGAGGTAGGGTTCCAGCCGTGGATCTGCTTCAAATCTAAAGCAAGCAGTCCGAAGCAAGCATCCGCGACGTCCCGCACGGGACGGCACGTCCTGCACCCGGACACAGGAGAACCCGATGACCGACCACCCCGCCGCCACCCAGCGCGTCCGCGTCCGGGTCCCGCTGCGCTTCGACGACGGCTACAGCGTCAACGCCGAGCTCGTCACCTTCCACGGCCTGACCGACGGCCAGGAGCACGTGGCCATCGTCCTCGGTGACCCCGCCCCCGGCACCCTCCCGCTGGTCCGTCTGCACTCCGAGTGCCTGACCGGCGACGTCTTCGGCTCCGCCCGCTGCGACTGCGGCCCCCAGCTGCGCGAGGCCGTCGAGCGCATCGCCGACCGCGGCGGCGTCCTGCTCTACCTCCGCCAGGAGGGACGCGGCATCGGCCTCTACAACAAGCTCGACGCCTACGCCCTCCAGGACCAGGGCCTCGACACCTACGAGGCGAACGCCGCCCTCGGCCTCCCCGAGGACGCCCGCGACTACACCGCCGCCGCCCAGATGCTGTCCGCTCTCGGCATCGACGAGCTCGACCTGCTGTCCAACAACCCCGACAAGGCCGAGCAGTTGCGCGGACTCGGGGTCACCGTCCGCGACCGCGTCCCGACCGGCGTCTTCAGCACCGCCCACAACGTCCGCTACCTGCGCGCGAAGGTCCTGCACACCCAGCACACGCTCCCGCTGAGCGAGTTGACGGAGCTCAACGCGGGCTGAGCCGGAATTTTCCGGTGTACGACTCCCGGCCGCGGGTGCTAGCAACGAAGCACTCGGCCCACCTACGACGGGCCTACGACGGGAGCCTTTCGTGGACGACCAGTTGGCGCGTGTCCTCGACGACCTCTACCGGGCAGGGCGGGCGCACGACGGCCCGCTGGCCGACCGGCTGCAGCGACTGCGCAACATGACCCCGGACGCCGCCCGGCTGATCGCCACCCTGATCCGCGCCCGACGCGCCACGTCCGTACTGGAGATCGGTACCTCCAACGGCTACTCGGCGATCTGGTTCGCCGACGCGGCCCGCGACACGGGCGGGCGCCTGACGACCGTGGAGATCGACGGGAGCCGGGCCGCGGTCGCACGCGCGAATCTGGAGCGCGCCGGGGTCCGGGAGTACGCGGACGTCGTCCACGGCGACGGCGCCGACGTCCTGGCCCGAACCCCCGACGCCTCCGTCGACCTGGTCGTCCTCGACGCCGAACGGCCCGCGTACGCGGAGTACCTGCCGCAGCTGCGGCGCGTCCTGAAGCCGTACGGCGTACTGGCCGTCGACAACGCGGTGAGCCACCGGGACCAGGTGGCCGCCTTCCGGGAACTCCTCACCGCCGAGAAGGAGTTCGCCGTCGCCCTCCACGAGGTGGGCGACGGCGTGCTGACCGGGGTCCGGGTGCTGTCCTGAGCACCCGGACCCCGTGTGTTCAGCCGGCCTGCGGGGCCCAGCCGTCGAAGCGGGCGGCCTGCCACGGTCTGCCGGAGTCTTCAACGGGCCGGGCCGTCGAGCACGGACTTGAGTTCGGTGGTGATCGCGGTGGGGGTCAGCGCCCGGAGGACGAGGTCCGCGCCTTCGGGCAGGAGGGTGGGGCAGGAGTCCTCCGGGGTCGCGTCGGCCGGTATCCGGAGGGCGGTGACGAGGCGCCCCGTGTCCGCCGCCCGGACGGTGACGTCGTAGGTGGTGGCGACGACGTCGGCGCGCTGGGGTGCGGAGGACACCGGGCCGTAGTAGCACTCGCCGACGACACGGCCGGTGCTGGTGCTGGTGCCGGTGCTACGGGGGCTCACGCAGATGAGCAGCTGGGTGTTCTCCTTGCCGTCGTGCACGCGAGGTGCCCACGGCGCGGGAATGTCGATGGGACGGGGACTGGCGAATCTGCCGCCGGGACCGTCCAGTTGGATCAGTTCCGCCGGGTGCGGGCCCGGACCGGCGTAGTGCGCCCCGGGGTTGTAGCGGACCTTCCCTGCGCACCAGCTCGCGGACGTGTCGTCCGAGGTGGTCGCGGTGGGGCTCGGGGTGCCGAGGGCCGGTGACGGTGATGCGGTGTGACCGCCCGCCCTGCCGCAGGCGGTGAGCCCGACGGCCAGGGCCAGGGCCAAGGGCACGGCCAGCGGCAGGGGCAGAGCCAGGGGCGCGGCGGCGGCCTCGCGTCCCGTTCGGTCTCCACGTTTCAAAACGAGAACTCCCGTCGGATCAGGCCGGCCGGACCGGTGCCCCGGCCGCCAGGGCACGCCCAGCCGCTCCGCGCTCTCCGCTTGTTCCGCGCTCCCCGACCCCGTCGGCACACCCACCTCGCAAGCTGTACGGCTCCTGTCCGGCGACGAGTCTCGGTGCGGCCGTCCCGGGGGAACAGGGGAGGAATACTCAAAACGAACGGCGGTTACATTGATCGCACTTGGGAAGGGGGAACCCGTGACGACGGCCGGCGGTGTGAGCGCCGAACTGACCACGCTGGTCGGCCGGCGCGCCGAGATCGCCCGCATCGGACGGCTGCTGTCCACCGCCCGTCTGGTCACGCTGACCGGGGTCGGCGGTGTGGGCAAGACCAGGCTCGCGCTACGGGTCGCCCGCGACGCGGGCCGGAGCTTTCCCGACGGCGTCCACCTCGTCGAACTGGCGGGCCTGCGGGAGGCCGACCTGCTGGCGCAGAGTGTCGGCACCGTGCTCGGCCTGGCCAACCCGGGGCGGGAGCGGGCCGACGCCACACAGGCGCTGGCCGTCCATCTGCGCGACAGGCGGGCGCTGTTGGTGCTCGACAACTGCGAGCACCTCGTCGACGCCTGTGCGCGGCTCGCCGACACGCTGCTGCGCGCGGCTCCCGGGCTGTGCGTGCTGGCGACCGGCCGACAGGCGCTCGGCGTCACCGCGGAACACGTCTTCCCGGTGGAGCCGCTTCCGGTCGTGGACCCCGAGCGGCTCCGGCGGCACGCCGGTGGCTGGTACCCCGATGGCTGGTACTCCGATGGTCAGCACCTCGATGGCCGACAAACCGAGGCCCGACACCTCGACGGCCGGTACCCCGACGGCCGACACCCCGACGGCCGGCAAACCGGCGGCCAGCACCCCGACACCCGACACCTCGACGGCCGGTACCCCGACGTCACACAAACCGATGTCCGACAAACCGGCGCCCGGCATACCGGCCCCCGGCACCCCACCGCCCGGCCCGCGCGCGGCCGTAGCCCGCTCGCCGAGCTCCTCGGCTCCCCGGCAGTCGTGCTCTTCGCCGAGCGCGCCGCCGCCGTACGCCCCGGATTCACCGTCACCGAGGGGAACGCCGAGACGGTCGCCCGGATCGTCCACCGGCTGGACGGACTGCCGTTCGCGATCGAACTGGCCGCCGCCCGGCTGCGCACCCTCACCCCCGAGGAGATCCTCGACCGGCTCACCGACCGCTTCGCGCTCCTGACCACCGGCAGCCGTACCGCCGTACCCAGACAGCGCACCCTGCGCGAACTCATCGACTGGAGCCACGCCCTGTGCGGCGCCGAGGAGCGCGCGCTCTGGGCCCGGGCCTCGGTCTTCCGCGGCGGCTTCGACCTGGAGGGCGCCGAACGGGTCTGCGCCGACGGCGAGTTGCCCGCCGCCGCGATACTCGACGTCCTCGACGGGCTGGTGGAGAAGTCCGTGCTGGTCCACCGGCAGCACGACGGCCGGTCCCGCTACCAGATGCTGGAGACCGTACGGGAGTACGGGCGGGAACGCCTGGCCGAGTCGGGCGAACTGGCCGTGCTGCGCCGCCGGCATCGCGACCACTACCTCGGCCTGACCGCGCGGGCCGAGGACGAGTGGTTCGGGTCGCGGCAGGTGGAGTGGTTCGCCCGGCTGCGGGCCGACCACACCAATGTGCGGGCGGCACTGGAGTACTGCCTGGAACAGCCGGGCGAGACGGCGGCCGGCCTGGCCCTCGCGGTCGCCCCGCGGCACTACTGGATCACGGCCGGCTCGCTCGCCGAGGGCCGGCGCTGGCTCGGCCGGCTGCTGGCCGCCCCGGACGCCGGCACCGCCCCGCTGCGTGCACTGGCGCTGGGCAGCCACGCCTACCTCGGCATCCTGCAAGGCCAGGTGGACGGCGCGACCCTGGCCGCCCTGGACGAGTCCGCGCGGCTCGCCGAGCGCCACGGCGATGTGCGGGCGGCGTCCTGGACCCGGCACCACCGCGCCGTGCTCGCCACCTGGCAGGAGGACTACGCGCACGCCGCCGAGCTGTTCGAGGAGGCGGCCACCGCGTTCCGTGCGGCGGGCCGGCTCGACGCGGCTGTCGAGTGCACGGTCAAGCTCGCCATGGTCCACGCGCACGCGGGCGACGCCGGACTGGCCGCGCGGCTGTACCGCGAGCTGGCGGAGGTCACCGAGGCGCACGGCGAGTCGTGGCTGCGGGGGATGGCCCTGTTCGCCGGCAGCCTGCTGGCGTGGCGGTCCGGCGACGCGCGGCAGGCGGCCGTACTGGCCCGCCGCGCCATCCGTCTCATGCATCCCTTCCAGGACTGGTGGGACATCGCCATGTGCGCGGAGGTGCTCGCCTGGGGCAGCGTCGACGAACCGCGGCACGCGGCCCGGCTGCTCGGGGTACTGCACCTGCTGTGGGAGTCGATCGGCGGGAGCCTCGGCGTCGCTCCGTTCATGCGCCACGAGCACCGCCGGTTCGAGGAACGGGTGCGCGCGGCGCTCACCCCCGCGGACTTCGACCGGGCCTTCCGGCGCGGCGCCGACGCCACCGTGGCCGAGGCGCTGGCCTACGTGCTCGACGAGTCACCGCCCGCGACCGGCGAACGCGGCCCCGGCTCGGGGCCGCCCCTCACCCGACGCGAGTGGCAGGTCGCGGACCTGGTCGCGGAGGGGCTGACCAACAAGCAGATCGCCGCCCGCCTCGTGATCGCCCAGCGCACCGCCGAGAACCACGTCGAACGGATCCTCACCAAACTCGGCTTCTCCTCGCGGTCCCAACTGGCGGTGTGGACCTACGGTCGAACGCGGGACGGCACCACCCGCACCGAGTGACACCGCACACGGCTGCCCGGATTCAGCGGGTGCTCTTGGCGGCCTCGACGATCAGGTCGGCCACCGCGTCGGGCTGGGAGATGGACACCGCGTGGGAGGCTTCGACGCGTACGACGGTCGAGCCGGCGCGCTCGGCCATGAACTCCTGGGCCTGGGCGGGGATGGCGTTGTCCTGGGTGGCGACCAGGGCCCAGGAGGGCAGGGTGCGCCAGGCCGGGGTGCCGGACAGCTCGGCGGTCAGGGCCTGCACGCGTACCGGGCGCTGGGTCACCGCGAGGATGTCGGTGGTCTCCGCGGGCAGGTCGCCGGCGATGACGTCCTGGTAGTGCCCGGGCAGGATGCGCAGCTCGGGCTCGCCCTCGTGCTCGGTGGCGACGGTGGTGTCCGGCCCCATCTTCGCGCCGGGGAAGCGGGAGGCGTTCTCCAGGGCGCTCTCGCCCTCGTCGGGCTGGAAGGCGGCCACGTAGACCAGGGCCTCGACGTTCGACGCCTCGCGGGCCGCGCGGGTGATGACCGCGCCGGCGTAGGAGTGGCCGACCAGGACGACCGGGCCGTCCACGGCCCTGGTGACGGTGGCCACGTACTGCGCGTCGGACTCCAGGCCGCGCAGCGGGTTCGCCGCGGCGACGGTGGTGTAGCCCTGTCCCCGGAGCCTGGCGATGACCCCCTTCCACATGCCGGAGTCGCCGAAGGCGCCGTGGACGAGAACGACGGTGGGGGTGGTGCTCATGGTTCCGCAACCTCTCAGAGAGAACGATCGGTCTTTCTTCGAGAGAGACTAGTCATTCTCCCCCAGGACCGCAATCGGAAGGGGGCCGCAGAGGGAGGCGACCAGAACGAATGGTCTTTCCCTACGATGGGGGCATGACGACCGCCTCGCCACTCCACCCCAAGGACCGCCTGCTGCGCACCGCCTC
>NZ_JBEZLQ010000053.1:0-32009 GCF_040652235.1 Streptomyces sp. NPDC048277
CTGTTCACCGCCCTGCTCCTGTCCCTCCCCGGCTCGCCGATCCTCTACTACGGCGACGAGATCGGCATGGGCGACAACATCTGGCTCGGCGACCGCGACGCCGTCCGCACCCCCATGCAGTGGACCCCCGACCGCAACGCCGGCTTCTCGACCTGCGACCCCGGGCGCCTGTACCTGCCGACGATCATGGACCCGGTCCACGGCTACCAGGTCACCAACGTCGAGGCGTCGATGTCCTCCCCGTCGTCCCTGCTCCACTGGACCCGGCGGATGATCGAGATCCGCAAGCAGAACCCTGCCTTCGGACTGGGGTCCTACACCGAGCTGCAGTCGTCGAACCCGGCGGTCATCGCGTTCCTGCGGGAGTACGAGGACGACCTGGTCCTGTGCGTGCACAACTTCTCCCGGTTCGCCCAGCCCACCGAACTCGATCTGCGGGTCTACGACGGCCGGCATCCGGTCGAGCTGATCGGCGGGGTGCGCTTCCCCGCCATCGGTGAACTGCCGTATCTGCTCACCCTCGCGGGCCACGGCTTCTACTGGTTCCGGCTCTCCCGAGTCGCCTCCCGCATCGGCCGTCGGCGCTGAGCGTGCGGAGCCGAGGAAAGGACGCGCCACATGGCGAAGACAGTTGACCTCCCCAGGACCACGGCGGCCGGCCTCGACCGGCCGCTGGCCTCGCTGGGCGGGCTGCTGCGCGACTGGCTGCCGCGGCAGCGCTGGTTCGCGGGCAAGGACCGGCCCGTCACGGATCTGTCCGTGCTGTCCGTGACCGAGCTCTTCCCCGGCTGTCTCCATCTGCTGGTCCACGCCGACCACTCCGCCGGCGGGGACGCCTCGCCGTCCGGTGACTGCTACCAGCTCCTGCTCGGCGTCCGCGAACACCGCGCGCCCCGGCTGGAGCGGGCGTACATAGGCCGGGCCGAGGAGGGCCCGCTGGCCGGACTCGCGGTCTACGACGCCCTGTACGACCCGCACGCGGCCGAACTGCTGCTGGAGCGGCTGCGGATGCCCGGCACGGCGGGCCCGCTGCGCTTCGAGGCGACCCCGGGGACCCGGATACCCGAGGGGCTCGCGCCGCGACTGCTGGACGCCGAGCAGTCCAACTCCTCGCTGGTGTACGGCGATTC
This sequence comes from Streptomyces sp. NPDC048277, assembly GCF_040652235.1. Classification (NCBI taxonomy): domain Bacteria; kingdom Bacillati; phylum Actinomycetota; class Actinomycetes; order Kitasatosporales; family Streptomycetaceae; genus Streptomyces; species Streptomyces sp. NPDC048277. The sequence continues at coordinate 1,131 of NZ_JBEZLQ010000053.1, forward strand.
CTACATCCTGAAGGTGTTCCGGCGGATACAGCCCGGCATCAACCCGGACCTGGAGGTGCCCGGGGCGCTGGCCGCGCAGGGCTGCGACCGGGTGCCGGCGCCGGTGGCCTGGTTCCGCACCACCGAGCCGAGCCCCGCGACCCTCGGGGTACTGCAACCGTTCCTGCCCGACGCGGCCGACGGCTGGACCCTCGCCCTGCGTGCGCTCGCGGCCGGCGACGACTTCGCCACCGAGGCGCACGAGCTGGGGCGGGCCACCGCCGATGTGCATCTCGCGCTCGCCACCGCCTTCCCGTCGGCCGTCCACGACGAACACGGCCGTACGGCGGAGGCGATGTCCGCGCGACTGGACGCGGCCGCGGCCGCGGTGCCGGCGCTGCGGCCGTTCGTGCCGGGGCTGCGGGGCGCCTTCGACGCGCTCGCCACCTGTGACTCCGGGCCGGACGCCCAGCGCATCCACGGCGACCTCCATCTCGGGCAGGTGCTGCGGGCGGACCGCGAGTGGTTCGTCATCGACTTCGAGGGCGAGCCGTCCCGGCCGCTCGCCGAGCGGCGCAGCACCCAGTCGCCGGTGCGGGACGTGGCCGGCATGCTGCGGTCCTTCGACTACGCGGCCCGCCAGCGCCACCCCTGGCGCCCGGAATGGGCCCGGCGCTGCCGCGAGGCGTACTGTGCGGGCTACGCGGCCCGGGCGGGCTGGGACCCGCGGAAGAAGCACGCGCTGCTGCGGGCCCACGAGACGGACCGCGCGGTGTACGAGGTGGTGTACGAGGCCCGGCACCGGCCGGCCTGGCTTCCGGTTCCGATGGCCGCGATCGAGCGGCTCGCCCGCTGGAGAGGCTGACGTCATGGCACTGCGCGACTCCTCGCTGCCCGAGCCCTCCGGCCCCTCCCGGCCCACGGCCCCGCCCCTGGACCCCGCCGACCGTGCGCGTCTCCTCGCGGGCGCCCACCACGATCCGCACGCAGTGCTCGGCGCCCACCCGGTGGACGGCGGCACCCTCGTGCGCGCGCTGCGTCCGCAGGCCCGCGCCGTGAGCGTGCTCGTCGACGGGACGCGCAGCCCCCTGGCGCCGGAGGGCGACGGGCTCTTCGCGGCCGTGCTGCCCTGCGCCGAGGTCCCGTCGTACACCCTCCTCGTGGCGTACGAGGACGGCGAGCACGAGGTCCACGACCCGTACCGCTTCCTGCCCGCGCTCGGTGAGTTCGACCTGCATCTGATCCGCGAGGGACGGCACGAGCAGCTGTGGAAGGCGCTGGGCGCCGAGCCGATGACCCATGCCGGGGTGGCCGGCACCCGGTTCACGGTGTGGGCGCCGAACGCCCAGGGTGTGCGGGTGGCCGGGGACTTCACGTGCTGGGACGGCACGCAGTACCCGATGCGCTCACTGGGCGCCGCCGGGGTGTGGGAGCTGTTCCTGCCGGGTGTGGGCGAGGGTGACCGGTACAAGTTCGAGATCACCTCCCGCAACGGCGGCCGGTTCCTCAAGGCCGACCCGATGGCCCGGCGGGCGGAGGTGCCGCCCGCGACCGCCTCGATCGTGACCGTCCCGCGTCACGAGTGGGCCGACGCGGAGTGGATGGCACACCGGGGCGACACCCCGGTGCACGAGGCGCCGTTCTCGGTGTACGAGCTCCATCTCCCCTCCTGGCGACCGGGACTGACGTATCGTCAGCTGGCCGAGGAACTGCCCGCGTACGTCAACGACCTGGGCTTCACCCATGTCGAGTTCATGCCGGTCGCCGAGCACCCCTTCGGCGGCTCCTGGGGCTACCAGGTCACCGGCTTCTACGCGCCGACCTCGCGGCTCGGCACGCCCGACGACTTCAGGTACCTGGTCGACGCGCTGCACCGGGCCGGCATCGGCGTGATCATGGACTGGGTGCCGGCGCACTTCCCCAAGGACGACTGGGCGCTGGCCCGCTTCGACGGGGACCCGCTGTACGAGCCCGGGGACGAGCGGCGGGCGGAGCATCCGGACTGGGGGACCTACGAGTTCGACCTGGGCCGGGTGGAGGTGCGCAACTTCCTGGTCGCCAACGCCGTGTACTGGTGCGAGGAGTTCCATATCGACGGGCTGCGGGTGGACGCGGTCGCCTCGATGCTCTACCTCGACTACTCCCGCGACTCCGGGCAGTGGACGCCCAACGTGTTCGGGGGGCGTGAGGACCTGGACGCGGTGGCGTTCCTCCAGGAGATGAACGCGACCGTGTACCGGCGGGCGCCGGGCGTGGTGACCATCGCCGAGGAGTCCACCGCCTGGGACGGGGTGACCCGGCCCACCGACAGCGGCGGTCTGGGCTTCGGGCTGAAGTGGAACATGGGCTGGATGCACGACTCGCTGCAGTACATCCGGCACGAGCCCGTGCACCGCAAGTACCACCACAACGAGATGACCTTCTCGATGGTCTACGCGTACAGCGAGAACTATGTCCTGCCCATCTCCCACGACGAGGTCGTGCACGGCAAGCGCTCCCTGGTGTCGAAGATGCCGGGCGACTGGTGGCAGCAGCGGGCGAACCACCGTGCGTATCTGGCCTTCATGTGGGCCCATCCGGGCAAGCAACTGCTCTTCATGGGGCAGGAGTTCGCCCAGGGCGGTGAGTGGTCGGAGGCGGACGGGCCCGACTGGTGGCTGCTCGACCCCGAGTACGGTGCCGAGGCCGATCACCGGGGTGTCCGGGATCTGGTCCGCGATCTCAACTCCGTCTACCGCACGCACCCCGCGCTGTGGCAGCGGGACACCGATCCGACGGGTTTCCAGTGGGTCCTGGGGGACGCGGCCGAGGACAACGTCTTCGCCTTCCTGAGGTTCGATGCCGAGGCCCGGCCGTTGCTGGCGGTGTCCAACCTCTCCCCGGTCGTCCGTCCCGGCTACCGCCTGAGCGTGCCCGGAGGCATGCCCGTCTGGCGCGAGATCCTCAACACCGACAGCGCGCGCTACGGCGGCGGGGACGTCGTCGGCCGGGGGCCGCTGCTGGCCGACGAGGGCGCTCTGCGGCTGACATTGCCACCGCTCGGCACGGTGTGGCTGGAGCCTGTCGCCCCGTAGCCCGCCGGGGACGCCCTCACGTGTTCCCGCGGCCCGGTCCGGGCAGTTCGGGGTGAAAGACCCCGCCGCGCCCGGTCGCGGCCCGGACGGAGGGCGGTCCCCAGTGCTGCGTACCGTCGGAGTGGAGGAAGAACTCCTGCTGGTCCATCCGGACAGCGGGGAGCCGATGCCCCGGTCGGCCGCCCTCCTCGACCGTGCCGCCCGGGACGACCCCGGGCAGGCAGTGTTCCAGAAGGAACTGTTCGGGCAGATGCTGGAGCTCGCCACCAGTCCGCAGCGCGACATGGCGGACCTCGGCGCCGAGATCCTGCGCTGCCGCAAGGAGGCGGCCCGGCTCGCCGGGGAGATCGGCTGCGCGGTGGCGGCGGTCGCCACCTGCCCGCTGCCGGTCACTCCGGCGCTGAGCGCGCACGAGCGGTACCGGTGGATGGCGGGGCGGTTCGGGAGCGCCACGCTGGACCAGTTCGTGTGCGGCTGCCATGTGCATGTGTCGGTGGAGTCCGACGAGGAGGGCGTCGCCGTCCTGGACCGGCTCCGGCCGTGGCTCCCGGTGCTGCGCGCGCTCAGCGCCAACTCGCCGTTCTGGCAGGGCCGGGACACCGGTTACGCCAGTTTCCGCAGCCGGCTGTGGTCGCGCGGCCCGTCGGCGGGGCCGACCGAGGAGTTCGGGTCGGCCGAGCGGTACCGGCAGCGCGTCGCGGACATGGTGGCCAGCGGGGTCATCCTCGACACGGGGATGGTGTACTTCGACGCCCGGCTGTCGGTGCACTACCCGACGGTGGAGGTCCGGGTGGCCGACGTGTGCCTGCGGGCGGACACCACCGTCCTGGTCGCCACACTGGCCCGGGCGCTGGTGGAGACGGCGGCCCGGGACTGGCGGGCCGGCCGGCCGCCGCTCGACCACAGCGTGAGCATGCTCCGGCTGGCGTCCTGGCAGGCGGCCCGCTCCGGCCTGGACCAGGACCTCCTCGACCCGGCGACCATGCGGCCGCGGCCCGCGGAGGAGGTGGTGCGTGCGCTGCTGGCGCACACCGCGGACGCGCTCGCCGGCAGCGGTGACGCGGTCGGCGCCGAGGAGGCCGTCGCACAGCTGCTGCACAGGGGGAGCGGTGCCCGCGAGCAGCGATCCTTCCTGGAGCGCACGGGCAGTCTGCGGGACGTGGTCGTCGAGTGCGTGCGCCGTACCCAGGGCTGATCTCTTGTCATCAGGGGAAACGAGTTGACCGTTCCCGACACAGGCCGCCCTCCCCTGGGCTAGATTCGACCCGCGTCGACAACAGTACTGATCGGGAGGGTCACCCTCCGTACATGCCAGGAGCAGCGCATGCGCGACTACGCCCTCGCTCCGACGACCGCTTCGACCCTGGCCGGCGGGCTCGCCGACAGCGTCTTCGAGACGGCGGACCGGAACCCGACCCTGCCGGTGCTGGCGCGCCGGCCCGAGGCCGGCGGCGCGGGCTGGGAGGAGGTCACCGCGGTCGAACTGCGGGACGAAGTGGTCGACCTGGCCAAGGGGCTGGTCGCGTCGGGGATCTCGCCCGGGCACCGCGTGGCCGTGATGGCGCGCACCCGCTACGAGTGGACGGTGCTCGGCCTCGCGCTCTGGTCGGTGGGCGCGGAGATCGTGCCGATCCACCCGACGTCCTCCCGGGACCAGGTCGAGTGGATCCTGCGGGACGCCGCCTGTGTGGCGGTCGCGGTCGAGGACGAACAGTCGGTGATGACCGTCGGCACCGTGTGCGAGGGCCTGCCCCGGCTCAGGCACGTGTGGCAGCTGGACGCGGGGGCGCTGCCCGAGCTGGTGCAGAAGGGCGTGTACGTCCCGCTGACCACGGTGGAGTCGCTGCGCAGGATCGTGATGCCGGACTCCACGGCCGCCATCACCTACACCTCAGGTACCTCGGGCCGCCCGCTGGGCTGCGCGCTGACCCACCGCGGTCTGGCCTACCCGTGCGACACCCTCCTCGCGGGCTGGGGGCACACGGCCGCGCGCCCGGGTGAACAGGCCTCCGTCCTGGCCTACCTGCCGTTCTCGCACGTGTACGGCCTGATGGTGATGGTGCTGTGTCTGCGCGGCGGGATCCTGATGGCCCACGAGCCGGAGATGTCCGAGGCCGCGCTGGCCTCGGCCCTGGGCACCTTCCGGCCGACCTATCTGTACGCCGTGCCGTCGGTGCTGGAGAAGCTGTACAAGACGTTCCTGCGCACCGCCCAGCAGTCGGGCCGGGGGACCCTGTTCGAGCGGGCCGCGGAGACCGCGCGGGACTTCGCCGCCGCCGAGGAGCGGCAGCGGCTGGGCACGGGCGCGGGCCCGGCCTTCGACCTGCGGCTGCAACACGCCCTGTACGAGCGGACGGTGTACCGCAGGCTGCGGGCGGCGCTCGGCGGCCGGGTGCTGCGGGCCACGTCCGGCGGCTCCTCGCTCAGCCGTGAACTCACCCTGTTCTACGAGGGCATCGGGGTCTACGTCCATGACGGCTACGGCCTCACCGAGTCCAGCGGCGGGATCACCATGCAGCCGCTGGGCCGGGAGAAGTCGGGCACGGTCGGCCAGGCCCTGCCGGGCACCCAGATCCAGGTGGCCGACGACGGCGAGATCCTGGTCCGCGGGCCGTCGGTGTTCCAGGGGTACGTCGGTGACGACTACGCGACCCGGACCGCGCTGCGCGGCGGCTGGCTGGCCACCGGGGACATCGGGCGGCTCGACTCCGAGGGGTATCTGACCATCACGGGCCGTAAGAAGGACATCATCATCACCAGCAGCGGCAAGAGCGTGGCCCCGGCCCCGCTGGAGCAGCGGCTGCGGATGCACCCGCTCGTCCACCAGGCGGTGGTCGTCGGCGACGACCGGCCCTGTGTGGGCGCGCTGATCACCCTGGACCCGGACTTCCTGGCCCACTGGCGGGGCGGGCTGGCGGTGTCGGGGGACTCGCCGGGGCGCGAGGCGCGTGAGGAGAACGCGCTGCGCGAGGAGATCGCCCGGGCCATCGCGTCCGCCAACAGCGTGGTGTCCCGCGCCGAGTCGATCCGGGTCTACCGGGTGCTCCAGGAACCGTTCGCCCCGGGCAACGGCATGCTGACGCCGTCGATGAAGCTGCGCCGGGACGCCATCACCCGGCACTACGCGGCCGAGATCGACGCCATGTACCAGGCCCGCTCGCGCGCGGTACGGCGGCAGGGCCCGCCGGAGCCGGCCGACTGGGACGACTCGGACGACGTGTTCCGCTGAGCCGACCGCGTATATCGGGTCCGGTCGTGGGAACTCGTCGGGCGGACCAGCAAGACGGCGACGGCCCCCTTCCGGGGCCGGGAGAGACGCGATGGCAACCGGGCCACGGCGGGACAGCGGAGCCAGGGAGAAGACCGGCGAGCGCACGGTCTGCTTCCCGGGCGAACTGCGCAACGTGACCGGCGCCCGGCTCGCCGCGGACGGCTATCTCGCCGACCTCGCCCGCACCTCGCCGCCCGCCGCCCCCGAGTGCTGGGACGACATCCTGCTGGTCGTGACGGAGCTGGCCGCCAACGTGGTCCAGTACGCGCCGGGCCCCTTCGAACTGCGGATGCGCCGGACGTACGACGGTGTGCACATCACCGTGCACGACACCAGCCGGGTCCGGCCCGAACCCCGGCCCTTCCGTCCGCCCCGGGGCGGGGGCGGCATCGGCTGGCATCTGCTGCAGACCCTGTGCGACCAGGTCAGCGTGGTCGTCACCGAGGACGGCAAGGACATCCACGCGTTCCTGCCCTGGTGAGGGCCGGGTGCGTTCACTCGGGGTGGTGTGCGACCACCCCGAACATCGTCACCGACATGTGCAGCGCGCCCTGTTCGGCGGCCTCGGCGAGTTCGGCGTACGCGACGTCCCGTTGGTCCTCGGTCAGGGCTCCGGTGCGTACCGCGGACTCGCCGAGCATCCGGATCACCGGCCAGGCGACCGAGCGGTGGTCCTGGAGCAGGGCCTGCGAGCCGCGGTCGTCCACCACGAAGCCGGCCGCGCTGAGCTGGCCGACCAGGCGGCGCCCGGAACGGGGGTTGGCGCCGTTCAGCACGGCCGCGGAGAGGGCGTGCACCACCTCCGGGTCGCCGGGGTGCAGGATCATGGTCGCCCAGTCGGTGTCCAGGAGCGCCACACGGCCGCCGGGGCGCAGCACCCGGGCCATCTCGGCGACCGCCTGGTCGGGATCGGGGAGGTGCTGCAGGACCCGTTCGCACCAGACGACGTCCACCGAGCCGTCGGACAGCGGCAGGGCGAGCGCGTCGCCGTCGGTGTACCGGGCCCGGCTGTCCGCGGAGCGTTCCTCGGCGACCGCGCGCAGCCCCGGGTTGGGTTCGACGCCGATCGCGACGCCGTCCGGGCCGACGGCGGCGGCCAGCGCCCGGGTCTGCGAGCCGGTTCCGGAGCCGACGTCGAGGAGTCGCTCGCCGGGCCGTACCGCCAGTGCCTCCTCGGCCCAGGCGCGCAGCCGCCGTACGCCGGGATTGGCGTCCTGGGAGTCCAGTGCGCCCACCAGCGGGGCCACCCGGTCGGGGTCGATGTGCCGCTTCTGGAAGCCCGTTGCGGGCTGGGTCTGCGCCATGGCGGGCACTCTACTGGCGTACGTGATCGCCGTGGGGCGAGCTCGCACCGGACGGAAATCCGGCGCATATATGTGCGACTGCCGGTTTCTGCCGTCGATCCAGGGGCATGCTGGAGCCCACGCGTTCGGCTGCCTGCACCGCCCGGCTGGCGGAACGGCGGCGGGCACGGTGGGATCGACGTGGTGCGAAGCAAGCGTTCCGGGGCAGGCGAACGGCGGCGAGCCGGCCGGCCCGGAGCAGCGGAAAGGGATGGACACCGTGACACGACCCAGGATCCTGGTGGTGGGCGCAGGCTTCGCCGGTGTGGGATGTGTGCGCCGCCTGGAGCGGAAACTCGCGCCCGACGAGGCCGACGTCACCCTGGTGTCGCCGACCAGCTACCAGCTCTATCTGCCGCTGCTGCCGCAGGTCGCCTCGGGCGTGCTGACGCCCCAGTCGATCGCCGTCTCGCTGCGCCGCAGCAAGAGGTACCGCACCCGGATCATCCCGGGCGGCGCGATCGGCGTGGACCTGAAGTCCAAGGTGTGCGTCGTGCGCACCATCACCGAGCAGCTCGTCAACGAGTCGTACGACTACATCGTGCTGGCCCCGGGCAGTGTCACCCGCACCTTCGACATCCCGGGGCTGACCGAGCACGCCTTCGGGATGAAGACGCTGGCCGAGGCCGCCTACATCCGCGACCACGTGATCTCGCAGCTCGATCTGGCCGACGCCAGCGACAACCCGGCGGAGCGGGCCGCGCGGCTGCAGTTCGTGGTGGTCGGCGGCGGCTACGCGGGCACCGAGACCGCGGCCTGTCTGCAGAAGCTCACGCACGCGGCCCTGCACCGCTATCCGAACCTGGACCCGAAGCTGATCAAGTGGCATCTGATCGACATCGCGCCGAAGCTGATGCCGGAGCTGGGCGACAAACTCGGCCGCAGCGCCCAGGAGATCCTGCGCCGCCGCGGCATCGACGTCTCCCTGGGGGTGTCGATCGAGAAGGCGGGCCCGGAGGAGGTCACCTTCACCGACGGGCGTGTGGTGCCCACCCACACGCTGATCTGGACGGCCGGGGTGGTCGCCAGCCCGCTGATCGCCACCCTGGGGGCCGAGACGGTCCGCGGGCGGCTCGCGGTCGACGCCGAGATGACCCTGCCGGGCTACGACGGGGTGTTCGCGCTCGGCGACGCGGCCGCCGTACCGGACAAGGCGAAGGACGAGGAGGGCGCGGTCTGCCCGCCGACCGCGCAGCACGCCATGCGGCAGGGCCGGGCGGTCGCCGACAACATCATCGCGACCCTGCGGGGCCGGCCGCTCCACCCGTACGTGCACAGGGACCTGGGGCTGGTGGTGGACCTCGGCGGCAAGGACGCGGTGTCCAAGCCCCTGGGCATCGAACTGCGCGGGCTGCCCGCCCAGGCGGTGGCCCGCGGCTACCACTGGTCGGCGCTGCGCACCAACGTGGCGAAGACCCGGGTCGCGACCAACTGGCTGCTGAACGCGGTGGCCGGCGACGATTTCGTCCGCACCGGATTCCAGTCCCGCAGGCCCGCCCGGCTCAAGGACTTCGAGTACACGGACACGTATCTGACCCCGGAGCAGGTCAGGGAGCGCGCCGAGGCCTCCGGCGGCGCCGGCGCGTGACCCCGAGCGCGGCGGAGTGAGAGCGGCAGGGCGGTCGGTGCGGGCGGAGCTGTGGGGGCGGCTCGCGGCGTCCGACCCCGGGCTGCTCCGCTTCACCGCCGGTCTGCGCACGGTCACCTCGATCGCGCTCACCCTCGCCGTCCTGGCGGTGCTGCGGGTCGACGTGTCCCATCTGGTGGCCGGGGCCATCACGGCGATGGTCGCGACCTTCGCGATCCGGGAGAAGCAGCGCCCGGAGCAGGCCGGCACGCTCGCGCTGGGCCTGCCGGTGGCGCTGGCCTCGCTGTCGCTGGGCGCGCTGCTCAACCGGCACGTCGTCATCGGCGATCTGTTCTTCGTCGCGCTCATCTTCGGCGCGGTCTACGGCCGCCGGTTCGGCGACCGGGGCACGGCGCTGGGGCTGATCGGCTTCCAGATGTACTTCGTCTCGCTGTTCGTGCACGCGACCCCGTCCGCGCTGCCGGGCCTGTACCTGGCGATCGCGGTGGCGTTCGGCTGCGCCGCGGTGGCCCGTTTCCTGCTCGTACCGCAGACGCCCGCGGGCATCCTCGGCCGGCTGCGGCGGGCCTTTCGCGTCCGGTTCGCCCAACTGGTCTCCGCGCAGATCGAGTTGCTCGACGCCGGCCCGGACGAGCTGGACAGGGCGGTCGAGGAGGTCCGGGTCAGGACCGCCCGGCTGCACGAGACGGCCCTGATGATCCAGGGGCGGCTCGCGGACGGCACCTCCGACGAGGCGGTGGCCCGGCTGGTGCAGCGCCGGATCGCGGACGCCGAGATCGCCGCCGAGCGGCTCGGCCTGCTCCTCCTGACCGCGCGCAGCGAGCGGCGGGCGGACACGCTCACGCTGCATCTGCCGGGTGCCCCGCTGCCGGCGGCCGCCGGTCGGCCGGTGCACGACGAGACCACGGAACGGCTGCGCCTGGATCTGGAGGCGCTGCGGCTGCTGGTGCTGCGGCCGGCCGGCCCGACGCCGGGGACGGCACTGGCCGGGCTGCGCAACCGCCTCCTCGGCTACCGCGAGGAGGAGCACCTGCCGGACGCCTCCCCCGCCGTCCAGGACGTCTTCCGGGGCATCGGCGAGACCGCGCGGGCGGTGCTGGGGCTGCGGATCGCCATGGACGGGCCGCAGGACGAGTCCGACGACACCCCGGCGACCTCCCGGTCCCGGGAGGAGCTGGACGCCGAGGACGCGGCCATCGAGGGCGCCGAGGAGCAGGAGCGGGAGCGGGAGGCGGCGGAGCCGACCGGGCTGCGCCGGCCCACCACACGGGCGGCGGTGCAGGTGGCGGTCGGCTCGTCGCTGGCCATCGTCGGCGGCGAGTTCCTGTCCGCCCAGCGCTGGTACTGGGCGGTGCTCACCTGCTGGATCGTGTTCATCAACACCGCGTCCACCGGCGAGATCCTGGTGAAGGGCTACCGGCGGCTGCTCGGCACGGTCCTCGGCGTGGTGGCCGGCATCGGGCTCGCCGGACTGGTCGGGCACCACGTCTGGACGGCGTTCGGGCTGGTGCTGCTGTTCATCTTCGCGATGTTCTACTCGGCGCCGCTGTCGTACACCCTGATGTCGTTCTTCGTGACGGCGATGCTGGGCCTGCTGTACACGCTGCTCAACACCTACAGCACGGACGTCCTGGTGCTGCGGGTGGAGGAGACGGCGCTCGGCGCGGTGTGCGGGGTGATCGCCGCCGCGGTGGTGCTGCCGGTGCACACCGACCGCCGTACCGACGAACTGCTCGCCGGGACGCTGGACCGGCTGGCCGAGGTCACCCGGGCCGCTGCGGAGCAGCTGAGCGGGGCGCCGCCGACGGACCTGGTGGAGAAGGCCCGTGACCTGGACCAGGCGCTGGCCGACCTGCGGGCGGCGGTCCAGCCGCTGACCCATCCGATCACCCCGCTGCGCTCCCGCCGGGACACCGCGCGCTATGTCGTGGCGCTCCTGGAGACCTGCGCCTATCACGCGCGTTCCCTCGCGGCGACGGCGGAGCTGCTGCCCACCCATCCGTCGATCGCCGCGGATCCGCGGCTGCGCGGGGCGGGGCAGCGGATCGTGCGCAACATCGAGGCGATCGCCGCGCAGGTCGCCGGAGGGCGGCCCGCCGCCGGGATCGAGACGGGTCCGAGCATCGCGGCGATGCTGGAGCCGGGCACCCTGCGGGCCCCGCGCTACGGCCGGGTGACCGACCGGGTGCTGCGGCATCTGCAGCGCCTGGACGAGGCGGTGGTGGGTCTGGCCCGGCCCCTGAAGGTGCCGGTCCGGTCCCGCGCCGGCTGACGGTGGGTCACCGGCGGCCCAGGGCCTCGGCGCGGACGCGGGCGCAGCTGCGGCTGATGAGGCGGGAGACGTGCATCTGGGAGATGCCCAGGCGGTCGGCGATCCGGCTCTGCGTCATGTCCTCGAAGAACCGCATGTAGAGGATGGCCCGCTCCCGCTCGGGCAGCCGGCGCAGCCCCTCCCTGGCCGCCTCCCGGTCGACGACGACGTCGTACGAGGAGTCGGTCTCGCCGAGGGTGTCGGCGAGCCGGTGACCGTCCTCCCCGGCGGAGAGTTCGGCGTCCAGCGACAGGGTGCTGAAGCTCTCCAGGGCGCCCAGGCCGGCGGCGACCTCGTCCTCGGTCAGGCCGGTGTGGGCGGCGATGTCGGCCGTGGAGGGTTCGCGGGTGCCGGGGTGCTGGGCGAGTTCGCGGCGGGCCGCCCGCACCCGGTTGCGCAGCTCCTGCACCCGGCGGGGCACGCGCAGCGCCCACATCCGGTCCCGGAAGTGCCGCTTTACCTCGCCGGTGATGGTGGGCACCGCGTAGCTCTCGAAGGCGCCGCGTGCGGGGTCGTAGCGGTCGACGGCCTTGACCAGGCCGAGCGCGGCGACCTGGCGCAGGTCCTCGGCGGTCTCGCCGCGGTCGCGGAAGCGGCCGGCGATACGGTGCGCCATGGGCAGCCAGGCGGCCACCAGTTCGTCGCGCAGCGCGTCCCGCTCGGGGCCGTCGTCGAGGGCGGCGAGGCGGGCGAAGCGGGCTGCCGTCTCGGGGGCGTCGTCGTGGGCGCGCCGGGACCCGGTGCGGGTGGTGCGGTCGGGTGTGCCGGAGCGGCTGGTCGGCAAGTCGGTGAGCATGCGGAATCGCTCCTGAACTGTGGGTTGCGGGGTGTCGCCGGAACGTGGTTCCGGGACTCGGCCCGAACTGCGCTGTCAGGGCCGCCGCGGGAGGTCCGCCTCGGCCCGGCGGCTCAGGTCAGGGGTACGACGACGGTGATCCGCTTGCCCCCGCGGGGAAGTCCGGTGACCTCCACGTCGAGGGCCAGCCGGCAGACGATGGGCCAGCCCCGGCCGCCGGGCCGTCCGCGGTCGCGCCCGTCCAGGACCTTGTCGGCCACGGGCAGTTCGTCGCTGCGGTCGCTGACCGACACCCGTACCGCGCAACCGTCGACGTCGACGTCGAAGCCGGTGATCCCGCCGCCGTGCAGGATCGCGTTGGTGGTCAGTTCCGAGGTGACGATCAGGGCGTCGTCGAGGGCTTCGGCCGCGCATGGCGCGGCGCGCCGGGCGACCGCACCGCGTACGGCTCTGCGGGCGTCGGCCGGCCGCAACGGCGGCGTCGGCCGGCGGGACTCGGGTGGTGCCACTGCTGACTCGGTCCGGTGGTTCTCGCGCATCCTTTCGCCCCCTGGGTGGTGGACGGGCGGTTGTGCCGTGCCCCGTTCGTACGGGTCTCTCCTTGTTCAGCTGACCTCTCGGAGCGCGGCCAAACCCGTTCGGGGGCCGCAAGGGCTTCCCCAAAGTGAAACGGGTCACGTAGCCTGTTCCTTGTTGCGCGAAACCGCTCCGGATGGTTTACCGTTCACCCATAAGTGGTCGGGGAGTCGACGGAAGGTCCTCCCGTACCACCTCTGACGGCCCTGGCTGGCCTCCCCCGTCCAGCCAGGGCTTTTTAACGCCCGGACGGGTCCGCCGCGGCGATTCTCACGTTCTTCGAGGTGCCCGGCGCGGCGGCAGCGGCTGAAATGGGCGTAGGGAAAGCCCCGTACCGTCGCCGGCGAGGAGCCCCGCGCCATGACCAAAGCCATCAAACTGCTGACCGCCCTGCCCCAGGCGCAGCGCGAGCGCCTCATGGAGCTGGCTCACGAGGTCTCCTTCCCCGAGGACACCCGGATCTTCGAGGCGGGCGGCACGGCGGACCGCTTCTGGGTGATCCGCTCCGGAGCGGTCAACCTGGACCAGGAGGTGACGTCCCGCAAACGGGTCACCGTCGCCAGCCTCGGCGCCGGCGACCTGCTCGGCTGGTCGTGGCTGTTCCCGCCGTACACCTGGGACTTCGGGGCGGTGGCCTTCAGCCAGGTGCGGGCCTACGAGTACGACGCCTCGGCCGTGCTCGCGCTGTGCGTGGAGGATCCGCTGCTCGGGCTGTCGCTGGTGCGGACCGTCGCCGAGATCCTCGCCAGCCGGCTGGAGGTCACCCGGGGCAAGCTCCTCGACGCGTACGTCGGGCGGCGGCCCGTGTAGCCGGTCGGCCGCGGTGGTTGACGATCGTCAGATGCGGTAGCGGCGCAGGGCGGGGACGGCGGCGGCCAGCGCCAGCATGACGGCGACGACCAGCAGCCCGCCGCCCGTGACGGCCGTACGCGCCCCGAACACGGAGCCCATGGTGCCGTGCAGCACGTCGGCGAGGCGCGGACCGCCCGCGACCACCACCGTGAAGACGCCCTGCATCCGGCCGCGCATCTCGTCGGTCGCGGCGGACAGCAGGATCGCGCCCCGGAAGACCATCGAGACCATGTCGGCGACCCCGGCGGCCGCCAGGAAGGCCACGGCGATCCAGAGGTTGCGGCTCAGCCCGAACCCCGCGACGGCGGCTCCCCAGCCGACGACGGCGCCGATCACCATCAACCCGTGCCGGCGCGCCCGGGAGAAGGTGCCGGAGAAGATCCCGCCGAGCACCGCGCCGATGGGGATCGCCGCGAACAGCAGGCCGAGCGCGAGCCCTTCGCCGTAGGAGCCGTAGGTCTGGGCGGCCAGCTGCGGGAACAGGGCGCGGGGCATGCCGAGGACCATCGCGATGATGTCGGCCAGGAACGACAGCAACAGCACCTTGTGCATGGAGATGTAGCGGAACCCCTCCACGATCTCCCGCACCCCGGCCCGGCGGGCCGCCGCACCCGCCAGCGGCGGCAGCGCGGGCAGCCGGTACACCGCCCACACCGTCACGCACAGCGCCAGCGCGTCGATCAGATACAGCTCGGGCAGGCCGATGACGGGGATCAGGGCACCGGCGAGCAGCGGCCCGACCACCTGGCCGGTCTGCATCACCGTCGACCCGAGGGCGTTGGCGGCGGGCAGCTGTGCCTCGGGGACGAGCCGGGCGATGGAGGCGGTACGGGCCGGGGCGTTCAGCCCCCAGAACGCCTGCTGCAGGGCGAGCAGCACCATCAGCGCGGCCACCGACTCCAGACCGGTGACGGCCTGGAGCCAGAACAGCAGCGAGGTGACGGCTATGCCGACGTTGGTGATCAGCAGCAGCCTGCGGCGGTCCATGGCGTCGGCGACCGCGCCGCCCCACAGCGCGAACACGATCAGCGGCAACAGCCCGGCGAGGCTCGCGGCGCCGACCCAGGCCGAGGAACCGGTGATGTCGTAGATCTGCTTGGGCACGGCCACCGCGGTGAGCTGGCTGCCGACCGAGGTGACGATGGTCGAGGACCACAGCCTGCGGTAGGCCGGGACGGCCAGCGGCCGGGTGTCCATCGCCCAGCGGCGCCAGCCGCGCCGGGGTGGGGCCGCGGTGGAGTCGTCGGGGGGCTGTATGCCGGACTGGGTGCCGCTCTCGCTGGTGTCCACGGACTTCCTGTGCTCGCTACATCTTTCGGCTGCGGGTTCACTATCCCAGCAACTTCTCCGCCTGCCGAACCGGTTGTCTCAGGATGCGGCCGGCGAGACGTTCACAAGCTGCGTCCCGCGCTGTCCAGGAGCATCTCGAGCGCCGTCGGATAGGCGCTGGTCACCATGCGTTTGGCCAGCAGCGGGGCGGCCTCCGCGAGGCGCGGGTGGGTCGTGTGCGGCAACCGGGCGTACGTCGAGCTCCACTTGGCCTCGTCCGCCCGCCGGGAGTCCTTCGGCAGGGCCAGGGACGCCGCGTCCAGGGCCGCGAAGGCCAGGGTCTGGTCGATGAAGGCGTGGTAGACGCGGACGGCCTCGGCCAGCGGGAAGCCCGCCGACCCCAGGACGTCCAGGACCGCCTCGTCCGCCGCCAGTTCATGGGCCCGGCCCGTCACCCGGTTCGCCGTCAGCAGGGCCGCCTGCGGGTGGGCCACGTACTCCGCGTGGACACGCAGCCCGATCGTGCGCAGGTCCGTCCGCCACTCCCCCGTCGGCACCCAGCCGGCCAGCGCCTGGCCGATGAGCGCGTCGCCGATCGCCAGGGTCAGGTCGTCCATGCCCCGGAAGTAGCGGTACAGGGTGCTGGGGTCGCAGTCGAGGGCCAGGCCCAGGCGGCGGGCGGTGAGGCCGGCGCTGCCGTGTTCGCGCAGCAGCCGCAGCGCCGTCTCGACGATCAGCCGCTCGGACAGCACGGTGCCGCTGCGCGTCGGACGGCGCCGGCGCCGCTTATCCTCCGGTACGACCTTTTTGGGCATCTCACACCCCACTGACCGTTCTTATGCCAACGCCATTGACCTTACGCGACGGCCCGGCGTTTGATTCCGGCCAAGGCGCCCCCGTACTCGACCTCGCACTCTGTTCGAGAAGGAGATTCGCCATGCGTGTACTGCTCGTGGGAGCAGGCGGTGTGGGCACCGCCGTCACCCGGATCGCGGCCCGCCGCCCGTTCTTCGAGGTGATGGTGGTGGCCGACTACGACCCGGCCCGGGCCGAGGCGGCCGTGGCGGCCGCCGGTGACGGCCGGTTCCGCGCCGAGCGTGTCGACGCCGGTGACGAGACCGCCGTGGCCGCGCTGCTGGCCCGGCACGGCTGCGACGTGCTGCTCAACGCCACCGACCCGCGCTTCGTGATGCCCCTGTTCCGGGCCGCGCGCACGGCCGGGGCGGCCTACCTCGACATGGCGATGTCGCTGTCCCGGCCGCACGCCGAGCGACCGTACGAGGAGTGCGGGGTCAAGCTGGGCGACGAGCAGTTCGCGCTGGCCGCCGAGTGGGAGAAGGCGGGTGCGCTCGCCCTGGTGGGCATGGGGGTGGAGCCCGGTCTGTCGGACGTGTTCGCACGGTACGCGGCCGACGAGCTCTTCGACGAGATCGAGGAGATCGGCATCCGTGACGGCGCGAACCTGACGGTGGACGGCTACGACTTCGCGCCCTCCTTCAGCATCTGGACCACCATCGAGGAGTGCCTCAATCCGCCGGTCGTGTACGAGAAGGAACGCGGCTGGTTCACCACCGCCCCCTTCAGCGAGCCGGAGGTGTTCGACTTCCCGGCGGGCATCGGGCCGGTGGAGTGCGTGAACGTGGAGCACGAGGAGGTGCTGCTCGTGCCGCGGTGGGTGGACGCACGGCGGGTCACCTTCAAGTACGGACTCGGAGGCGAGTTCATCGAGACGCTGAAGACGCTCCATCTGCTCGGCCTGGACAGCACCGCCCCGGTGACCGTGCCCGGCGCCGACGGGCCGGTCACGGTCTCGCCCCGGGACGTGGTCGCCGCCGCCCTGCCCGACCCGGCGACACTGGGCGAGCGCATGCGCGGCAAGACCTGTGCGGGCACCTGGGTGCGCGGGACGAAGGACGGGCGGCCGCGCGAGGTGTATCTCTACCACGTTGTCGACAACGAGTGGTCCATGGCGGAGTACGGTTGTCAGGCCGTGGTGTGGCAGACGGCCCTCAACCCGGTCGTCGCCCTCGAACTCCTGGCCACCGGCGCGTGGTCGGGCTCGGGCGTCCTCGGTCCGGAGGCGTTCCCGGCCCGCCCGTTCCTCGACCTGCTGACCGAGTACGGCTCGCCCTGGGGCCTGCGCGAGCAGTGACCGCCCGCGCTTCCGAGGGACTTGGCCGTTTCGGCCGCGCCCGCTCCGGTGACCCGGAGCCGAGCAACGCGCACCCGAAACGGCAGAGTCGACTTGGATCGCAGGTGACTTCGATGGACGACTGGCGAGCGCACGCCGAGTGCGGCACCGAGGACCCGGACCTCTTCTTCCCGATCGGCACCACCGGCCCGTCGCTGCATCAGGCGCGGCGGGCGAAGGCCGTCTGTGAGCGCTGTCCGGTCCAGGAGCCGTGCCTGCGCTGGGCGATGGAGACCGGGCAGACCGTCGGTATCTGGGGCGGTACGACCGAGACGGAGCGCCGGCTGCTGGCCCGGCGCAGGCAGGCGGCGGCCCGCCGGTTCAGCTGACGTCGGCCGGTGCCCGGGCCGCCGGCAGCCGCAGGGTGAACTCGGCGCCCTTGCCCGGTTCGCTGCGCACCTCGGCGGTGCCGTCGTGGGCGGCGACCAGGTGGCGCACGATCGGCAGGCCGAGACCGCTGCCTCCGGTGCGGCGGCTGCGGGACTTCTCCGCGCGCCAGAACCGCTCGAAGACGTGCGGCAGGTCCTCCGGCGCGATGCCCTGCCCGGTGTCGGCGACGGTGAGGACGACGACCTCGCCGTCCCGGCGGGCGGCCATCGTGACGGTCCCGTCGGCGGGGGTGTGCCGGATCGCGTTGGAGACCAGGTTGCCCAGCGCCTGCCGCATCCGCACCGGGTCCGCGTCCAGCCAGGCGGTGCCGTCGGGATCGGTCAGCAGGGTGACCCCGGCGGCGTCGGCGGCGACCCGGTGGGCGGCGGCCACCTGGTCGAGGAGGTCGGCGACGCGGACCGGCTCACGGTGCACCCGCAGGGTGCCGGCGTCGGCGGCCGCCAGGTCCTGGAGGTCGTCGATGATCCGCTGGAGGACCAGGGCCTCCTCGTGCAGCGAGGACAGCAGCGCCGGGGCGGGGTCGACCACGCCGTCCCGGGTGACCTCCAGCCAGCCCCGGATGTTGGTGAGCGGGCTGCGCAGTTCGTGGGCGATGTCGCTGACCATCGCCTTGCGCTGCTCCTCCAGGCGTTCCCGGCGCTCGGTGAGGTCGTTGAACGCCTCGGCCAGCAGCCCGGTCTCGTCCCGCGTCCGCACCGGCGCCCGGACGTGCAGTTCGGGCGGCTGCTGCGCGGCGAGGGTCAGCGCGCGCAGCGGTCGTACCAGACGGGTGGCGACCACCGCGGTGACGGCGACCGTGACGGCGAGGACCAGTCCGGCCGCGCCGACGATCTTCGCCTTGTTGGCCCGGGACATGTCGAAGCGGGGCGCGGTCTGGTCGCCGATGCCGAGGAAGAGCTCGGCGGCCGGGGCGACGTACGGTTCGAGCTGGGTGCGGCGGGCGCCGGCGACGCAGTTGTTCGCGGTCGGGTCGGCCTGTGTCCTGTCCTCCTTGACGCCTTTCCGGGTGACGAGGAAGCCGCCCCTGACCGGGTTGCGGCTCGTCGTGTCGTAGGTGAGGTACAGCGGTCCAGCGATGTCCATGCCCTTGGCCCGGAGGCAGGGGCGGACGAGGTCCGTCAGCGCGCCGAGGGCCTTCGTCTCGGTGGGCATCGGGAAGTCGAGCGCGCCGCTCACAGCGGAGGTCGACTCGCCGACGACGTTGCCGCACCCGACCTTGATTCCCAGGGGAGCGTCCCTCGCGTCGGCGAAGACGACGAACGGCCGCCCGCTCGGGGCGTGCTCGACGGTGGTCCGCACACCCACCCGGTTGAAGCAGACCTGTTGCTTCTGCGCGACCGCGTCCAGCTTCGCGCGCTCCGGCGCGGTCAGCCGGAACGGGCCCACCGCGCGCGGGTCGATGCCGCTGAGCTGGGCGCCGGACTCGGTGTAGGTGTCGGTGTGCAGAGGGTCCACGGCGGCGGCCGGCCGGGGCGGCAGGGGGGTGTCGCGGGACGCCGAGTCGGCGATCAGCGTGCGGTCGGCGGTGGTCAGGGCGATCCTGCGCCCGGTCTTCGCGGCCAGTTCCCGGACCGTGCGCCGGACCCCGCTCCAGTCGGGGTGGTCGGCCGCGTACCCGCTCAGCTGCGCGAGGATCCTGTTGTCGGCGGCGAGGTCCTGCCCCTGCTCCTCCTCCAGCGCGCTGGTGGTGGTCGTCACCGCGAGCCAGGCGGTGGCGGCCACGGAGCACACGGCGATCAGCACCGACGTGAACAGCAGCCGTACGAGCAGCCGTTTGCGCCACGGTATCCGGGACTTCACGACCGTCCCCCGCTCAGTTTGTAGCCGACGCCGAACACGGTCAGCAGCCGCACCGGCCGCCGGGGATCGGCCTCGATCTTCCGGCGCAGGTTCATCACATGGACGTCGACGGCCCGTTCGGTGGAGGCCCGGTCGAAGCCCCGGGTGCACTGGAGCAACTGCCGCCGGGTGAACACCCGGTCCGGCTCCCCGGCCATGGCGAGCAGGATCTGGAACTCGGCCGGAGTCACCTCCACCGGCTCCCCGTCGCAGCGCACCTCGTGCCGCACGGGATCGACACGGAGACCGGCGGCGGTCACGGCAGGCTCCTCCCGCGCACCTGCGGCCCGCCCGCTGCGCCGCAGGATCGTCCGGATCCTGGCCATCAGCTCCCGCGGGCTGTACGGCTTGGTCATGTAGTCGTCGGCGCCCAGCTCCAGGCCGAGCAGCACGTCGTCCTCGTCGGAGCGGGCGGTGAGCATCAGCACCGGGATCTCCGGATCGCCGCCGCGCAGCATCCGGCACACGCCGAAGCCGTCGATCACCGGGAGCATGAGGTCGAGGACGACGAGGTCGGGCCCGAGACGGCGGGCCGCGTCCAGGGCCGCGGCCCCGTCGTGGACCACGGTCGCGGTATGGCCCTCGGCCAGCAGGGAGCGCCGGATCAGCTCGGCCTGCATCTCGTCGTCCTCGGCGACCAGCACATGTGCGCACACGAGTTCGGATCCTAAACGGCGTACCGGCGGCCTACTGGGCGAGCCAGTCGGCGTACCCCATGACGACCACCGGATGCCGGTCCGGATCAAGGGCCTTGAGCAGCTCCTTCATATGCGCCTTGGCGACACTCACACAGGCGTGCGTCGGACCCCCGTGGTCCACGTGCAGCCAGATGCCGCCGCCGCGCGCCGTGCCCAGCGGCCGGGTCCAGTCGAGCGGCGAGGTGCCCGGCTCGCGGTTGTAGTTGATGGCGACGACGTAGTCGAAGGAGCCTTCCAGCGGCTCGCCCTCGAAGCCGGTACCCGGCGAGTAGAAGCCGGCGGACCGGTGGTACGGCAGCTTGCTCCCTGGGTCGGCGAGCAGGCCCCCGGCGTCGGTGAGTCCGTAGACACCGACCGGCGAGCGCAGGTCCCCGGCCATGTGGTGCTCGCTCCAGCCGCTCTTGCCGTTGTGCGCGGGCCAACTGGCGCCGCGCTGCCAGCCGTTGTCGTCGCGTGAGTAGAGGACGACGGAGGAGATCGGGGAGTCCTTGCCCCGTCCGACGGCGACGACGGCCTGGCGGGCCCCCTCGGGTATCGCGGCCTTGGTCCTGGGTCCGAGCCCGGGTATGTCCAGCGGCTGCGGGGTGCTCTCGGGTGTGGGGGTGGCCGTCGCCCCGGCCGGCCGGCCGTCGTCGGGCCGACTCACGTCCGACCGGCTCGGCGCGGCCTCGGCGCCGCCCCCGCAACCGGAGAGCACGAGGGGGGCGGCGGCGAGGAAGGCGACGGCGGTTCTGCGATGGATCATGAAACGAGGGTGACCGAGACTTGTAAGGAACTGGTCAGGATTCAGGCCTGGTTCGGCTTGCCCTTCGTGTACAACCACGTCTGGAACAGCGCACCGAGGTCGATCCCCGACTGCCCCTCGGCCAGCTTCACGAACTCGGCCGTTGTCCCGTGCCCGTACCGGTGCTGGCTCGCCCACGCCCGCAGAATCCGGAAGAACACCGGATCCCCGACCGCCTTGCGCAGCTCGTGCAGCGCCATCGCACCCCGCGCATAGACCGGCGTGCCGAAGATGTTCGCCCCGCTCCCCGGGTCCCCGGGCGGGTACGCCCACAGCCCGTCGCTCGCCGCCTTGGCGTACAGCGCGTCGAAGGTCTTCTGCGCGCTGTCGCCCCCGTGCTGCTCGCTGTACAGCCACTCCGCGTACGTCGCGAAGCCCTCGTTGAGCCAGATGTCCTTCCAGGCGGTGAGGGAGACGGAGTCACCGAACCACTGGTGGGCGCTCTCGTGGACGAGGGTGCTCAGGTCGGGCGCGGAGTCGTAGAGCGGCCGGCCCTGCGTCTCCAGCGCGTACCCGACGCTCGGCGCGTGGTCGACGATCGCCCCGGCGGAGCGGAACGGGTACGGCCCGAACAGCTTGCTCTCCCACTCCAGCACCGAGGGTAGCTTCTTCAGCACGGCCGCCGACCCGCTCGCCTCGCGCGGGTCCACCGCGTTGTACACCTTGATCCCGTCCCGGGTGGTGTACTGCTCGACCTTGAACGTGCCGACCGTGGCGGTGGCGAGGTACGCGGCCATCGGCTCGCTCTCCCGCCAGCGGAAGGTCGTGCGGCCCTGGGCGGTGTGCTGCCCGAGCAGGACGCCGTTGGCGACGGCGGTGCGCCCCTTGGGGACGGTGATCGTGAAGTCGTACGACGACTTGTCCTTGGGGTGGCTGTTCGCCGGGAACCAGGTCATCGCGCCCTGCGGCTCCCCGGCGACGAACGCGCCGTCGTCGGTGGCGATCCAGCCGTCGGCCGAGCCGTCGGGGTCGGTGACCTGCTTGGGGGTGCCGTCGTAGGTGACGGCGACCCGGAAGTCCCGGCCCTTCGCCAGGGCACGCGCGGGCGTGACGACGAGTTCCTGTCCGCTGCGGCTGAAGTGCGCCGCCCGGCCGTCGACCGTCACCCGGGTGACCTTCAGGCCCTTGAGGTCGAGGTCGAAGCGGGTGAGTTCCTGGGTGGCGCGGGCGGTGAGGACGGCCTTGCCGTCGAGGTGGCGGGAGGAGGTGTCGTAGCGGAGCGTCAGATCGTAGTGGCTGACGTGGTAGCCGCCGTTGCCGCTGAGCGGGAAGTAGGCGTCGCCCGCGCCCGAGGCGCCGATCGTGCTCGCCGAGGCCGGTCCGGCGGCGGCGAGCAGGGCCGCCACGGCGACCGGGACGGTGGCGAGGACGGCCTCGCGGCGGAGGACTGCGGTCCGTCTGCTGGTGGCAACCTGCACATTCGCTCCTTGAGGGGGTGGCCGATGATCAATCGCGAACCCACAGACTAGGCGGGCGGCCGCCGCGGCTTCCCCCTCATTCAGGTCAAGTCGTGCCGCGTCGGCGGCCGGTGTCACGGGCCCGCCGCATACGCTCGCCGCACCCGTCGACGAGCCGAGAGGTGCCCGACCGTGAGCGTGCGCGTCCGCAGGATCTACGAATCGCCCGAGCCGGAGGACGGGGTGCGCGTCCTGGTGGACCGGCTGTGGCCGCGCGGGATGGCCAAGGAGGACGCGCACGTGGACGAGTGGCCGAAGGGGCTGACGCCGTCGAACGAGCTGCGCCGCTGGTTCCACGGGGGCGGGTCGTACGAGGAGTTCACCCGTCGTTACGAGGCGGAACTGGACGCTCCCGAGGCCGCCGAACTCCTCGACGGCCTGCGGAAGCTGGTGCGCAAGGGCAGGGTCACGCTGCTCACCGCGTCCAAGACGCCGGAGGAGAGCCACGCGACCGTGCTGGCGCGGCTCCTCTCCCACTGAATCACGCCGTCTGCTTCGCCGCAGCCCGTCCGGCCGCCCGGCCCGAGTAGAGGCAGCCGCCGAGGAACGTGCCCTCCAGCGCGTTGTAGCCGTGCACGCCGCCGCCGCCGAAGCCGGCCACCTCACCGGCCGCGTAGAGTCCGCCGATCGGCTTCCCGTCGGCGCCGAGGGCGCGGGAGTCCAGGTCGGTCTGGATGCCCCCGAGGGTCTTGCGGGTGAGGACGTGCATCCGGACGCCGATCAGCGGCCCGGCGGCGGGGTCGAGGATCCGGTGCGGAGTGGCGACCCGGCCCAGGCGGTCGCCGATGTAGCGGCGGGCGTTGTGGATGCCCTGGATCTGGGAGTCCTTGCTGTAGGAGTTGTTGATCTGCAGGTCGCGGGCGACGATCTGGCGGCGCACCTCGGCCGCGTCGAGCAGCGCCTTGTCGGTGAGCCCGTTCATCTTCTCGACGAGCTGCTCCAGGGAGGTCGCGGTCACGAAGTCCGCGCCCTTGTCCAGGAAGGCCCGCACCGGGCCGGGCGCGCCCTTGCCGAGCAGCCGGTCGCGCAGCACGGCCCCCCGGTCCTTGGCGGTGATGTCGGGGTTCTGCTCGGAGCCGGAGAGCGCGAACTCCTTCTCGATGATCTTCCGGGTGAGGACGAACCAGGAGTGGTCGTACCCGGCGATGTCCTCGGTGGTGCGCAGGTACCTGAGGGTGCTGAGGGTGTCGTAGCCCGGCAGGCAGGGGTCGGGAAGGCGGCGGCCGAGGGCGTCGAGCCAGATCGAGGACGGGCCGGGCAGGATGCGGATGCCGTGGCCGGGCCAGATGGGATCCCAGTTCTGGAGGCCCTCGGTGTAGTGCCACATGCGGTCGCGGTTGACCAGCCGGACGCCGGCCGCGGCGCTGATGTCGAGCATGCGGCCGTCCACGTAGGCGGGGACGCCGGTGACCATCTCGGCGGGAGGGGTGCCGAGGCGCTCGGGCCAGTAGCGGCGGACGATGTCGTGGTTGGCGCCGATGCCGCCGGTGGTGACGACGACGGCCTGGGCGGTGAGCTCGAAGTCGCCGATGCGGTCGCGGTTGGAGGCGACTCCGCGCTTCGCGTCGTCGGCGGCCAGGACCGTGCCGCGCACCCCGCGGGCCTCGCCGTCCTCGACGACGAGTTCGTCGACCTGGTGGCGGTGGTAGAAGGTGAGCAGTCCGTCGCGGGCGGCCTGCTTGGCGTAGCGGGCGAAGGGCTCGACCACGCCGGTGCCGGTGCCCCAGGCGACATGGAAGCGGGGGACGGAGTTGCCGTGCCCGGTGGCGCGCAGGTCGCCGCGCTCGGCCCAGCCGACGGTCGGCAGCAGGCTGATGCCGTGGCTCTGCAGCCAGGGCCGCTTCTCCCCCGCCGCGAACTCGACGTACGCGCGCGCCCAGCGCACCGCCCAGGAGTCCTCGTCGCCCTTGCGGTCGAACTGGGCGCTGCCCTGCCAGTCGCTCCAGGCCAGGTCGAGGGAGTCCTTGATGCCGAGGCGGCGCTGCTCGGGCGAGTCGACGAGGAAGAGCCCGCCGAAGGACCAGAACGCCTGGCCGCCGAGGTTGGCGGCGTTCTCCTGGTCGACCAGGGCAACGCGCCTGCCCCTGCTGGTGAGTTCGTGCGCCGCGACCAGGCCGGCGAGGCCCGCTCCGACGACGATGACGTCCGCGTCCATGGCGACCGTTGCCTTTCTCATTCGGGGTGGGTGCCGCTGCCGTCGGTCAGCAGCGCGGTGAGCAGTTGCTTGAGCCAGGCGCGGGCCCGGTCCAGATCCCTGTCGAGCAGCAGTTGGGTGGTGACTCCGTCGTAGGCGGCGACCACGGCGTGGGCGGCACCGCCGACGTCGCCGAGCACGGCCGGGATCGGGGTGTGGCCCCGGGCCCGCAGGAGCCGGTCGGCGATGGCCTGCCGCAGCCGGGCGCGGTGGTCGAGAAGGGCCTCGGCGACGGCCGGGTCCCGGGCGGCGTGCACCAGAAAGTCCGTCTTCACCAGCAGCCAGTCCACGTCCAGGAGCAGCACGTCGGTGACCCGGTCCACGGAGGCGGGCACGTCCAGGTCCGGTCCGTCGCCGGCGAGCGCGTCGGCCACCTGCTGGGCGATGAGGTCGGCGCGCTCCCGGTAGAGGGCGAAGAACAGCTCGTCGAGGGTGGCGAAGTTGGAGTAGAAGGCGCCCCGGCTGAACCCGGCGGCCTCGCAGACCTCCTCGATGGAGACCCGCCCGAAGCCCTTGGCGGCGAACACGGTGAACGCGGCGTCGAGCAGCCGGGCGCGGGTCTGCACCCGGCGCCGGGTCACACGCTGGGGCGCACCGTCCACTGCGGCCATGTCCTGACCTCCGTTCGATACACGAACGTATCGGATACATGAACGTATCGAAAGAGCCGCGCACGGGATCGGCCGAAAATCAAAAAGGAACACATTTTCGAATAAGGAGTAGGCTGACTCCATGGCCACGCACCTCCAGGGCTCCCTGTTCGACCAGACCGACGAGCTGCGGCTCGGCCCGCTCGACGGCGTCCGCCGCACCGCGCTGGGCTCCGGCGCCTGGATCGACGTGCTGCCCGGCTGGCTGAGCGGCGCCGACGCCCTGTTCGACCGGCTGGTGACGGACGTCCCCTGGCACGCGGAGCGCCGGAAGATGTACGACAGCGTCGTGGACGTACCGCGTCTGCTCGCCTTCTACGGCGCGGCCGACCCGCTCCCGCACCCCGTTCTCACCGAGGCCCGCGAGACCCTCACCCGGCACTACGCCGACGAACTGGGCGAGCCGTTCAGCACGGCCGGGCTCTGCTACTACCGCGACGGCCGGGACAGCGTCGCCTGGCACGGCGACCGGATCGGGCGGGGCGCCCGGGAGGACACCATGGTCGCGATCCTCTCCGTGGGCGCGCCCCGCGACCTGCTCCTGCGCCCGCTGCACGGCGGCCCCTCGGTCCGCCACCCGCTGGGCCACGGCGACCTGATCGTGATGGGCGGTTCCTGCCAGCGGACCTGGGAGCACTGCGTACCGAAGACGGCCCGTGCCGCCGGCCCGCGGATCAGCGTCCAGTTCCGGCCACACGGGGTGCGCTGACCCCGGTCCTCGCTAACAGCTGCCCCACGTCATCTGGTTTGCTGTGCCCATGCACGCTGAGGTACACGAAGTCGGCAAGGGCACCTACCTGGTGCACGGTCACCACACCAACTGGGTGATCCTCAAGGACGGTGACGCCGTCACGCTGGTGGACACCGGTTACCCCGGGGACCGCGAGGGGCTGCTCGGCTCCCTCGCCCAGGTGGGCAGCTCGCCGGAGGCCGTCGCGGCCGTCCTGATCACCCACGCGCACAACGACCACCTCGGCTCGGCCGAGTACCTGCGGGACACCCACGGCACCCCGGTCTATCTGCACGAGGCCGAAGTACCGCACGCGCGGCGGGACTTCCTCCAGCAGGTGGCCGTGGGCGACGTACTGAAGAACGCCTGGCGGCCCGGTGTGGTGCCCTGGCTGGTGCATGTGCTGCGGGTCGGCGGCACCGAGCAGCACCCGGTCACTTCGCCGGAGGCGTTCCCGGTCGCCGACGGCCCGCTGGACCTGCCGGGCCGGCCGGTCCCGGTGCACACGCCCGGCCACACCGACGGGCACACCGTCTACCACCTGCCCGAGGCGGGCGTCGTGATCTCCGGTGACGCCCTGGTCAGCGGGCACCGCACCTCGCGTGTCAAGGGCCCGCAGCTGCTGCCCGACATGTTCCACCACGAGCGGGCCCGCGCGGTGGCCTCGCTCGGCCTCATCGAGGCCCTCGACGCCGACGCGCTGCTGCCCGGGCACGGCCCCCTGCACCGGGGACCCGTACGGGCGGCCGCGCAGCAGGCCCGCGAACGCGCCGTCTGACCACGCCGTCTAAGGTTCGGGCCATGGCATTGCAGATCAGCGCCACCAACCCGGAGCACCCCGCGCTCCTGCTCGAACTCCCCTGGGACGTCCCGCTGGAGGAGTGGCCCGAGGACTACCTCGTGCCGCTCCCCCGCGGCATCTCCCGGCACGTGGTGCGCTACGCCCGCGCCGGCAGCGAGGTCATCGCGGTCAAGGAGCTCGCGGAGCGCCCGGCGCTGCGCGAGTACGAGCTGCTGCGCGACCTCGACCGGCTGGGCATCCCCGCGGTCGACCCGCTCGCGGTGATCACCGGCCGCACCGACCCCGAGGGCGACCCACTGGAGTCGGTGCTGGTCACCCGGCATCTGGGCGGCTCGATGCCGTACCGCTCGATGTTCGAGACGACCATGCGCCCGGCCACCATGCACCGCCTCATGGACGCCCTGGCGGTGCTGCTCGTACGACTGCACCTGGCCGGGTTCGCCTGGGGCGACTGCTCGCTGTCCAACACACTGTTCCGGCGGGACGCGGGCGCCTACGCGGCGTACCTGGTGGACGCCGAGACCGGCGATCTGCATCCGCAGCTGAGCAACGGGCAGCGGGAGTACGACCTCGATCTGGCCCGGGTCAACATCAGCGGGGAGCTCCTCGACCTGGAGGCGTCGGGGGCGCTGCACCCGTCGCTGGACCCGATCGAGTTCGGCTTCGAGATCTGCACCCGGTACGGCGAGCTGTGGGAGGAACTGACCCGCACCTCGGTGTACCCGGCGGGCAAGTACCACTACATCGAGCGCCGGATCAGGCGGCTCAACGAGCTCGGTTTCGACGTGGCCGAGATGCAGATCGAGCACTCCTCCAACGGCGACACCGTCACCTTCGTGCCGAAGGTCGTCGACGCCGGGCACCACCAGCGCCAGCTGCTGCGGCTGACCGGCCTGGACGCCGAGGAGAACCAGGCGCGGCGGCTGCTGAACGACCTGGAGAGCTGGATGGCCACCCAGGACGACTACACCCCGGGCGACCCCCTGGCCGCCCGCCCCGAGGTGCTGGCCCACCGGTGGGTGCGGGACGTCTTCCGCCCCACCGTGCGGGCCGTACCGCTGGAGCTGCGCGGTTCCATGGACCCGGCCGAGATCTACCACGAGCTGCTGGAGCACCGCTGGTACCTGTCCGAGCGGGCGCAGCACGACATAGGCCTGGACAGCGCGGTCGAGGACTACATCGAGAACGTGCTGCCGACAGCACGGGAGACCCTGGAGCCGGTCACTCCCGAGTGAGCCGCGGGCCGGACGCGCGTCAGTCGTGCGGCACCACGGCCACCGGGCAGTCGGCGTGGTGCAGCACCCCGTGCGCGACCGAGCCGATCCGCGCGCCGACCGCCGTACGGTGGGCGCGCCGCCCGACGACCATCAGCTGGGCCCGCCCGGCCAACGACAGCAGCACCTGCCCGGCGCTGCCCATCTCGACGTGCTCGGCGACCGGCACCCCGGGGAACCGCTCCCGCAGTGGCCGCACCGCCTCGGCCAGGGCCTTCTTCTCGAAGGGCTCCAGGCCGCCCGACTCGTCGAGCAGCTTCAGCGAACCAGGGCTGTAGGCGAAGACCGGTGGCAGGGTCCAGGCCCGGACCACCCGGACCGTCGCACCGCGGGCCGCCGCCGTCCGGAACGCGAACTCCAGCACGGCCGCGCTGTCCTCGGGCCCGCCCTGCTGGCCCACGACGACCTCCCGGCCGGCGGCCTCGGCGGCGGGCCGGTCCCCGGCGCGCACCAGCACGACCGGGCACCCGGCCCCGGCGATCACCTGCTGGCCGACGGAGCCCAGCAGGAAGCCGACGACCCGGCCGTGCCCGCGCGATCCCAGCGCCAGCGACTCGGCCCCGGCGGCCGCCTCCACGAGCACCTCGACCGGGCCGCCCTCCACCACGTCGACGCTCACCGCGAGGTCCGGATAGCGTCCGGTGACGCCCCGCACCGCCTCGGTCACGCCGTCGGACACCCACCCGCGCTGGGCCTCCCGGTCACCGCCGAGCGCCTCGTGCGCCTCGTGCGCCTCGTACCGCCAGGCGTGCACCGCCCGCAGCGGCAGCCCCCGGCGGACCGCCTCGCGGGCCGCCCAGTCCAGAGCGGCGAGGCTCTCCTCCGTACCGTCGACCCCTGCCGTGATCGGGCGTGTCATGCACCGGCCTCCTCGTCGGTTCCGCGTGTGCGCGATCAGTCTTCCGCACGGCCGGCCGGCAGGTGTGCACCGGCGTACAAGAGCGAAGGCGGGCGATCGAACATACGATGAGCGGGAACCGGTGCGGTGGCCGCGCTCCTCCGGGAGGACCCGCCGTCCCGTGGAACCAACGGCTCGGGGTGGGAGACGTATGGCACAGGCTGCCGACGCAGCACGGACCGTCATCATGACCGTGGACACCTCGCGGTGGATTCTCAAGCAGTCCCGCTCCGAGCTGGCCGGCACCGCGGCCCGCAGGTTCGGGAGGCGGTGGTGCTCGCCGCGGTGGCCTGCGCGGCTGCGCCCCCGCACCGTCCGTACACCGCAGGCCCTCGCTCTGCTGGAGCGAGACGCGCCCACCTGACGGCTGGTTCGCGGCCCGCTGCGGCCGAACTGGACACGGCGGGCGTGGTGGAGCTCGCCGCTGCACAGGCCCACCACGCCGGTCCGGGGGAGGTCGCCACCGGCCCCGCCTTGCCGGGCCTGGTCGTGCGACGCTGCCGTTCGCCCTCCCCCATCCCTTCGCGGCCCAGGGCAGCGTCGGCGTTCGTTCTGCACGTTCGGTGCCCGACGGGAGCACACTGAGAGCCGCCAACTTGCGGACGAGGGCGTCCGCGACAAGGTCTTCCCCGGCGCCGTGTGGGCCGTCGGCGACGCAGCCCGCGTGCGCGCCTCCGGTGTCACTGGTGTCCTGGACCCCGACGATCCGGACACGCGGATGCGGCCCGACACTGTCTTCGACGCCGCCAGCCTCACCAAGATCCTCGCCGTATGGCCGTCCATCGGCGCCTCCGGGAGGACAGCGTCCTCGACCTCGACGCACCGCTCGGCACCATCTGGGACGAGGTCACCGGCCACCCACACAGCGCGGTGACGGCCCGCCGGCTGCTCACCCATACCGCGGGCGTCCCGCTGCGGGCCCAGCTGCAAAACCTTTACGGCACCGACCCGCAGGCCATCCGCACCGGTGTCCTGCACGAGGCGCTCCACCGGCCGCCCGGCGAAGCCGTCGAATACACCGACCGGGCCGCTCTCATCCTCGGCTACCTCGCCGAATACCTCTCCGGACAGAGCCTGGACCAGCTCGCCGCCCAACGGACCTGGCGCCCTCTGGGTATGGACGCCACCCGCTTCGGCCCCTTGCCCGCAGCGATCGCCGCGACGTGCGCGCCGACCGAGCTCGACCAGGACACCGACACCCACCTCAAGGGGACCGCCCGGTCGGGCTCCGATGTGGAGGGGCCTGAGCCAGCTGGAAGGTGAGTCACCGAGATCGTTTGGTAGCGTTTGTCCGATAGCGTTCCAGCGCGCCGATGGACAGTGCCGATGCGGCCATCAGCCCGAACACGATCGTGCTCGAACCATGGCCGTGATCTCGCTCCCAGACACGGAATCCGACCAGCAGGACAACGACTCCGAACAGCACGACCTGTATCCGTCTGATGGCCACGGCCCGCCGGCCGTTGCCATCAGCGTTGCTGTCTCTTCCAGGCACCGGGGCTCCTCTGCTCCTTCAGTGCGCCGACTGTACTGGTGTACGGAGCCATCAGTGCGCCCCCACGGTCACAGCACTAGCTGCTGTGGTTCGTGAAGCGATGAACCGCGTGATCAGTGTCGATCAGGTAGCACTCCTGCTCCCACCGGGTTCCCTCCCCGCGCGCCACCGTTTGATGCATCACCATGGAGCTCCCGCAGCTCAGCCCGACGGAGTTGACGGTGAACCCCTGTTTCTCGTAGTCGTTCGTGAGGCTTTTCGCGATGTTCCGCACGACGAGTTCGGTCGCCTCCTCTCGCGAATTGAGGGATGGGCTCCCGGGGCAGGGCTTCGGCGTAGTCGCGTGACGCCCGGTTCGCGGTGGCCCGTCAGGTCAGCGACAGGGTCCGGAACGTGACAGGCACGGCTTCCAAGATCA
>NZ_JBEZLQ010000054.1:0-29478 GCF_040652235.1 Streptomyces sp. NPDC048277
GGACTTCCTGCCGAACCGCCCGACCCCCACCGCATTCGAAAAGCTGAAGGCGAACCCCCCGGCCGATCAGCCACCAGTCAGCTGACCCCTGGCCCTAATCGATGCCTGGGGCCACAGGACTCGTTCATCTGGGGCCAACGGACACATTCGAAGCCACACGTGGAGACCGCGGCCTGTCCTGGCCCGGCCCGTCCGCGCGTCACTTGAGGAGCGGTTCGTCCGCCGGAACGTGCAAGACGGGTTCCGGCGCACCCTCGGCAACGGCGATCTGCGCCTCGCACCCCGCGACCACAGCAGCGCGCCCATGGCGGATGAACGGATGGCACTGCTGCCAGCACTCGTCCGTCGTGCAGGGCTTTGACCTCGATCGGGACCGGCTGCCGCTGCGCGGGATCAACTTTCACCATGCGGTCTCCTGTCAGTCGCGCAGCACACGGTTGCCGATCCCATGGGGCAGCCTGCCAGTGAGCTGAGATGGCGTCAGTGGCCTCGGTCGATCCACTCCTGGAGCTGCGGGGCCTCCGTGCCGATGGTGGTCGAGGCGCCGTGTCCGGTGTGGACCGTCGTATCCGGGGGCAGGGTGAGCAGTTGGTCGCGGATCGAGCGGATGATGGTGGGGAAGTCGGAGAACGACCGGCCGGTGGCGCCGGGGCCGCCCTGGAAGAGGGTGTCACCCGTGAACACGGCCCCCAGGACGGGCGCGTGGACGCAGACCGCGCCGGGGGCGTGGCCGGGGGTGTGCAGGACGACCAGTTCGATACCGGCCACCGTCAGGCGCTGCCCGTGAGCGAGGGGGCCGTCGAGGGTGCGGTCGGGGTGGGTCTGCTTCCACAGCGGGTCGTCGTCGGGATGGAGCAGGATCGGTGCGCCGGTCAGGGCGGCGAGTTCGGGGGCCGCTCCCACGTGGTCGTCGTGCGCGTGGGTGCACACGATCGCGATCAACCTGCGGTCCCCTACGGCCTCGGCGATGGCCTGGGCGTCGTGGGCGGCGTCGATGACGATCGCCTCGGTGTCGTCGCCGATGATCCAGACGTTGTTCTCGACGTCCCAGGTGCCGCCGTCGAGCGAGAAGGTGCCCGAGGTGACCAGGTGGTCGATGCGCACGGCGGCCATCACAGCACCACCACCGAGCGCAGGACGTCGCCGTCGTGCATCCTGGCGAACGCCTTCTCCACCTCGTCCAGGGCGATCGTCTCGGTGACGAAGGACTCCAGGTCCAGACGGCCCTGCAGATGCAGGTCGATCAGCATCGGGAAGTCCCGGGACGGCAGGCAGTCGCCGTACCAGCTCGACTTCAGCGCGCCGCCCCGACCGAACACGTCCAGGAGCGGGATTTCGAGCTGCATCTCGGGTGTGGGCACGCCGACCAGGACGACTGTGCCGGCGAGGTCGCGGGCGTAGAACGCCTGCCGGTACGTCTCTGGGCGGCCGACCGCCTCGATGACGACGTCGGTGCCGAAGCCGCCGGTCAGGTCCTTGATCGCACCGACGACCTCGGTTTCGCGGGAGTTGACCGTGTGGGTGGCACCCATCTTCCGTGCCGTCTCCAGCTTGCGGTCGTCGATGTCGACGGCGATGATCTTCGCCGCGCCCGCCAGCCGGGCTCCGGCGATCGCCGCGTCGCCGACTCCGCCGCAGCCGATCACCGCGACCGTGTCGCCGCGGCCCACGTTGCCGGTGTTGATGGCGGCGCCGATACCGGCCATCACCCCGCAACCGAGCAGCCCGGCGACCTGCGGGGCAACGGCCGGGTCGACCTTCGTGCACTGTCCGGCCGCCACCAGGGTCTTCTCCGCGAAGGCGCCGATACCGAGGGCGGGGGAGAGTTCGGTGCCGTCGAGGAGGGTCATCTTCTGCCGGGCGTTGTGGGTCTTGAAGCAGTACCAGGGACGCCCGCGCAGACAGGCCCGGCAACTACCGCACACCGCACGCCAGTTGAGGATGACGAAGTCACCGGGCTCGACGTCGGTGACGCCGTCGCCCACCGACTCCACCACGCCCGCGGCCTCATGCCCCAGCAGGAAGGGGAAGTCGGCGCTGATGCCTCCCTGCTTGTAGTGCAGGTCGGTGTGGCACACTCCGCACGCCTGCACCTTGACCACCGCCTCACCCGGGCCGGGGTCGGGGATGACGATGGTCTCGGTCCGTACCGGCTCGTCCTTGCCCGGCGCGATCACGCCGCGTACTTCCTGTGCCATGTCCGAATGTCTCCTCAACTGTCTTGCATGGATGTGGGTTCGACCAACCGGGTGCGTCAGATCACCCCGTGGTCGAGCATGGTGTCCGCCACCTTGACGAAGCCCGCTACGTTCGCGCCGACGACGTAGTCGCCCGGGGCGCCGTACGCCTCGGCGGCGGTGAGGCAGGTGGTGTGGATGCCGGCCATGATGGCCGCGAGCCGCTGGTCGGTGACCTCGAAGCTCCAAGCGTCGCGGCCCGCGTTCTGCCGCATCTCCAGGGCCGAGGTGGCCACCCCGCCGGCGTTGGCCGCCTTGCCCGGCCCGAAGGCGACGCCGGCCTCCCGCAGCAGCCGAACGGCCCGCGGGGTGGTGGGCATGTTGGCGCCTTCGGCGACCGCTGCCACGCCCCCGGCCAGCAGGGTCCGCGCCGCGTTCTCGTCGAGTTCGTTCTGGGTGGCGCAGGGCAGAGCCACCGAGCACGGTACGTCCCAGACGGAGCCGCCCTCGACATACCGGGCGCGGGTCATGGTCTGCGCGTACTCCTTGATGCGGCCGCGGCGGACTTCCTTGATGTCCTTGATCAGGTCGAGGTCCAGGCCGTGCTCGTCGACGACGTATCCGTCGGAGTCGGACATCGCGACGACCTTGGCGCCGAGTTCATGTGCCTTCCGGGCGGCGTAGAGGGCGACGTTGCCGGAGCCGGAGACGACGACCTGCCGACCGTCGAGGTCCTGGCCGCGTTCGGCGAGCATCTCGGAGACGAAGTAGACCGTGCCGTACCCGGTGGCCTCGGTGCGTACGTGGGAGCCGCCCCAGTTCAGGCCCTTGCCGGTGAGCACACCGGACTCGTAACGGTTGGTGATGCGCTTGTACTGGCCGAAGAGATAGCCGATCTCCCTGCCGCCGACTCCGATGTCGCCGGCCGGGACGTCGGTGTGCTCGCCGAGGTGGCGGTGCAGCTCGGTCATGAAGGACTGGCAGAACCGCATGATCTCGCCGTCCGAGCGGCCCTTGGGATCGAAGTCGGCGCCGCCCTTTCCGCCGCCGATGGGCAGACCGGTGAGTGCGTTCTTGAAGATCTGCTCGAAGCCCAGGAACTTCACGATGCCGAGGTTCACGGACGGGTGGAACCGCAGACCGCCCTTGTACGGCCCCAGAGCGGAGTTGAACTCCACCCGGAAACCCCGGTTCACCCTCACGTGCCCGGCGTCGTCGACCCACGGGACGCGGAAGACCAACTGGCGCTCCGGCTCGCACAGGCGCTCAAGGATCCGGTGGTGCGTGTAGTGCGGATGGCGGGCCAGCACGGGCTCCAGGGACTCCAGCACCTCGTGCGCGGCCTGGTGGAACTCGGACTGCCCGGGATCCCGTGTCTGGATCGCGGCGTACACGTCGGTGGTCAGGCACAGCTCCGGGGCGGGCGCGTGCTGGACGGTCATGGACGTACCTCCGTCGGGTGGCAAACGGCGTGGCAAATGGCGTGGCGGATGCTCGTGGGTCGGAGGGCGTACACGGCCGAAGCCGCCCTCCACCCGGTTCAGCGGACGGTGAGTCCGCCGCTGACGACCAGGGTTTCGCCGGTCAGGTAGGTGCCGTGGCACAGCTTCCAGACCCAGTCGGCGATCTCCTCTGGCTGGGCTGCCCGGCCGAGCGGGACGGCGGCGACGCCCTCTTCCATACGGCCGCCGGCGCGGGTGCCGGGGGTGTCGACCCAGCCGGGAGCGACGGCATTGACCGCGATGCCGTCGGGGCCGAGCTCATGGGCCAGCGAGCGGGTCAGGCAGACCACCGCCGCCTTGGAGGCGCTGTAGATCAGCTGGCCCGGTGAGACCGCGAAGGCGTCGATCGAGGCGAAGTTGACGATCGTGCCGCCGCCCGCGGCGCGCAGGGCGGGCACGGCCGCGGCGGTGACGTTGAGGGTGCCGAGGACGTTCACGTCGAAGGTGCGGCGGTACGTCGCCTCGTCGTAGTCGGCCAGGAGAGTGGGCGGGTAGATGCCGGCTGCGTTGATCGCCGCACGTAGGCCGATCGGGGAGCCGAGTGCGGTGGTGACCGCCGTGCGGTCGGTGATGTCCACCGGTACGGGGCGGAAGGCCGGGCCCAGTTCGCCGGCCGCCGTTACCAGGGCCCCGGCGTCACGGTCCAGGGCGAGGACCGTCCATCCCTCGGCGAGGAAGCGTTCCGCGACCGCGCGGCCCATGCCGCTGGCGGCGCCCGTCACCAGAGCCGTGGACTGAGCGGTGGCGGCGGGCCTGGCGGACTCGGCGGAGGAAGCAGCTGCCATCGGCGATCATCTCCGTTCCTGTCGTCAAAGCTGGAGTCGTCGGACGAGCGCAAGGCGACCGCGCCGGAGTCCACGGCGTGCTGACCGGGCCAGGACGGACGGGATTGACGCGTCCGGCACTACGGCCGGTTCCAGGGCGGCGGTCCTGGCCACGGCGATGAGGATGCAGCGGTGTCGGTGCGGTGGGGGCCTCGGGCCTTGCGGTGAGTATGAGGAGGAGCCGGGCGGTTGGTGAAGGTTCGAAGTTCGGGAGCGTCCCAAGGCACAGCCTTGGGCAGCCGCCGTGATCGGCATCGAAATCCACCCTGCGGCCGGTCGGGCCTGTTGTTCCTGGCCGACAAGGGTGAAGAGCCGCCGAGCTCGCCCGTGTTCTGGCCGAGAGGGGCAGCGGATGATCGCGACGGTCAACGGACAGCCTCGGCGTCCCGACCGCGAGGCCACCGACCGCGAGGCCGCCGACCGCCTCGCCCACCACACGCCTGCCCGCCGCCGTGGCCCCTATGAGCCGCAGTCATAGGGAAACCCTTGGGGTGCTCCCGCGGATCGCGCATTCATCCAGAGCGATCCCGCTGTCAATCTGTCGTCATCCTGATGGGCCGACCAGTCGCCCCTGACCGGGCCCGGCCATGCCGAAGCTCCTGCTTTCCCGGACCACGAAGGGAATCCCCATGTCCCGCTACTGCGTCATCGGTGCCGGCGCCGCCGGCGTCTCCGCTCTGCAGCAACTTCGCCTGCGCGGGCACGAGGTCGACTGCTTCGAGAAGACCGACCGGGTCGGTGGCCACTGGCACACTGACTACGACGCCCTCCACTTGATCACCTCGCGCGACATGACGACGTTCGAGGACTTCCCGATGCCCGACGACTACCCGCACTTCCCACGCCGCGACCAGGTGCGCGCCTACATCGAGTCGTACGCCCGCCACCACGGTCTCTACGAGATCATCCGGTTCGGCACCGCCGTGACGAGCGTCGAGCCGGTCGAGGCGCCCGAGGGGAACGGGGACGCCCGGACGGGTGCGTACGGCTGGCGCGTGACCACCTCCGCCGGGGACGACGAGATCTACGACGGGGTCCTCGTCGCCAACGGCCACCTGTGGGACCCCAAGATCCCGGACATCCCCGGCGAGTTCACGGGAAAGACGATCCACTCGGGCTCGTACCGGAACGTCTCCGACGTGGAGGGTGAGCGCATTCTCGTGGTCGGCGCCGGCAACTCCGGCTGCGACCTGGCCGTCGACGTCGCCCAGCACCGGCTGGAGGCCGACATCGTCGTCCGGCACGGTTCCTGGTTCCAGCCCAAGACGTACTTCGGCGTGCCACGCCAGCAGGTGCCCTTCCTGGCGGACTTCTCCCCGTCCGAGCAGGACCTGATCAACCGGCTCATGTCCCGCCTGTCGCTCGGAGAGTGGAACGCCTACCCGGGCATGCCCAAGCCTGAGGGAGCCACCCTCGCCGAGGGCTACGCGGTGGTCAACGATCTCCTCCTGTACTGGATCCACCACGGCCGCATCACCATCCGCCCGGCCATCGACCGCTTCGACGGCAAGACCGTCCACTTCACCGACGGCACGGCCCGCGACTACGACACCATCCTGTGGGCCACCGGCTTCAACGTACGCCTTCCCTTCCTGGACGACGACCTGTTCAGGTGGGTCGGCGGAGTACCCGTGCGCTGCGCCGGCGGCATCGTGACGGAGGCCGCCGAGAAGCTGTATTTCATCGGTCTCATCGCGCCCCGTGGCCCGCAGATTCCGGTTTACGGCATCCAGACCAAGATCGTGGCGAAGATGATCGAAATGCACGAGCAGGCCGGTCCCCAGGGCGCCCCGCTCGCCGGATACCTGGCGTCCCTCCAGGAGCCCGAGACCGGCATCGACGTCGTCCGCGACCGCTGGCTGAGCCAGCTGGCCGACACCGAACGCCTGCTGGCGGCCTACGAGTTGTCCTCGGGCGACACGGCACCCTGGCTTCAGCCGGTGTGAGCGCCAGCGCCGAGCAGGATGCCCGGCACCGCGCCGTGGGGACCGGCAGGTCCAGCTCGGCGGCCTCTCCGGGCCGTCCGCCGACGTGGACGAAGCGGCAGCTCATCAACGGGATACGATTCCGGACCCGGACCGGCGTCCCGTGGGCCCGGGTATACGACCTGTTCCGCCGCCGGCAGCGGAACGACGCCTGGTGGCCACGGCGTCGAGCCGGACGACCACGGCCTCGGACGCTCACGCGGAGGCCTGACCACCAAGCTGCACCTGGCCGTCGAGCAGGGCCAGAAGCCGATGTCCATCGTGATCACCGCTGGGCAACGCGGAGACTCTCCGCAGTTCGAGCCCATCCTGAAGAAGATCCGCGTGCCCCGCCGCGGGCCGGGCAGACCCCGCACCCGGCCCGACCGTGTGCGCGCCGACAAGGCGTACGCCTCCTGGAAGACTGCAAGGCGCGACACGCGGTCGAACGCGGCATCAATCGCCTCAAGAGGCATCGTGCCGTGGCTACGAGAGACGACAAGCTCGCAGTCCGCTATGAGACGGCTGTCCTCGTCGCCGCCATCAACGAGTGGCTGTGACCAGCCAGGTCACGATCCCGCCGCGTAACAGTGGATGGCCACCAGCTGAGAGGGGCTCCATCGTTGCTCGACCGTGGCCATCAACTCCCAGCCCAGCCGCTCATACAGCGCTGCCGCGGCAGTATCCGACACCACAACGTCAAGCACCGGATGCAGGCCACGACGTCGTGCTTCCTCCACGGCTTGGCCGATCAACAATGCACCGATGCCATGCCCCCTGGCCTGTGGGGCGACGAACAGCCGGCTGACCACCGCGGTCAGGTCCTCGCTCGTCCCGCTCCGCTCGCTCCACAAGCCGGGAGCCAGATCCCCTTCGCCGCTGCGGGACAAGCTGACATGGCCAACGAGACGGCCACCAAGTTCAGCGACCCAGGCCCCAAACAGAGAAGCCTGCGACAACCACTCATGAGGCTGGCCAGGCCAGTTCACCGGATAACTGTCACGTCGATGGACTTCCGCGAGAACCCTTACGCATTTCTCGACATCGCCATTGGCCCTCGGTCGGATCCGGGGGCCTGACCACTCCACAGCAGCCCCGAAGCTGTCTTTGTTCACTCCGGCATAGAAACACAGGCCACAAAGTCACAACCAGCCACTTTCCGGCACACGTCCCAGTACCGCGTCGTCCTGAAGCACCATACGGTGAGTGGCGTCTGTTCTGACGCTGTTCCACGCGAGCGCTGCGGATCGCAGGGCTGTCGGCGGGCCGTCGGGCTCGGGATCCGTCGCCACCACCACCTCCATCCGTCCGGCCGTGTCCGTTGCCGCAAGCAGCCGGGCGGCCTCGATATGAGCCGCGGCATCTGCACCACCGCCGTTTGGGTTATGGGGTTTTGCTCGTGCACGGTCCTCTCATCGCCCACCTCCGCCACGGTCGCTTCTCCCGTCCCAGGAGCTCCGATCAACCCCGACATCCTGCGCGCACCCTCGTGGGCCCGGACACCGAGGTGCGGGCGGACAAGGTGGATGCGTTCGGGGACTTCGGTCGTCTGCGGGGTGCCACCGGACTGTCCACGGACTGGACTGTCCGCGTGGTCGCCGTTCCTGAGCCGAACGCCGATATCCGGCCACTAGCCCTTCCGTCAGCCTTCTGGCGGGGAGTTGTCAGCTTCGTGGGCTTCGATGATGGCGGATCATTCTTCCCCCCCCACCATGATGAGGAGTGACATGACCGACGCTGCTGTCGGAGCCCTGGACGAGGCTGTTCCCGACTTCCCGATGCCCCGTGAGGCCGGGTGTCCCTTCGCCCCGCCTCCCGGGCTGATGAAACTGCACGCCGAGAAGCCGGTCTCCAGGGTCCGGCTGTGGGACGGCAGCACGCACTGGCTCGTCACCCGCTACGAGGACCAGAAGGCTCTCTACGGCGACCAGCGGCTCAGCGTCGACACCACTCGCGCGGGCTTCCCCTACCTGAACGCCGCCTTCAGCCAGACCGCCTCCAAGACCCCGCCCTCCTTCCTCAACATGGACGATCCCGACCACGCGCGCATCCGCCGTATGGTCACCGCACCCTTCACCGTACGGCGGATCGAGAGCCTGCGTCCGGCGATCCAGCGCAGGACGGACGAACTGATCGATGCGATGCTGGCCGGGCCGAAGCCGGCCGACCTGGTGGAGGCGCTCGCGCTGCCGCTGCCCTCGCTGGTGATCTGCGAGATGCTCGGCGTGCCGTACGAGGACCACGACTTCTTCCAGAGCAACAGCAAGGTGGCGCTGCGCCGCGACGTGACGCCCGAGCAGGCCCGGGCGGCCTCCGGCGCGCTCTTCCGCTACCTCGGCGACCAGCTCGACCGCAAGCTCGTGGAACCGGCCGACGACCTCCTCAGCGAGTTCGCCGCCTTGATGCGGGACGGCGAACTCAGTCGTCTGGAAGCCACCATGCTCGGGCAGCTGCTGCTCGGCGCCGGGCACGAGACCAGCGCCAACATGATCGCCCTCGGCGTCCTGGCCTTCCTGGAACACCCCGACCAGCTCGCCGTCGTCCGCGACACCGACGACCCGAAGGTCCTCGCGAGCGCGGCCGAGGAGATGCTGCGCTACCTGACGGTCGTCCATATCGGCCAGCGCCGCCTGGCCCTGGAGGACCTGGAGATCGCGGGGCACCTCGTGCGGGCCGGCGAGGGCGTCATCATCCCGGGCGCCACCGGCAACTGGCAGGAGGACGTCTTCCCCGACCCGGGCCGGCTCGACGTCCACCGGGACGCCCGCCGCCACATGGCCTTCGGCTTCGGCATCCACCAGTGCCTGGGCCAGCAGCTGGCCCGCCTGGAGCTCCAGGTCGTCTACGGCACCGTCTTCCGCCGCATCCCCGAACTGCGCCTGGCCACTGACATCGACAAGGTCCCCTTCAAGGACGACGGCATCGTCTACGGCGTCTACGAACTCCCGGTGACCTGGTAGCCGCCGCCCGCCGCGGACACCCGGTCCGCGGCGGCCGGCCGTGGTGACCGCTCCGCCGGCGCAGTGACCGCCAGTGCCGTGCGGCCCAGGACCGCCGGGCCGGCGCCGCAGCCGACGAGGCCCACGTAACACCCACTCCGCACGGCACCCGGCCGGGGCACCGCGGCCTGGGGCCGAGGCGGGAGAGGCCGCAGGTAGGGGCGTGCAGGTAGGCCGCGTGCGTGACCAGGGTGCCGGGCTTGTGGCGGCGGAGCCGCAGGGTGCTGTCCACGCCGTGTACGAGGTCGCGCCAGATCTGCTGGTCCGCGCCGCTGCCGCCGCGCAGCGGCTGGTTGCGCACGATTGTGAAGCGGCCGGCGAGCCGGGAGCCGCGCACGCCGGTCAGCAGCGGTGAGGATTCGACGTCGATGCCTGAGCAGACGAAGGTGGCCGGGATCCGCTCGCCGAGGTACTCGAGCTGGTCGGAGGTCTGGGCGCCGGCCCGGCCGCGGGTGCCCAACTCGCACAGCAGCGCGCACACGGCGCTGGTGATCTGGATCTGGTTCACCCGCCCCTGCGCCGGCTGGCCGAGGAAGCGGGCGAACTTGCTGATGAGCATGTTCGGGGCGGAGGACGGCGGCACGTTGATGAACAGCACCGGCAGAGGCTCGTCCTGGTGCGGGTGGCGGCGCCGGTCGGCGAGTTCGACGGTGCGCCCGAGCTGCTGCACGGCGGCGGTCTTCCCGATGGTCGCCGGCCTGGAGATCATCGGTCCGCGCCGGACTCCGCCCTGCTGGCCGCGGTTGAGCAGCAGCAGTCGGCGTACCGCGGTGGAGATGGTGTCGATCGCGGGGGTTTTCAGCACCGCGAACCGCGCGTGGCAGTCCTCCCGCTGCTCCAGCGTCCACTCCTGGTCGTCGGCGTCCCGTGCCGGTGCGCGGGGCGTGTCGACGAACTGCTGCCATCCGGTCCATGTGGTCAGCGGGCTGAAAGTGCCCGTGGTTGCGGGCTGGGCCGCTGTCACCATGCCTGGGCCTCCCGGTACGGGTCTCAGATGCGCATGCCGCCCGCCCCGGCGGCGTCCAGTGTCTGCTCAGCGGCCTCCTCGCGGGCTGTTCCGGCCGTCGGCGCGGTTGCTTCATTCGCGTGGCCTGCCGCGGCGTTCTGGCCCTCAGCGAGGCCGGCGAGCTGTCCTCACTTGCTTGGCCCGCCGGTCGGCGGGCCGAGCGCATGTGCGCCCATCACGCCCTGTTCCACGGCCTGTTGAGCGAGAGGATCGGACTGCGTGCCATCGCCCGCCACCGGGGCTCGGCCTCCGGTCTGCCGGGATCCCCGCGTCGCATGGCGGGGCGCGCTGCAATGGCGCGGTATGCCGTCAAAACCTCGGATACTATTTGGAGGGCCCCGCCGGATAGTGACTCGGAGGTGATCTCATGGCCGGCCAGCGTGCAGACGCCAGACGCAACTACGCGCACATCCTCGAAGTGGCCCAGGAGGAGGTCGCCGCGTACGGCGCCGACGCATCCCTGGAGCGGATCGCCCGGGTGGCGGGCGTCGGTTCGGCCACGGTCCGGCGGCATTTCCCCGGCCGCCGCGCCCTGTTGGAAGCCGTCTTTCGCGAACAGACCGAGACGCTCTGTGTCCACGCCCGCGAACTGATGGGGCGGAGCGATCCGAGAGCGGCACTGCTCGACTGGCTGGACGCTCTCGCCGCCTACATCGCTTCCGCGCGGGGACTCGCCGTCACTCTTCTCCCGGACGGTATGGTCGACGAGGACAGGGGGACCTCCTGCTCGACGGAGCTCAGCATGGCGGCCCAGCCGCTCGTGCAACGCGCCGCGCAGGCCGGGGCGGTCGCATCAGGGGTGACCGCCACCGATCTGATCACGCTGATCGTCGGCATCGTTCTGGCCACCGAGAACTGCTCGGATCCCGCGGCCGAGACGAGCCGGCTCCTCGCCCTCGCCCTCAACGGGGTCAGCCCGCGAACGTAGGCACGCCTGCGTCGGCATAATCAGGACGTGCTCGGTCCGGCCGGGGGCATGGCTGGACCAGCGCAGCGCGCTGCCCCCGACCTCGTCGACGAGCTCCGCTCACTGATCGGAAGCGCCTACGGCGATCTCCGGTTCGGGTGCGGGGTTGACGTCGCGTCCGTACTGGCGCGGCGCACCGAAGTGCCCGCGGAGGGTCGATGCCTCGTAGTCCGCGTGGAACAGGCCGCGGCGCTGGAGGACGGGGACGACCTTGTCCGTGAAGGCGGGGAGGCCGTCGCCGACGACGTCGGGGGCGATGACGAAGCCGTCGCAGGCGTCGGCTTCGAAGAGTTCCTGCATCTCGTCGGCGATCTCCTCGGGGCTGCCGAGGAATGTGGTGTGGAAGTCGGTCACACCGCGCAGCAGGACCTCGTAGGGCGTGTGTCCCTCGGTCAGCAGGCGCACCGCCTTCTCGGCGTGGAGCTGGAAGGGCGCGGGACGCAGCGAGGAGCGCTCGGACGCGGAGAGTTGGGCGTGCAGCCGGTCCGCGGGGATGCGGGCACCTACCAGGGCTGACAGATGCCGCAGTCGCGCGTGCACGGGAGTCGGGGACAGGCGCATCAGCTCTTCGCGTCGGGCCAGCGCCTCCTCCATGCTGTCGGCGACGGTGGTGAAGGCGCCCATGAAGAGCCTGATGTCCTCGGGCGCGCGTCCCGCCTGGACGGCCGCTTCGTCGAGGTCGAGGCGGTGGGCGCGTCCGGTCTGGATGTCGGTGGCCATCGAGTAGACCCCGGAGGCGTAGCTTCCGGCGATGGTGAGCGCTTCGGCGCCGCCGCCGGCCTGGAAGAGGATCGGCTGTCCTTGGGGTGAGGGTGGGATGGGCAGCGGGCCGCGGGAGGCGACATGCCGGCCGGCGAGGTCGATGGGGCGGATCTCGGTGGCGTCGGCGAACACGCCGGCGTCCGTGTCGAGTTTCAGCGCATCCGGTCCCCAGCTGCCCCACAGGGCCTGGACCAGCTGGACGAACTCGTGCGCACGTGCGTAACGCGTGGTCCGGTCCGCGACCGGCGAGCCGAAGTTCGCCGCGATGGCGGGTTCCTGGGTGGTGACGGCGTTCCACCCGATGCGGCCCCCGCTGAGCAGGTCGAGGGCCTTGAGCTGACGGGCCACCGTGTAGGGGAAGTTGAATGTCGTCGACTGCGTGAGCACGATGCCGATGCGGCTGGTGTGGCTGATCACATGGCCGGCGACCACGATGGGGTCGATCGTGGCCGAGGGCTTGTGGTGGGTCAGGTCCTCACGGACGGCAGGATGGTCGGCTATGAAGAGGAACTGCATCTTGCCGCGTTCGGCCTGGGCCGCGGTCTCGGCCCAGGTGTCGGGGTCGAAGTAGGTCCGAGGGTTGGTGCCCGGCCAGCGCCAGGCCGCGTCGGCGGAGCCGTAGTTCATGACCTGTGCTCCGAGCACCATGGAACGCCGGGTGCCGTCGTCAGCCGCTGTGGTGGTTGAGTTCATGTCGTGCCCTTTTTCGTGAGGGGTGAGTC
This sequence comes from Streptomyces sp. NPDC048277, assembly GCF_040652235.1. Lineage (NCBI taxonomy): Bacteria > Bacillati > Actinomycetota > Actinomycetes > Kitasatosporales > Streptomycetaceae > Streptomyces > Streptomyces sp. NPDC048277. The sequence continues at coordinate 12,924 of NZ_JBEZLQ010000054.1, forward strand.
AGAAGGTGTGCTGCAGCCCGACGCGGCTGTGGAGGTGGGAGGCGAGCTCACGTGCGGCATGGCCGATGCGCTCGGAAAGGCGGGTCTCGCCGTCGGGCTCCCAGTCCTCCGGAGCGGCGAACACGGCTGTGGGAACGGTCTCGGCGCGCAGGTGGGTGAAGAGCGGCCGCAGGGAGTACTCCAGCGCCAGCTGGTGTCGGGCCGAGCCTCCTGTAGCGCCGAGGAGGACGAGCCGGCCGCCCAGGGAATCCTTGTCGAGGATGTCGACGAACGACTTGAACAGGCCTGAGTAGGCCCCCGTGAACACGGGAGTCACGGCGACCAGTGCGTCGGCGCGGGCGACGGCCTGGACCGTGTCGGCGAGTTCCGCGGTGGCGCGGCCGGTCAGCAGGGCGTCGGTGATGTCGTGGGCATGGTCGCGCAGCTCGATCGAGCGCACGCGCACCTTGCCGCCGTGGGTCGTGAGTTCGGCGGCGGCGGCCTCGGTGAGACGGTCGGCGAGCTTGCGGCTGGTGGACGGCCGGCGCAGCCCTGCGGATACGGAGACGATCGAGTACGGGATCATGCGCGAGTTTCCTGTAGTGGAGTCGAGACACCCCGGCCGCCCGGCCGGTGGTCGGACTGCGACGGGCGCCGCCAGGGCGAACGCCTCGGTACCGCCGCCGGCTTGGAAGGGGTACCGCCGCTCCCGCAGAGGAGTGGGACGGACAAGGGGAGCGAACACATCAGCGGGACGCCTTCGCGGCTGCCGCGATCTCGGCGATGATCTCGAAGCTGCGGCGGTGGTCCTCGGCGGAGTGCACGGTCGAGGTGACCATGAGTTCGTCGGCGCCCGTGACGTCCAGCACGTCCGCCAGGTCGGACGCGACGGTCTGCGGGCCGCCGATGACCTGCCCCTGAAGGTAGGACTGTCCGATGGCGCGCTCCTGATCCGTCCACCGGTGGGCTTCCACCTCCTTCGGGCTCGGGAGCAGGTGGAGCCGCCCGGCGACCGTCTGCGTGTAGGCCAGCGCGCTGGATCCGGCCAGGCGCTCGGCCTGCAGGTCGTCGTCGGCCGCGATCACGGCGGCCGAGACGATGGCGTAGGGGCGCTTCAGCGCGCGGCTCGGCTTGAAGCGTTCCCGGTAGTGCTGCACGGCCACACCGGCGAGGTGGGGTGCGAGGTGCGCGGCGAAGACGTACCGCTCTCCACGGGCCGCCGCGAGCGCCGCACTCGACATGCTGGATCCCAGGAACCACAGAGGCGGTCGGCTCGGGCCCTGCGGAAGGGCCCGGATCCCCTCGTACCTGTGTCCGGAAGGGAGCGCTCCGTCGAGGAACCCGGCCAGTTCCTCGACCTGCTTCGCGTAGTCGAGTGCGTCCGAGCGGCGCACGGCGTGTGCGGTGCGCATGTCGGTGCCCGGTGCGCGGCCGATGCCCAGGTCGATGCGGCCGGGGTGGAACGCCTCCAGCGTCAGGTAGCGCTCGGCGACCTGGAGCGGCGAGTGGTTGGGCAGCATCACCCCTCCGGAGCCGACGCGGATGGTCGACGTGGAGTCCGCGATGCGCAGGGCCATGAGATCCGGCGCGCTGCTGGCCACCGAGGCCGTGTTGTGGTGCTCCGCCGTCCAGAACCGTGTGTACCCAAGCCGTTCCACGTGCTGGGCGAGGTCGACCGAACGGTTGACGGCCTCGGCGTCGGTGCTTCCGGAACCGACCATGGCCAGATCCAGGACGGAGAGCGGAACGGAGCCCAGTCGGGACATGGGGGAACTCCTCTGATGGTGCGTAGCTGTCGGCTGCCTTACTCGAAACAGTAGCGTATCGAGACGATAGAGTATCGAGTATGAAACCTGTGACGCTCTCATTGCTCGACCCTGTCTCCGTCCCTGAGGGATCGGACGCCAGGACCGCGATCTCCGACGCTCTCGACCGGGCCCGCCTCGTCGAGGAGCTCGGCTACCGCCGCGTCTGGTACGGCGAGCACCACAACAACCCCTTCAACGCCGGGCCGGTGCCGGAGCTGATGAGCGTGCGCGCCGCGGCCCACACCACCCGGATCACCGTGGGCACCGGCGCCTATCTGCTCGGCAACACCACACCGCTGCGCGCGGCCGAGGCGATGTCGGTACTGGACGCGATGTACCCCGGCCGGACCGAGATGGCCTTCGGCCGGGCGCCCGGTACCGACGGTGTGGCCGCGCACGCGCTGCGGGGCGGGGCCGACAACGACTTCTCCCGGCAGCTCGCCGAACTGCTCGCGTTCACCGGCCACCAGGATCAGGAGTGGCCCGAGGACCACCCGTACCGGACGGTGCGTCCGGAGCCGATGCCGCCGGCGCCGGCACCGATGTGGCTGGCGGGGGCCAGCGGCAACACCGCGGCGATGGCGGGGGAGCTGGGGCTGGGCTACGCGTTCAGTCACATCCTCACGCCGGACGTCGGTGTCGCCGCTCGCGCCTTCCGCGCCTACCGTGCGGCCTTCAGGCCGTCGAAGGCATTCCCCGAACCGCGTGCCATCCTCAGTATCCACCCTGTGATCAGTCACGACGACGCCACGGCGGAACGGCTCTCCACCGGCTTCCAGCTGGCCTGGACGCGGATGGCCCAGGGGCAGTCCTCGCCGCTGGCGTCCCCCGAGACCGCCGAGGCCCATGCCTGGACCGAGGCGGAACGCGCGGTCGCGCGCCAGGCGCGGGCCGGGACGGTCGTCGGCGGCCGGGACTCGGTGGTGACGCAGGTGCGTGCGCTCCTCGAAGCGTGCGAGCCCGACGAACTGATGGTGCTGCTGACGGACCACACTCCCCAGCTGCAGCTGTGGTCCCTGCGCGAGATCGCCGACGCCCTTCGGACGGCGGGCCTGGTGACACTGCTCGGAGCTGCCGAGACCGTGCGCTGACCTCCCCTGCCGATGGTGCCGTGCGGGTCACGGCACCATCGGGTGTGCGCCGGACCGTGTGGTCATGGGGCCGCGTACGTCCCGGTGGCGAGGGGCACCAGTACCTGATCCACGATGTGCTCGACGTATCGCGTATCCAGGGGCGGCTCCTCGAAGAGGGGCTGATGCATGATCAGGGCGATGGCCGCCGTGACCTCCAGGCGCCCGGGCTCCAGCAGCAGTTCGACGCGAGTGCGGTCGGCTTCCCCGCGTGCCACGGCCCGACGCAGGCAGTCGGCGATGCCGATCCGCTGTGCGGCCACGTACCTCTTGCGCAGGGCGGACGTCACCTCGGGATTGCTCCGTGTGGTGGCCAGGAGGACGGCGGCCAGGCGGCTGCCGCGTGCGCCGGCGCACCCGGAGGTGCTCGTCAGGGTGTGCACCAGGTCGGCGCGCAGCTCGGTGGGCCGGAGAGGGCCGGTGGACCGATCCACGGTGAAGTCGAGCGATTCCAGAGCGTCCGCGACGAGATCCTCCCGGGAGGCCCAGCGCCGGTACACCGTGGCCTTGCCGACCCTGGCCCGGACGGCGACCTCGCCCATCGTCAGATCCGCGTAGCCCTGTTCCGCGAGCAGGTCCAGCGCCGCCTCGATGATGCGGGCGTCCCTCGTGGCGTCCCGGGCGGGACCGTACGAAGCGGCCGGACGCTGGCGTCCTGGCGGGGTCCGTGTCTCGTCCATACGCGATACGGTAGCGTATCGAGACGTAATCGTTCATAGTCGATGGATGTGCTGCGCGGTCGCGGTCTTCCGCGGCGGTGGTGCCCGCCCCCCCGGTTCAGGCGTCCGTGTAGCGGGTGCCCCAGGCCTGGGACATCTGGGCCACGAGCAGAAGTCCTCGGCCGCCCCCGTCATAGGCGCGGGCCCGGCGCAGATGCGGAGCCGGATCGGAGGTTCGCCGTAGCGGATCGCGTTGGTGACCAGTTCGCTTAGCAACAGTTCCGCCACGAAGGTCATCTCTTCGAGCCCCCAGCCGTCGTTGCGGTGGGGAGGCAGCACGCCGAATGCCGCATCGCACAGCTCGTCGGGCGAGGCCGCGGGCCGGGTGCCGCGCCGCGAGGTTCCGGAACCGGTCGGCGACCCGGTCGGGGACGAGGGTGCCGACGCGGGTCCCGCTGCGCATCCCGTGCGGTCAGGCCGGTATTCCGAACCGGTCCGCCGGGGACGCGAGGAACTTCTCGGCCAGGTCCACGACCAGGGGGCGGACGTGTTCGAGGATGAAGTCCGAGGTCTCGTCGCCCGGCCGGTCCACGGACCACCCCAGGTAGGTGAGGCCACGTGCGAGGAGCAGGGCCGGCCACATCGACAGGTCCTCCTCGCTGAGCTCGCGGACCCGCCGGTAGCCGGTCAGCAGAGCCGGTACGATCTGGTCCGCCCGCGGGTGGGGCAGGTAGAAGAAGGCCGCGGTCGCGAGGTCGAAGAGGTAGTAGCCGTCGCCGCTGTCGTCGAAGTCGATGACGGTCATGTGCCCGTCCCGCACCAGGACGTTCTCGGGGGTGAAGTCGGCGTGGATCGCGCCGTACCGGTCGGCGGTCGTGCCGTAGGCCCTCAGCACCGCGTCCAGCCGGGAGACCGCCGCGGTCATGGCGGCGTGTGCGGATGTGCCGGGAGCGAAGGCGCGCAGCGGGTCGCCCCAGACCGCCCTCTCGCCCAGCAGCCCGTCGGCGTCCCAGGGCGGCCTGACGGACACGCCGGCGCGGGGCAGCGCGGCGGCGCGGAGGTGCAGGTCGGCCATCAGGGCGCCGAGATCCGAGAACACCGCCGGATCGATGGCGGCGGTGCCGGTGAAGGCCTCCCCGATGTCGCCCAGGGGAGCGGCGTCCGGCACCCACTCCTGCATGTCGGCCTGGTACCGGTCCCCGTCCTCGTCGGTGACCTGGGAGAGCAGCCGCCCGTCGAGGGCGCGACGGACGCGGGGGACCGGCACGCCGGCCTCGCCGAGGGCGCCGAGCAGTTCGAGCTCCTCGATGATCTCGGCGTCGGAGCGGTAACCGTTGCGGTGCAGGCGCAGGGCGTAGCTGCCGTCGGGCTCGTCGACCTTGAAGACGTAGTTCTCCCGGTACTTCACGAACGTGACGACGGCCTGGCCGCTGTGGCCGAACCGGGTCAGTGCGTGGGTGGCGAGACTCCTGGCGGAGTCGACGTCGGCAAGCATCTTCGGCGGTGGCCTTCCTCTTGCTGGGTGGAGCGTGGACGGTGCTTTCAGAGCCCTGTTGTCAGGGCGTTCATGGCCTGGAGAACGTCGTCGGAGTGCGTGTGGTCGCGGGCGACCTCGGAGAGCGCCGACCGCATGCCGCCCACCAGGAGCTCGGCGACGGCGCGCGGTGGCACCGCGGTCGTGACGGCCCCCTCCTTCTGGGCGGCGGCCAGGTCCTTCCCGATCAGGTCGGCCCACACCCGGGACGCGTGACCGCGCACCGGGTTGAGAGCGACGTCGAGAGCCGGGTCGTCGATCGAGTAGAAACGGCCGACGAGGGGCCTTCGGGCCACATCCAGCAGGGCCTCCGTCAGCGCGAGCACGCGGTCGGCGAAGGTTCCCTCGGCCGCGTAGATGTCCGAGGCCTTTTCCAGGAGTTCGTTGTTGACCTCCTCGTAGAGTTCGCGGAAGAGCTCTTCGCGGCCGTGGGGAAAGTACGTGTAGAGCGTCACCTTGGACGCGCCGGCACGCGATGCGATGTTCTCGACGGTCGCCGACCCGAACCCGGACTCCGCGAAGACTTCCAGGGCTGCCTGCAGCATCTCCCGCCGTGTCCGCAACTTGTTGCGTTCGCGGAGCGAGAGGGGCGCGGGCCGGTCACTAGGTTTCGCCTGGGGAGACAAGCGGAGACTCCTGTCGTCGTCGGCCTCGGTGACGCCGTCTCATGTCGACGGATCCGTGGTCATCAGTTCCGTCATCCGGAGGTACAGCTGCGGTCGTCGCGACCGGAGCCACACCGCGTAGCCGCCGCCGATGACGAAAACCACCAGCGTGAGGCCGGGCAGGCTGTTCGTCAGCGCGCTCCCGGTGCCGCTCAGCAGCTCGAACCTGCTGACGGCGAGCACCACCGCGCCGCACAGTCCGAGGCCGGCCAGCAGCGGGGCTGCCACGGTCGACCAGGTCGCCCGCTCGCCGATCCTGCGGAAGTATCCGACGACCGCGATGCTCGCCAGACATTGCAGGGCGATGATTCCCACGGTTCCCAGCCCGACGGCCACGGTTCCCAGACCGACGAGCGGCGCCACGCCGGAGGCGATGCAGGCGAGGACGATCGCCGCGGTCACCGTACTGACGATCGCGCTGCCGACGTGCGGGCTGCCGTGCCCGGTATGGGCGCGGCCCACCGCTGCGGGCAGACAGCCCTGGCGTCCCAGGGCGAAGAAGTACCGTGCCGCCACGTTGTGGATGGACAGTGTGGTGGCGAAGAGGCTGGTGGCCAGGAACACGGCCATCACGTCGGTGACCCAGGGGGCGAGGTAACGCGTCGTGAGATCGAAGTAGAGACTTCCGGAGTTCTGCGCGGCCACGCGGGCGATGCGATCGCTGCCCACGGCGCCCACGGTCACCCAGGAGGTCAGGACGTAGAAGCCGCCGATCACCGCGACGGAGCCGTAGGTGACCCGTGAGACGCTCCGGCGGGGGTCGTGCGCCTCCTCGGAGTAGAGGGCGGCCGACTCGAACCCGATGAAGCAGGTGAAGGCCAGCATGACGGCGATACCCGGAGCCCCGGACGTGGCGGCGTGGAGCGAGAACGCCTCGCCCGGGAAGGCGCCGCGCCCCAGATGGGCGACGACGCTGATCACGAGGACCGCGAGGATGGCGAACTCGGCGGTGAGAAGCACCGCGATGACGCGGGTGCTCAGGTCGATGCGGCGGTGACCGAGGACGGCGATCAGCAGCCAGCCGCCGGCGGCGAACCAGATCCACGAACCGTTCCACCCGGTGAGGCCGGCGACCGCCGCCTGGCAGAAGTAGGCGAAGTAGCCGAGCGCTCCCGCGACGAACACGGTGTAGGAGAACACCGCCACGCACGCGGCGCCGAGGCCGGGTATGCCGCCCAGGCCCTGGACGACGTAGGAGTAGAAGGCTCCCGTCGACACCACCCGGCGGCTCATGGCCGAGTACCCGACGGCGAAGAGCCCCAGGACGAGGGTCACGGCCACGAAGGTGAGGGGCACGGCCGCCCCGTTGCCCAGCGCGAAGGCGGTGGGCACGATGCCGATGACCGCGGCCATCGGGGCCGCCGCGGCGATCACGAGCAGGATGAGGCGCCAGGTTCCCAGACTGCGGTGCAGCGTGGCATCGCCGGGCACGTCGGGCTGCGGTCGCGAGACAGTGCCATCGGTTTCGGGCGCGTGTGCGGACTCCGTCATCTCGTGCTCCCTCGGGTGAGGCGCCGACTGCGGCGGTGATGGTCCGCGGTGGGCCGGGCGGGCGCCGCGGTCACCGGTCCGCCCACCACGAACCGACCTGGGCGAGGCCCTCGCTGAGGGTCGTCTCCGGCTCCCAGCCGAGCAGTTCGCGCGCCTTGGCGACGGAGAAGTGCTGGTCCGTCGCGTACATCGCCCAGGCGTGGCGGGTCAGCGCGGGGTCGCCCGCGTCCGGGGCGGCCAGAGCCTCCTGCTCGTACTTCTCGGCGAGGGCGAAGGCCTCCTGCTTGTCGAGGTTGGTGGTGATCGGGCTGGCTCCGGTGACGCGGGCCAGACCCTCGAAGTACTCCCGCCAGGTCTCCGGACGTCCTCCCGTCCCGTTGAAGATCTCGCCGCGGCCGGCCCGGTCCGCCGCCGCCAGGATGAGCCGCACCAGGTCGGCGACGTAGATGAAGCCGCCGGTCGCGGCGCCGTCGCCGATGTGGCTCAGCTGCCCCGCGTTCATCAGCTCGACGCAGCCCTCCACGAAGTAGGGGCACCGGGGGCCGTAGACACTGGCGGGCCGGACGATCACGGCGTCCAGGCCCTGCTCCGCCACGGCGCGCTCGACCGCCTCCTCACCGGCGATCTTGGCGTCCACGTATCCCCAGCCGCGCCGCGTGCGCGGGGTCGATTCGCCGAGCCCGCCCCGGTCCGGGAAGCCGTACACGTCCGTGCTGCTCACGTGCAGCAGACGCGCGCCCGCGGCGACGGTGGCGTCCACGACGTTCCGGGTTCCCGCGGCGTTGACCACGTCGAACATTCCGGGCGCGGCCCAGTCGCTGACGATCGCCCCGCAGTGGTAGACCACATCGGCGTCGCCCACCGCCGCGGCGACGCTCGCCGCGTCCGCGAGATCGCCGTACACCAGTTCCGCGCCGGCCGCGTCCAGCACGGCGGTCCGACTCGTGGGCCGCACCAGCGCCCTGACCTGTGCTCCTCGGCTCACCAGCGCTTCCACGAGGTGGCCTCCGATGAATCCGGATCCGCCGGTCACCGCAACCTTCGTCATCTCGTTCTCCTCCATCCCTCGCCAGGTGGAAGGGAACGTAGATTGACGGCCAGGATGGAGTCAATACGCAGAGAAAGAAAATTGAACGGATCGTTCGGAATTCTGTTGTCCGTAACACCGCACCGGTATCCGTAACATCGCCAAAATCAATTCGACACGGATCGGTGCCCTTCAGTTCCTTGCGGGTACGGCTCCCAACAGACGCTCGATGGCGCGTGGTGAGGCCGGGTCCGTACTGGGCAGCAGGATCCCCGCGTGGACCGCGCGGACCGCGGCGGCGGTACGGCCGGGGGGCGGCGAGCTTGTACAGGATGTGCTCGACGTGAGTCATCGCCGTGCGCTCGCTGATGGTGAGGGTGCCGACGATCTGGCGGTTGGTCGCGCCCGCCGCGAGCGCGGTCAGCGCCTCCAGTTCGCGAGGGGTCAGCCGGTACGGCAGCGCGGCCGGCCGACACGCGATCGCCAGCGTCTCCTCCTGTTCCCCGTCGCGCACCATCCGGACCTCGCACCACCGCCACCGGGACGGCCACAGGAACTGCGGATACGGGGTCGGCTGCCCGGCGAACCGGCGGATGAGCTCGCGCACCTGGGGGTCGGCGGCCACCAGGGCGGGCGTGCGGCCCCGGATCGGCTCGATGCGGCCGTCGCGGACGACCGAGACGGCGTAGTGCTTCGGGGTCAGCGCGGTGGAGGGGTGCGGCAGCATGGCGGCCCGGGTGAGAAGGGGCATCAGGGTGTCGAGCAGCACGCGGTGGTGCTCGCCGAAGTGACCGGGTCGCGCACTCGCCAGGTGCAGGAATCCCGCCACCTGTCCGGAGGTGTCGCGCAGATGGCGGCCGAAGACGGGATCGGCGGGCAGGTCCTCCGACAGGACGCGGGCGACGTCCCGGGGAGTGTCCTGGACCGCCAGGCTGACTGCACGGGTTCCGTCCCATGCGTCGAGCTGGGCCATGTCGGCGCCCGTGTGCGCCACGATCGCCTTCAGCGTGTCGGCCGGTGACTCGTCGTCCACACACACCCCGATGCGCACCGCGAGCCGGACGGTGGAGAGGTCCGGGGCGTGCATGTCCTAGGGGGCGTGCTCCATGAGGTTCACGACCGCCTCCTGACAGGCGATCCGCAAAATTCCCGATTGTCGGGATCCACTCGAAGGCGTTGCATCAAGGCGTGAGTACATCTGGCGACGAAGCAGGTCAGAGCCTTGTCCTGGCCGGAGGCGTGGTCCGTGTCGACGAGACCGTCACGGCCGAGGCGATCGGCATCCAGGACGGCCGGGTCGTGTGCGTCGGCGACCGGGAGACGGTGCTGAGCCGGTGTCCCGGTGCGTGCGAGGTCGACGTCACCGGATCAGTCGTGGCCCCCGGCCTCATCGACACCCACCCCCACATGCTCCACTTCGCGTTGTCCGTGGCCCCGCTCGTCGACATCCGCGAGGCACGCTCGTGGTCGGACATCGTCGACGCCGTCCGGGAGCGCGCACTTTTACGAGAAGGAGTCGTGGCGCGACCTGCCGGAGGGCGCGCTGCCGGACGCGGCCGCGCTGGACGCGGCGACCACCGAGCACCCCGTCATGATCCAGGCCTGGGCACCGCACGTCCCGAACCACGCCGCGTTCAACTCGGCCGCGCTCGGCATCGACGCGGACCTGCCCGACGGCGAGGGCGGCATCACCGTCGAGAAGGACGCCGGGGGCCGCCCCACCGGCCGGGTCTCGGGCGCGGTGAACGACTACTACAACCACACCCACAACGATTTCCGGGCCGAGGTCTGGGGCCGGATCCCGTTCATACAGCCGCAGTTGCTGCCCCCGGCGCTGAGCGGTGCGATGGCGGAGCAGAACGGGCTGGGGGTGACGACCATCTACGAGGGTCACGCCATGGACCCCGAACACATCGGTGTGTACGAGGCCCTCTACCAGGCGGGCGCGCTGACCCTCCGGGTGCTGGCGGCACCGGAGGTGCTCGGTTCGGCCCTGGACATCAAGGTGGCGGCACCCGACGAGGACAAGCTCGCCGAGCACCTCGCGAAGGCGGAGGCCATCCAGGGCGACCGCGGTGAGATGTTCAAGGTCAACGGCCCCGGCTACAACGGCCACCTGGCCATGCGCGAGCCCTACAAAGGACCGTACGGCGAGACGACCGAGGGCCACTGGTTCATCCCGTCGGACATCATCGAGCTCGCGCTGCGCGAGGCGGCGCGGCGCGGGCTCAGGGTGAACCTCTGCGGCGGCGGGCTCAAGGAGCACGACGTCGTCCTCGACCTCCTCGGCAAACTCCGCACGGACGGCGTCATCAAGGGCGGCGAGCACTGGATCTTCCAGCACTCGATCTTCCTCGATGCCCGCCAGGCCGAGCGCTACGCCGGACACGGGTTCGACATGACCGTGAGCACCGCCTTCACCTACGGCAAGGGGGAGATGTACCGCGAGCGCATGGGCGAGCAGGTGCTCGCCGACCTGAACGCCTTCCGCCGCATGCTCGACTCCGGGATCAAGGTCGCCGCCGGCACGGACTGGGGCCCGAAGAACCCGTGGGAGTCCATGGCGCTCGCCGTCACCCACACGATGGGCAAGGGGGTGCGCGCTCCAACGACGGCCGGGCGCAGCGGGTCGGCCAGCGGGAGGCCTACGCCATGTGGTGCCGGCGGGCGGCCGAGGTGCTCGGCTGGTCCGGCATCGGCGACCTCCACGAGGTCAGTCACGCGGACGTGATCCTGCTCGACCGCGACCCGGTGACCTGCCCCCTGGCGGACCTGCCCGGGACACAGGTCACCGCGACGCTGCTCGGCGGCAGGCTCGTCTCCGGGAGCCTGCCCGGCCCGGGCCGAGGCCGGCCTTCATCGCGCGTGCAGCTACGCGGTTTCGAGCGCGGTGAGGCACTCCGCGAGCCGGTCGACCAGCAGGGTGAGGTGGTCGTGCCCGAAGACCAGCGGCGGGCGGATCTTGAGCACGTTCTCGTGCCGGCCGACCCTGCTGATCAGCACGCCCCTGCGCCGCATGTCCTCCACCACCCGCCGGGTCAGCGCGGCGTCCGGACGGCCCTCGGCGTCGGTGAAGTCCAGGCCGAAGAACAGTCCGGTTCCCCTGACCGAGTTCACCCCGGGGTGGTTCGCGGCCACTTCCCCCAGCAGGGTACGAGCCCGGTCGCCGACCTTCAGCGCGCCGGCCCGGAGCTCCCGGTCGGCCATCTCCCGCAGCACCGCCGCGCCCGCGGCCGCCGAGACAGGGTTGCCGGCGAAGGTGTTGAAGTACAGGTTCGCGCTGCCGAACTCCTCCAGCAGCGCATCGGTGGTCACCACCGCTCCCAGCGGGTGCCCGTTCCCCATGGGCTTGCCCAGCGTGACGAGCTCGGGGGTGATGTCGAACAGTTCGTGGCCCCACAGCCGGGTCCCGGTGCGGCCGAAACCGGACTGCACCTCGTCGGCGACGACCACACCGCCCGCGTCGCGGACCAGGGCGGCCACCGCCTCCACGTATCCCGAGGGCACCCGGGGCAAACCCTCGGTCGAGAAGAGCGGGTCGAAGAGGAAGGCCGAGATTCCGTGCCCGGCGTCCCGCAGGGAAGCGACAGCCGCCCGGGCCGCTGCGAGGGCCTCGGCGAGGACGGTCTCCTCGGGGCGGCCGTCGGTGTCGAGGTCCGGTACGCGAAGTGCTCGCACATGGGTGCCCTGCCGCTCCTTGACGGTCAGGCCGGTGGTGAGTTCCGCGAGGCTCGTGGTGTTGCCGTGGTAGCTGAAGTCCGAGACCAGGACGCCGGTGCTGCCGGTGTGCTGGCGGGCCATGCGCAGGGCCAGTTCGTTGGCCTCGGACCCGCTGTTGGTGAAGAACACCTTGTCCAGCGGGGGCGCGAAGGTGCCCAGCAGGGCCTCGGCGTACTCGACGACCGTCTCGTGCACGTAGCGGGTGTGGATGTTCAGACGGGCCGCCTGATCGGCGATCGCCCGGACGACCACGGGGTTGCAGTGCCCCACGTGCGGCACGTTGTTGTAAGCGTCCAGATAGTCGACACCGTCCGCGCCCCGCAACCAGACGCCCTCGCCGGAGACGAGCTGGAGGGGCTCGTCGTAGAACGTGGGCGAGTGGGGGCCCAGCGCGGCGCGGCGGCGCGCGAGAAGCACCTCGGTCGTCGGTGTCGTGGTGGTCGTCATTGCGTCTCCTGCCGTATCAGGCCTTTGTGCGAAGGGCGGGCGGTCCTGCCCCGAGCCCGACGCTGAAAGATAAGGAAGAGTATCGAACGCATTGACAGAAGACTGAACGGACCGTACAAAGTTTTCATCCGATCGTGACTGGACGAGCGAGGGACCCCCGACGATGAGTGACGAGCTGTGGCGGTGGTCCGCCGAGCGGACGGCGCGGAGTATCAGGGAGAAGGAGGTCTCCTCCGTCGAGGCGGTGGCCGCGTCCCTGGCCAGGCTGGAAGCGACCAACGAGGTGACGAACGCCTTCGGCGAGGTGGCCGACGACGCCCTCGCCGCGGCGAAGGAGGCGGACGCCGCCATCGCCCGCGGTGACGAGGTGGGCCCGCTGCACGGGGTGCCGACCGCGTTCAAGCTGAACACCCCGGTCGCCGGGCGTCCCACGCCCGACGGCGTGGCCGCCTACCTGGAGAACATCGCGGCCGAGACCGCGCCCGCGCTGAGCAAGCTACTGGACGCCGGCGCGATCCCGGTCGGCAGGACCAACTGCCCGCCCTTCTCGACCCGGTGGACGACGGAGAGCGAGCACTTCGGTGTCACCCGCAATCCCTGGGACCCGGCGGTGACCCCGGGCGGTTCCAGCGGCGGAGCCGCCGCGGCGGTGGCGACCGGAGTGGTCGCCCTCGCGCACGGCAACGACATCGCCGGCTCGATCCGCTACCCGTCCGCCTCCTGCGGCATCGTGGGCATCCGGCCCACCGTCGGCCGCGTCCCCCTGTGGCACTCGCCGCCGGGCTGGGGAGTACCGCTCGCCGTCCAGCAGTTCGGCGTCGAGGGCCCCATGGCACGCACCGTCGCCGACCTCCGGCTCGGCCTGAGCGTGATGGAGGGACCGGACCCGCGGGACCCGATGGCCGTACCGGTGCGCCACCTGGCGCCCGGCCCCGGGGACCGGCCGGTGCGCGTCGGCATGGTGATCGATCCGGGCGGGCATCCGCTGGCCGGCCGGGGACGGCCCGAGACGGACGAGGCCGTCCGCACGGCGGGTGCCTGGCTCGCCGACGCCGGTTACGAGGTGGAGGAGGTCCAGCTTCCCGTACTCGGCGAGGCGGCCACACTGTGGTGGCGGCTGGTGCTGACCGAGTTCCGCGTGGGCGGTCTGGTCGCCGAGGTCCACCGGGTGGGCGACGCCGGCATCCGCAGGTTCTACGACCTGATGTACGCCGTGGCCGAAGAGGCCGTCGGGGAGGTCTCGTTCGCCGACTACATCCAGGCCTACCAGCGTCGTGCCCTGGTGCGCCGCCAGGTGGCGGAGTTCATGGCGCGCTACCCGATCCTCCTGCTCCCGGCTTCCGGAGAGCCGCCGTTCCCGCTGGGCGGCGACCTGGAGACGGTGGAGCGGGCCCGTGAACTGATGACCCATCAGTGGCCCAACACCGCTGTCCCGGTGCTCGGCATTCCCGGGCTCGGCATCGGCGTCACCCCCACCGCGGGCGCCCCGCTCGGTGTCCAGCTCGTCGGGCGGGCCTTCGAGGAGGAGTGGCTGTTCCAGGCGGGTGAGGTGATCCAGCAGCGGTCGGCCCTCTCGGTTCCCATCGATCCGCGTCGCCCGTAGGACCGGTGGGGGACGGAGAACCGGCCTTCCGTCCCCCGCCCCCGCTTTCCGCGATCACCTATCCAGGGAGAACAGACATGCGCACCGACATGCTCATCGGCGGGGAGTGGACCACGGGAGGGGGCCCCGCTTTCACCTCGCTCAACCCGGCCACCGGCGAGGTGCTCGCCGAACTGCGCGAGGCGACCGAGACGGACGTCGACGCGGCGGTGCGTGCCGCCCAGCGCGCCTTCGTCTCGCCCGAGTGGGGCGGCCTGCTGCCCGCGGCCCGCGCCGGACTGCTGCTGCGCGTCGCCGATCTGCTGGAGGAACACGCGCAGGACGTCGCCGCGCTGGAGACCCGAGACCAGGGACAGCCGCTCGGCGTCAGTGCGGGCTTCTCGGTGCCCAACGCCGTCGAGCACCTCCGCTACTACGCCGGCTGGGTCACCAAGATCACCGGAATCACGGCGCCCCTGTCGGTGCCGGACGTGGACTACCGGACCCGCCGCGAACCGCTCGGCGTCTGCGGGCTGATCACTCCGTGGAACTTCCCGCTCATGATCCTGGTGTGGAAGCTCGCCCCGGCGCTGGCCTGCGGCAACACCGTGGTTGTCAAACCCGCCGAGCAGACCTCGCTGTCGACGCTGCGGCTGGCCGAACTCATCGAGGAGGCCGGAGTCCCGGCCGGTGTGGTCAACGTCGTCACCGGTGGCCCCGAGACCGGCCGGGCACTGGTCAGGCATCCGCTGGTCAAGAAGATCTCCTTCACCGGATCCACGGCCGTCGGACGTGAGATCGGCGCGGAATGCGGCCGCTCGCTGAAGAAGGTCTCGCTGGAACTGGGCGGAAAGGCGCCGAGCATCATCGCCGCGGACGCCGACATCGACGCCTCGCTGCAGGGCAATCTGCTGGGCGGACTGCTCAACTCCGGTCAGGTGTGCGCCGCCTACACCCGCTTCTACGTGGATGCCCGGCGGCATGACGAGTTCGCCGAGAAGCTGGCCGGGGCGGCTGGGACACTGCGCCTGGGCGACGGGCTCGACCCCGAGACCCACCTCGGCCCGCTGGTCTCCGCGGAGCAGGTCGAGCAGGCGGCCCGCTATGTCGCCATCGGCGAGGAGGAGGGCGCCGAACTGCTGACCGGCGGCAGCCGCCCGGACGGTGCGCTGGCCGCCGGGTTCTTCTTCGAGCCCACCGTGTTCGCCGGCGTCCGCCAGGACATGCGCATCGCCCGCGAGGAGATCTTCGGCCCGGTCCTGACCGTCCTGCCGTACGAGGACCCGGAGGAGCTGGCCGTCCTGGCCAACGACACCGACTACGGGCTGGCCGCAGCCATCTGGTCCCGTGACATCGGGACGGCCAACCGGCTGGCGCGGCAGGTCAAGGCGGGCACCGTGTGGATCAACATGATGCAGGGCCTCGACGCCGCGGCCGCGTGGGGCGGCATGAAGTCCTCCGGCCTCGGGCGGGAGATGGGGTGGGAGGCGATCGAGGCCTACACCGAGGTCAAGAGCGTCTGGACCAGCCTTGTCTGACGTCCGCCGAGCACCGCCGCCGGCGCCTCACCCGGGGCGCCGGCGAGCCGAAAGGCTTGCCGGTCGGTCACGACACATCCCATTCATCCCCGCCTGATCGGCTATACGGCCGAAGTCTCCGCCCGCGCTTCTCCGTGATGGTTGATCCAGGTCGGTGCCCTGCCCCGACCGGACGTCTTCCGACCCTCTCGTCAGCGAGGAGCATCATCATGCGCCACTACCAACGGCTTGCGGTCGCCGCCTGCGCCGGGCTCGCCGTCACCTGTGCACTGCCCGGCGGAACCGCCCAGGCGATCAGCGGAGGCAGGCCGGCGTCGGCGGCACCTTGGGCCGTCCAGGTCTACAGCGACGGGCACTACGCCTGCACCGGCACGATGCTCACCGACCGGTGGGTGCTCACGGCCTATCACTGCTACAGCGACATACCGGGCCGGATGTCGGTCCGGATCGGTTCCGTGCGGTACGGACACGGCGTACAGGTGAAGGTGACGCAGATCCGGCACATGGACTCGGACGGTGTCGACGACGTGGGGCTGTTCCGCCTGGCCAGGCCCGTCAACGCGCCGAACGTCAAGCTTGCGGACGTCGACCCGCCGCGCGGCGCGGTCGTCGGCATCTGGGGATACGGTTCCTTCGGAAAGCACCCGAAGAACCTGCGCAAGGCCACCGCGCGCGTGACCGCGGTCAATCACGACGACATCATCGGGCGCGCGGTCCGGATCAAGCGGCTCACCGGTGACACCGAGCCCGGCGACTCCGGCGGCCCCGCCTTCTACAAGGGCAAGGAGGTCGGCGTTCTGTTCGGCCCCGGCGAGTACAGCAGTGTCGCCGCCCACCGTGCCTGGATCAGGAGAGTCACCGGCGTCTGACCCGGTGTGGAACGGGGGGGTGCCCCTATGGGTTTCGTCAACCCGCAGGGGTGGGTTGGGGGTCGTAGAAGGTGCCGTCGCGGAGCATGGCGAAGAGGACGTCTGC
>NZ_JBEZLQ010000055.1:0-26380 GCF_040652235.1 Streptomyces sp. NPDC048277
GATCTTGACGTTCAAGATCAGGCTGGTCAGAAGATCGCGAAATGGGTCCCTTTTGATCCGCCGTTCAGCGGCCAGTTTTCACCCGACGCCGAGAAGCTGCCGTCATCCGGGCACCACAGCGATGAACGCACGTCGTCGAAGGGGCGAAGCAACCGCCGAACGGCCTTCCGCTGAGGGGCCTGCGGATCGTGGCCGCCTGGGTAACGGCGCAGGTCCGTTCCCAGGGGCACAGTCGGCCGGCCAGGAAGGCCAGCCGAGATGCGGCCAGAAGAGACAGCGGCGCGATCTTGAGCGGCTGACATGCGCCATTTTCTGCTTTTATCGGCGAGTTTCGCCGGTGTCGCGGAGGTTCCCGGGGGCGTCGTCGCCGACAGGGGGACCTGGGGATCGCGCCGAGGACGACTGCGGGTGGAAGGTGCCGGTCAGGTGGTCACCCGGTCGCTCTCCTCGGCACGGCGGGGCTGCTCGCTCGTGCGCGCCGGGTACCTGGCCGGGCCGGGCCGGCCCGCGACCACCACGTCAGCCGCCGCGCCTCCCACCGCGAGGGGCTGCGACCGCTGCGCGGCCTACGCGCCGAGCAGCGGGAGAAGACTCGCGCGTGGGAGTGAGTAAGCCGCTCAGATGGCGTAGTGCCAGGTGGTGAGCATGTACGCGCCGTACCAGCAGCCGAACAGCGAGGCGGTGGACAGGACGATGACCACTGTCCGCACCCGCGCGCGGCCGAGGGATCGGGCGAGCGGGACCAGGAAGATCACAGCGGGGATCACCAGGCGCAGTTTGGAGTGGTAGTAGTTGCTCTGACCCAGGGAGAGGACGAGGAGCGCGGTGCCGTAGACCAGGAGCGGCGGCCAGGCGGTGTGAAGCCAGGCAAGGATGGTGGCGGCGATGAGAGCGAGGAGGAGGACGGCGGTGCTGACCGGAACCCAGCCGTCGGCGCGGGTGAGCGTGTAGCTGAGCAGGTTGAGGAAGGCACGGCCGTTGTCCCAGTGGGTGCCCCAGCCGGCTTGTTGGATGGTGAACCAGGCATCTGGCTGGTGGAGGCGTTGGCCCACCCACCAGAGGTAGGCGGGGGTCGCGGTGGCGGCCAGGGCGATGGCGGTGAGCGGGCGCCAGGTCAGGCGGCGTTCGCGTATCAGGTGGAGCGCGACCTCTGTGGCCAGTGCGGCGGCCACGGCTACGGCGGCGGGCCGGGTCAGGCCGGTGAGCAGGGCGAGGAAGCCGGCGGTGAGCCATGCCTTGCGGTGGGCGGCCACGAGGGTGGCAGCGGCCAGGGCCAGGAACAGGGACTCACTGTAGGCCATGAAGAAGGCCAAGGCCATGGGCTGTGCACAGGCCAGCAGAACGGTGGCGATGGTGGCGGTGCGGCGGTCGTAGAGCCGGCTGAGGAGGTGGTGGACCGCGATGAGCGCGGCGATGAGCGCCAGGTGGGCCGCGGTGATCGCGGCGGTGCCGTAGTCGAGCCCGGTCAGGGCGTGGACGGTTCGGATCAGGGCCGGGTAGGCGGGGAAGAAGGCCAGGTTGTTGCCGGTCAGTTCTCCGGTGGCGGTATGGGTGAAGCCGTCGGGATAGCCGCTCCGGGCTATATCTGTGTAGAGCAGGCCGTCCCAGGAGAGCAGCTTCGCGTGAAGGCCGGGGCCGTCGGCTGGGGTCATGATCGCGAGCAGCGCGAGGTGCAGGACTGCGGAGGCCGTGTAGATCGCCAGCGCCGGCCATGCCGCACTCCAGGCCCTGCGCGGCCATGTGTTCCCGACGGGCACGTCGGGTCGGCGTTGAGTGGACGAGTGGGCGGGGGCAGCGGGTGGTGCCGCTTCCTCGGCGTCTGACGCCATGCGTTGTGGGGTGACCGCTGTGGTGGTTGTCGAGGTCGTCATGGGGCTCTCTCGGTAGGCGGTCAATGGGGTTGGCCGCTGAAGGATGCCGTTGGAGGGGAGGGCGCCTGGTCGCCGGTCGCGGACGAGGTTGGTGTCAAGGTT
The DNA here is from genome assembly GCF_040652235.1 of Streptomyces sp. NPDC048277. Taxonomy (NCBI): domain Bacteria; kingdom Bacillati; phylum Actinomycetota; class Actinomycetes; order Kitasatosporales; family Streptomycetaceae; genus Streptomyces; species Streptomyces sp. NPDC048277. Next base: position 1,974 of record NZ_JBEZLQ010000055.1, read on the forward strand.
GGTGTCGAGGCGGGGACGGTGGCCGGGGCAAGGGGGGCTCGAGCCGGCAGGAGCGTGATCGCGGCGAGTAGGGCTGCAGCGCCGACGACCGCGAGGCCTGTGCCCGCGGCCAGTCGCTGACGGCGTCGGCGCTTTCGTGCCCGTGCGGTGATCACGTGTGAGTTCACCGGTGTGGTCTCGCGGGCGGCCAGCTCCGACGCCTGGAGCAGGATCGCTGCGATGGGGTCTGTGCTGTCAGGCTTCACGGTTACCCCCGGGAGACGAAGGAGGTGAGAAATGGTGGGCGAGAGCAGCTCGGGCCCTGGACAGGTGGGTCTTGACCGTGCCGGTCGCCATCCCCGTCTCGGCGGCGATCTGCTCGACGGGCAGGTCGCACACGTAGAACAGTGCGGCGCACAGACGTTGCCGCACCGGCAGCAGGCGCAGGGCCGCGGCCAGATCCACGGCCGCCGGATCGGGACCGGCCACTTCCGCGGAAGGGCCGTACCGGTCCCAGGCGTGGCGGCCACGGCGCACGCGCCGCCACCGGCTCACCGCCAGCCGGCCGGCGACCGTGCGTACCCACGCCTCCGGGGCATGATCGCGATCCAGTTGCCGACGCTTGTTCCAAGCCCGCACGAAGGCGTCCTGGACCAGATCCTCGGCTTCATGCAGATCACCGGTGACAACGAACAGCTGTCCGGTCAATCGACGGACTGAGTGAGCGTAGAACTCAGTGAACTCCTCCTCGGTCAACAGCAGCTCCTCGCGTACTCGGTCCTTTGACACCCCTACGCCTGAGACCGAAGGCCGGGTTGACACGCGAGACGCACATCACAGACGCACATCACATCCGACGACAGCCGGCGATCCCGCCAGGCGGCTCGCGTTGCAGTTCCCTTTTTCTACGCGCACCGGCGGCGTGCTGGCGGGCACGGCAGACATCAGACGGCCGGACACCCAGCCCGATTTTTCCCACCTCCGGGACGAACGCCGCAGGTGCTCTGGAGGACCGGCTATCGGCCGGCCCCTCCCTTGTGGCGTCCGTCCGCAGGCCGGCTCGCCGGGGACGGGGAATCTCGGTGAGCAGGTCTGTCCCATCCCTGAGCACGGGGTGGGGAAAATGAAAGAGCCCCATCAAGGTGGCAATGGCGTGCAGTTCCCCGCCCATCCGGGCCAGGTCGGTCAAGCACAGGTGTCTCGTGGTGTGAGGGGAGAACCGCGGGACATGTGCGCTCGCCGGGAGCCCGCAGCCGGGCGCGGTGGCAGTTGAACTGCTGGTAGTGCTCTGGCTGTTCGTGGTGGTGGTAGTAGGGGGTGCGGACGGTGGCGCCGGCGCCCTGGTAGGCCCGGTCGGCCAGGAGGAGGATCTGCCGGGTCAGGCAGGCTTGGAGGATGCCGTGGGCGCGGGCCGCGGTGAGGTCGTGGGTCCGCCCCGGTGTCGCGCGTGAGAACCACAGCGGGGTTCCGTCCGAGGCCGCGATGACCTGGACGTTCATTCCGTGCTGTTTGTCCGCGTCCTCTCCGATGCGGCTCTGGCAGGATTTTCGTAGGCGGAGATCATCTTGGTGCCGTGGTCGACCCGTCCGCGTAACGGCGGCGGAGGTGGGCTATCAGGACGACGCGGTGGCGCAGGAGCGGAATGCCGGCGCGTCCTGCCATCAGGCGTTTCTGGAGTTTGAGGTCGATGATGCGGCCTTCGTTGACGCCGGAGTTGTAGGTGGTGGAGATTCCCTGAGTGACGGCGTGCTGGTCTTCGCGCAGGGCTCCGGCGATACCGGCAAGTGGTGGCAGTCCGCTGTGGGAGAGCGCGTCGAGCCAGGTCGGCAGGGGTGCGGCGTCGCGGTTGTCGAGCATGGCGGCGAACCGGCGGACCAGGTCATGGGTGCGCTTGAGTTCGGGGCAGTGCTCGAGGAGCCGGTGCAGACGGTGGGTGGCGTGTAGGCCGCGGCGGTCCGGGGGGGGATCCAGCGGGCGGTCTCGCGTGGGGACGGCGGTCGTGCGCGGGGCTGGTCCAGGGGCAGTCCGCGTCGCAGGGGTGCGATGGCCATCTTCACGCGCTGGTAGTGCCCAAGATAGCCCTTGTTGCGGAGTTCGGTGTGGAGGACCATCACGTTGTGTTCGCCCTCGTCCCAGCGCTGTTGCAGGTAGTCGCGGTAGGGGTCCAGGGTGGAGGGCTTGCGGGGCGGGCGGCGCATGACCTCCTGCCAGGTGCGGGCGCGGGCATACTTGCGCACGGTTTTGCGGTCCAGGCCGAGCTCGCGGGCCGCGGCGCTGTAGCTCCGGCCGGATCCGGTCAGGGTGTGCACGGCCTCGAACAGCCCCCTGGCGTGCCGCCCGGCTCGTGTGTCCGCCGCAGCGTCTTCGGTGGTCACTTCATCCGGTTCCCGGCCGGCCTCTTCCACCGGCGGGAGGGCTTCGGGCAGGCAGCTTCGGTGGGCGGTAGCGATGTCCTGGACGCGACGTGACAGCCCCTGCCACATGTGGAAGCGGTCGCTGATCTGTATGGCCTCGGGGGCACCGGCGGAGATGCCCTGGCGGTAGGCCAGCGAGCCGTCGCGGCAGACGATCTCGACACCAGGATGCTCACGGAGCCAGCGGCCGAGCTGTTCAGCGTCCCGTCCCTCCCAGAGCGTGAGGGGGAGACGAGTGGTGGCATCGACCAGGAGAGTTCCGTAGGTGCTGCCGTAGAGCGCGAAGTCCTCCACGCCCAGAACCCGTGGAGTGACAAGGGGCGGGAGCGGCATCCGCATCAGCTGCGACAGGACGGTGCACCGCGACAGCGCGACGTTCAGGACCCGCAGCATCCGGGCCCCGCCCCGGCCCGCCAGCAGCACTCCCGCTGCGTTGACCACCCGCTGCAGCAGCGGTGTGCGCCGCTGGTATCGAACAGCCAGCCCCGGCACCTGCTCGGCGAACGTCACCTTCCCGCAAGCGGCGTTCTCGCAGTACAGACGGCGCACGCTCAGCTCGATCAGCGCGGCACGGTCGCCCAACGACGCATCGCCGAGCCGTCTGACGTAACGGCTGTGACACCACCCGCTCGGCATCCCGCAGCCCGTACACGGCGCGGGAGCGTGCGACCGCGTACGCGCACGGACAACCACCACAGGGCCAGAGCCGTCGACCGAGAGAACCGACACGCCCGCCAAGTGCGGTAACAAATACGGCAGTTCAGAAGAGCACGCTCAAAGACTGACCGTTACCCGGACCGGTTGACCACGGCACCAAGATGATCTCCGCCTGCGAAAATCTTGCCAGAGCCACGTTCACGCGTACGGCAACACTGCTTGTGTTTCTGCATTGGTACGGCTCGTCCGCCCGGATACGGTCGATGGCGATGAGCGTCCCGTCGACGATGACGAAGTCGCCCTCGCCGAGCCCGACCAGGGCCTCGTGCAGGCCCGGCGCCCAGGCGAGCGTCTCGTCGACGTAGCGCCATACCGTCGCCTCCGACACCCCTGAACCTGGCGCCGACCTGGGCGAACGTCTCATTCTTCCGCAGGTGGGCCAGTGCCAGCCGGGCCTGTTTGAAACAGCTCAACTTCCGCCACGGCGAGCGAAGTTCACGCCTTCGGGTGTAGATGTGCCAGGAGACATGCTCGACCAGCTCATACGGCACATCGAGCGAGGATACGGAACCAACGAAGCCCCCGGCCGTCGGCGTGTTGAGTGAGATCACCACACCAATGACGAGGGGCTTCGCCACGCCACCACCACACTGACCAGCCTGTTTCACTCCTGAGACCCAGGATGAAAGAGGTTCACGGAGCGAGTAATTGTCAATACCTGCGAATGTTGTCGCGCGAATTGGCGATTCGGGATGCGGATGTCTGTGCCGTTCGGGCGTTGATGGAAATGTCGAAGCCAATCCTATCGCGTCGGGGATTTAGCGCGACGAGTAGTGTTCGCCGCCGAAGAGTTCTGCGAGGGGACAGACCGACCACCCGTCGCGCTCTCACCTCCGCCCGGCACATTGGTAGGCGAATCGCGACGCCCGGGGTTGTAGGCAGACTGAATTGGATTAGTAGGGGTTTCAGGCACTTCCGGGGTGGGTCCAAGACCACTACTGAAGGTAGTACGCCTCAGGACACCACCCGGAGCGGGCTCAAAACTGCTGTTGGCGATGCTACTGTCGGCCAAGGTGGCGACAGCCGAGGAGGGTGTCCGGGAAACGGTATGGCTGCTGCCAGGCTGGAGGGGTATAGAATGCCCCTGCCTGACCCTAAAATGATCGCCATCGACATATGCGCCGGGGACTCGTACCTGAGCGTTGTCCCTGTTCGCCTTCTTCTCTTCCAGCCCAGTTTTACCAGTCGCAGCAGCCGCTGCGGCAGCAGTGATGGAATTGGTTATCTGAGTTACCGCATCGTCCTTCAGTGCGATGCTGGCGAATCCCGCGCCCAGACCGCCAGCCTGGAAAACAACCTTGCCCATATCCCAGACCGCAAGCCGCGTGAGACCATCTTCCTGGTAGATTCGGATGGCCGAGTGGAGGAAATGGGCAACGTCGGACAGCGCTGTTGCGTTGTTCACATAGGCCCCGAATTTCTGCATTGCTTGGCCGGTTTCGGGCGCGCCATAATTCTCCACCGCAAGTCCCATCGCCACAAATGAGAAACCGCCGGCCTTGGCGAGGGCCGTGATCTCCGGACGATATTTCTGGACGAAATCGCCACACCTTTTCAGATCCTTTTTCATGCCGTCGAGGGTTACCCAGTTACCGTTTCCGTCGTTGACAGAAACGGTTGCCCGGAGAGGATTTCCACCTGCGGCGGTGACAGCGAATTCATCGCCTTCCTGGTTCTGAAAGATCACCGTGTTCGGGCGCTGGGAGTCGGTTGACACTTCCTGGAGGGCAGCCTCCAAATTCTGTGCCGATCCCCAACTGGCGGAGTGGGACGCATCGAACTGTTCCTGCGAACTCGATGGTGTAGGCATGTCAGGTGTCCTCTCGTATCTAAAAATGCACGCTAGCTGGGAAGTTGTAACGGATCCGAGGCGCGAACGGTTCAAGATCCCGCGAACACGCCCGGGATACCTTGATCCTCCAGCTGCTTTTCAGTCAGATGTACACACATTTGACTCGAAACTCGAAGGGATCCATTCGGGGCTGTAGCGGATGTACAGGCCGCCGAAGTAGCCGCGGACGATGTGTGGCCGGCGTTGGCGGCGATGAGAGAATCTGCGTACGACCGCTGTGCATCCCCCGGCGCCCCAGGTGCGGATGCCGACCAGGGCGGCGAAGAGCACCTCGGCGCCCTCGGCCCTGGCTCGCGCAGGGATCGCCGGCCAGGTCACTTCGCGCCACCCACGGACCGTCTCCGCGTCCTGCCCGACAGTGCGTTCATCCGGACGCTGGAACGGCCGTCCCACCAGCGTAGATACCCGCCCGCCCGCTGCCCGGCCGCATTGAGAACCTGATGTTCGCCCACCTGGCGCCGGCACGGCCGGGGCACCAGCGCCTCGCGTCCGTGTCAACGGCCATTTCGTTCGGTTCTGATCCACTCTCTGTGGAGCTGTGACTGAGCGTCACAGGAGCCTGGAATGATGGGTGTTCGTGTGACTGCAGTGTGCCCTGGGCCGCCTTCTCTCATCTGTCGACGGTGACGGTGGAGGAGGTCGTGGTGGACGACGGCGTGATGACCTTCTCGGCACGTACCGCGACGCGGTTGGCCGTCTGCCCGGGGTGTGGGACGGTGTCGGGCCGTGTCCACGGTGGGTACCGGCGGCGCCTGGCCGACGTGGCGGTGTCCGGGCACCGGACTGTGATCGACCTGCTAGTGCGCCGGTTCATATGCCCAACTCAGGAGTGTGATCGCCGGACCTTCGTCGAGCAGGTCGACGGGCTCACCGAGCGGTTCGCCCGGCGCACGGCTTCGCTGCATCGGACACTGGAGAAGATCGCGCTGGCCCTCGCGGGGCGTCCTGCGGCCCGGCTGGCCGCGCACCTGTCGATCCCGACAAGCCCGAATTCGCTGCTCAGGCTGCTGCGGAAGCTCCCCGACGAACCGGTCGGCACCGCGCCCCGCGTCCTGGGTGTCGACGATTTCGCATTCAAGAAGGGCCACGTGTACGGAACGATCATTCTGGACATGGAGACGGGCGAGCGCGTGGACGTGCTGCCCGACCGCACCGCGGAGACGCTCACCGCATGGCTGCGCGCGCATCCCGGAGCGGAGATCGTGTGCCGTGACCGGGCCAGCGCGTATGCCGAGGCCGTGCGCACCGCCTGCCCCGACGCAACCCAGGTCGCGGACCGGTTTCACATCTGGAAGAACCTGTGCGAGGCGGTCGAGAAGTGTGTCCTCGCGCACCGTGCCTGCCTGACCGAGCCGACCGAGGCTCCGGGGTCGGTGGCCCCCAACGCGGAGGACAGCGGTACAGACCTTCCCGTGCCGGCAGGGCTGGAGGGCCTGCGCGCCGTCCAGCGCCGCGAGCGCCACGCGGCAGTCCATGCCCTGTTCGGCAAGGGAGTGGGGATATCCGCGATCGCCGAGGCGCTGGGCCTGGATCGCAAGACGGTCCGCCGCTACGCGCACGCGGCCGCCCCCGAGGACCTGCCCGTCGGCACCGGCAAGCGCGGGAACCGGGTCCAGCCCTACCTCGGCTTCCTGCACCAACGCTGGAACGAGGGGTACACGGACGCTGTCCGGCTCTGCGGGGAGATCCGCACCCTGGGGTATCGCGGCAGTGAGCGCACCGTCCGCCGCCACCTGCAGACCCTGCGTGCCAGCGGTCAGACCGCACCCACCGTGGGCCAGGAACTGACCGTCCGGCAGGCGACGCGGCTCCTTACCAGCCATCCGGACCACCTCGACGAGAACGGCACGCTCCAACTCAAGGACCTGCTGGCCCGCTGCCCGGAACTGGACGGTGTTGCGGACTGCGTGCGCGCCTTCGCCGAGATGATGACCGAGCGCCGAGGCCAAGACCTCGCCGACTGGCTCGAACAGGCCAAGGCCACCGGCTTCCCCTCCCTGTCCAGTCTGGCCCGCGGCCTCCGCCAGGACTTCGAGGCCGTCACCGGGATCAAAAGGGACGGATATGGTCGCGCTGGCTTCGACCTCCTCCGCCTGCAGATCCTCCACGCAGACTGAAGGAGTACCGACGAATCGGTGTTCTGAGCAGTGACGGAACGGTCCTCATCGTGATCACGATGACGAGCCTTCCGCTTGGTCGTTGTCCTTTGTCATCCAATCGAGGTGTTTGACAACGAACCCAGTCGTTTCGGCTTTTTGACAGTGGACCTAGTCGCGCAGGGTGAGCACACCGGTGAACCCGACCTTGGCCAGCACACGGCGAGAAGCGGTGTTCCGGTTGGAGTTGTGCGCGTTCGGCCGTACCCGGGGTGCTGTCCTGGGGCATCGGGTTCCATGGCCCCTTCGCGGGTGCTCCGCATGCCCCCGCTGCGAGAGCGGTCACGTGCGCGGCGGTCGCGCATCCCGACGAGAGCGACCTCACGGGATGCGCGACCGTGGCATCAGCTCATCGGCTTCTGTCCGCTGCCGTCGGGCTTCGCGCGCCAGTTCGCCGACTGCGACGCCTGACTGTTCGAGTTGACGTTCGCTGCTGCCGCGGCGATCTCACTGCCGAACCATTGGTCGATGTGCGCCCTGATCGTGCCGCGGGCGTCGGCCGAAGTATCCGCGTCGATGTTCACCTCGCTGCCCTGGACGTCGCGGATATACGCACCGCCGAACGTCCACGGCTGACGGTTGACCGCCGGGTGGATGTCGATGATCAGGACGGTCCCGTTCCCGAAGTCTGCTCTGATCGCCTTCTTCGTTGGGCTATGGCGGTCTTCCCAGGCCCATGTGCAGTCCTTGACGTCATCGCCGGCGAGTTCGAAGGCCCGGATCGTCAGCTCGTCAGGTGGTACGGGTGCCGCCATGGTGATCCCCCTGTTCGGGGGCACGCCACTGGTACCGGACTACCCGGTATGCACCCCCGCGTTCAGTCTGACCTGCCCCGGCCTGACTTGCTACTGGTTCGACCGAAGGATCAACGGGCCACTGCGGCGTTTACGGGGATCACGCCGACTGCCGTCGCCGCCGCGCCGTGGCTGGCGATCGACGACGTCGCTTGGCCAGCCTCCTGGCGGGCAGGGAAGCCCGTGACAGGTGACGCACGCGGTTCCGGCCAGCGCTGAACCGCCCAGCCGCGGCCCTCACATTGCTCCCGACCGACAACTGTCCTTTGACATCCAACCTGGTCGCCCCAGCTCAGGGCATCGCACCGGACTAACTTGGCTGTCAAAGGACAGTCGTGGGGTTTGCCGTGACGGCTCAGGGGGATTCGGTGGTGCGGGCGCGCGTCTGGTCGGCCCGCGGCCGTGGGGGCGCCGGGACTGTCGGCGGTTTGATTTTCCTGTCTGTGTGAGCTCTCACTGGCTGGTGACATGGCCCGTGGGGGTCTGGCTGCCGAGAGGTCTCGTCGGTCGGCGACGGGTGGGCCGTCGGCGGGGTGGGTGCCCGTCGGGCGGGATGGCGGCGAGCCAGCGGTCGATCTTGCGGCGGCTGGCGTGGGCGAGTTGAAAGGCCAGCCGGATGGGTCTGGGCGGCGATGCCGCGGATGCGTCGGGTGCCGGGGTCGGGGCCGGCGGCCCGAGCTTGGGCACCCCGGCCTCTCCACCGTCCGAGCGCGAGAGATGCAGAGGTTTCGGCCTGTTCAGTGCGACGCTGGTCGGCGGCGGGGTAGCACGCCCAGGAGGGTTGCGGTCAGGGCCTGCTTCAAGTAGTCCTTCAGATCCAGGTGGAAGCGTGCCAGGTCGGGCTCGGCCTCGTAGGCCGCCTGCAGGCTGGGTGGGGGCGTGCTGTACGCCGACAGCGCGCCGGCCATGACCATGGTCTGCAGGCTGAACAGTGTTGCGTTCTCGCCCAGCTCCGGCAGGTACTTCCGGATCAGGGCGTTCATGGTTGTCAGGCGGTCCAGGGAGGCGCGCTTGTAGCGTGCTACGACCTCGACGGAGACGTTGTGTTCCAGGACGCTGCCCTGTGCGCCGAAGAGCTCGCACAGCACCATTCGGCCGGACAGCGAGCGACTGAGGATCTCGGCCACCGCTGCCGCTCGCTCGGCCATGGGTAGATTTTCGTCGATGCCGGCCGCCAACTCGCCTGCCAGTTCCGTCAGCCACTCCTGCAGGAAGTGGTCCAGCAGTTCCAGCAGCACCGCCTCGCGGGACTCGAAGTAGCGCAGCACGTTCGGCTTCGCCAGGCCTACCCGGCGGCTGAGCTCGTTCAGGGTGACCGCGGACACAGGCATCTCGTCGAGCATCGCCGACGCCGTGTCGAGGATCGCCCGTCGGCGGATCTCCCGCTGCTCTTCGGTTCGCGCCCGCTGGAAAGTCACGATCACCAGCCTAACTTAGGTACCTGCGGTACGTTGACAACGTACCGCAAGTTACTTTAACGTCGTCGATGCAAGATACCTTCGGTACGTTAGCTGGTTGGGAGCCTGGCATGAGCGAGAAGTGGACGACGGCAAACATTCCGGACCAGCGCGGACGGGTGGCCGTGGTGACCGGGGCCAACACCGGACTGGGGTACGAGACCGCCAAGACGCTCGCCGAGCGCGGGGCGTCCGTGGTGCTCGCCGTGCGCAACGCCGAGAAGGGCGAGCAGGCCGCGGCCCGCATGACCGGCGACGTGACCGTGCAGGCGCTGGACCTGACCTCGCTCGACTCCGCCCGGACCGCGGCGGCGGCGCTGCGGTCCCGACTCGACCGGATCGACCTGCTGATCAACAACGCCGGCGTGATGTACACCCCGAAGCAGACCACCGCCGACGGCTTCGAGATGCAGTTCGGCACCAACCACCTCGGCCACTTCGCGCTCACCGGGCTGCTGCTGGACCTGATGCTGCCGGTGCCCGGCTCGCGCGTGGTGACGGTCAGCAGCACCGGCCACCGCATCCGGGCCGCGATCCACTTCGACGACCTGCAGGGGGAGCGGTCGTACAGCCGGGCCGCCGCCTATGGTCAGTCCAAGCTGGCCAACCTGATGTTCACGTACGAGCTGCAGCGCCGGCTCGCCACACACGGCACCACCGTCGCGGTGGCCGCGCACCCCGGCATGTCCAACACCGAGCTCGCCCGCAACACCCCCGCAGCCCTCCGGCTTCCGCTCACCTGGCTCGCACCGCTGATCACCCAGACGCCGGCGATGGGCGCGCTGCCGACCCTGCGCGCCGCCACCGACCCCGGCGCGCTCGGCGGCCAGTACTACGGTCCCGGCGGGCGCAACGAGGTCAAGGGCCACCCCCGGCTGGTCACCTCCAGCCCGGAGTCGTACGAGCTAGCCGTCCAGCAGCGGCTGTGGACCGTCTCCGAAGACCTCACCGGCGTGAAGTTCCCCGTCCTTCAGTCCCAGCAGAACTCGTTTCCCTCCGGATCGGCCATCACGATGTAGCCCGCGCTGGTAGGAGGCGCCGGCTCGTCCGGCGCTCCGCCGCCCGACGGTCGGCGCGATCGAGAAGAGCCGCTACCGGAACATGCGGGAGCTGCGTTCGCGTGGCGGTGGGACGGTGAGCATCCGAATGCTCTTCGTCTTCGATACCGAGCGGCGGGCCAGGCCGCGTACCTGTATGCGATCGGCGGCGAGCTGACCGTGGCTGCCATCTGGGGAACCTCTCGGTGAGGTTGCAAGGCGGATCCTGGCCACGCCGGGAAATGATCTCTGCGAGCGTGGGCAGTGATGAGTGCCAACCGCGGAATAGTCCTGGCAGAGGACTTCCGTCGGTGCCCCCTGAACATTGTGACGCTCAGTCACAGCTCCACAGAGAGTGGATCAGAACCGCTTGTCATGGCCGCCGTCACGTCCGCCTGTCGACCAATTGCTCCACCAGTTGTGCACGACCTTGAGCGAGACCTGGACCCTGAACGCCTACCGCTTCGGCTCGATAGAAGCGGTGGAACAGCAGACCGCCGTCGGTTGGGCCGGGACCGGCTATGCCCTGACGGCATCTTCCGCGTGCGTATCTCTGGTTCTTCGGGGTAGGCCAGTGACAGTCGGCCGCACACTGCCGCCACGCGGAGTATGTGGACACATCTCTGATGCCGGTCGGTTTCGTAGGGGCGTCTGGTGATGGACGCATCACTTTCTGTCGTACTCATGCCACCTTTGGCTACGGTCGCGCTCTTCGGTGATTTCCTGGTCGAGCTGTGCGCGCAACCGGGCCACTATGCGGTCGTTGAGACGCGCGAGTTCGGCGAGGCGTGTGTCGCTGACAGCGGGTTCGCCACCGTGTCGGGCCTCCCAGGAGAGCGCGCGATACAGGTAGGCGTAGACAGCGTAGCGGCGGGACTTCACAGTGGCCTCGGCTTCTGAGTGCACCTCGCTGCGCGTGGCCAGTTCGTCCAGGACCTCCATGCGAAGTTGCGTGCGCCGGGCATCAGCCGCGTGCTCGGTATCGCCGAGCAGGACGATTCCCTCCGCCTCGGCGGCCGCTCGGGCCTTGGCCGGCATGGCCCACAACTCGGCGGTCGTGGTCTCCGCGGTGACGAGTTCCGGGTGTGTGGGGAAGAAGGATGCGGCGCTCTGCATCGGGCGGCCCGCGGCGGCCGTGACGCGGTATTCGTACAGCCATGCCCGGGTGCCGACGAGCGAGGCGCCATCGGTGTCGGGGTCGATACCAAGGGCCTCGGTGATGGCTGGATTGTTGTGCAGACCGAACCGGTTGAGGCCCTCAGCCTCCTCGTTGAGGTGTTTGTCATCGAGGTTGGCCCATCGATCCTGAATCAACTGGGGGCAGACCGACACGGCCTCCGCCATGTTCACAAGCTCCGGGCGTCGCCCCCGCGGCGGGTGCCGATGGCGACTGCAGGCGGCCTGGATGTCCATGCCCGCGCTGGCCGATTCCGCACTCCAGTCGAAGACACCGGTGCCAGGGACGGGCTGCAGGTTCCGCAGCAGGGACTCGGCGAGTGGAGCGACCTCGCGGGCGAACGCGTTACCCTCCTCGCGCGTGAGGTACGGGCGCTGCTCGAACGTGTGATGAGAGTCGATCGTCCAGGACAGGACGTCGGCGACACGAAGCCAGTGAAACGGCGCCCAGAGACCGTTCGACGGCGGGAAACGATCACTCTTGTGCAGGCCGCGTGGCATTCGCCAGTCGTCGCAGTGGAAGTAGAACTCGCCGCGCCTCACGTCCAGTACGAGCCTCTGGTAATGACCGGCTTCGAAGTGGGCCTTACCCTGGACATAGCTCCCTTTGCTGTCCAGGTACTTACATGCCATGCGGGCATCGGGCAGGGGCGGAACCCGGTCGGCCGCGGCCTCTCGAACGGCGAGCCGCGATGCAACGCCGACGGCCCCCCAAGCGCTCGGTCTCCTTTTGCCGACACCAGGTATCGGGCTCTTGCTTCTCCTGGGGTGCAAACCCGGCATTCCATATGTCCTTCCTGCGGCAAGCATTACAACGGGAGCGGACCAAACACGGTTCACCAGAGGCCAACGCTGGGAGGACGGGGTCTGGGCTTGTCTTTCAACGTCCGTTCGCTCGGACTCGCCGGCGATCTCTGCCTTCGGCAGCCGCTGGTTCTCGGCCCGCGGCCGATCGGCTCCTCGGCCGGACTCCCCGCACTGCCGTCTGACGGCTCAGGCACGGACTGAACGGTGTCCCCCTGCGGATCCACGGCCTGATGATCCCGAGGTCCGCGGCCACCGCCGCGCGCATGCGCTTACCGGGTACACGTGCTGGTATCCCACCAAGGCGACGGAATCGGGGACCGTCGCCTTGACCGTGGATCACTGGACCAGCTTCGCCCGCCGGCGCGTGGCGTGACAGTCGGTGCGGCGGGCGCCTCCCGTTCAGCCCCGCAGGTGCTCCGGGGTAGCGGTCGGGCTGACCTTGCACACAAAGTTTCGCCGCAACGTGTGGTACGGCTCCGCGGGGTCGGTGAAGTTGACCCGCATGCGGGCCAGTTCCTCCTCACGATAAGCCGCGAGGGGCTTGGCCGCCTCATCCCCGGCACGCCGTATTTTCTTCGCGAGGAGACGCGTCTCCAGACTGACCGATTCAGCCAGCCTGGCAGCCTCGCGACCGACCCAGGTGCCGAACTCACTGGCACTGCCGCCCACCACTCGGTCGACGAGGCGGAGGGCCAAGGCCTCGTCGGCGCCAACCGGCAGCGCGGCGGAGGTGAGCCGACGTGCCTCCTCAGCGCCCACCCGCGCAGGCAGGGTGTACGTCCAGTACTCGGAGCCGTGAAGGCCCATGAGCCGGTAGTGCGGATTGAGCACCACCGAGGCCCTGCACCACACCTCGTCAGCCGCCAGCGCCAGCATCACGCCGCCGGCCGCGGCGTTCCCCGCGAGGGCGGAGACCACAAGCTTGTCCGTGGTGGTGAGAATGGCCTCCACCAGGTCGTCCATGGCATTGATGTTCTGCCAGGACTCGTCCGCCGGGTCGGCGGCCGCCTCAATCACGTTGAGGTGGATGCCGTTGGAGAAGAAATCACGCGCAGGGCCGAGGACCAGCACCGCTGTCCGCCGCGCCGCCGCATCGCGATAGGCGGTCAGCAGTCTGCGGCACTGCTGCGTGCTCATCGCACCGCTGGGAAAGGCGAATTCGAGGAAGCCGACGGCGCCGTCCTCCCGGTAACGGATCTCGGCCCACGTCTGCCGCCGTCCCGCCTCCTCGGGCGAAACCGGCACCTCGGGCACATCGGCAAGGAAGTCACCCAGCACGTCGACGGCGGGTAGTTTGAAGGTGGCCGGATCGCCTGGAGCACGGCGGGGGCGGAGTTGGAGGATCCAGACAGCACCGTCGACCGTGGCCCGGCAGATCGCGCCGTCACGTGTCGCGATCACCTGGCCCGGGGCGCCACGCAGCCGGTCCTCGGAATGCCCGCCGTGAAGGTAGTACTCGCGACCCGCCAGGGTGTCGAGCACGCCGGGCTGTGAATCGCCCGAACGGAGCTTGCGCAGCACCGTGGCGGTGTCGTCGACGGACCAGTCGATCCGTCGGTAATCCTGAGTGTGGTACGGACGGAGCCGCCCACTGATTTCGGGACGGGAATAGTCCAGAGGATCCGGCTCGAACGAACCGCTCTGGAAGCGCTCGACGGCGAGGAGCACGGCCGAGACCGCCGCGTCGGCGACCTCACCGCGGTACAACTCACTCTTGGCTCCGGGCCGGACCGAGAACGGCGCGGAGGCCCAGATCGGGCCGGCGTCCATTTCCGCGACAGCCTGCAGGACGGTCACACCCCAGACCTCGGCATTCTCGTGGATCGCCCAGTCGAGGGAGGAAGGCCCGCGGTCCCCCATGGGACCTGGGTGGACGATGAACACGGGATACCGACTCCAGACATCCTCGGGTATCGCCCGGGTCAGCATAGGCGCGAGGATCAGTTCGGGCCGGAAACGCTCCACGGCGGCCCGGACCGGCTCGTCCCCGAGGGCCAGTTCCACCGCCACCACGTGCCCGAGAGCCCGTAGAACGGTGTAGACACGCTGGGTAAGGCTGTTGAACGCGCTGGCAACGAGCAGGATGCGCAAGGGGTGCTCCTACAGTGGTAAACGATTGGCTTCGGCATTCACACGCGGACACGGAGATCTGCGCGCGTCGGGTGTGCAGCACTACGCCGCCGCCATCGAACTGGTTCACGGCAACCTGCCGTCGTTGACGCGTCCGCAGTCCACGCCGGTGACCGGCTACCAGTGTTGGACGGACCGGTGAGATCCCCGTGGATCCGTGATCAGCGAGAGGACACACCGTCTTGAGCCCCACAGCCATCTCCGGCCAGAATGCATACGCAGACCACGGGGAGGCGACGCCGTTCAGCACTTCGGCTGACGCGACCTGTTCGAAGCTGTCACTTCAACGGCTGGCTCTCCGCTGCGGGGCTGGCTTGGGACGCTGGTAAGAGGACGCAGCGCTCTGAGGGGCCGTGGGGTAGTGGTGCGACGGGGGAGGAGAAAGCGCCGTTACGTTTACCCTCTCACCGACCAGGGGTGGCAAGGAAGCCGCCGTGGACGCAGCACTCACCTGGGAGTCACGAGAAGCAGCAAAGGACACCGCACTCACCTGGGAGTCACCGTCAAGGGCCGGGCGCTGCGCCCGGCGGTCCTCCCAGTCCTTCAACACAGCACGGTAGTCACGCGACTCTTTGCCTTGGCTTCCAGCAGAGGCATCGATCTCGGTGCCATGGTTCCGCTCCGGGCCCTTCGCCACAGCGCTCTCCGCGGCACTGTTCCTGGTCTCCCCCGTACTCTTCGTCTGACTGAAGTCCGGCAACTGCCAGGTCTTCCAGCGGTTTCGTACCGCCGCATCCGCGAGGCTCTTGGTGTGAGGCATGCTCTCGGGAGAATCACGGAATAGGCGACCGATATCCGAGTCCTTCTGGGCCAGCTCCTTCTGGACCAGCCTCAGGACCGCCGCTTCGACGGCCACGCGTTGCTCCACCGGCAGGCTCTTGATTTCCCGGACGATGCGTTCCACGGGGTCGGAAGACGCCGACCTTGCCCCAGCCTGCCCCTGCCGGCCGGTATCCCGCATGGACATCGGCTGTTGGTGCGCCGCCCTACCGGGGCTCTGCCAGGGGTTGGCGGACGGGGCGGTTGACCCGTCCGCCCTTCCCCTGGAGAACATCCTTCGAGCGAGGCGCACGAAGTTGCGCCACGCGTTTTCCAGCGCTCCCCTCTCGCGCTCGGGCTTCTGATCGCCCAGGTCGGGTGCGTTCCTGCCTGGATCTCGCGATGACTCTTCCCGCGCCTTTCGCGCTTCCGCGCCGACCAGACCTCGCGCCAGGTCGCCCAGTCGTCGCGCCAGAGTCTGACTCCGGCGCTGAGCTTGGTCGTATTCCGCACGGACGAGTTGAAGCGCCAGCTGTTCAGGGTGGTCCCTCGTCGACTGTTTGCCAGCCGAGGTGAATTCCGCCATGGTCGACCTCTCTTTCGACACAGGACACGACGGATTGCCCCGGTGAGCGGTTCAATCGCCCACCGAGGAGACATCGGAAGGGACCACTCGCGGCTCCATCACACCGCTGTTCCTGGAGCTGGTGTGAGTCACGTGCCTGGGGTTCGCCCAGTTCACGGAGGGGTGCCGTAACAGGCCAGGCCGGAGGGAGCGAGTCCCGCATCGGCGGTCATGGCACCTCGGGTCCGGAGCCTCCCGGTACCGGACATGTCGGCACTGGGAAGCTCCCCCGGGCCGACTCTCGCCTCACCCCGAGTGATCTGTCCGATGCCCGCCGGGAGTTGGCGGAAGATCCGCTGGGCTGCAGACGGGCATTGCCCACGCTCGACCGGGGCCCGTGCTTTTGGCAGCGCCCGGTTGACGGTCTGCTGGACGAGCGTCGGCTCACCTCCGGCAGGCCGTCTGGCCGATGTAGGTGCGGTCCGACTCGTGGCGGCGCCCCGGCAGGGCCGGAGACAGCCACAGCACTCCCGATAGTCACTCGTTCATGTGCGGCAGCCGACGGGAAATCTTGTCGGATATCTGGGCCAGGAATTCTGGACGACCCATTTCAAGATGGGTACAGGGAATCTCTGTCTCCTGAATGTCTCCTACTACATAAGGCGACCAGTCGGCCACTGTCGGCGATTCCCCACTCCGGTCCTTCTGGGCCGTGAAGAACTGGACTTCTCCCTCGAAGCGTCCGGGGCGATGTTCGGCGAGGATGCGGACATGACTCCGCAGCACGGTGAGAATATTCCCGACCATCGCGCGCGTGATGCCGTCGAAGATTCCCAGCTCGCGATGGACAGCGTTCAGCAGGTCGTCCGAAACCGGTTCGCCGTCCTGTCCGGAGTCGACCGCGACCCCGAGGACTTCGCTGATGTCGTCGAGGATTTCCTGCTCGGAGTCGCTTCCGCGCTCGTTGTCGACAGCGGCGGCTGTGGCGCGTGCCGGGTACGAGTCCAGGAGAGCGAGCATGGCCACGGTCTCCCCGGCGCCTTGCAGTTGGACGGCGATCTGGTGGGCCACCACGCCGCCGAAGGACCACCCGAGAAGGTGGTACGGCCCGTCTGGCTGGATCGCACGAATGTGCTCGATGTAGTCGTCGACCATTTCCCGCATGCTGCCGGGAAGGTCTTCTTTCCCGTCAAGCCCTCTTGCCTGGAGGGCGTAGATCGGGCGGTCTTCGGGGAGGAAGCCGGCGAGAGGGGCATAGGACCAGCTGATCCCGCCGCCGGGATGGACACAGAAAAGTGGTTCCTTGTCTCCCTTGGTCCTGATGGGGAGAAGGACGTCGAAGGAACCCGCGATGGCCGGTGAGTCGAGTTGTGGGGCGAGGGTTGCGACGGTGGGGTGCTCGAACAGGGTACGGATGCTGATCTCGGTGTCGAGGACGGCGCGGATCCGGGAGATCAGCCGGCTGGCGAGCAGTGAATGGCCCCCCAGCTCGAAGAAGCTGTCGTCCACGGTGACCTGTTCCAGCCCCAGCACCTCCGCGAACAACGCGCACAGCACCTCCTCCCGAGGAGCGGACGGCGCACGGCCACGCGCGACAGCGGCGAAATCCGGAGCGGGAAGCGCCCGCCGGTCGAGCTTCCCACTCGGCGTCAACGGCAGCGCGTCCAACACAACGACAACCGCAGGCACCATGTAGTCGGGCAGCACCGCCGACAGACCCGCCCGCACCTCGGCGGCCACATCCGCACCCTCCCCGCCCACCCCGACAGCCGGAACGACATACCCCACCAACTGCCGAAAACCACCCGGACCGTCGTCACGAACCGCGACAGCACACCGACCGACCAGCGACAGACCGCCCAGAGCGCTCTCCACCTCACCGAGCTCGACCCGGAAACCCCGGATCTTGACCTGGTCATCAGCCCGCCCGACGAACTCCAACTGCCCGTCCCCACGCCAACGCACCACATCACCCGTGCGATACATCCGCCCACCCCGCACACCGAACGGGTCGGCGACATAGCGCTGTGCGGTGAGGCCGGGTTGGCCGAGGTAGCCGCGGGTCACGCCGGTTCCGGCAAGGTAGAGCTCACCTTGGACACCGACTGGCACCGGTCGCAGGTCGGCGTCCAGAACGTAGGCACGGGTGTTGTCGACGAGCCGGCCGATCGACGCGTCGCTGGTCGAGCGCGTCTCGAAGACGCTGTCGAAGCAGATCTCGGTGGCACCGTAGAGGTTGGCCAGCTGGGCTTCGGGCAGCACTTCTCCGAACCGGCGGACCGTGGCCGGCGGCAGCGCTTCGCCGCTGTTCATCCAGAGCCGGATGCAGGAGGGCAGCTCATCCTCCTCCAGTTCCAGCAGGCTGGCCAGCAGCCCCGGCGCCGCCGTGATCCGGCCGGCCCGATAGCGCCGGGCCAGACGTGCCATCTCCCGGGGATCCCGCGCCTGTTCCGCGTTGGCCATCACCACCACGGCCCCGTGCACGAGTGCGCCCAGGGGTTCCGTGACGCCGTCGGCGAAACTCAGCGCGCTCTTCGCGAGCACCCGCTCCGCCGGTTGGTAGGGGAAGGCTCGGCCGAACCACATCAGCCGGTTCACGACGCCGCGATGGGTGCCCACCACGCCCTTGGGCCTGCCGGTGGAACCCGATGTGTAGATCACATACGCCGGATGCTCGACGCGCAGCGGCACCAGACGCTCAGCATCACTGACATCACCCTCGCCACTGACCGCCAACGCCTTGACCGTCAGCGGATCGTCCAGCACCAGCACACGCTCGGCCAGGCCCATGTCCGGCAGACCCTCCCGGCCGGCCGCCGTGGTGACCACCACCGCCGGCCGGGCATCCCCCAGCATGTAAGCAACACGTTCAACCGGATACCCCAGATCCACCGGAACATAAGCCCCGCCCGCCTTGAGCACCGCGAGAACCGCCACGACAAAGTCCGCCGACCGAGGCACCGCCAAAGCAACCAACGACTCCGGCCCCACCCCCCGCTCGATCAACAACCGCGCCAACCGATTAGCACGGACATTCAACTCCCCATACGACAGAACCTCATCCTCATACACCACCGCGAGCGCATCCGGACACCGCACCACCTGACACTCGAACAACCACGGAACAGCGACCGGAGGCACATCCCACGCCGTGTCATTCCACCCGACCAACACCCGACGACGCTCATCCTCCGACAGGACGTCGAGGCGTGACAACGGCGTGTGCGGATCGGCCCTCACCTGTTCCAGCAGACGCAGGAAGCACTGCCCGAGCCGCTCGACGGTACAGCGGTCGAACAAGTCGGCCGCGTAGGTGATCTCCCCGTCCAGCCCTGCCGGACGCCCCGCGGTGTCGGTCCGCTCGGTGAACTGGAGATCGAGATCGAACTTCGCCAGCGATCCCTGCCGGGGCAGTGGCTCGGTTTCCAGCCCATGGAATCCGTATACCGCACTGGCGGTGTTCTGCAGGGTGAGCATGACCTGGAAGAGCGGGTGACGAGCCGTGGAGCGGACCGGGTTGAGGTCTTCGACCAGTCGCTCGAAGGGCACGTCCTGGTGGGCGAACGCGGCCAGGTCCGTCTCACGGACTCGGCGGACCAGTTCGGCGAAGTCGGGATCTCCCGACAGATCGGTACGCAGTACCAGGGTGTTCAGAAAGAAGCCGACGAGTTCGTCGAGTACCTCGTCGGTGCGCCCGGCCACAGGGGAGCCGATCGGCACGTCGCTGCCGGCGCCCAGCTTGGACAGCAAAGCCGCCACACACGCCTGCAACACCATGAACACGCTGGCGCCGCTCTCATCGGCCAGAGCCGCCAGAGCCTGGTGGATCTCGCCGGGCACACGCAGCTCGACCGTGCCGCCACGGTGTGTGGGGATCGGCGGGCGTGACCGGTCGTACGGCAGAGCCAGTTCCTGCGGTGCGTCCTTGAGCGCCTGCCGCCAGAAGCCGAGCTGTTCGTTCAGGAGGCCCGCAGGATCGTCCTCGTCCCCCAGCAGCTCGCGCTGCCACAGGGTGTAGTCCGCGTACTGCACCGGCAGTGGTGCCCACTCCGGCCGCCCACCCGCGCAGCGAGCCGCGTAGGCCATCGACAGGTCCCGCGCCAACGGTGCGATCGACCATCCGTCACAGGCGATGTGGTGGACGACCACCAGCAGCACGTGCTCGCGGTCATCCATGCGGAACAGGCGGGCGCGCAGCGGCAGATCGCGTTCCAGGTCGAACGGTGCCATGGCCGCCGCCAGCAGCGTTTCCTCAAGCTCTTCCTCGGTCACCCGGGTGGTCGTCAGCGGCACCCTGGCCTGTTCCCCGTCGAGGACCTCCTGGCGCGGATTGCCGTCCACCGCCGGGAACACCGTCCGCAATGCCTCGTGCCGGAGTACGACGTCGTCCAGGGCCGCTTCCAGCGCCGCCGTGTCCAGTACGCCTGTCAGCCGCAGCGCCAGTGGCATGTGGTAGGACGCACTCGGTCCTTCCAACTCGGTCAGGAACCACAGCCGCCGCTGCGCGAACGACAGTGGCACCGCATCCGGCCGTGCCCCGGCCGTCAGCGCCGGGCGTCGCCGCGTGTGCGTGCCGACCAGGCGTTCTGACAGGGTTGCGACGGTGGGGTGCTCGAACAGGGTGCGGATGCTGATCTCGGTGTCGAGGACGGCGCGGATCCGGGAGATCAGCCGGGTGGCGAGCAGTGAATGGCCCCCCAGCTCGAAGAAGCTGTCGTCCACGGTGACCTGTTCCAGCCCCAGCACCTCCGCGAACAACGCGCACAGCACCTCCTCCCGAGGAGCGGACGGCGCACGGCCACGCGCGACAGCGGCGAAGTCCGGAGCGGGAAGCGCCCGCCGGTCGAGCTTCCCACTCGGCGTCAACGGCAGCGCGTCCAGCACGACGACAACCGCAGGCACCATGTAGTCGGGCAGCACCGCCGACAGACCGGCCCGTACCTCGGCGGCCACATCCGCACCCTCCCCGCCCACCCCGGCAGCCGGGACGACATACCCGACCAACTGCCGAAAACCACCCGGACCGTCGTCACGAACCGCGACAGCACCCCGGCCGACCAGCGACAGACCGCCCAGAGCGCTCTCCACCTCACCCAGCTCGACCCGGAAACCCCGGATCTTGACCTGGTCATCAGCCCGCCCGACGAACTCCAACTGCCCGTCCCCACGCCAACGCACCACATCACCCGTGCGATACATCCGCCCACCCCGCACACCGAACGGACATGCCACGAACCGCTCCGCGGTCAGCCCCGCACGTCCCAGGTATCCCCGGGCCAGTTGGTCTCCCGCCAGATACAGCTCACCCGCGACGCCCACCGGCACCGGCCGCAAGCCCGTGTCCAGCACGAACACCTGCGTGTTCCAGACCGGTCGGCCTATCGGCACCACTCCGGCGGCGGACTGTGAAGCGGGCGCGTCGGTCGCGAAGGTGACGTCCACGGACGCCTCGGTGGGGCCGTAGAGATTGTCCAGCCGGGCGTCCAGCATGCGCTGGAAGCGAGTCGCCAGTTCGCCGGGCAGTGCCTCACCGCTGCAGATCACCCGGCGCAGGGTGGTGCAGGCGGCGGCGGTGGGTTCGTCGAGGAAGGTCTGCAGCATGGACGGTACGAAGTGAGTGGTGGTGACCCGTTGGGTCTGGATCAGCCCGGCCAGGTAGGCCGGGTCCTTGTGTCCGTCCGGCCGGGCCACGACCATCACGGCGCCCACCAGCAGAGGGCTGATCAGCTCCCACACCGACACGTCGAACGCAGATGGTGTCTTGTGCAGCACGCGATCATCCGGGCCCAGTCCGTACTCGTCCTGCATCCACATCAGCCGGTTCACGACGCCGCGATGGGTGCCCACCACGCCCTTGGGCCTGCCGGTGGAACCCGATGTGTAGATCACATACGCCGGATGCTCGACGCGCAGCGGCACCAGACGCTCAGCATCACTGACATCACCCTCGCCACTGACCGCCAACGCCTTGACCGTCAGCGGATCGTCCAGCACCAGCACACGATCAGCCAAGCCCATGTCCGGCAGACCCTCCCGGCCGGCCACCGTGGTCACCACCACCGCCGGCCGGGCATCCCCCAGCATGTAGGCAATACGTTCAACCGGATACCCCAGATCCACCGGAACATAAGCCCCGCCCGCCTTGAGCACCGCGAGAACCGCCACGACAAAGTCCGCCGACCGAGGCACCGCCAAAGCAACCAACGACTCCGGCCCCACCCCCCGCTCGATCAACAACCGCGCCAACCGGTTAGCACGGACATTCAACTCCCCATACGACAGAACCTCATCCTCATACACCACCGCGAGCGCATCCGGACACCGCACCACCTGACACTCGAACAACCACGGAACAGCGACCGGAGGCACATCCCACGCCGTGTCATTCCACCCGACCAACACCCGATGACGCTCATCCTCCGAGAGGATCTCCAGGCTGGAAATCGATGATGCGGGAGGGAGTTTCACGAACTGCTCGATGATCCGGCCGAAATGGACGGCGTTCTGCCGGTTCTTTTCCGCACTGTAGCGTTCCGGATTCGCACTGAAGGCTATCTTCAGGTCATCATCCATGGATCGGTTGTACACGGACACCAGCACGTCCTCGATCGGGCCGTTCGCCAACGTGTGGGTCGTGCTGGCCATGCCGCCGAGTTCAAATTCCTCCTCGAAGGACATGACATTCACTACGAGACCGAACAGAGGCTCTTGGTTCGGGATTCGAAGGTCGCGACGGATGTCCGCATAGCGGTAACGCTGATGCCGCAGGCCTTCCCTGACGGCCTGTGATGTCAGCCGGACAAGCTCACTCAGCGACATATCGGGGCGCACCGCTACACGAATGGGCAAAATGTTGGCCATCATGCCCGGGATGCTGCGCTGCTCCTTCCCGATTCGAGCCGAGGCGGACAGGCCGACAATGACATCCTGGGAGCCCGTCGCCTTGTGGAGCGCGGCGACGGCCGCGGAGACCACGAGACCGGCGAGGCTTGTCCGCATCCTCCTGGCAGTACGGCGCAGTTCGAGGGCCGTCTCAGGAGTCACCCCTTCGAAATGCCGGATGAAGGCGGAGGGCAAGCCGGACGAAAACGGCTCCGCACTCAGACTCGTCGCCTCCGGCCGATCCGCGAGTGTCCTGGTCCAGTACTCCCGGTCCCTCACGAAGCCTTCCGATCCGCGATAGGCGGACTCGTCGGAGATCAGCTTTTCGATGGACTGGAATGTTTTCGGCTCGTACATCCCACCGGCAGCCAGGGAACCATAGACCTCGGCGAACCGGGCAGCGACGATCGGTCCACTGAATCCGTCAACAATCGCATGATGAACCCGTTGGTACCAGAAGTACCTTTCCTCTCCGACCCGAATGAGCGCCTGCAAAAAGAGGGGGGAATCAGCCAGGGCGAATGCATTTCGCATGTCCGACCTCATCCATTCCTGGGCAGCAGATTCCGCATCTTCGCGACGCGCCAGGTCGATGAAGCGCAGAGGCCATCCGGCACGGTCACTCAGGTACTGCCGAAGATTCTCGCCGTCCTGCGTGAAGCGTGTGTGGTAGAAGTCGATCTCATTCAGAACGTGACGGAGCGAGGTCTCGAAGACGCCGACATCCAGCGGACCCCGAATGTCAAGATACTCAACGATATTGAATATGGGGTTCCCGGGATCCAATTGCTGGGCATACCACATCTCCGCCTGCCCGCCCAACAGATCCCAGTGGCCGTTTCGCATCTCAGTCATACCGAACCCTTGCTCTGCATGCAACCGCGCATCTTGAAATCAAATTCTCTCAGACATAAACCGGCCAGGGCACTCGCCCTGCCCCATCCCGCGCCGCGAGAGGCTCAACGGGTGTTCATGTGACGACGATTCACGCGTCTGAAAGACTCTTCGGCCTCATGTCCGTCCAGTTTTCTTCGACATAAGCCAAACATTCGTCTCGGCCGGCTTCGCCGAAGACAAGGTGCCATCCTTTCGGAACATCGATATATACCGGCCACAATGAATGCTGACCCTCGTCATTGACAAGCACAAGATAAGCGCCTTCTATGCTCTCGAAAGGATTTCCCATATTTATCCCGACCTTTCTTCTTCTGATCCCATACATCACGCTCGGAGCGCTGTCGTGATCACCGATCCACTCGCACACGACTGGCCAACGCGGGCCTCGGCGTTCACAGCCCCGAGCACCCCTAGGTGTCCCGTACCGCTCTCAACGGCGGGGGAAGCGGGGTGGTTCAGTTGTGCCTGCAAGGCCACCCGCCAAACGGCCGAGGCCAAGCTCACCGCTCTGACATGCACGGTTCACCGGAACTTGGGCGGCACCTACGGCGTCCCCGAGATCGCCGTCGAAGTGCTAGCACCAAACCGGCCGGACAGACCGCGGCAGTACACGAAGCACCGTGCCGACCGCGGCCCTGCCGCACTGAACATCGGCGGCTGGGGTCCCCGCGAGGGCGTCACCGCCTGGGTGTTCGCCGCGGCCGGTCTCGGCGCGGACACCGGGCTCGCCACCGCCGTCGTCTACGGCGTCCTCAGCTTCGTGGCGGCCCTGCCGGGTCTGGTGG
>NZ_JBEZLQ010000056.1:0-25749 GCF_040652235.1 Streptomyces sp. NPDC048277
ACCACCCCCCAGATCATGATCAACAGGGGGGAGCAGTCATGCCGTCCCGGAGGCCGGGAACCCCATTGCGGGGCTGATCAAGAAGGTAATGGGGGGCTCGCAGCAGGCACCGCTGCGAGCCCCCGGTCATGCTGCGCGCGACTACGTCAGCAGGGCGTCCGCGAGCCGCCGCCAGCCTTCGCGCATCCGGGGACTGATCGGCTGTCCCTCCGCCAGGGAGCGCGGTGTGACCGGTTCCTCGCTGATCACCTGCACGGCGACGTGGTCCGCGCCCGCGGCGAAGAATTCGTCCAGCCGCTTCTTGATGCGTTCCTCGTCGCCCCAGGCGACGACCGCGTCGATGAGGCGGTCGCTCCCACCGTTCGCCAGGTCCTCCTCGGTGAATCCCGACCGCAGGAAATTGTTGGTGTAGTTCGGCAGGCTCGTGGTGGGCACGTTCATGCGGCCGATGGTGCGGGCCCGGCCGGGATCGGTCTCCAGGAGGACGCGCACCTCGGGTGCGAGCAACGGGCCGTCGCCCAGTGCCTCGCGCGCCTGCGCAGTGTGTTCCGGCGTGGAGAGGTAGGGGAGCGAGCCGAGCGACCGGTCGCGGGCGAGTTTCAGCATCTTCGGTCCGAGGGCCGCCAGCACCCGGCGACCGGCGGGCGGGCCGCCGGAGTCGAGGGCGTCGAGATAGTCGACCATCGCCGCATACGGGCGGTGGTAGCGGTCGTCGATCTTGGCGTGACTCACTCCCAGACCGAGCAGGAAACGCCCGGGGTGGGCGCTGTCCAGCGAGGCGAACTGCTCGGCCACGGCGGACGCCTGGTGATCCCAGATGCTCAGGATGCTGGTTCCCACCGTCACGCGCGAGGTTTCCTCGGCGACCACCGCGGCCTGCTGGACGGAGGGACTGCCGCCGATCCAGAGGGCGCCGTAGCCGGCCTCCTCCAACTCCTTGACGGCATCGCCCAGTTCCGTGCGCTTCGCCGGATCCGTCAGCCGCAGGGCCAGGCTCCAGACGCCGTAGCGTCCGATGGACCGTTTGAGGGCGCTGAGGTCCTGGCCGGCGACCGGCACATCAACCATCGGTTCTGCTCCTTCGGGGTGGGGTGAGCAGGCGTCGGGGCCTGAGGGCGCGCCATCCACGCTCGTGCGGGCACGGCCGAGCGGTGCGCGTGGCCAACCGGAGGGCCCCGCCGATTGGCTCACCCTAGGGAGGGTCCCGCCGCTTGGCAACCCGAGTCGATCGTGTCGTGTTCGTGCGCGCATACGTCTTGACGCGGCCACTAGAGAGTGTTCACTCTCTATGGAGAGAGCGGACACTCTCTTAGTGTGCAGTGAGCCGTGAAAGGAACATCGCCGTGACCACAGCCGGCATACCTGTCCGTCAGGGACAGCAGACGTACGAAGAGCCCGACCGACCTCCCTTCTCCCCGCACTCCCCGGTGCGCGAGGACTTCGTCCCCAAGGGCGACTACATCGATCCGCACTACGTGCGGATCGAGAAGGAACGCCTCTGGCCGGACGTCTGGCAGGTGGCCTGCCGGGAGGAGGAGATCCCGAAGGCCGGGAACTTCCTCACCTTCGACATCGCCGATGACTCGATCATCGTGATCCGGCTGACCGACGGCACGATCAAGGCGTACTACAACGCCTGCCAGCACCGGGGCAGGCGCCTCACCGAGGGGTGTGGTACCGCGCACAACTTCTTCTGCCGGTACCACGGCTGGCGCTGGAACCTGGACGGCACGGTACGTGAGGTCGTCGACCGCGAGGACTGGGGCGACCGGATCAGCGACGAGGACCTGCGCCTCAAGGAGCCCCGCGTCGACACCTGGGGCGGCTACGTCTTCATCACCATGAATCCGGACGCCGAACCTCTGCGGGACTACCTCGCCCCGCTGCCGGAGGTCTTCGACGCCTTCGAGTTCGAGAAGTTCCGCTTCCGCTGGTACAAGTCCGTGATCCTGCCCGCCAACTGGAAGACCGCCCTGGAGGCGTTCAACGAGGGCTACCACGTCCAGACCACGCATCCCCAACTGCTGCGCGTCAACGACGACCTGACCGACAGCGGCCGTTTCGGCAGGCACTCGACCTTCACCGGGGCCGAGGACAACTGGCCGCTGGGTGCCCCCTCGAGGCGGCTCGGTCAGCCCTTCCCGAAGGATCTGCGCCCGGGCGTCATCAGCTTCGTCGAGCTGATGGAGGAACAGCTCAAGGCGATCTGGACGCCCCGCGACCTCACGGCCGCACACCGGCTGACCTCCGAACTGGACGAGACCGACGGCGCGGACCCGGCCCGGGTGCTCGGGGCGCTGATGGAGTTCGCCGCGCAGGAGGCGGAGAAGGACGGCTCAGGCTGGCCCAAGCTGACCGCCGAGAACCTGATCCGGGCCGGCCAGGACTGGCACATCTTCCCCAACCTGGTCTTCCTGCCCTACCCGGACGGCGCGCTGTGGTACCGCGCCCGGCCGAACGGGGACGACCCCGACAGCTGCGTCTTCGACATCTGGTCGCTGGTCCGGTACGCGCCCGGCGCGGAGCCCGAGCTCAAGCGGGAGTTCTACCCCGACTGGCGTGAGCACGACGGCTGGGGCCGGATCCTGGAGCAGGACTTCGAGAACCTCGACGCGGTGCAACAGGGCATGAAGTCCCGTGGTTTCCCGGGCGCCCGGCCGAGCCCCCGCCAGGAGATGGCGATCAGCAACTTCCACCGGGTGCTGCACGAGGAGTACTACCGGGACGCCGAGGGCGCCGGCACGAAGGGAGCGGCACGGTGACCGGACAGCCCACGGAGAAAGCCGAGGCCGGCTGGGACTCGGTCGCCGACCTGGTGGTGGTCGGCAGCGGCGGCGGGTCCCTGGCGGCGGCCCTGGTCGCCCGCCAGGGCGGCCTTGAACCCCTGGTGCTGGAGAAGACCGAGGTGGTCGGGGGGTCCACCGCGATGTCCGGCGGCGTGCTGTGGCTGCCGAACAACCAGGTCTCCCGGGCGGCAGGAGTCGAGGACAGCCCCGAGGAGGCACGCCAGTACTTCGCCGCCTCGGTCGGCGACGTCGGCCCCTCCACCTCGCCCGAACGGGTCGAGGCGTTCCTGAACGCCGTCGAGCCGATGACCGACTTCCTGATGGAACAGGGGGTGCCCTTCCGGCACTGCGAGGGCTACTCCGACTACTACGACGAACTTCCCGGCGGCAAGGCGCGCGGCCGTTCGTTGGAGACCGAGATCCTCGACCTGCGCCGGCTCGGCCCCTGGCGGCAGAAGTTCCGGGCCCGCGCCGACCTCCCCCCGCTGCCCCTGACCACCAGTGATGTCTCGCCCCTGTCGCTGGCCCCGCGCACCGCGCACTCGGTGGCCACGGTGGCGAAGGTGGCCGCCCGTATGACCAAGGCGAAACTGACCCGCCGTGAGATGCGGGGGACCGGCTCGGCGCTGCAGGGCTGGATGCTGCTGGCGGCCCTGCGCGCCGAGGTGCCGATCTGGACCGGCACCCGCGTGGTGGACCTGGTCGTCGAGGACGGCCGCGTGCTGGGCGTGGTGGCCGAGCGGGACGGGCGTACGGTCCGGGTCCGGGCCCGGGCGGGTGTGCTGCTGAACTCCGGCGGCTTCGCCCACAACCAGGCCATGCGCGACAAGTACGGCCCCGCGCCCGCCTCCACCGCCTGGACCTCCGCCAACGAGGGCGACACCGGAGAGGTGATCGAGGCCGCCATGCGGCACGGTGCCGCGGTGGACCTGATGGAGGAGGCCTGGTGGATCCCCTCCTCGGTCCTGCCGGACGGCACACCGCAGTTCGCGGTCTACGAGCGTTCCAAGCCGCACTCCATATTGGTCGACTCGAACGGCGCGCGGTACGTCAACGAAGCCGCCTCCTACATGGAGGTCGGCCAGGCCATGTACGCCCGCCACCGCGAGACCACCGCGGTCCCCAGCTGGTTCGTCATGGACGCGCGCTTCCGCCGGCGCTACCTGTGGGGGACCGTGCCCGGCGGATTCACCCCGCGCGAGTGGCTCACCTCGGGCTACATGAAGAAGTCCGACACCGTCGAGGGCCTGGCGGAGCAGTGCGGGATCGATCCGGCCGGACTCCGTGACACGGTGGACCGCTACAACGCCTCGGCCGAGCAGGGCAAGGACCCGGAGTTCCACAAGGGCGAGCGGGCGTACGACCGCTACTACGGCGATCCCACCGTCCGCCCCAACCCCTGCGTGGCCCCGGTGTCCAAGGCCCCGTTCTACGCCGTCGCCATGTACCCGGGCGACGTCGGCACCTCGGGCGGGCTCCTGACGGACGAACACGGCCGGGTCATCGGGGAGAACGGCGAGGCCATGCCCGGCCTGTACGCCACCGGCAACTGCACCGCCTCCGTCATGGGCCGTACCTACCCGGCGGCCGGTGCCAGCATCGCGGCGTCCTTCGTCTTCGGCTGGCTGGCCGCCCACCACATGATCGACAACTCTCGTAGGAGCGATTCCGTTGCCTGAGCCGACCCCTGCCGCGGACCATCCACTGGTCCGCGTCTACCGCACCGCGGCCCTCGTGCACCGCAGCGACGAGCGGCTGCGCGGCCTGCTCACCTCCGGTGAACTCGCCGCGGCCTACTACTCGCCGCGCGGTCAGGAGATCGTCGCGGCTGCCATGGCGCACAGCACACTGCGCACCGACGACTACCTGGTCACCACCTACCGCGGGATCCACGACCAGATCGCCAAGGGCATGCCGCTGGACCTGCTGTTCGCGGAGATTTTCGGCAAGGCCACCGGCACCTGCAAGGGCAAGGGCGGCCCCATGCACGTCACCCACCCGGACACAGGCGTGATGGTGACCACCGGCATCGTCGGCAGCGGGCTGCCGATCGCGGTGGGCCTCGCCACCGCCTCCCAGATGCGCGGGGAGGACCGGGTCACCGTCGTCTGCTTCGGTGACGGCGCGAGCAACATCGGCGCCTTCCACGAGGCGCTCAACCTGGCCTCGCTGTGGAAACTGCCCGTGGTCTTCCTGTGCCAGAACAACCGGTACGCCGAGGCCACCGCCTACGCCAACGGCACCAGCGTCGGACACATCGCCGACCGGGCGGCCGGCTACGGGATGCCCGGTGTGACCGTGGACGGGAACGACCCCGAGGCGGCCCTCTCCGCGTTCACCCAGGCGGTGCTGCGGGCACGCGCGGGCGAAGGACCCACACTCGTGGAGGCCGAGACCTACCGCTTCATGGGTCACTACTTCGGCGATCCCGGCTCCTACATGGACCGTGCCGAGTTCGACGCGGCGCTCGCCGCGGACCCCGTACCCGCACTGCGCGCCACTCTGTTGTCCCGCGGCCTGGCCGACGAGGACCAGCTGAGCGCGCTGGAGGCGCAGATCGCCGACGAGGTCGACCGCGCGATCGCCTTCGCCACCGAGAGCCCCTACCCCGGCGCGGACGAACTGCGCCTCGACGTCTACCGCGAGGAGGTGCCCGCATGACCGAGCGCAGGAAGCGGAGCGGGAAGATCTCGTTCCAGCAGGGCTGCACCATGGCCCTGGACGAGGCGATGGCCGCCGACGAGTCCGTGTTCCTGCTCGGCGAGGATGTCGCCGACCGGGAGGGCGGCGGCACGTTCAAGGTGACGGCGGGGCTGGCCGGCAAGTACGGCACCGACCGGGTGCGGTCCACGCCCATCTCCGAGCAGGCCATTGTGGGCACCGCGGTCGGCGCGGCCGTGGCGGGGATGCGCCCGGTCGCCGAGATCATGCTGATGAACTTCATCACCCTCGGCCTGGACCAGCTGGTCAACCACGCGGCCAAGCTCCGGTTCATGTCCGGCGGGGTCACCGGTGTCCCGCTGACCGTCCGTACCGCGACCGGCGCCGGCGGCGGCACCGGCGGCCAGCACTCCGACATGCTGGAGGCCTGGCTCGCACACGTCCCCGGCCTGAAGGTGGTCGTGCCCTCCTCCCCGGCAGAGGCCAAGGGGCTGCTGCTGTCCTGTGTCTTCGACGACGACCCCTGCGTGTTCGTCGAGCACACCCAGCTCTACTGGACGAAGGGCGCGCCGCCCGCGGAGGGGCTGCGGATCCCGCTGGGCAAGGCGCACATCGCCCGCCCCGGCTCGGACGTCTCCGTCATCACCTACGGCCGGCCGGTGGGCGAGGTGCTGGAGCTGGCCGGGAAGCTGGCCGGCGAGGGGATCGAGGCGGAGGTCGTCGACCTGCGCACGATCTCGCCGCTGGACGAGCGGACGGTCCTGGAGTCGGTGGCGAAGACCCGACGCGCCGTCATCGTCCACGAGGCGGTCGGCCAGTTCGGGGTGGGTGCCGAGGTGTCGGCACGGATCAGCGAGGAACTGCACGGCCAACTCGCCTCGCCGGTGGTGCGGGTGACCTCAGCCAACACCCCGGTGCCGTTCTCCAGGCCCCTGGAGCAGGAGTACCTCTACAAGATCTCCGATGTGGAGAGCGCGATCAGGAAGTCGGTTGCATGAGCGAGGTCGTCGTCGTCAGGCTCCCCAAGCTCGGTCTCACGATGGAGGAGGGCGAGCTGCTGGAGTGGCTGGTCGAGGACGGGGACACCGTCGAGGAGGGACAGCCGATCTACATACTGGCCACCGACAAGGTCGAGAACGAGGTCGAGTCCACCGTCGCGGGCACGATCCGTCTGATCGGCGAGGTCGAGACCACCTACAAGGTCGGCGATCTCCTTGCGGAGATCACGACGGCCTGACCCCCTGACCGCCGCCGCGGCCCGGTCCTGTCCTGCCCGCCCGGGCCGTGGCGGCTACCATGGGGAGCCCATGACCAGTGACAACTCAACCGGTGCCCGTTCCCGTGGTCACGGCCGGACACGGCGCAGTACGGAGGCCGTTCGCTGTGATCTCCTGAGGGCCGCGCGCGAGGTCTTCGGCGAGCGCGGCTACGAGGGTGCTCGCACCCGTGAGATCGCTGAGCGTGCCCAGGCCACCGAGCAGATGATGTACCGCCACTTCCGCACGAAGGAAGAGCTGTTCGAGCAGGCGGTGTTCCAGCCCTTCTCCCAGCTGGTGGCCGAGTTCGTGGAGGAGTTCCAGCAGCGCGTCGAACGGGGACTGAGCGACGAGCAGCTGACCCGGGACTACGTCACCATGCTCTTCCGCTTCCTGCGGACGAACCGACGCGAGCTGCTGAGCCTGGTGACGCTGTACTCGCACAGCCCGGCGCCGATGCCGGAGAGCCCCCTCGACCACCTGTTCCCTGCTCTGGAGCAGACGGTGGTCACGGGGCTGACCGAGCACGGCCAGGACCCGGCCGCCTTCCGCCTCTACGTACGCCTCACCTTCGGCATGGTGTTCTCGGCCGTAGTGCTGGACGAGCGTTTTCTCGGACTGGACGCCGACCATGACGAAGGCCGGCTCCTCGACGAACTGACCGCCTATGTTCTGGCGGGCTTCCTCGGGCAGGGGGCTCAGGGGACCGTCCGCTGAGCCCGGGGCCGGTTCCTCAACGGGCGGAGAAGGGATCGGGCCAGCCCTTCGCGAATGATGCCTCGCGCTTCTCCGCGAACGCACGCGGCCCCTCCAGGAAGTCACCGGAGAGGAGAACCCGGTGCATGACGGATTCGTACATCCGTTGCTGTTCGGTCAGTTGAAGGTCGCGCCAGTACTTGAGGACCTGCTTCGTACCCCGGACGGCCGTCTGGGAGTGCGAGGCGATCACAGAGGCCTTCTCCAGCGCCGCGTCCATGAGCTGTTCCGGCTCCACGACCTTCTGCACCAGCCCGAGCCGGTGCGCCTCCTCGGCGGGCAGCCGCTCCCCGGACAGCATGAGGTCCAGTGCGGTGCCGTACGGCATGAGCCGGGGCAGGATGTTCACCGCCACGCCCGCGAGGAGCCCTCGGCTGACCTCGAGGACGCCGAACCAGGCCGTGCGCGCGGCGATCCGGATGTCGGCGCTGATGGCGAGCTCGAACCCGCCCGCCACCGCCAGGCCGTTGACCGCGGCGATCACCGGCTTCTCGCTGGCGGCCACACCCGCGATGTCGGGCTGCCGGGACATCGGGACGGCCGCCCCGGTGGCACCGTCCGACGCCATCTCCTTGAGATCGGCGCCGGCGCTGAAGGCCCGTGTGCCCGCTCCGGTGACGACTGCGACCCGCTGATCGTCATCGGCGTTGAACTCCCGTACCCCTTCTTCCAGTTCGGCCAGAACCGTGTGGCTGAGCGCGTTCATGGCGTCCGGTCGGTTGAGGGTGAACACGGTCGTGTGCCCGTCGCGTTCCACGAGCAGGTCGTCCATGGTGCTCCTTCATCCATTCATGCTTCGAATTATGTGAAAGTATCTCTGGATTTTGCTCCTGTCTAGCCGCAAAACCCTTGACTGGACCCCTGTTTCCTTAGATGGTTTTAGAAACATCTAAGGAGTGTGGAGGGTGCACGTACTCAGGGATGCCGACCTCGCCGCCTTTCGCGAGGAGGCCCGCACCTGGCTGGAGGAATACGTGCCGGACGAACCCCGGCCGACCACACACGGCCCGGAGGTCCGCGACTTCGACGTCGCCTGGCAGCGCCGGCAGTACGAGGGCGGCTGGGCCGGGATCGACTGGGAACGCGAGTACGGCGGCCGTGGGCTGTCGCTGCGTCAACAGGTCATCTGGTACGAGGAACTGGTCCGCGCGGGAGCTCCCCGCGACAGCATTTTCGACGTCGCGTTCGGGCACGCCGGACCGACGCTCATCATGCGGGGCAGCGAGGAACAGAAACAGTTCCACCTGCCCCGGATACTGCGCGGTGAGGCGCCCTGGTGCCAGGGCTTCTCAGAACCCGACGCGGGTTCGGACCTCGCGGGTCTGCGCACCCGTGGAGTGGTCGACGGCGACGAGATCGTCATCACCGGGCAGAAGACCTGGACCTCGTTCGCGCAGTACTGCGACTACGGAGAACTCCTGGTGCGCACGGACCCGGACGCGTCCCGGCACCGCGGTCTCACCTGGCTGATCGTGGACATGCGGCTGCCGGGCATCGACATCCGGCCCATCACCAGCATCGACGGTCATCCGCACAACTGCGAGGTGTTCTACGACGAGGTGCGGGTGCCGCTCGCCAACGTCGTCGACCGGGTGAACAACGGGTGGAGCGTGGCGATGTCGACCCTGTCGGCGGAGCGCGGCCCGGGGTTCCTCAACCACCGGCTGGAACAGATCCGTCTGGTGGACCAGCTCATCGCCCACGCCAAAGAGACGGGGCAGTTGAACGACGAGGCGCTCGCCGACCGGCTGGCGGCCGCCAGGGCCAACGCCGCGGCCCTGCGGTCCATGGCGTACTTCCAGATCGGGTCCGCCAAGAAGGGCGAACAGCCCGGGCCCGAGACGACGGCCATCCGGACCTTCGCCGTACAGGCGCAGCAGGAGATCGCCTGGCTCGCCCTCGACATCCTCGGTCCGCGGGCCATGGAGTGGGTGCCCTGGACCAGGCACTGGCTCGCCGAGTTCGGCGCCACCATCGCCGGCGGCACCATCGACATCCAGCGCAACATCATCGGCGAACGCGTGTTGGGAATCCCACGATGATCGATCTGACGGTCTCCGAGGAGCAGCAGGAGATAGGGGCCTCGGTACGCGACGTGCTGACCAAGGCGATGCCCATCGAGGTGGTGCGGAAACTGGCGGCGGACAAGGACCGTCCGGCCGTCGACCCCGCGCTGTGGTCACGCCTCACCGAGCTGGGCTGGCTGGGACTGGGCGTCCCCGAGGAACTCGGCGGCGTGGGTCTGGGCCTCCCCGAGGAAGCCACCGTCTTCGTGGAGTTGGGCAGGGCCCTGGCGGCCGGACCCTTCCGCTCCGGTGCGATCGCGGCATTCGTCGCCGCCGGTGCGAGGGACGAGGAACTGGTCCAGGCCGTCATCAGCGGTGAGCGCCGGGTGGGCCTCGTGGCCGGCCGGCTCGCCGTCGACGCGCACGCCGGGGACCTGGCACTGACCATCGGCCCCGAGGGCGCGGCGGTCGTCGAGGTCCTCGCCGTCGAGCCCGTCGAGGGCGTCGATCCCGGGTGCCGTTTCGGGGTTCCGTCGTTGGGTGCCACGCTCGCCGAACTTCCCGGCCCCGCCGTGCTGACCCGTGCGCGCGTCCTGGCCGCGGCCGAACTACTGGGCGTGGTCGAGGCGTTGCGCGACATGAGCGCCTCCTACGCGCAGAGCCGCACGCAGTTCGGAAAGCCCATCGGCACCTTCCAGGCCGTCAAGCACCGGTGCGCCGACATGGCGGTCGCGGCGTACGCGATCCGCGCGCAGACGTTCTTCGCGGCGGTCGCCGCCGAGGGCGGCGAGCCCGACGCCGACTTCCAGGCCGCCGGCGCGTACGTGCTCGCCACACGCGGTGCCCGGCAGACAGCCGCCGACGCCATCCAGGTCCACGGCGGCATCGGATTCACCTGGGAACACGACGCGCATCTCTACCTCAAGCGCGCCCTGCTGCTCGAACGACTCCACGGCGACCGCCGCGGACACCTGCGCGCCGTCCTCGCCCCGACGGCCCACGAGTTCGGCTGACGCGTTCCGTCCGCTCCGCCACTCTCCTCACCATCCTTCCAGGGAGCATCCCCTTGTCCGAAGTACCCTTCGTCGAGTCGATCTTCATCGACGGGACCTGGCGCGCCGCGGAGAGCGGAACCGCGTTCGTCGTGACCGACCCCGCCAACGGCCGAGAGATAGCCACCGTCGCCGACGGCGGCATGAACGAGGTCCGCGCGGCGATCGACGCGGCCCACGCGGCGCTCCCGGACTGGAGCCGCCGTACCGCCTACGAGCGCTCCGAAGTCCTCTACCGCGCCCACGAGTTGATGCTCGAACGGGCCGAAGAGCTGGCCAGGCTGATGACCACCGAACAGGGCAAGCCGCTGCGTGCCGCCCGCACCGAGGTCCGGTACGCGGCGGACTTCCTCATCTGGTTCGCGGAGGAGGCCAAGCGAGTCTACGGCCGCACCATCCCCTCGGCGCGGGCCGACCAGCGGTTCATCGTCCAGCACCGGCCGGTCGGTGTCGTGGGCGCCGTGACGCCCTGGAACTACCCGATCTCGATGATCACCCGGAAGGTCGGGCCCGCGCTGGCCGCGGGGTGCACCGTCGTACTCAAGCCCGCCGAGACGACACCGCTGTGCGCCGTGGAGGTCTTCAAGATCCTTGAGGAGGCCGGTGTCCCGCCGGGTGTGGTCAATCTGGTGACCCTCGCCGACCCGAGCCCGGCCGGCACCGAGTTCACCACCAATCCCAAGGTGGCGAAGCTGACCTTCACGGGGTCCACCGCCGTGGGGCGGATGCTGGCCGAGGGCGCGGGACGGTCGCTGAAGCGGATCTCCCTCGAACTCGGCGGCCACGCACCGTTCATCGTGTTCGACGACGCCGATCCGGTGCACGCCGCGAAGGGCGCCGCCGCGATCAAGATGCTCAACACGGGACAGGCGTGCATCGTCCCGAACCGGTACTTCGTGCACGCGTCGCTGGCGACCGAGTTCCTCGACGTGTTCACCGCCCGGATCGACCGGATGAAGGCCGGCAACGGTCACCAGGAAGGCGTCACGGTGGGACCCCTCATCGACGCCGCCTCCGTGGACCGGATGGAACGCCAGGTCACGGACGCGGTCGAGCGCGGCGCCAAGGTCCTGGCCGGCGGAAAGCGGCTCACCGACAGGGAGTTCGCGGGCGGGAACTTCTACGCGCCGACCGTGCTGTCCGAAGTGACACCCGAGATGACGATCTTCCGCGAGGAGACCTTCGGCCCGGTCGCCCCGGTCATCGTCTTCGACGATGACGACGACGTCATCGCCATGGCCAACGACACCACGTACGGCCTCGCCTCCTACGTCTACACCAGCGACCTCGGCCGTGCGCTGCGCACCTGTGAGCGGCTCGACTTCGGGATGGTAGGCGTCAACGACATCAACCCGACCTCGGCCGCCGCCCCCTTCGGCGGTGTGAAGGACAGCGGCATCGGCCGTGAAGGGGCACAGGAGGGCATCCACGAGTACCTGGAGACCCGGCTGGTGGGTCTCAGCATCTAGGCGGACGCGGCGGCGAGGAAAGGACGAGGTGGCGTGGACGACGTGGTGACGGCCGCCGAAGAGCTGTCGGCCCTGCTCGACGAGGGCGGATATGTCGCGGACGAACAGGCGGCCCTGACGGTCGCCCGGGACGCCCCTGCGGGCAACCCTGATCAAGGACGCCGGGCAACTCGCCGTGTTCGACACGCTGTTCCCACTGTTCATGGCCGCGCCCGAAGCGGGCGCGGCCGCCGCGGGCGAACCCCTCGCGGCCCTGACCGACGCCGAGCTGACCGAGCGGGCCGCAGCGGAACTCCTGTCGTCGGACCGTTTGCGCCGCCGACTGCTCGCCGCGGAAGCGGTCCGCCGGTGGTCCGGTTTCGAGCCCCGACGTCCGGTGGGCGGCGAGTACTACGTGGCGAAGACACTGCGGCGGATCGGCCTCGCCGAGCTGGCGCAAGCACCGGCCGAACGGGCCCGCACCGGGACACCGCCGTCGGGACCCGGCACCGAGAAGGCGGTGCTAGAGCTAAGTCAGGCCGTGGAGGCGGAGGTCAGACGTCTGCTCGCGGCCGACCAGGGTGGCGCGGCGCTGGCCCGGCGGATCCATGTCGCACTGCCCGCGGACATCGACCTCATGCACGCCTCGGACGACGAACTCGCCGTCCTGCAAGGCGTCGTCGAACGCATGGCCCGCGGCACCCTCGCACGGCGTCGCCGCCGCCGACACGGACGGATCGACCCGCGCGCGACGCTCCGCAAGGCGCTGCGCCATGGCGGTGTCCCGATCGAGCTCGCCCACCGTCGCGGGCGCCGGCCACGCCGTCGGCTGGTCGTGCCGGCGGACGTCTCCGGCTCCGCCTCCGCGTTCGCCGGCTTCGCGCTGAGTTTCCTCAGGGCCGTGGGCGGCGCCGACGAGACGGCGCGCTGCTTCGTCTTCGTCGAAGGCGTCGAGGAGATCACCGGGATGCTCCGTGGGGCGCCGACGATCCGGGCCGTCCGCGAGCGCATCACCGGACTGACCGGCCTGACCAGGCTCGACGGGCACTCCGACTACGGGCACGCGTTCGTGTCGTTCCGCTCACGGTACGGCGGGGAGCTCGACCACCGCACGGTCCTGGTCGTGCTCGGCGACGCGCGCACCAACTACCACGCCACCGGTGCCGAGGAGCCGGCGAGGTGTGGTGGCTCAACCCGGAGCCACGCGGCGACTGGGATTCCGGTGACTCGGTCATGTCCGCCTACCAGGCCTCCTGCGACCTGGTCGCGGAGTGCCGCACCGCCCGGCAGCTCACCCGGTACCTGGCGAGCGTGACGGCGCACCCGTGACACCAGTGGTCCGCTCCAAGCCCTCGGCCCCTCCCCGCCCGCACCGCAGATCGAAAGGCCCAGCCATGTCCCAGACCGCACCACCCGCCGCCACCGGCTCGACCTCGCTGCACCGCACGCTGAAGCCGAGGTCCGTCGCGTTCGTCGGCGTCTCGGAAGCCTCGCCGTTCGCGCACAGCGTGCGCCGGACCATGACGGGCAGCACCGAGACGCTGTTCGTCCACCCCAGGTTCGACAAGCTCTTCGGCCGCCCGTCGGTGCCGGACCTCACCGAACTCGGCGGCCCGGTGGACGTGGTGTTCAGTGCGGTGTCCGCGGCCCGCACGGTGACCGTGGTGGAACAGGCCGCGGCGATCGGCGCCGGGGGAGTGGTCACCATCGCCGGCGGTTTCGCCGAGTCCGGCGCGGAAGGGGCGGTGCTGCAGCGGCGCATGGCGGACATCGCCCGGGCCGCGGGCATGCCGGTGGTGGGCCCGAACGGCGTCGGCGTGATCAATGTGCCCGACGAGGTCAACCTGACGATGCTCGCCCCCTTCGATCGCCGTCCGGGCGGGCTGTCGGCGGTCACCCACAGCGGTGCGATGATCGAGGCCATCGGCGCGGCCGGCCGGCGCCCCGGCGGGGTGGGCCTGAACCTGCTGATCTCCGCCGGGAACGAGGCGGTCACGGATCTCGCCGACTACCTGGACTTCCTGGCGGCGGACGACCGCACCACGGTGATCGCGCTCGCGCTGGAGAAGATCCGCCGGCCGGAGCCGTTCTTCGCCGCCGCGGCACGCGCACTCGAAGCGGGCAAACCGATCGTCGCCGTCAAGATGGGGCGCTCGGCGCGGGCCCGGAGGATGGCGGCGTCACATACCGGCAGTCTGGTGGGCGATGCCTGGGTCTACGAGACCGCGTTGCGCCAGGCGGGTATCCAATTGGCGTACGACATCGACGAGTTGGTCGACCGGGTGCAGTTCCTGGAGCAGCTGCCGAGGCAGCGCTGGACCGAGGTGCGCGGGCTGGCCGTGCTCACCGCCACGGGTGGCTTCGCCCAGCTCGCCAGCGACCTGGCCGAGGACACCGGCGTCGACATACCGGCGCTGGAGCAACTGCGGCCCGTCGCCGACGCCGTCCCCGGCAAGCCCCTGCCCAACCCCCTGGACGCCACCGGGTTCGCCGACTCCATCGACGGGCTGTGGGAGTTCATCGTGGACGGCTACGCGGCGGAGCCCCAGGTGGATGCCCTGCTGTTCACCAGCCAGCACGCGGACTGGGACATCATGAACCGCCGGATGGCCGACGTCTTCGCCGAGCGCTGCTCCCGGCTCCCCTCGAAGCCCTTCGTCGTCGCTCCGCTGGCCGGCACCGCCGGCACCTGGCTGGAGGACTACCGTGAGAACGACGTCGCGGTCGGGAACGGACTGGCGGGCTGCCTCCGCGGACTGCACACCATGGGCAGTTTCGTCCGTGCGCAGCGTCGCGGGCACCGGGTCGGGTCGGCGGAGGGTGTCCCCGCACTGCCCGTTCCGGAGGGGACGGTGCACGAGGTGGCCGGGGGGCGCATGCTGTCGTTCGCCGCCACCATGAAGGTGCTGTCCGACGCGGGCGTTCCCGTGGCCCGCTGGGCCGTGTTCGACGGCGCGGTTTCCGCTCCCGGGTTCGCGGGGCCGTACGTCGTGAAGCTCGCCGATGTCGCCCACCGGACCGAGCACAACGCGGTGCGCCTGAAGGTGCCGGCCGACGAACTGGCCCACGCTGCCGCCGAACTCCGCGAAATCGCGCTCCGGGACGGGCTGTCCGGCACCGTGGCGGTCCAGGAGATGGTCGCCGGTCACGGAGAGGCCTTCATCGGCCTCCAGGGTGCGTCGGAGCTCGGCCCGCTCACCGTGTTCGGCCTGGGCGGAGTGTTCGTGGAACTGCTGAAGCAGGTGGGCGGACGGCTGGCGCCCTTCGACGAGGTGACGGCCTGGGAACTCATCGCCGAGTTCGACACGACCGGGGTGCTCGACGGTTTCCGGGGCGCCCCCGCCTGGGACCGCGCCCGGCTCGCCGACGTACTGCGCGCCGCCGGGAACCTGGCCGCGGGGGGCCGTGACTGGATCGACTCGCTGGACATCAACCCGCTGGTCATCACGGCGGACGGCCCCGTCGCCGTGGACGGCCTGTGCCTGCTGAGGACCACGTGATGAGCGCTTCGCCCGCCGAGGACCCTGTGATGAGCGCCTCGTCCGCCGACGCGATGACCATCCTGGAACGCTTCGACCTCGACCTCGCCTCCTCCGACCCGCTGCGGTTTCCCGGGTACGCCGAACAACTGGACCGTGTGGGTGCCGAATCCGTCGACACCCGGCTCGTGGACTTCGGCGGCGCCAAAGCCGTGGTCATCGAATGCCGCTTCGACCGGCACGGCGGCACGATGGGCATGGTCGCGGGTGAGCGGATCGCGCGCGCCTATCGCCGGGCCACGGACCTGCGCACACCGGTGATCAACCTGATCGCGACCGGCGGCGCGCGGCTCCAGGAGGGCATGCTCAGCCTGATCCAGATGGCCCGCACCACCGACGCCCGCGCGGCTCACGCCAGTGCCGGACTGCTGTCCGTCGGTGTGCTCCGCTCGCCGACCACCGGCGGGGTGTTCGCCTCCTGGGGCTCCCAGCTGGACCTGCGGGCGGCACGCCGCGAGGCCACCGTCGGCTTCGGCGGCCCGCTCGTCGTCGAGCAGGTCACCGGCCAGCTGCCGCCCCCCATTTCGCACACGGCCGAGGCCGCCTACGCGCACGGCATGGTCGATGCCCTGCTGGACGGGCCGGACGAACGGCACTGGATCTCCGCGGCGTTGGGCCACACGGACACCCCGCTGCGGCTTCGCCGTACGGGACCGCGGTCGTACGAACCGTTCGCGACCGCCGTACCCCGCGATGCCTGGCAGGCCGTTCGCCGGGTCCGGCGGCCCGAGCGTCCGTCCGGGCTGGAGTGGGCGGCGGCCCTGACCGATTCATGGGTCGAACTACGCGGTCCCGACCCGGTGATCAGGGCCGGGCTCGCCCGTATGGGAGACATCCGCCTCGTCGTCATCGCCATGGACCGGCACGCCAGGCCCGGCGGCGCCCGGCCGGGTCCGGCGGACTACCGCACGGCCCAGCGCGCCATCGCCCTGGCCGGAAGGCTGGGCCTGCCCCTGCTCACCTTGATCGACACACCGGGCGCGGAACCGGGCCCGGACGCCGAGGCCGACGACATCGCCGGCGAGATCGCGCGGACGCTGCGCGCGATGTCCGATCTGACATCCGTGTCGGCGGCGGTCTGCGTGGGGGAGGGCGGCAGTGGCGGGGCCATGGCCCTCGCGCACGCGGACCGTCTCTTCCTCCTCGGCGACGCGGTGTTCTCGGTGATCGGTCCGGAGGCCGCCGCCGTCATCCTCCGCCGTGACGCCGCCAGGGCCGCGGACATGGCCAGGTCACTGGGCATCCGGGCCTGGGACCTGCGCTGCCTCGGCCTCGTCGACGGCCTGATCGACGTGCACTCGCCGCGTCTGGTGGACGACCTGCGCGGCCGCGTCGTGGACGCGCTGACCACGGCCGCCGTCGGCGACCGCTCGCGACGGCTGGACACGGCCACGGCCGGCCGCCTGCGCACCCTCTGATGTCCGCTGTCCGCCGGGCGCTCGCGCCGGTTCCTGGAAGGAACGTTCTCACGTGATGAAGCTCAGTCGCCGTGCGGTGATCGCCGGCGTGCACCTCACCGAGCAGGGCGATCTCTCCGATCGCAGCCAGCCGCACGTGTGGTGGGAGGCGGTGGCCGGCGCCTGCGCCGACGCGGGGCTCGCGGTGGGTGACATCGATGGGCTGGTCGGGGATCACCCACAGGGTGCGGGCATCAGGGAGAATCTGCCCGGGGCCGCCCTGGGGTACGACACCCTCGGCAAGCCCCTGCGGTTCCACGCCTCGACCTCGCTCGGCGCCTCGGCCGCCTCGGCCGGTGTCCACCTCGCCGCGTACGCGGTGTCGGCCGGGCTGGCCGACACCGTCGTCATCGCCACCGCGGCGGCCGGAGTGGCCGCCGGCTACACGAGCGCGAACCGCGACGACGCGATCAAGGCGATGGCCAAGCTCAGCGGTCCCTACGAATACGTCTACGGAACGACGCGGGTCTCGGACTACGCCGTGCTCGCCATGCGGCACATGCACGAGTACGGCACCACGCCGGAGCAGCTCGCCGAAGTGGCCGTGGCCCAGCGGATGGGCGCCGTACGGCACCCCCTGTCAGTCCACGGACACCGCGGCGAACTCACCGTGGACGACGTCCTGAACTCGCGGATGATCGCCGATCCGCTGCGACTGTTCGACTGCTGCGCGATCAACCAGGGCGGTGGTGCGATCGTGGTCACCACGCTCGACCGGGCGCGCGATCTGCGGCACACCCCGGTGGAGGTGCTGGGTTACGGAGAGGGGCACAGTCACATCGATCCCAACGCCGCTCCGGACCTGGCCACGTTCCCCGCGGCGAAGCTGGCGGCCGACACCGCGTTCGGGATCGCCGGTGTCGAACGCTCCGACGTCGACGTGGCCGGTATCGCCGACCACTTCACGGTGAACGTCCTGTTCGGGTTGGAGTCGGCCGGGTTCTGCGCCGTCGGGGAATCGGGCCCGTTCGTGGAGTCGGGGGCGCTGCGCCCGGACGGGGCGTTGCCCACCAACACGGCCGGCGGGTTCCTCTCCTTCAGCCACGCGGCCTCGTGCGGTCTGTTCACGCTGGTCGAACTGGTCGACCAGCTCCGTGGCACCGCCGGGCCCCGGCAGGTGCCGGACGCGGAGCTCGCTTATCTCAACGGCGTCGGCGGCGCCATGCAGAACAACTTCTCGGCGATTCTCGGAAAGGCGTGACATGACCGGCTACGACACATTCCTGCCGGAGGACATCCCGGCCTGGCAGGGGCCGTTCTGGGAGTCGCTGAAGGCCCATGACGTGAGGGTGCAGCGGTGCGACGCGTGCGGAGCCTTCCGCTACGTCCCGAAGGAGATCTGCCCGTCCTGCCGGGCGACGGCCGCCACGTGGTCGCCCGTCAGCGGTGAGGGCCGCGTCTACACCTACTCGGTGGTCCGGCGGGGGCCGACGAAGGAGTTCCAGGCCATGGCCCCGTACGTGATCGTGCACGTCACCATGGCCGAGGGCTTCCGCATGGTGGGCACACTGCTCGATGTCGACCCTGAGAAGGTCGCCATCGGCGATCCGGTGCGGGTGCGCTACAGCGATGTGACCGACGACTGGACGCTCCTGGCGTTCGGCCCGGCCTGACGGTCCGTCGTGCGCGGGCCCGGCAGCTCACCACGTGGTGAGCTGCGCCTGGCCCGGCCCCTCCCCGGTGTGCTCCCGCGGCGCCGTGGGCGGGGCGGCCACCACGTCCCGCAGATACCCGGCCAGGTCGTGGAGGACCTGTTCCCGCAGGCTGTAATAGAAGTTCCGGCTCTCCTTGCGCGATTCGACGATGCCGGCCTGGACGAGGATCTTCACGTGGTAGGAGATGGTCGGCTTCGACACCGACAGGGTCTCCTCCAGGACGCTCGCAGGGAGCACGCCGGCCTGCGCGATCTGCCGAAGGATGTCCCAGCGAACGGGATCGGCCAGCGCCTTGAACAAGGCAGGGGCGTTAGCGTCGACGGCGGC
Source organism: Streptomyces sp. NPDC048277 (assembly GCF_040652235.1). NCBI lineage: Bacteria > Bacillati > Actinomycetota > Actinomycetes > Kitasatosporales > Streptomycetaceae > Streptomyces > Streptomyces sp. NPDC048277. The sequence goes on from NZ_JBEZLQ010000056.1 coordinate 18,944, forward strand.
CGGGTGAGCGGGCATCGGCGTGCCTTCCGGAGGACAAGGGACAGGGCGCTGGAGCGATGATAATTGTACAATTTTCGAAGCGTCGAGCTCCGGGCTCTCTCGTGCCACCCCTAGTGGTCCTCGAAGCGGGGCGGCCGATGTTCGCGCTGCGCCTGCACCCCCTCATGGATGTCCCGGGTCGTCAGCGACACGGGCTGGGCGAGCGCCTCCCACTCCAGGGACGCGTTGAAGCCGTAACGCCCCTGCTCCAGGCCCCTCTTGAGCAGCCGGGTCGCGATGGGCGCGGCTTCGGAGAGCCGCGTGGCCACGGTGACGGCCTCAGCCACCACGTCCGCCGCGACGCCCGCGACGAGGCCCCACCTGTGTGCCTCCTCGGCGGTCACCGGCCGGCCGGTGTACAGCATCTCGCGGGCCCGGGAGGCGCCGATCGCTTCCGGGAGGAGGGCGGTCATCGCCATCCCGGTGTGGGTGCCGAGGTGGATGAACGGAGCGGCGAAGGTGGCCGTCGGTGCCGCGTAGCGCAGATCGCACGACAGGGCGAGGGCCAGCCCGGCTCCGATCGTCGGTCCGTTGACCGCGGCGATCACCGGAAACGGGAGTTCGCGCGCCGCCAGCCAGGTCCGGTAGAAGGGCAGCATCCGCCGGCGGATCCGGTCGGGGGTGACGTCGCTCTCCGCTGCCTGGTCGAGCCAGGACAGGTCCGCGCCGGCGCAGAACGAAGGACCGGCGCCGGCGACGACAAGGACCCGTACTCGCTCGTTCTCGCGCAGTTGCTCGATGCGCTCGTGCCACGCCGAGGTGAGTTCCTCGGTCATGGCGTTGCGCACCCGGGGGCGGTTGAGCGTGAGCAGGGCGACCGTCGAGGCGGGCCATGTCAGTGTCACGGCGTCGGCGGAGCCGCTCATCGGACCACCACGTGCGGCATCAGGGAGGGGGTGTACATACACCGAACCCTAGAACACGGCTGACGGAGTGTGATCTCGCCTCCGGGCAGCCGTCCAGTCTGCCGGTGTGCGTCCCGATCGGCAGCGCATCAACCGAATCGCAAACAGAGGAGAACGCAATGCCCCGAGGAATCATGCTGGTGACCACCGAACCTGTGAGCCAGGACACCGAGGCGGCTTACAACGAGTGGTACGACAAGGTGCACATCCCGGAGGTGCTCGCCCTGCCCGGCTTTGTCTCGGCGCGCCGACTGCGCGCCGTCGCGGACCCCTCCAAGGGCGACGGCGCGCAGCGCTACCTGGCCATCTACGAGATCGACGCGCCGGACATCACGGACGCCGCCGCCGCGTTGGCGTCCGCGGCTCCAGGGCTGACCCTCAGTGAGGCCATCGCCTTCGACCGGACGACCACGGTCTTCTTCGAGGAACTGCCGGGGATCTGACCGGGGACGGCCGACGGCGTCCCGGCGGGCATCCGCGGATCCTCAGGAGCTGAAGTCGAGCACCAGCCGCCCCCGGACGCCGCCGGCCTCCAGTCGGCGATGGGCATCGCCGGCCCGCTCGGCGGGCAGGACGTCCGCGACCCGCGGAGTGAGGGCGCCCTGCTCGGCGAGTTCGCGCACGTAATCGATCCTGGCGGTGTCCCTGGCCCCGGTCTGGACGAGCGCGTTGCGGACGGTGACGCCGCGCTCGGCCTCCCAGATCCAGGGGGACGGCACGAAGATCTGCCCCCCGTCGCGGACCGCGCGCTCGATCTTGCCGTTCTGCAGTGCCCCGTCGACCACGGCGTCGACGCCGTCCGGGACGGCCTCCCGGATCCGCTCCGCGAAGTCGTCGCCACGGCGCACGACCTCATCGGCGCCGAGGCTTCGGATCAAGGCCTCGTCGGCGACGGACGCGTCGGCCAGCACCCGCAGCCCCTGGGCCTTGGCCATTTGCGTCACGTATCCGCCGAACGCTCCGGCCGAGCCGGTGACCGCCACCGTCTGTCCCTCGGACAGGTCCAGGGTGGCCAGTGCCATCACGGCGGTCAGACCGTTCATGGGCAGGGTGCTGGCCTGAACGAAATCCATGCCGCGGGGAACCCGCACGACGGACTCGGCCGGCACCACGAGTTCGTCCGCGTACGCCCCGCCGCCCGGCCCCCAGGGAACGACGACCGCCATGACGTGGTCCCCCATGTTCCAGGGCGCCCCCTCGCCGACTTCGCTGACGACCCCGGCGGCATCCATGCCCAGGACGTAGGGCGGGCGCCAGTCCGGGTTCGGGTTCCACGCCGCGCTGCGGGTCCCGATGTCCGCCGGGTTCACCGCTGCCGCGTGCACCCTGATCCGCACCTCACCCGGACCGGGGTGCGGTTCTGGAACGTCGAGGACACGCAACTGCTCCGGTCCACCGAACTCGGTCAGTCCCACTACACGCATGCTGATCTCCTTCGTCAGAACGTGGTCAATCGGATTCGGAAAGACGGCAAAGGCTTCATGAGCCCAGGAGGGCGGCCCCCAGGCGGCGCCAGCCCTCCCGTAGCCGGGGCTCCAGCGGCTGCCCGTCGAGGACGAACCGCACGCTGAGAGGGTTCTCGTGGATCACCTGGATGGCGACGTGGTCGGCGCCCGCGGCGAAGAACTCGTCCAGCCGCCTCTTGACGCGTTCCTCGTCCCCCCAGGCGACGAGCGCGTCGATCAGTTGGTCGCTTCCTCCGCCCGCCAGGTCGCCCTCGGTGAAGCCGAGGCGCAACAGGTTGTTCGCGTAGTTCGGGATCGTCAGGTATGTCGAGAGGCTGAGCCGGGCGAGGGTACGGGCCCGGTCCGGATCGGTTTCCAGCAGGACCTTCACCTCGGGGGCGAGCAGCGGGCCGTCGCCCAGGACCTCCCGGGCCTGCGCGGTGTGCTGGGCCGTGGCGAGGTAGGGGATGGAGCCGGCCGACCGGTCGCGGGCGAGTTCCAGCATCTTCGGCCCGAGGGACGCGAGGAGTCGGCGTTGGGGCGGCTGGCCGCCGGCGTCGAGCGCGTCGAGGTAGTGGGCCATCGCGGAATACGGGCGGAGGTAGCGCCCGGTCGTGGCCGCGTGCGCGACGCCGAGACCGAGCAGAAACCGGCCGGGGTGGGCTGCCTCCAGCGCGGCGAATTCCTTGGCGGCGTCCGCCGGGTCCTGCTCCCAGATGGTCTGGATACTGGTGGCGACCACCAACCGCGCGCTCTCTTCGAGGACCATCCTGGCGTGCCGCATGGAGGGGCTTGCGCCCAACCAGACGGTGCGATAGCCAATGTCCTCCAATTCCCTTACGGCGTCGGCCAGTTCCGGACGCCTGGCCGGATTCGTGAGGCGTAGGGCGATGCTCCGGATCCCGTATCGCCCCAAGGACTGCCGCAACGCGCTCGGGGCGGTGACCGTGGACTTCACGTCGTCCATCTGTGTCTTCCTCTGGGTCGGTTGCCGAGTCGGCGCATGGGCCGCACACGGAGTCCGCCCGAGTGTTCGCCGGGCGAACAGGGAGCGGCTGTGGTGCGGCAGAGAACCGGAGGGTGACTCCGCTTATGTCGGCGATAATACGGAGAGCCCCGCCGGTTAGCAAACGCGCAGACGGCGCCCTGGTCGGGACATCGCGGTCGGCCGGCGCCGCGACGGGGGCGGCCTCAGTGTCGGCTTCGCCGGCTTCGGTCCTTGACCGTTAGTCGCGTCGTAGTGATCTTTTTCAGGTCATCCGCCGTTCCTGGATTGGTCTGTTGTGAGAGGTTTTGGCGAAAAGAAGGCGCAGATATGTTTTGACATGTCCGCAACGTGCGGAGCCTGCTTCACCTGGAGAACCCCCCCATGCACAAGCTTCTGGCCTCTGTGGCCGCCACGACCGCCGTCCTCGGCGGGCTCGCGGCCGCCACGGCCCCCGCTTCGGCTGCCACGTCCGGGTCGTTCAGCGTGCTCACCTACAACGTCGCCGGTCTGCCGGAGGCGCTTTCCAGCGCCTCCACCCCGCGGGCCGCGAGCACGCAGGAGATCGGCCGACGGATCGCGCCGTACGACGTCGTCAACGTGGAAGAGGACTTCAACTACCACGCCGATCTGTACTCGACGGACACCCACCCGTACCGCACGGCGACCAGCGGTGGCGCGGGCATCGGCAGCGGTCTCAACACCGTCTCCAAGTTCCCCTGGGACACCACCACCTTCCAGCGGGCCAAGTGGAAGTCCTGCCAGTTCGACTCCGGCGACTGCCTGACCCCCAAGGGCTTCACCTTCATGCGGGAGCAGGCGGCCGACGGCGTCTACGTCGACTTCTACAACCTGCACACCAACGCCGGGACCAACTCCGGTGACCTCAAGTCCCGCGCGAGCAACCTGGCGCAGCTCAGCGACTTCATCAAGGCCCACTCGGCGGGCAACGCCGTCGTCGTCATGGGGGACACCAACACCCGCTACACCCGCACCGGCGACACGATCGCAGAGTTCGCCGGCGACAACGGTCTGACGGACGCGTGGGTCCAGCTGATCCGCGGCGGCTCGGCCCCGGCCAAGGGCAGTGACGCCCTGGTCTGTGACCAGACCGGCGCCACGGTGCCCAACACCTGCGAGGTCGTGGACAAGGTCCTGTACCGCAGCAGCAGCAAGGTCACACTGAATGCGACGTCGTACAACAACGAACACGCCAAGTTCCTGACCTCGGACGGCAAGATGCTCTCCGACCACGACCCGATCACGGTCGGCTTCACCTGGTCCCAGAACTGAGGCCGACGGCTGCGAACGGCCCGCGGGGCGGTTACCGGTACGGGTAACCGCCCCGCGGTGTTCGGGCTTCTCGCCGCTCGTGAGGGACGGCGGATGAGTTCCTCGACGGCGTTGGGCACCAGCGAGGCGTCGTCGATCAACTGCCGTCGGTGTCCCGGATGGAGCGCGAGGAACCGGGCGACGAAGCCGAGGAGCGACGCGACCGTGTCCAGGCCGCCGGCCAGGACCGTCTTGGCCAGGGCGACGGCGGCCTCGAAGGCGATGGGCCCGCCGGCGATCTTCGCCGCCACGATCTTACTCAGGAGGTCAGGGCCCGGCTGCTCGGCCCGGGTGGTCAGGGCCTGGGCGACGTACTCGCCCAGGCCGTCGTGGCCCGCGGCAAGGTCTTGCGCGTCCTTCGGCCGGATGGTCTTCTCCGCGAGCGTCTGGAGATGGTCGCGGTCTTCCACCGGAAGGTCGACGATGCCGAGGAAGACGACGACGGGCAGTACCTTGGCGAAGTCACCGACGAACTCGCCCTTCGGCCGCAACGCTTCGATGATCGAAACGGTGGTCTCCCGTACGATCGGCTCCAGGGCCGCGACAGCCTTGGGGGAGAACGTCGGCGACACGAGCATCCGGTACGGACCGTGCCGCGGCGTATCCATGTGGGTGACGTCACCCTCGACTCCGTAGCGCCCTTCGATCATGAGGCGGGCGTGGGAGAAGCGCTCGTGGTCGAGCTGGATCGCCTTGATGGCGTCGGCGCGGGTGACGACCCAGTGGCCGCCGTGCCGGGGGGTCCAGAAGATGTCGGGCAGGGTGTCCTGGGCGTTCTTCCAGGCCAGGTGCAGATCCTCGTCGATGCCGGTCGGCCGCAGAAAGTCGAAGTCGACGACGCGGTCTTCCGGTACATGCGCGGGGATGTCCGTCGTGGGGCTGGTGGTCATCGTGTCACCTCTCTCGTCGGAGCGGGCAGTTGCGGGAACGGCGGGGCGGGTGGGGGCAGACCGGGGCGGGTCAGACGCCGGTCTGGGAGACGGGGAGCCGGACGATCAGGCCGTCGGTGTCCTCGGTCACCTGGATCTGGCACGACAGCCGGCTCGTGGGCCGGACGTCGAAGGCGGCCTCGATCATGACTGCCTCGGCTTCCTCCGGCGCGGGCAGCTTGTCGGCCCACGCGTCGTCGACGTAGACGTGGCAGGTCGCGCAGTTGGCGTAGCCTCCGCACTCGGCGAGGAGGCCGGGGACGAGGTTGTCCGCCGCGGTCTGCATGACCGACTCACCGATGGTGGCCTCGACGGCGTGTTCGGTGCCGCTGTCCTTGATGAAGGTGATCTTGGGCATGGTTGATTCCGTCTCCGTGTCGTGGGGGGGCGTGTAGGGGCGGATCACCCGGGATCCGCGTCGACCCGCCCGAGGCGGTCGCTGGCCAGGGGCTGGGCGGGGATCAGATCGCGGCCTGGGCCAGCGGGATCTCGTCGTCGGCCAGTCGCTCCGGGTCGACGGCCCGGCCGCTGGTGACGAGCTGTCGTGCGGCGGCGAAGTCGGCCGGACGGCTGACGACATCGGCCGCGATGACCCGGTCGCCGGTGAGGTAGAAGGCCGACAGAGTAGTGCCGGTGGGGCCGCCGCGGACGATGCACCGGTCATGACCGGCTGACAGGCCCACCATCTGGAGCTTGAAGTCGTACTGCTCCGACCAGAACCACGGGGTGGCCGTGGACGCCTTCGGCCAGCTGAGGATCGTCGCCGCGGCGACCTTGGCGTGCTCGATGGCGTTGGGCACCGACTCAAGACGGACGCGCCGGCCGGCGTAGGCGCTGGGCTGGCTGGCGCAGTCGCCGACGGCGAGGACCTCGGGATCGCTCGTGTGCGCGAACTCGTCGACGACGATGCCGTTGTCGACCTCCAGACCGGCCGCGGAAGCCAGGTCCGTGTTCGGCTCCATGCCGATCCCGACCAGCACGAGGTCGGCGTCGAGCCGCTCCAGGGCACCGGAGACCGACACCTCGACGCCGGTCACCCGGCGTCCGGACGCCTCCCCAGTCGCCGTACACCTCGCCGAAGTCGTCGCGGCGGTCGGTCGTACGGCCCTCGGTGTCGATGGCGGTGTGGAGATCGGTGCGGCCGGTCGCGACGAAGACCTCCTCCGGCTCC
>NZ_JBEZLQ010000057.1:0-19006 GCF_040652235.1 Streptomyces sp. NPDC048277
CGACGGGAAGGACGGCGACCTGTGTTGAAACGCCCGCCCCCCTGGTCCGTACCTCTTCCGTAGTGTCCGCCGGCAACAGACCGTATGCCGCCGTACGCGCGCCCGAACCACTCATCCTTTCCAACGGGTCCCCGTCTGGGCCTTGCCAGGAGCTGTCGGCTTCCTGGGGGCTGTAGGCGAGCTGTTCGGGAGGGGTTGACACAGTGTCTCCTAGCGCTGTCCGTGAGCCGACCCGCGCCGGCTCCCAGATCCCCGCAACGCAGTTCACGGTCCAGGAGTTCACCAGGCCGACAGCGACCGCCTGGACCGGTCCGGGATCGGGGAAGACCTCTGCCCTGATTCCAGAACTACCTCGATGAACACGAGATCCCCAACAGGGTCGAGCTCACAGTTCCAACTTGAACTCCGGGCAGTGTTTCCGGACGAGAGCCATCATCTGGTCCGCTTCGGCGCCGAGAAGGCCGGCGGCCTGCATGGCATGGTGCGCATCCCACGCGGCAGCGGACAGGGCTTCTTCCGAGCAGGCCAGGTCCTCCCTCGCGGCCTGGAGTGTGGAGATCAGGCGGACGTACGCCTGGACGGCCTTGCGGATCAGGTCCTCGGTGGTCATGCGGGCTTCCTTGAGGAGATCGGTGGTTCGGACAGACCGAGCCTGCGGGGGCGACGCGGCCCTGCCGCTGGTCGGCTTCGAGCGAACGACGACAGAGAGAGACCCCCGAGGCCTTCCGCACCTGTCACCGCACCGAGAACACCGGGGCTCGAATGCGCGGACCGGCAGGCGTCGGCGGCCTGTAGCGGCGCGGGACAATGCACCCTCCTGCCACGGCGTGGCTCGGGCGCGTCGTGTCAGCCGGGCGGGACCAGGCGAAGGCCGACCCGTCGGCCGTGGAAGGCCTTCCTCCCGTCAACGGTGATCAGGACGTCGGCGATCAGCGTCGGTACGGGATCGGTGGCGACCTCCGCGACGAACAGTTCGTAGACGATCTCCCGGGAGCGTGGGGTGACCTGCCCGCGGCAGCGCATACGCATGGGCGTGTCGGTGACCGGCTCGAACCGCCAGCCGTCCGCGTCCAGGGTGTGGCCGAGCGCGGCCATGTAGAACGACATCGCCTGCAGACAGCCCTCGAACATCAGCATGCCTGGCATACAGGGGTCACCTTTGAAGTGCGCGTCGAAGAACCAGTCCTCAGGGGACACCGGGAGCCTGGCACGCAGATAGCCGCGGCCCCACGGGCCGCCGTCGGGCGTGAACTCGGTTACCTCGTGGAGGAAACGTAGACGTCCGTCGGTGATCCGCGGCGTACGCGCATGGGCCCTGGTCGCATGCCATTCCGGGCCGAAACAGTCCTCCAGGCGTCCCTGGGCGAAGGCGGCGACCAGGTCCGGCGGAAAGGCACGCCGACTGCGGGGCGGTACGGGTGGGACGGACGAGGGGGCCGGGACATCGTCGGACGGGTCCCACAGGATGCCGCCGGTGCCGGCGAGTTGCTCGTCGCCGAAGAACCCGGCCTGCGCGTTCCGGACGGTCAGCCTCAGTTCACCGTCGACCCGGCAGTCGAAGTGGAAGAAGAACAGATGGATGTCGCCGTGTTCCCGGTGGTCGTCGATGACGATGTCGAAGGAGAGTGTCTCACCGGGTACCGGTGGGCTGCCGTGATAAGTGATGTCGCAGCCCAGCAGCCGGTACACCCGCTCGCCGCGGTGCCGGAGATCCGCGCCCATCCAGCTGATCAGCATCAGGTCGGCCTGGCCCGCCTCGACCGCGAAACCGGCGGGCATCCGACCCGCGGGATCGAGGAACCAGCTGTGCTCGGTCACGTCGGTCTCGGTGCGGATCACCCCCTTGCCGAACCGGCCGGGCTCCGCGTCGAGTGCGGTGACCCGATCGACGAGCAGCAAGGGCGGCCGCGGCATCCGGACCTGCCGCCGGTAACCGTCCTGCGGGAGAAACATCGGACCGAACACGTCTGAGACACGGCCGGCGGCGTGTGTCTCCAGTTGGGCGCGGCCGAACACGACGGGGCTGGATGAGGAGGCGGTCGGCGCGGATGCGGCCGGCGGGCCGGACATCAGCAGCCGTTGTGCGTGTGCCATGACCTGCAAGTAGGCCTTGTGGGCCTCGGAATGGTGCTGGAGGAGTCCCTGGTGGGTGCTCATGAGCAGATGGAACGGGGTCGCCGAGACTTCCGTGAGTGCGACAGCACGTGCGGCCGTGTGAGGAGCGGGTGTGTGAGGAGCAGGTGTTTGCGGATGCCGTATCACGGGCGCCACGGGAGGCAGATGGGGGGCGGGTGGCATCGGCTCGGGCAGGGCCCACAGATCGGGCAGCCGGACCGGCTCGGGGTGTGCGCGGACGCTCAGGGTCCTGACCGCGGGCCGCGGTTTCGTGCTCGCGGCGTCGAGGTGTTCGTACAGACGGCGGTGGTCGACTGTGACCCCGGCCGCGATGAGCTCGGCGACCGTCTGTATCGTGCCGCGCAGCCCGCGCCCGTCGGCCGTGTCCAGAGCGACCGCCACATGCTCCCGATCGCCCAGGATCCTGCGGGTCCATCCCGTACACAGTCCCTGCGGGCCGTGTTCGACGAAGATCCGGACACCGTCGTGCCATGCCCGCTCGACCGTTGCCGCGAAGTCGATCGTGCCGACGGCCTGCGCGGTGATGGCGTCGGCCACGGCGTCCCGCGACACGGTGTACGGCGTCGCGGTGGCGCACGAGTAGAAGCGAATCGCCGGCAGTGCGCTCGTCTGACGGTCGTACAGCCGCCGCCACCGGTCCTTCACCTCCGCGACCTCCGGAATGTGCACGGTGATCTCGTAGTCGAGCGGCAGCGCGGTCGGTTCGCCGAGCCGGTCGAGCACGCGCCGGCAGGCGGTGCTCTCCCCGCCGAGCACGCACAGCCCGGGTGCGTTGACCGCCATCAGACGGACGGTCGGTTCCCGTTCCAGCACCGCTCGTACGGTGTCGGCGTCCGCGCTCACCTGGAACGCCGCCCAGGTGCCCGACGTCACACCGTGTTTACGCCAGGACCGGAGCACCAACTCGAGTTCTCCGGCCACCTCCTTGGTGAAGAGTTCGGATGTCTCGGCGTCGGTCATCAGAGCGGCGGCGTCCTCCCAGGCTCCCAGACTGATCAGCGCGCCGATCTCACCTGAGGAGTAACCGAGCGCGGCGGTGGGTTCGAGGCCGAGGATGTCCCGGGTGAGTCGGGTGTGCACCTGGGCGAGCAGCGCCGCCGCGTTGGTCTGCTGGAGTGCGTGCCGCGCGGGAGTGTCGTCGTACACCCAACCGACCGACTTCCGCAGCGGGCCGCTGCGCGCTTCCACCCGGCGCAGTGCGTCGGGAAACGCGAGCAGCATTTCCCTGCCCATGTGCGGGTAACACGCGGAACCGTTGGTATAGACGAAAGCGATCTCGCCGTCGACCGGACGCTCGCGGAACACGACGCCCTCCGGCCGTACTCCGGCGCCCGACAGCCATCGCCGGGCGGCCTCGATCCGTGCCACTCGCTGGGCGGGATCGGTGGCCCACACCACGAGCCGGGCCGGGCCGGTGTCGGCTTCCCGTCCCTCCCGGGCGGCGGCGAGCGCTGTCCGGGCGTCGGTGCCGGAGTACACGTGCAGGCGCGGCGGTGGTTCGGCGGTCCAGGGCCGTACGGTGTCCGCGCACAGGGCGACCCTCGCCGGGGCGGCCCCGAGCGTCCGGGTACTGACCGTGGCCCGCGGCCGTGCACACAACAGGGGGTCGGCCGGCCGGCCCGCTCGTGGTACGGCGCCGTGGCGCAGCGCGACCGCGGCACATGCGACGGCGAGCAGCCCGACCGCGGCGTGCGGCGCGCCGAACGCGTCGACCGGATCGAACCGGACGCCCGGGCCGGCCGGTGCTGTGTCGTCTCCCACGAGGAGTTCCGCGTCCGCCTCCGGAACGGTGTCGACCAGCGCGATGATCGGCTCACCGGTGCGGCGGGCGTCCTCGGCTCGTTTGAGTACGAGGACCACGGCGGCGTCGCCGGGTTCCGCGGCGATGCCCATCTGCCGCGCGGCCTGCTGATGGACCGGTTCACGGGACAGGTCGACGGCGCCGACGAGCACCGCGTCGGCCGTACCCGCGCGCAGCGCCCGGACGCCGAGTTCCAGCGCGACGATTCCGGAGGCCTGCTCGGCGGAGACGGTGAATCCGGGACCGCCGAGATCGAGCTGCGAGCTGATCCGGTTGGCGACGATGTTGGGCATCGTGCCGACCACCTGCGCGGCGTCCAGAGGGCCGCCGAACGCCTCCTGGACCTGGGGCACTGCGTGTGCGGCGCCGATCCCGGAGAGCCAGGACGCGGCCCGCACGCGGCTCGGTTGCCGTGCCACCTCGACGTCACATCCCATACCGACGAGCACCATGGTCCGCTCTCGGGGCAGGTCGAGGCCTTCTGCGGCCTCGCGCGCCGCCTCCAGCACGGCGACCTGCTGGCCGAGCGCCTGCCGCAGGTCGGCGGGGGGTGTCCGAAGCCCGTCGATGCCGACGTCGTAGGTACCGTGGGGTTCCGGTCGGGCGGTACCGGCCAGAAGGCGATCACGGAAGTCGGCGTAGCCGTCGCAGTTGCCCGCCCGAGCACCGATCGCCACGATCGCGATGTCCGCACCGGAGGGCAGCCTGCCCGGAGGCACGAGTGCCGCCGTGCTGTCGGCGGGTCCGCTGTCGAGTACGAGGTGCGCGTTGTTGCCGCCGAAACCGAACGCGCTGATCCCGGCCCGTCGCGGACCGTCCCACGGTTCGGCTTCCCGCAGCACCCGCATGGGCGTGCCGCGCAGCGCGTCGATCGGTTCCTGCGCCGACAGCGTCGGCGGCCGGGTCCCGGCCTCGAACGCGCCGAGCACTTTCAGGATGCCCGCCCCGCCGGCGGCGGTGACCAGGTGCCCGAAGTTGGACTTGGCGGAGCCGACCGGCAGGTCACGGGCGCCGCCGAACACCGTGGCCGCCGCCCCCACCTCGACCGCGTCGCCCAGCGGTGTGCCGGTCGCGTGACACTCGAGCAGCGACACCGTGGACGGATCGATGCCCGCCTCCACGTAGGCCTGCCGAAACGCCCGGACCTGTCCCTCCGCCGAGGGGACCAGAAGCCCGGTGCCACGGCCGTCGTTGGACAGCCCGACACCGCGGATCACCCCGAACACCCGCAGCCCGGAGGCGAGTGCGTCGGACAGCCGGGCCAGCGCCACGAACGCCGCGCCCTCCGCGGGGACCAGGCCGTCGGCGTCCCGGTGGAAGGGACGGCTGCGCCCGGTGGGGCTCAGCGCCCCGAGGGCGGTGAACGAGATGTGCCCGATGAGGTCGTCGACTCTGTTGACGGCCCCGGCGACCATCAGGTCGGCCGTGCGGTCGTGCAGCCGGTCGCAGGCCAGCTTGACCGCGAACAGCGAGGAGGCGCAGGCCGCGTCGAGAGCGAAGGCGCCTGCGTGAAGTCCGAGCGCGGTGGCGGTGAGATGCGCCGGCATCGCGGAAGAGAAACGGTTGCCGGCGGTGGGATCGCGGGGTATGGGGTCGGCGCGCCGCACAGCGTCCCGGATCCGTCGCGGTTGTGAGGCGAACCAGGTGTGTTCGGCGTAGGTGACCATGCCGTCGGTCGGCAACGACAGGTTGCCCATGACGAGTCCGGTCCGCTCACCGCCGTTCTCCGCGCCCGCTTCCCGCAGCGCCGCCCGCACGCTGTGCAGCACCCAATGGAACACGGGGTCGAGCGCGCTGATCTCGGCCTCGTCGACGCGGAGGCCACCGGGGTCGAAGACTTCGTCGAAGCCGCTGACATACCCGCCGACGGCGTTGCGCGCGGGGGCGGGTGCGGGCCCGACCAGGCCGGGGAGGGCCTCGTCGGGCAGCCGCCACCGTCCGCCGGGGACGGGGGCGATGCTGACGCGGCCCCCGGCGATGTTCTGCCACAGTTGTTCCGGGGACAGGGCGTCAGGCAGCACACAGCCACGCCCGACGATCGCGATGGGCTCGAACATCAGCGCTTCCGCACCTTCCAGGGCTGTTCTTCGGGGGTGGGGCCGGGGGCCACCCACTGCTCGTCGCACGGCGGGGCCTCCGCACTCGTCCGCGTTGTCACGGCGGGCGGTTGCCGCCCGGCCAGGTCGATGGTCCGCACCGGTGCCCCCACCCGTCAGTCGTTGGCGAGGGTCTCGGTACGCGGCGCGTCCGGACGGGTCAGCAGCCGGACGTCGGTCAGCTCGAACAGCGGGCGTCCGTCCGGATCACTCGCCTGGACCGAGCAGTACGCCTCATTGCCGGCGGCCCGGCCCGCACGCACCACTGCGACCGCCGGGCCACGCAGCGGACCCGGTGCGAAAACACGGAAGGCCCCCGCTCCCATGGGAAGCGTCGCCCGCACGTCGAGCACATGCGCGGCCCAGGCGGCCGCCAGTTGCATACAGCCGTCCACCGCCGCCGGATCGGTGTGCCAGGGTTCTTCCGGCCAGCCGAGTTCGGTGACTCCGCACAGGGTGCCGACCGCACCGGCCTGGCCGATGTCGTCCACCGCCGTCAGAGCGCGGAACGCCGGACCGTGGAAGAGGAGATGCCCGTCGTAAACCACCCGGCCCGGCTCGCTGAGGCCTACGGGCTTGCTCCACGCCCGCGATTCGACCGGATCGCCGGAGGGGGCGAGTGCGGCGCGGTAGTGGGGCCGCCCGCCCGGTCCGGTCAGCTGGACGGTGAAGGTCTCGCCGTTCGCCTGGGTGTCCAGCCGCAGCCGCCTGCTCGCCGTGGCGAAGTCCTCAAGACCGATCTTGCTGAGCACATCCAGGTCCCGGACCTCGACCCGCTCACCGGGGATCGTCGCCCGCGCGGCCCCGGTGAGCCATTCCAGTACCAAGGCCACGGGAACCACGGGCAGCCCGGCGATCTCATGGTCGGACAGGAACGGGTGACTGCGCTTGGAGAGGCTGAGTTCACCGGACACGCCTTGGCGGACCGGCGGGCGGGAGGCTGAGCGGATCACGGCCGTCGCCCCGTCGCCCGACTCGTGCAGTTCGTCGACGAAGGCCGCCGCGCCGGCGGCCGTCTCGATCAACTCGACACCGCCGGTCCGGAAGTGGGCGGCGAGCGACTCGTTCACCATGCCTCCCGACCAGGGGCCCCAGGCGATCGTGCGGACCAGACAGTCCGGCCGTCGGACCCCCTCGGCGGCGGCGAGCCGGGTGACGGCCTCGTTGGCCATGGCGTAGTCGCTCTGTCCGGCGTTTCCGAACTCGGCAGCCACGGAGGAGAACACACAGAGCAGGTCGAGCGGTTCCTCCTCGACCGCGGCGAGCAACGACCGCAGCCCGTCGGCCTTGGTGCTGTACACCCGGTCGAACTGCTCGCTCGTCTTGTCCCGGATCGCCGCGTCCGCCAGCACTCCCGCGCCGTGGACGACTCCGGTGACCGGTCCCCACTCCTCCCGGAACCCCGCCACCGCCGCGCGTACGGCGGCGGCGTCCGTGATGTCCAGCGACACGTACCGGATGGCGCTGCCGCACGCTTCCAACGCCCGCAGGTTGTCGCGGACCTCGCGCTGGGCCAGGGCGGACACCGTGTCGGTTCTGATCCGACGGGGGTCGAGTTCCTCTGCGGTCACCCGGAGACGGTCGATGACGGCCCGCTGGACAGCGGCCTCGTCGGCGGCGCCGATCAGATGGACAGGTTCTTCGGTGAGCGGTGTCCGGCCCAGCAGCAGCACGGCCTTGGGTGCGTGCGTCTCGACGAGCGCGCGTACCGAGGCCGCGGTGATCCCGCGTGCTCCCCCGCTGACGACGAGGACCGAGTGCGGTCCGACTCGGCCCGTACCCGTCGCCCCCGTGAGTTCGGTGAAATCGCGGACGGTACGTCCGGAGACGGACAGGGTGACCTCGGGATCCGAGCCGCCGTTGAGCAGTTCGGATGCGATGAGCTCGGCGGCGTCCGCGGAGCCGAGATCGGCGATGTCGCAGTCGATGCTCCGCACCGTGGTCTCCGGCCATTCCCGTGCTGCTGTCCTGGCCAGCGCGGTCAGCCCGGAGGACCGAGTCCCGCTCCGCGCCACGACAAGGAGAGTCGGGCCGTCGTGGCGCGCCCTCGCGAACGCCTTGACCGTCGCGAACGCCTCCCGGTCGACCGCGTCGGCGCTCCGGGATGTGTGCTCGAAGCCGCCGAGGTAGATCAGGCCACCGCAGTTCTCGGGAACCTCGCTCGCGACGTGCGCCTCCACGCCACCGGCGCCCAGTCTCGCGGTCAGCGCACGGGCGAGCTCCTCGGGTCCACCGACCACCGCGACCGGCCCGGCCGTCAGAGCGGGTGTCGCGAACCCGCAGGCAGGCACGGCCACTTGGCGTGCGGTGAACCGGAGCGGAGGAGCGGGCGGCGGGGGCTCCGGGGCACTGGTCCTCGGGGTGCCGAGGACATCGGCGACGTCCCGGATGGTGCGGGCAGCGCCGAGCACGGCCGGGTCGACGTCGGGAACAGCGACCTGATCACGAATGGCGGCGAGAATCTCCACCCGCTTGATCGAGTCGACACCGAGATCCGTCACGAGGTCCATCTCAGGCCCCAACACGTACGCCGGATAACCGGTCTTCTGGGACACGGCGGCCAGCACCACATCCACCGTGACGCCTTCCATCAGGCCCGATGCTTCCTCCAGTGGCCCCGATGGCCCCGGCGCCGATTCGACTTCATGGTGGGTGTCGGCGGGGACAAGGACATCGGCGACGTCCCGGATGGTGCGGGCAGCACCGAGCACGGCCGGGTCGACGTCGGGAACAGCGACCTGATCACGAATGGCGGCGAGAATCTCCACCCGCTTGATCGAGTCGACACCGAGATCCGTCACGAGGTCCATCTCGGGGGACAGTACGTCGATCGGATATCCGGTCTTCTGGGATACGGCGGCGAGCACCACATCCACCGTGCCGTCCGCCGCCGGTGCCTCCTCGAACGGCACCGCCACCGACTCGGCCTCACGAGAGGGCTCGGGCACGGCAGGCACAGGGGCCGGTTCAACAGGGGCCGGTTCAGGGGTGGACGTGGGCACGGGGGTCGGGAGGGGGACCGCCACCTGCGGTGTACGAGGGAGGGCCGACGTAATCGGGGCGGTGGCCGGGGCACCGCCGAGCCGCGTCAGCGCAGCCTCCGACATACGCAGGAAGGCGAGATGCGAGTCGGCCATGACCTGCTGGTACGTGGCGTGCGCCGCGCTGGCCAGTCGCTGTGTCTCGGCCACCGTCGCCAGCCAGCCCTCCGGTTCGGCGGTGGCTTCGCTCTGCACGGCGGCCGGGGCGGGCGCGGGGTCCGGGTTCGGCGGTGGCAACGCGGCGCTGCCGCCGGCCGGCGGGTACGATTTCTGATAATTGGTGCCACGCAGTTCGACCGCCGTGCGGCTACTGCCCGACGTGTCGCCGTTCATCTCTGGGTTCTCCTCCATACCGGTGGTGTACGGGTGCCACAACTCGGCGAATTCCAGGTCGAGTCCGCCGACCGCGAGTCGTGCCAGCGCTTCCTGGACGGCGGTCACTCCGTCCGCCCGTTCGCGGTCCAGGCTCACCGCGAGGTGTTCACGGCCTTCGAGGATCTGGCCGGTGAATCCGGTGAGCGTCGCGTTCGCGCCGACCTCGACGAAGGTCCGGATCCCGGCGGCGTACATCGCTTCGATCTGTTCGACGAACCGCACCGGTGCGGTGAGCTGCTCGGCGAGCCCGGCGCGCACCGCCTCGGGGTTGTCGGCATAGGGCCGCGCGGTCGTGTTGCGGTAGGTCGGGATACGGGGGGCTTCGACGTTCTCGGCGTCGAGGGCCTGCCGGAACGGCTCCGCGGCCGCGGCGACGACCGGGCTGTGGAACGCGGTGGCCGTGTCGAGACGCCGCACGGTGTGTCCGCTCGCTTCGGCGCGATGTTCGAGCCGCTCGACCGCGTCCGTCGTACCCGCCACGACGACCTGCCGAGGCGTGTTGTGGTTGGCCGGCCACAACGCATCCGAGCCGACGGCCGCCACCAGTGCCCGCACCTCGTCGGGCGTACCGAACACGGCGGTCATCGCGCCGGGTTCGCGGGCGGCGTCCCGCATCAGCTCGCCGCGGCGTCTGGCCAGACGAAGCAAGGTCTCGCGGTCGTAGCTGCCGGCCGCGTGCAGGGCCACGAGTTCCCCGAAACTGTGTCCGGCCACCGCGTCCGGCTGTACTCCGAGCAGCCGCAGGAGTTCGAGTACGGCGAGGCTCTGTGCGGCGAGAGCGGGCTGTGCCCACTCGGTGCGGATGAGCCGGTCGCGCTGAGCGGTCCGCTCCTCGTCGGTGAACGCGGGCGGCGGGAACACCACCCGGTGCAGCCGTTCGCCGTCGGCCGTGGAACAGGGCATGGCTGCCACGGAGTCCCAGCTGGCCAGTGCTTCCGGAAGTGCCATCGCGAGTTCGGCGCCCATGCCGACGTACTGGCTTCCCTGGCCCGAGAAGAGGAACGCGACCGGCCCAGGATCGGCCGGACGGGCACCGTAGAGGCCGCCCGGACCGGTGAACGAGGTGTCCGGATCGGAGGCGATACGGTCCGTCAGGGAACGCAGTCTCGTGGCCAGGTCGGACTCGCCGGTGGCCACGACGCCCAGCCTGACCGGCGCGGTCGCCTCGAACGCCTCCTGACTGCAGCGGGCCACGACGGCCAGGGGGGTCCGGCCGTCCGCCAGCCGGGCGGCCTGCTCGCGGAGTTCCCCGGGAGACTCGGCGGACAGCAGTACCAGCTCGCTCCCGGAGGTACGCAGCCGCGGCCGGTCCCGGTCCGTGCCGTCCTGGGGCACGTGCTCGGACAGCGTGACGTGGAAATTGGTGCCACCGAATCCGAAGCTCGACACACCGGCCCGGCGGGGACGGCCGCCGTCTCTGATCCACGGCCGTGAGCGGGTGTTCAGGTAGAAGGGACTGCCGTCGAGGCCCAGCTTGGGATTGGGCCGGTCGACCTTGATCGTGGGCGGGAGGATCCCGTGGTGGACCGCGAGCGCGGCCTTCAGCAGGCTGGCCGCGCCGGCGGCCGCCTTGGTGTGTCCTATCTGGGACTTCACCGAGCCGAGCGCGCACCAGCCGTCGTCGTCGCGGCCGGCGGCGCCGAACACGTCACGGAGCGCCGCGGTCTCGGCGGCGTCACCGGCCGCGGTCCCGGTACCGTGCGCCTCGATCAGCTCGACGCTGCCGGGGCCGTAGCCGGCCGCCTCGTACGCCGTCCGGAGGGCACGGGCCTGCCCGCTCGACTGCGGAGCGTAGATGGCGCCGCCGGAACCGTCCGAGGCCGCTCCGATGCCGTGGATCACCGCGAGGATCCGGTTCCCGTCGCGTTCGGCGTCGGTCAGCCGACGCAGGGCGAGCAGAACCACGCCCTCGCCCAGCACCATGCCGTCCGCGTCCGACGAGAACGGTCGGCAGTCGCCGGTCGGCGACAGCGCGGGGGTCTTGCTGAAACTGGTGTACATCAACGGGTCGTTGAAGGTGTCGATGCCACCGGTGACGACCAGGTCCGCCTGTTGGAGGGCGAGTTGGTTGGCGGCGCTGGACAGCGCCGCGAGCGAGCTCGCGCAGGCCGCGTCCGTGGTGTAGTTGGTGCCGTGCAGGTCGAATCGGTTCGCCAGACGCCCCGCGACGACGTTGGTGAGCATGCCGGGCAGGCTCGACTCCTGCCAGGCCGGGTAGTGCGCGGCGATCCGGTCGCAGACGGACTGGGCGAGCGACTCGGGAACACCGCTCTCCCGCAACGCCTTCAGCCAGACCGGCCGCTGCATGCGGGCCCCCATGGTGGCGAGCATCTCCAGACCCGAGATGCCAAGGATCACGCTGGTCCGGGAGTGGTCGGTGGGGGCTCCGGAGGAGGCCAGCGCGGAGAGCAACCGTTCGGCGGCGGCCATGGTCAGGAGCTGGGCGGTGTCGATCGTGGGCAGGGCGGCGGGCGGCACACCGAAGCGCAGCGGATCGAACATCACCGGGGAGAGGAACCCACCGCGGTAGGCGTAGCACTTGTCCTGAGCCGCGGGGTCGGGCTCGTAGTGGTCCTCTACCAGCCAGTGCGTGGGCGGAACGTCCGACACCTGGTCGGTGCCGAAGAAGACGGTGCGCCAGAAACCGTCGATGCCGGCGGGTCCGGGCAGCAGTGCGCTCGCGCCGACGATCGCGATCGGGGTGAAAGGGGGTCTGGGCATGACTGTCCTTAGGCGAGACGGCGAGGAGCGAACGCGAAGGCGCCGGCCGGCACGGGTACGCCGTACGTACGCAGCTGGTGCGCTCGAGTGACCACGGCCGCGCCTTCAAGCAGGTTGCGGGCGACCTGGACGACCTCCCGGTCGGCGGGGTCGGCGAGAAAGCTGCCGCGCACCCACGAGTTGAACGCGCCGGCGGCTGGGCCGCACCACAGCTGGTAGTCGTCGCCGCGGGCCTGCTCGCCCCGGATGGGCCACCAGGAGGCCTTGCCCAGGTACCACCTGAACAGCAGCGCCATCCGGTGCTTGGGGTCGGTCTCGGCCCTGGCGAGCTGGGCCGGGTCACGGTTCTCCCAGTATCCGCGGGTCTCCTCCCAGATCTCCTCGAACGGAGCGCGGAACACGCTGTGTTCGAGCTTCCGCCGTTCCGGTGCGGGAATCGACTCCAGCGAGTCGAACTCGGTGTAGAGCTGGTGGAGGCGGTTTGCACGTGAACCGAACAGTGTCCCGCGGCGGAGCACCTGGACCTTGACACCCAGTTCGAACATGTCACCGGACGCGGCCATCATCACGTCGGCGAGATCCGCTTCGGCGAGCATCTTCTTGGCGCCGGCCGAGATCCCCGCCTCGACGCAGGTCTGGTTGACCGAGCCGGTGACCACGTACGCGGCTCCCGCGGCGAACGCCGCCGCCACCGCCGCTGGCGTGCCAAGGCCACCGGCGGCACCGATACGGGCGGGAGTATGGCCGTGGCGCGCGGCGATGCGGGCGGCCATCTCCTGGATCCGGGGCAGCAGGGAGACCAGTGGGCGGTTGTCGGTGTGCCCGCCGCTGTCGGCCTCCACGGTGAGGTCCTCGGCGACCGGGATCCGCGCAGCGAGATCGGCCTCGGCGTACGTGATACGGCCGGCGGTGCACAGCGCCTCCAGCATCGACCACGGCGGAGGTGCGAGGAATCGTTCAGCCACCTCGGGCCGCGACACCTTGGGGAACAACCGGACCTGGCGCACGATCTGGCCTTCGGCGTCCGTCCGTAGACCGCTCACCGCGAGCTGGAGCACAGTCGGAGTCAGTTCCATGAACGCCGAGACGGAGACCGCAGGCACCTCGGACCGCAACAGCAGGTCGACCATGCTCCTTTCCCAGGCGGGCCGGCTCGGTGCGTGGAGGAGGTTCACGCCCCAGTTCGCACGTCCGGGCAGCGCTTTGCGCAGCGTCTCCACGGCCTCGGCCACCCGGTCCAGGGACAGCCCGCCCGCGCCGAAGAAGCCGAGCAGGTCCGCCTGGCCCAGCGCGACGACCATGTCGGTGGTCGAGATTCCGTGCGCCATCTCGCCGGCGACATAGGGAAAGCGAGTACCGTGCACCTCGCCGAACGAACGGTCGCCCAGCCACTCCGGATACAGGGCCGGCAGTGTGGCGAGCACGCGCCCGCCGGCCGGATCACCGCTGATCGCGCCGATAGTGCCGTCCTCACCAGCGACGACGTGCACCGGTTCACGGATCCGGCGTACCACGTCGACGAGCCTCGTGGCAGCCGACGAGAGGGGGACCACAGCTGTCACATGGACCCCCTGAGACCGTCGGCTGCCAGGTACTCGTCGCGGCATGCACGTCGGCGGACTTTGCCGCTGGTGGTCTTCCGGACCAGCTTTCGGCCGACGACCACCTCGGCCGGGGTGATGCCGAACTCGGTCTCGATCTGTGTCCGCACCGCCTGCCGGATCTCCTCGGCGAGTCCCAGGTCCGCCGGTTCACCGGTGGTTTCCACGAGCATGATCAGTCGCTGCTCCGGGCCACCGGGATCGGCCGGCACCGAGAACGCGGCGACTCCGCCCCGCCGGATACCGGGATGGCA
Organism: Streptomyces sp. NPDC048277; assembly: GCF_040652235.1. Taxonomy (NCBI): domain Bacteria; kingdom Bacillati; phylum Actinomycetota; class Actinomycetes; order Kitasatosporales; family Streptomycetaceae; genus Streptomyces; species Streptomyces sp. NPDC048277. Next base: position 14,026 of record NZ_JBEZLQ010000057.1, read on the forward strand.
GCCGCGTACGGCCTCCTCGATGTCCTCGGCGTGGTGACGGAGCCCGTCGACGAGGATCATGTCCTGCAGCCGTCCGGTCACGTACAGCTCGCCGTTCCGCAGGAAACCGACATCGCCTGTGCGCAGGTAACTCCGCGGGTCACCGTCGCCGATCTCGGCGTGGAAGGTCTCGCGGGTCGCCTGCTCCCGGCCCCAGTAACCGAGCGCCTTGGTGGGCGAGTCGACCCAGATCTCACCGACCTCGTCGGGGCCGCAGGGCAGACGGCTCTCGGGGTCCACGATGCGCAGGCTCGTGTCGGGCTTGATCGCCCAACCGGCGCCGTAACAGACGGTCCGGTGGTGGTCCGGGCCCGGTTTCGCCGGGACGACGCGGCCCCGGGCCAGTTGGCCGCGGTCGAGCGCGAGCGGGCCGGCGCTGCCCATGGCCAGGCTCATGGTGTGCTCGGCGAGGCCGTATCCGGGGTGGAAACTGGCGCTGTCCAGCCCCGTGCCGCGGAACGTCTCGAAGAACGCCTCCACCGCGGCCGTCCGCACGATCTCGGCGCCCGCGCTGAAGACCTGAACCGAGCTCAGGTCCCAGCCGGCACGCTGCTCCTCGGTCGTCTTGCGGCACATGAGGTCGAGGGCGAAGTGCGGCCCGGAGGTATGGGTGCCGCGCACCCGGGACAGCACGTCGAACCAGACCGCGGGCCGGTGGAGGAAATCCAGCGGTGAGATCAGGTACGTCCGTCCGGAGTTGCCGGCCAGGGTGCTGAGCAGGACGCAGACCAGGCCCATGTCGTGGTAATGCGGGACCCACGCGACCGCGACCGTGCTTTCATCGAGGCACAGGTCCTCGGCGAGGGCCTCGATCTCGTGGTGCATGTTGCGGTGGCTGACCGTCACGCATTTCGGCGGCCCGGTGGTACCCGAAGTGAACTGCAGGTAGGCCGGCTCATCGGGATCGGACGGCCGGTGCCAGAGATCCGGAAACGGCATCGTGCCGGATTCGTCCAGATCCGGCACCAGCCAGGGCTGACGTGAACGGGCAGGGACCTCCCCCGAGCCGGCCGCATCCAGGACCGCGAGGTAGTCCTGGTGCGTGAGGATGGCCTGGGCACCGCAGTCGTCGGCGACCGCGGACACCCGCGCGAGATCCTGTTCGAGCGCGAAGGGGTTGGGCGGTGCCACCGGAACCGGAAGGGCACCGGCTGCCAGGCAGCCGAGGAACGCCTCGACGAATTCGAGCGAGGGAAGATGAACCAGCACCACCCGCTCCCCCGGCTTGACACCGCCGTCGGACAGCAGTTGCCGGATCCCCTCCGCCCGGCGCGCGAGATCGCCGACGGTACGCCGCGCGGCGTCCTCACCGTGCACATCGGTGAAGACGAACAGACAGCGGTCCGGATCGGTTCGATAGAGATCGGCGAAGACCGAGGTCAGAGAGCGTATGGAACGCGGGGGCTGGGTGTCACGAGGAACGTCACGAGGGATTGACATCCTGTCTCCTGGCGTGATCGAGGGGCCCGTTGCGGGCCCGACGCCCCCGCAACGGCTTCCGGCGCCCAGCAGTTCATTCCGGGCTCACGCCTTGATGCGGCTCCGGGTCAGGATGTGCCCGCTCTGCCACCGCCGCCTTGCCAGTGACACCTCCCATATCAGGGCTCCGTCGTTCTCGTGGTTGGCCCGACGTAGCCGCTATGGGCCTGATGCCCCAACTCGGCCGTCGATGACTGGTGGTGCGGCAGATACGCGCGCAGGCACGGCTCCTGGCGATCAAGGGGTGTCGAGTCAACTGATCACCACAACGGAACCGTGCCTGCCGCGTCAGCATCACCCATCCCCGCCGGCCTGGGCTTCTTGCTATGCCGGGGTGGCCATCCGATGACGCCTTCCGTTTGAACATTGCGCAGGGACGCTGCCTCGAACCGGGCGCCGGTGACGTCCGTCAGCCCGAGCAGGGGCATGCCGCTGTTCACGCTGCCGAACCTGGCATCGGTCAGATCGGTGTCGCGCAGGTCAGCACCCCGTAGATCGCATCCGGCCAGGCTGACCTCGCGCAGTGATGCCCCGCGCAGGTCTGCGCCGCTGAAGTTGCAGAACTTGAACCAGCACCCGTCCAGGGTGGCGTGGCGTAGATCGGCCCCGATGAACGAGCAGCGGGTGAACCGCAGCTGCGACGTGCGAGCGGAGGCAAGGTTCTGGCCGGTGAAGTCCTCACCGTTCACGGTCGTGTAGCGGTGCAGCGTGGCAAGTCGTTGTGCCGCGGTCGGTGGCGTGGTCATGTGGGCCAGCGTGTCAGCCGGGTTGGTGGCCGTCGCCCGGATTTCCGGCAGTTCGCCGTCCGCCGGCCGATCACACGCGGGAGGCGTTCGAGGTGGCCACGGGGCGTATCGCGGGCCGGTTCGCCCGCGTCGAACCCCGGCGGCGGGCCGGTCGGTTGATGCAGGAGCTGCTGGCGGACCTGCCGCGCAAGAATTGCTGGACGATCGCCGAGTGGGCCGGAGAAGCGAATCCGCACGGCACGCAGCATCTGCTGTGCCGGGCGGCCTGGGATGCTGATGCCGTCCGCGACGACGCGCGCGAGTATGTCGTGGAGCATCTGCACGACGAAGCCGCGGTGCCGGTCGTGGACGAGACAGGCGACATGAAGAAGGGCACTCACACCGTCGGGGTCCAGCGCCAGTACACCGGCACCCCGGCCGGATCGAGAACTCTCAGGTTGCCGTCCACCTCGTGGGCATGCGGCGGTGGACCGCGAGCTGTACATCCCGCGCTCCTGGACGTGCGACCCGGACCGCTGCCGGGCGGCCGGACTCGGCGAGGACATCGACTTCGCGACCGAGCAAGAACTGGCTCGCGTGATGATCGAACGGTTCCTGGATGCCGGACACCGCGTGGGCTGGATAGCAGGGGGACGAGGTCTACGGCGGCAACCCGAAGCCGCGGTCCGCGCTGGAAGAGCGCGGGGTCGGCTACGTGCTGGCCGTCGCCTGCTCAGCCGAAGTCACCACCAGGGCGAGCAAGTTCCGCGCGGATTCCCTGGCCGCGAAGGTCCCCCAACGGGCCTGGCAGAAGCTGTCAGCCGGGGCCGGTGCAAAGACCACCGCTTCTACGACTGGGCCGTCATCGACCTGGCCGAAGCGCGGCCCGGCAGCCACCAGTTGCTGATCCGCCGCAACCGCACCACCGGTGAACTCGCCTCCTACCGCTGCTTCTCACCGACCCCGGTACCCCTGGCCGCGCTGGACCGCGTCGCTGGGCCGAGATGGCGGGTGGAGGAGACCTTCCCGGCCGGAAAGGGCCTGACGGGACTGGACGAGCACCAGGTCCGCCGCTTCACCTCGCGGTCCCGCTGGGTCACCCTCGCCATGCTCGCCCACGCCTTCCTCGCGGTCGTCCGCGCCGCCGAACACGCCCGCAACCCCGTCCCGGACGGGCGATCCCGCTCACCTGCAACGAGATCCAGCGACTGTTCACGACGCTTGTCGTCCGGCCCGTGCACGACATGGCCCACCGGCTCCGCTGGTCCCACTGACGCCGCCACCACCAGGCCCGAGCCCAGGCCAACCGTCACCGCCAACAGACCTGGAATCAGACATGAAGATCAAGATCTACAGCTGGAGTAATAGGCGGCGGGAACTTTGTGTGGACAAGTTCACCGAGATCGTCCAGGTGTTCAGCGGCCGGGTCCTCCGGACCGGCCCCTCGGGTCGGACGGCGTCGATGGACGCGACGTGCCAGGGGGCGGCGTTCCTTGCTCGGTAGTCCTCTGCTCAGCGCCAGGTCGGGGAAGATTGGATGGACTCATAGCAGCGAATCGAGCCGTCTGAAGATCTGCGTGTGCCGTCGACGGCGCACGAACATCCTCACCCTCCACATATAGAGGAGGTGGACTATCAGATCGAGGTTGATCTGTAAGCACGTACTGCATGTAGGCGGCTTCCCTGTCGTACCAAGCGTGCTCCTCAGCCGCTCGCATTGCCCAGCGTTCTTCCAACGCCTCACGGTTCAAAACAGTTGGCTTTCCCTGATCCACCTCAATTACAGCGGTGATCCGCCCCTCGAGGGCAAGGCTGTCAACGTTCTGCCGACAATCAGACCGCCCCTCGCTCGTTTGATAGGCGGATTCTACGATGTATTGGGGAGTCAGAGCGTTCCCGAATACCAATTCACCAGCTTCCTTCTTTTCTTTAAATTCTCCGTACCCCTCCATCCATTTATCGCCATTTCGCTGGATGGCAACCTGCCGTGGCTCCTCGACAGATAAAGCGATCCGCTGCCCGTACCCCTTGCTCTCGAAATACTCGAGCAGGCCTTGCGTGGCGGACAGATTCTGCATGCTTATCTCATAGGCGATATTATGCCCTCTCTCTCCATGGCCGCGTCGGCAACACGCTCCATCACCCAGGAAGACTCTTCATGGACGGCGCTGCTCATTTCGGCGGGCGAAAGTTGTTGCCTATATCTCTCAGGTATATAATCCAAGCCCCCCTCGCGCCAAATCGCCTCCTTGATGGTCTCATGATTCAGAACGACGAAACTATCACTCGTAACACAATTTTCAGGATTCCCTACGAGTTCATTCAGGGACCGACCTAGATCACTGTCCTTATCGTTAAGCATCTGGAGGCCGTTCTGCAGGCTGGTGCTCTTCCCCACGCCGCCGGGGCCGGCCGTGCAGATCAGAATCGGATTTTGCGTCTTTGGGATACGCTCGAATCCTGCGACCATATTCTCTATGATCCTCGAATGCATCGAGTGACGCGGACCGTGATCCCAGCTACGCCCCTCGTTCAAGCGCATACTATTGTAAGCGTACGCCAATTCGGCCATATCTTTATGAACTCGGGCATACCTGTCCTCTATGCTTTCCTCCGGGCTTTCCTCTATGCTTTCCTCCGGGCTTTCCTCCGGGCTTTCCTCCGGGCTTTCCTCCGGGCTTTCCTCCGGGCTTTCCTCCGGGCTTTCCTCCGGGCTTTCCTCCGGGCTTTCCTCCGGC
>NZ_JBEZLQ010000057.1:19104-24179 GCF_040652235.1 Streptomyces sp. NPDC048277
GCATGTGCAACACCTTCGCCCTCAGCGGTCATTCCTGCTTCCTGTCCGACAGCCAACACCACGGGAGCGATCCCCCTTCGGTTCACTGAGCTTCTTCTGCCTTGCCACTCCAGGGTGAGGATGGCTTTGGCGATTAACGTCATGCGGTTTGGGCTGGTTCGGGATCTGCGGAAGATGCGCCAGGCTTTCAGGCGTGCGACGACGCGTTCGACCGGTGCCCGTGCCGCGGGCAGGGCCCGGTTGAGGGTCTTCTCGGTGAGGGTGAGTTCCTGCAGGGGCCTTCCTTTGTGCCGGTGGTCATCCAGGAGCCGCCGCCCTGACAGGCGAGATCGGCCAGGATGGGGACGCCCTGGCGCTCGCAGATGCGGATCGGATGTTCCGGTGGGTGCGGGCAGCGGTCAGATTGTGCGTCCGGCCCGGCAGGGCGGGTGAGAGCCACAGCAGCCGGCCGCCCGGATCGGTGACCACCTGCACATTCACCCCGCGCCGGCGATGCTTGGGGGAATAGTCGGCCTGTCCCTCCCCTCGTAGCGTGAAGACCGTGACTGCAGGGGAAGTTGGAAGTCATGGCGGAGAAGCGACGGAAGTTCGATCCGGAGTTCCGTGAGGGGGTCGTACGGATCGTCACGGAGACCGGCAAGACGATCGCCGAGGTCGCCGAGGACCTGGGGATCAACGAGACCGCCTTGGCGAGTTGGGTCTCCCACGTCCGCCGGGCAGGAGCCGCTCCGGCTGGCGGGAGTGACGAGCCGGAGCGGTGGCGGCGGGAGAACGCCCAGCTCAAGCGGGACAACAAGGAGCTGGTCATGGAGCGTGATGTCCTCAAACGCTGCATGGGCCTGTGGGTGAAGTAGCTGTGGCGGATACCCGGCGTCCGTCGTCGGGGTGATCAGCGACTTCAGGACCGAGTACGGCGTTTCACACCGCGTCTCCTGCCGCGCTCCGGGCGTGAGCGAGTCGTGGTTCTACAAGCGCCGCACCCGCCAGCCCACCCAGCGTGAGCTGCGCAGACAGCATCTGATCGAAGCGGTGAGGGAGGAGCTATACACTTCCGGCGGCACCTACGGCTCGCCGGAGATCTGGATCAGGCTGGTGAGGCAGGGCTGGCGGGTCTCGGTGAACACCATCGCGAAGATCATGGCCGAGCTGCGCCTGGTCGCGCGGAAGGCGTGCAGACGGCGGGGGCTGACCCGGCCGGGCAAACGGCCGGCCGCCCCTGACTTCAGGCGCCGCGACTTCACCGCCGAGGCACCCGATCTGGTCGTGCGACTACGAGGCACTCACCACCTGCTTCGAAGCCATGACCCACATCATCTCGGACGGGTCCGTCCCGACTGCTAGGGCCTGTCGTTTGGATCAGGCCGGCTGAGAGAGACTGCGCATTTCAGCCGACCCGAGCGGGGTGTGGTGCGTGCAGCTGCAAGGCGCAGGAGGAGTCGACACGGTGGGGGCACCTCCCGGCCGAAGGCTGGGGGACGTCGGCGAGTGACGACAACGCCGCTGGGGGTACCCCCTCTGGGGGAGTGCGTGCCACACCCCGCGACGCCGGCATGATCCAAACGAAAGGCCCTAGCCCCGTCGACGGCGTGGCCGCTCCGTTGTCTTTGCTGCGGGCTGATTTGATCCGGGCCCGGAGAGAGGGGCCCCGTCAGATCCCCCAGGCGGAGAGGCTAATTGAGCGTAGGACGCAACCGGGTTGACCGGGTGCGGGTCGTACGCTTCGTACTCACCGCCGCCGCAACCAGCCGCCTGTCCGGACGGAGACAGCTGACCAGGCCCGTACAACGGGGCACCATATGCCTGGGACACCGACCCGGCCGAAAATGTCATCCCCAACGAGGCCAATTGCTCGGCCGAGGTCTCGCCCGAGGCGATCAGGTCAAAGTCAACGTCGTCGAACATCCCCTCGGCCAATCCGGCCATCCGCGCCTGCACAGCCTCGTCCAACACACTCTCGGTCCCCGCCACAGGCCCGGTCGGCGTATGGTCGGGGGCACGAAAGTCAGGGCCATGAAACCGCCGCTTTCGCCGGGAGGGCTCCGTTTGCACGTGCTCTGCTACACGGTAAGCGCCCTCACTCACGCGCACCATGGGCAGCCCCGCCGCTACCGCGGCTTCGTACACAGCACCCCGCGCCTTGGCAGTTCCCTTGTACCCGATATTCCAGATCTTCTGCCTGGCATGTTTCTCGCGTTCCGAGATGTCATCGCGCTTACTTCGACTTGGCCGCATGCCGAGTGGGACTGTTTGCATGGAACTCTCCTTCAGTCCATACAATTCCCTGATCATTTCGCCCTCTTCGTCATTATCTGGCGCGTACTCCCGCACCCTGTTTCCCGTCCCCTCCTCCCTGCTCATACCGCCCTGCGCGCTCGTCAGCGCGGATCGTGCAGAATTGGCAAACTTGTAGCCGGGGCCGACTGCAAGGTCGGATTCCGCTTCCGCGTTCGCACTCCAATCGGGCTGCGCGCCCGGCAGCGCGGATCGTACAAAATTGGCAAAGTGATAGGTATCCGCCTGAGCGTCCGCTGCAGCAGAGCCTTGGTGATGCTGAGACTCTGGCTGCGAGCCGGAATCCCGCTGTTCGGAGTGCGGTTCCACTTTCCATCCTTCGCTTGAAGCGGAGCATTTCAGGCCGCCAGGCCGACAACCGGTCGGGAGTGCACGAGACATCGCACATGATGTTGGACAAGCCTCTCCCTGGCCGTCTCACTTGAGTGCTCAACGGAGGAAGCATCGAGACGGTTCAATTTCACCGACCTGCAGGCGTGATGCGTGCTCGGATCCTGGGCGGGGGCGGGGGCGGGGGAACGTCGAAGGGGGCCGCCCGTCATGATCATGTGATTCCACTCGCAAGATCGTGAAGGCCGCGCCCGTATGCCATGCCGCCCAAGCCTGCCCACCTCTCGTCAACTCGCCGAACGACTCGGCGTCGAGGTTGAGGAGTTGTGCACGCCCGCGAAACTCCCCTCGCTCCTGAAGGCGATCGGCACCGTGCCCGACCCGCGTTCTCCGCACCTGGTCACGTACCCCCGCTGCTGCTCGGCCTGGTGGCCTGCGCCCTGCTGTGCGCAGTGCGCTCGGTGCGCGGTGTGATCCGCTGGGGAAACGGCCAGGGCGTCGGCATCCTGGCAGCGCTCGAAGTCCCCGACGGTGATCTGGCGCAGTTGCCGGTGGGCACCACGCTCACCCGCACCCTTGCCCGCGTCGACGCACCCAACTGGGACGAGACCACGAACCCGCGGATCTGCATGGTCCGTACCGAAAAGACCGACAACGGCCGCCACGAGGCCCGCATCGTCCGGGTCCAGGCGCTGGAAGACGGCCCGGTCAACTTCCTGCACGCCACGCAGGCTCTGCTGGCGGAGCGGTACACCACCGGCCGGGGCGACGGAAAGGTCCACGCGGACGCCGAACTCTGCTTCACCACCGTACCCTTCCAGAGCGCCGACGCGGCCACCCTCGCCCGCTGTGTAAGAAGCGAATGGGCCATCAAATCGCAGCATTTCGTCAGGGTTGCGGCCTTCGGGGAAGACGCCAGCCGGGCCCGCCGGCACTCTTCCCCGGGCCCTCGCCGCCTTGCGCAGCCCGGCGATCAGCATGTCCGTGTCGAGGGCAGCGGCCGCGGGGACGTCTCGCAGGCGGGGCCGTACTGCTGGTCGAGACGGTCCGCAAGACCGCTCTGGGTACCTCGATATCGGCGGCCTGACACCGTGGCGCAAGCCGCGAGCGGTGCACGATCCGGGCAAGATCCCGCTGGATGTTCGCGCTCGCGGTGGCGCTGGGCGGTGACTGAGCTCTTTCAGTGTGGCCACTGGTCTTCCCTGCGTCGATGCCGGCCCAGATGGCGATCATGTGGTGCCTCCGTGCGGTGTAGTACTGATCCCTCCCACGGACGACGTCGCTGTCGGTTCCCTACTTAGCGATCATTCGCATTTCCTAATTGGCAGCCGAGTCGTCGTGGAGTGCCGGGCGGCCAATCAGTGGGAGCCACGTCATCGGCTATCAGGTGACAGCCACACCCGGCACTCCTGGGTGGGTGAACCGTACGAAGGGCTCACCGCCTCCCACAGGAAAACGTAGGGATCGGGTGACGGGATCGATGCCCACCACGCACGAGGCTCCCGTGCCGTTGGGGGAGGTGTTCGAAGCCTCAACCCACAGGCACAGGAGCCGCGTTGGTTCCGTATTCTGCCGCACTCGATCTGCCTCACGGCCTGGTCGAGTGGGCAACCATGCTCATCGTCACCCGCGAGGGTGACCGCCGCTGCAAGCTCCCACCGCACCAGCGTGCCCTGGTCGGCCTGGTGTACCTGCGCCGGCACGACACCCTCGCCCAGCTCGCCGCCGGGTTCGGCATCTCCGTGGGCACCGCTCACGCCTGTACGACAGCCGTCATCGACCTGCTCGCCGACCGCGCACCCGGCCTGCTGCGCGCCCTGCGCGAGGCGGAACCCGACTACGTCCTGCTCGACGGCACCCTGGCGGAGTGCGACCGGGTCGGCGACAGCCGGGCCGACTTCTCCCACAAACACCGACGGCACGGGGTGAACGTGCAGGTGGTGACCGACCCGGTCGGGCGGCTACTGTGGATCTCGCCGACGATGCCCGGCCGCGCGCACGATCCCACTGCGGCCCGCGCCCACCGGATCATCCGGATCTGCGAGCGCCAGGGCGTTCCCATCCTCGCCGACCGCGCCTGCATGGGAGCCGGCCCATGGGTGACAACAGCCCTCAGACGCCCGCCGGGCCGTGACCTCACACTCACCCAGCAAAGCGTCAACCGCGCACTGTCCGCGGCACGGGCACCAGTCGAGCGCGGAGTCGCACGCTTGAAGTCCTGGCGCGTCTTCCGTCGATCCCGGTGCAGCCCGAATCGCATGTCGTCAATCTCCGCAGCCGTCCTCACTCTGGAGCGGCCACTGAAAGACCTCAGTGGCCACTCTGAAACAGCTCAGTAACTGCCGTCCTCAAGATTCCCGACAGCAATCCAGCGCGGCTTCGCCGTGCGCCGGGGGCACAGTAAATGCGCCGTCGTACGCCTGCAGATTGCTTGTCCGCCCTGCCCTGGAGAC
>NZ_JBEZLQ010000058.1:0-20672 GCF_040652235.1 Streptomyces sp. NPDC048277
ACCGGTACGGAGAGGATCGTTCCGTTCACGACGGCGAGCCCGGTTCCGGAGAGAAGGTCGTCCGGGAGGTCGTATCCGGTCAGCCCTCCGAACATGCCGAGGACCAGCAGGAGAAACCCGAACAGCCACTGGAATTCGCGGGGTTTGCGGAATGCGCCGGTGAAGAAGACGCGCAGCATATGGATCAGCATGGCCCCGATGAACACCAGGGCCGCCCAGTGATGCGCCTGCCTGATCAGCAGGCCGCCACGGACGTCGAAGGAGAGGTGCAGCGTTGAGTTGTACGCCTCCGACACCGTCTGCCCCCGCAACGGCAGGTAACCGCCGCTGTACTGCACCTCGTTCATCGACGGATGGAAGTACAGGCTCAGATAGATCCCTGTCACGATGATGACGAGGAAGCTGTAGAGGCAGATCTCGCCCAGCAAGAAAGACCAGTGGTCCGGGAAGGCCCTGCGTGCCTTGGCCCGGATCAGGCGGTACGGGCCCAGGCGCCCGTCCGCCCAGCGGACAATTATCTCGCCACTGCCTCCTTCGCCCACTTCTTTTTGCTGACTCTGATCATCCATGCCCTGCAACCCATTCTCGTCCAGCCTGAAAGCAACGCTCTCGGCCTTGCGCTTCCATCCGTATGACCGGGCACGAGGCGCGGCTGTGACACGTCGAATCGCTCAGACCACGATCTTGCGCGGGTTGAAGTTGCCGCCTGGGTCGGCAGCGTCGAAGAGGCCGGACATGATCGCGACACCCTGCGTCGAGATGTCCTCCTCCAGCCAGGGCGCGTGCTCCAGGCCCACCCCGTGATGGTGCGAGATCGTGCCGCCGGCGTCGACGAACGCCTGCTGGATCGCGCGCTTGACGGTGTCGTACTCGCCGAGCGGGTCGGCACCGAACACGAAGGCGAAAGTGAAGTAGAGGCATGCTCCGGAGTGGTAGGAGTGCGACAGGTGTGACATCGTCCAGCCCTTGTGGCCGATCATCTCGTAAGCGCGGTCGGCCGCCTCGTAGACCGCCGCGTGGATGCCACGAAGCTTCGACCACGGACCGGCGGTCTCGCTCACGTCGCCGGCGGCACCGCGGTCGAGCAGGAAGTCGCGGATGTACGGCGTGTCGAACTTCTTCTGGTCGTAGAGCGCACCGGGTCCCTTGCCGACGCCGATGCCGTGATGCCTGCGCACGATCCGGTCGACGAGCGACTTCTGCCGCTTCGCGTGCGCCTCGCCGCCCTCGAAACCGATGAAGGAGAGGCACACTTCGTCGAGGTTCCAGCCGCGCCTCCTGAGATACGCCATGAGGGCGGCCTGTGCCTTCTTCTGAAGACCTTTCGACTCCTTGCTCGTCGCCAGGGAGAAGGCCGTCTCGTGCGCGTCCGAGATACGGGTGACCGAGGGCGAGACATCGCTCTCGGCGATCTCCTGCATCGCGGCGAGACCGTGGTCGAGGTTCTCGAAGAAGTAGGCGTGGATGGCACGCTTCTCGGGGAGTCGGTGCACCTGCACCGTGACCTCGGTGATGACGCCGAGCCGTCCCTCCGAGCCCACCACCATCTCCCGCACGCTCGGCCCGGTCGACGCGCTCGGAACGGCACGGATCACCAGGACCCCGCCGGCCCGCACGACACGCAGCCCCTTGACGATGTCCGCGATGTCGCCGTACTTGTCCGACTGCATGCCGGACGAGCGTGTGGCGACCCAGCCGCCGAGCGTCGAGTGGGTGAACGAGTCGGGGTAGTGCCCCATGGTCCAGCCGCTCCGGTTGAGTTGGGCCTCGAGATCGGGGCCCAGCGCCCCGGCCTGGATGCGCGCGAGGCCGGAGTGGGCGTCGATCTCCAGCACCCGGTTGAGGTGGCCGAGGTCGAGGGAGACGACCACCCGCGATTCGTCCGGGTGCGGCTCGAGACTGCCCGCGATATTGCTGCCGCCCCCGAAGGGGATGAGCACGGCGTCCGCCTCGACGGCCGCGTCGACGAGGCGTTGCACCTCCGCCTCGTCGGCCGGGTAGACGACCACATCGGGAGTGCGCGCGATCTCGCCGGCTCGGACACGGACCAGGTCACGCAGGCTCTTGCCGTACGTGTGGACGACCCGGGACAGGTCGTCGACGACGGTGTTCCCGGCTCCGACGATGCCGCTCAGCACCGTGACGAACTCCTCCGGTGCCGTCGAGGCAGGCACCTTCAACTGCGAGAAGTCGGGCCGTCCGGTGCGCTCGGCCGTCCGGAGATCCAGACCGACGGCCTTCTGTACGAACGGTGCGAAACCAGGTTTGTCCTCGTGGTGGAATCCGACACCTTCCACACCCCAGCCCCACCACTTCATGTGTTTCACCTCACCGGTGTGCATCGCGTCGGTGCGGATGGCGGGTTCGGTCATGAACGGTCTCCTTCAGGTGTGCGATGTGAGGTGGTCCTCGCGCCGAGGACGCGGTCGGAGTTCTCCTCGGCCAGGGCGACGATCGCCGAGCGGATGCGCTCGGTGAACTCGCTCCTCAACTCACCGGGTTGGGCGGTGAGCGGTTCACCGAAGACGACCCCGACCGGCAGACGGCCAGGTCTGGGCCAGTTCGATCCGCGAGGATGCGCCGCGTGCGCGCCGATGACCGCGACAGGGACCACCGGCACCTCGGCCGACGAGGCGAGTGCCGCCGCCCCCGGCTTGAACGCCCCGAGGGATCCGTCGCGTGAGCGGGTCCCCTCGGGAAAGATCAGGAGCGGCACCCCCCGGTTCAGCAGGGCCTTGGCGCTCACTTTGCGGGCGTTCACTCCGGTGCGGTCGACCGGGAAGGCGTTGAAGAAGAGAGCAGTGAGGCTGCGTCGCTGCCACACGTCGAAGAAGTAGTCGGCGGCGGCCCCCACCGCGAGGTAGCGCGCCAGTCGGCGGGGCAGTGCGCCCATGATGAGTGGCGTGTCGAGGTGCGAGGTGTGATTGGCGACGACGACATAGGCGTCGTCGACGTTCGCCAGGCGCTCGCGCCCCAGCACCGTGACACTGGTCACGCTCCATACGACGGACTTCAACAGCCCCCGCTGCGCGACGAAACGCGCCGCAGCGTGAGAGCGTGAGGTGAAACGGTCGCGTATCGCCGCAGGCATCCGCTTCCTTCCCGTGCGGGCCCGCCCGCACTGGTTCATTCAGTGAGTGAGACTGTCGTTGCGGCTGGACGAGATCCGTCGCGAGATCCACCGCACCGTGTGGCGTGGAAGATGACGTGTGAACCAGATGAGCAACCGGTACCGGAAGCTCGGCACCGAGATCACCCGTCCGCGGCGCACGTCGCGCAGACTCGCCTCGACGACGTGCCGGGCGTCGAGCCAGAGGAAGTCCGGAACGCTCGACGACCGGATTCCGGCCCGCGTGTGGAATTCCGTGCGGACCCAGCCCGGACACAGTGCCGTCACGGTGACGCCCGTGCCGTGGAGCTCGTTCGCCAGTCCCTCCGTGAGCGAGGTCACGAAGGCCTTGACGGCCGAATAGCTGCCCATGGTGACGAACCCGGCCGTGCTCGAGACATTGACGACCGCACCGTGCCCGCGCCTGCGCATGGCCCGGCCGGCGGCGCCGGCGAGCACCAGCACCGCGCGGCCCATGACCTCGATCGCCCGGTCGTGCGGAGCGGTGTCGGCCGAGGTCAGCGGCGCGTGCACGCCGAAACCGGCGTTGTTCACGAGCATGTCCACCGGACGCGCGGGGTCCTCCAGCCGGGCTGCGACCCGCTCGACGTCGGCACGACAGGCCAGGTCGGCAGGCAGCACCTCGACCGTACGGCCCCGGGATGCGAGCTCGACCGACATCCGGCCGAGCCGCTCCCGGTCGCGGGCCACCAGGACGAGGTCCCATCCGCGGTCTGCCAGAGTGCGCGCGAACGCTGCTCCGATACCCGACGTGGCACCGGTGACAAGTGCGACCCGGGTACCGCTCAGCACAGGCTTGGGGCGCATGTCACACCTTTCGTTTCTCGGATCGTTCCGTTAGACCGGGCACGCATCCGTCTTGTGACACGAGCTTTCGCACCTGCTCCCGCGGAACCGGTTCATGTGTCACACATGCGCCGGTCGTCCGGTCTCAGGTGACGGCCCCCCGACGGCTCTTCGCACGTTCCCCGGGGCCTCTGCAGAGACCGCCCGCTTCCGCCCGAGAAAGTCCGTGCATGAACTCAGAACACGAGACGGCGACCGCGCCGCCCGAGACAGCGGGCTTCGACGTGCGTGAGTTCGCCCGTACGGCACACGGCAACCACCGCGGGACCCTCGACCTCGGGCCGCTCGCCGACGAGCCGCTCGACGCCGAATCCGTCCGGCTCGTCCGTGCGCTGCGCGACATGGAACGAGCGACGCTGCACCGGGTGCGCGACCTCCTCGTCACCGCGACGCACAAGGACGCCCGGGTCACCGCGTTCCTCACCACGTGGATGTTCGAGAGGTTCTGGATCGCCGACGCCCTCGACGCCGTCCTGGACGCTTCTCCGGCCGCCCGCGAGCTTCCGCCGAGCGCCGGTCCGGCCCGGCGGGTCCTGGCGGAGCGCCGTGAACGCCGTGGCCCGGTCGCGCGCTCCCTCGTCGCCGGCGTCACCGGTACGCAGATCGTCGCCGAACACGTGACGACGGGCCTCGTGGACGAATGGATCGCGCAGGCGGCCTACCGGCGTCTGGCCGGCGTCTCCTCCGCCATGGCGTCGATCGTCACTCCCGTCGTGGAGATCAAGCAGCGCCACATCCGCTTCCTCGCCGAGGAGGCGGAGCGGCGACTGAGGGGCTCGGCCCGCGCCCGGCGCATCACCCGTCGCGCCCTCCGGCGCACCGCCTGGCCGCTCGGCTCGGTCGACCGCTCCCAGCACGAGCGCACCTTCTTCGAACGCCAAGTCTTCGGCGACCGGAGCGGCCGGGCCGAGGCCCGCCGTATCCGCGCGATGGTCGCCGCGCTCCCCGGCATCCGTCCCGGTGTCGCATCCATCGTGGAATCGAGGCTCCTCCCGTGACACCGCTGATACCGCACCACGCGAAGACCGAACTCGGCACGGCACACGTCCTGCTGACCGGCGCGACCGGCTTCGTCGGGCAGGCCGTGCTGGAGCGGCTGCTCACCGATCACCCCGCCACCCACATCTGGCTCCTCGTGCGCGGGAAGGGCAGCCAGACCGGGCAGGACCGGCTCCGGCAGCTGCTGCGCAAACCGGTGTTCGCGCGCTGGCGGGACGCTGTGGGCGCCGAGGACGCCGAGCGCGTCGTCCGTGACCGGATCACGGTGCTCGACGGCAGCATGACCGGCATTCCGGAGCTGCCCTCCCACCTCGACGTCGTCATCCACTCGGCCTCGACCGTGTCCTTCGACCCGCCCGTCCACGAGGCGTTCGACACCAACGTCAACGGCGCCGTGAGCCTCTACGAGGCCCTCCTCGCGTCCGGCTCCGACCCGCACGTCGTCCACGTGTCGACCTGCTACGTCGGGGGACTCCGTCGCGGTGTGGTGCCCGAGGCCAAGCTCGAACACGACGTCGACTGGCACACCGAGTGGACTCTGGCGGCGCAGGCCCATGAGCGCACCGAACTCACCTCGCGGGAACCGGCGATGCTCGAGCGGTTCATGGCCCGGGCCCGCGGCGACCACGGCAAGGAGGGCCCGATCGCGGCGGCCCGCGCGAGCGAGAACGCGCGGCGCGAGTGGGTGCGTTCCCAGCTCGTCGCCGCCGGCCGGCGGCGCGCGCAGAGCCTGGGGTGGACCGACGTCTACACGCTGACCAAGGCACTCGCAGAACGCGCCGCGGAAGACCTCTGGGGCGAGGCCGGACACCGGCTCTCGGTGGTCCGGCCCGCGATCATCGAGAGCGCCCTCCAGCATCCGTTCCCGGGCTGGATCGACGGCTTCAAGGTCGCCGATCCGCTCATCTTCGCCTACGGCCGCGGCCAGTTGCCGGACTTCCCGGGGCTGCCCGACTCGATCCTCGACGTCATCCCCGTCGACTTCGTCGTCAACGCCATCCTGGCCGTAGCGGCCAATCCGGCCCCGGCCGACGAGCCGGCGTACTTCCACATCGCCTCGGGCGCGTCGAACCCGCTGCCCTTCCACCGCATGTACGAGAACGTACGCGACTACTACACGCGGCACCCGGTGTCGACGGACGACGGATTCGTCGAAGTACCGACCTGGACGTTCTCGGGCGAGCGCAGGTTCAACCGACGCCTGCTGCTGGCGAAGAAGAAGGCCGACCTGTGGGACGCCGCCCTGCGGCTGCTGCCCGACGACGAGCGCAAGCGCGCGCTGGCCGCCGAGAACGCCAAACTCCGTGCCGGCACGGCCACCCTCGGCAACTTCATCGACCTCTACCGCGCCTACGCGCAGACCGAGATCGTCTTCGACGACCGCAACACGCGCGCGCTGAACAACGCCCTTCCGGCCGAGGCGCGCGAGGACCGCGGCTTCGACGTCGAGCGGATCGACTGGGAGGAGTACCTGCAGAAGGTGCACCTCCCCGCCATCGGCGAGCTGACGGCGGCCTACCGTCGTCGCAAGGCCGCGGCCTCCCGGCCGGCGAACGCCCGCCCCAAAGGTGAACTGCCGCGGCGTACGGACGTGATGGCCGTCTTCGACCTCGAAGGGACGGTCGTCGACTCCAACATCGTCGAGCAGTACCTGTGGGTGCGCACCGCGGGCTTCCGCAAGGCGGCCTGGCCGAAGGAGGTGGCGGACCTGCTCGCCTCGCTGCCCGGCTACCTCCGCGCCGAGAGGCGGGACCGCGGCGAGTTCATCCGCGCGTTCCTGCGCCGCTACCGCGGCATGCCCATCACCCGTCTCCAGGAGGTCGTACGGCGCGGCTACGCCGACACGATGCTGCGGCACACGAGCGCGGACGCCGTGGCGCGCATCCGCGAACACCGTGCGGCGGGTCACCGCACCGTCCTGGTCACCGGCTCCGTCGGCCTTCTCGCCGCCCCGCTCGCCGACCTGTTCGACGAGGTCGTCGGCAGCTCCATGCACGTACGGGACGGTGTGCTCACCGGCTACCTCGCGAAGCCGCCGCTCGTCGACGAGGCGAGGGCGGCGTGGCTCCAGCGGTACGCCGAGGAGGGCGGCTACGACCTCGCCGCCTCCTACGGCTACGGCGACAGCCACTCCGACCTGCCGTGGCTGTCGCTGCTGGGCAGGCCCGCGGCGATCAACCCCGACGCCGGACTGGCGCGTGAGTCGCACAAGAGGAACTGGACCATCCACCGCTGGAAGAGCGGCGGTTCGGGGGTGCGCCGCGACGTCGTCGCGGCACGGGCGACGGTTGTGGCGCACACCGACGAGACGAGCGGCTGATGGCTTTCGACATAGACAAGTACACGAAGAACTCCACCGGCGTGCAGTGGGCCGACCTCGACTTCGACGAGTTCGCCCGCAACCCGCTGCCCGAGGAGACGCTGCGTACGTTGCGCTATATGTGCGACATCGAATATCACACGGTCTGCTACCTGCGTGATCTGCTGACGACCCCGTCGCACGACGAGCCCGCGGTGGGCGCTTTCATGACGATGTGGAACCGCGAGGAGTTCTGGCACGGCGAAGCGCTCGCGGCCGTGCTGGAACGCCACGGCCTCCGAGTCGACTTCGACGAGCTCAAGGCGACCCGTCTGAAGCTCGGCTGGAGGGACCGCCTGGGGACGGTGAAGCAGACCGTGATCGGCCGGCTGGTCGGAAACGACTTCGTCGCCGTGCACATGGCCTGGGGCGCGGCGAACGAGTGGTCGGCGACGGCGGCGTACCACCGGCTTGCCGCGCTGGAGAGCCACCCGGTGCTGGTACCGCTGCTGAGGCGGATCGCGCAGCAGGAGACGAAACACGTCGCGTTCTACGCGTCGCAGGCGCGTGCCCGGCTCGCGGCGAGCAAGAAGGCCCGGGTGGTCGCCCGGCTGGCGCTCGAAAACGCCTGGGGCCCGGTCGGCTCGGGCATCATGCCCGAGACAGAGGTCAGACACGTCATGACCCACCTCTTCGCCGGCTCCGAGGGCCGCAAACTCGTCCGCGACATCGACGCGCACATCGCGAAGCTGCCGGGCATGGACGGGCTGCGCATCGTCGAGAACGCCATGGACAAACGCGGCATCGCACCCTGATGCCGGAGCCGTTGACACACGGCGGGAAAAGGATTGGACGGGTTCCTTCTCCGGCTTGTAGCGTGCGGTCGACCGTGACACCGTCCCAGGAGGTGAGACCCATGAACGCTGTATCGACGTGGGTGCTCCCCCTTCCCGTCACGGCCGGCGACTGACGTAGGTGTCGCCGGGAGCGCCTCGACAACAAGGCACTCCCGAAAGGCATTACCTGTGCAGACTCTGCAGTTCACCGCCGAGTCGTCGTCGGACGGCATGATCGAGCGCGACTTCACCCTGGGCGACGTCCCCGGTGTTCTCTGGTCGCCGGCTTCCGGCGCCGGTCGCGCGCCCCTGGTCCTGATGGGCCACGGCGGCGGCACCCACAAGAAGCATCCGGCGATGGCGGGCCGGGCACAGCGCCTCGTGACCGGCTGCGGCTTCCATGTCGCCGTCATCGACGCGCCCGGTCACGGCGACCGGCCGCGCACCGCGTACGACGAGCAGGAGATCGCCGAACTGCGCAGGGCGCAGGCGGCGGGCGAGCCGGAACGGCAGATCGTCGTCCGTTACAACGCCCGCCTGGCGGAGCTCGCCGTGCCCGAGTGGCAGGCGACCCTGGACGCGCTTCAGGAACTTCCGGAGATCGGTGCCGACGGGCCGGTGGGCTACGTCGGCATCGGCCTGGGCACCGCGATCGGGGTGCCGCTGGTGGCGATCGAGGCCAGGATCACGGCCGCGGTCTTCGTCTGCACCTGGCCCGATGTCCTGCTCGAAAAGGCACAGCGGATCACCGTCCCGATCGAGTTCGACCTGCAGTGGGACGACGAGCGCATCTCGCGCGAGGCCGGTCTCGCGCTGTTCGACGCCTTCGCCTCGAAGGAGAAGACGATGCACGCCAACGCGGGCAGGCACATGGAACTGCCCAGGTTCGAGGCCGACAGCGCAACCCGGTTCTTCGCCCGGCATCTTGGCCGGACGACGGTCACCTCACCGGCCTGAAGGTGAGCGGCAGCGGCGTCCGGTACGCGGGACGCCGCTGCCGCTGGTGGTCGTCCGGTGGCGTTCGGCCGGTCAGGCGCGGTCGTGGAGCGTGACCTGGTAGCCGTCGGGGTCCGCGAAGGTGAAGGTCCGGCCGAAGGGGCCGTCGATCGGGGCGGAGACGATGGTGTGGCCGTCGGCGACGAGCGCGTCGTGGATGGCCTGGACGTCGGTGGCGTGGAGCCAGATCGCGGCACCGATGCCGGGCTGGGCGACGGATGCGAGGTCGGTGCCGGGAATGATGTCGCGGACTGCGAAGGCGATCGGCTTCGTCTCGAAGACGACGGCGTGCGGAGGTCCCGCCGGCGAGCGGACGAGGCCCAGGTACTGCTCGTAGAACGCCTGCGACGCGTCGAGGTCGCGCACTTGGAGCGAGATGAAGTCGGGGCCGGTGGCGGGCATGATGACACTCCCTCTTTACGTGTCAGTTTTCTGACATGCAGCAAGCTATGTCAGAATGCTGACATGAGTCAAGAAGGTGTCGGCGTCGACCTGGAGACGTCACTGGGCTACCTGCTCAAAGAAGCGTCGAGCGCCCTGCGCGCGGCCATGGAGGAAGTGCTGCGGCCGCTCGGGATGAGCGTGACGCACTACTCCTGCCTCGAACTGCTGGCGCAACGACCGGGCTTGTCGAACTCCGAGCTCGCGCGGGGTGCGTTCGTGACACGGCAGACGATGAACGTGCTGCTCCAGGCCCTGGAACGGGACGGCTACGTGACCAGGCCCGCGGAGGCAACCGTCGGGAAGGTGCTTCCCGCGCGGCTCACGCCTCGCGGCCGGCGAAGCCTCGAGAAGGCGAGCGCGGCCGTCCGGTCGGTCGAGGCCAGAATGCTGGCCGGCCTGACCGGAACCGAGCAGTCAGAGGCCTTCCGGATCCTGCGGAGCATGATCCATTCCCTGCGCGATGACGACAAGGGCGCATAGCTCGTTCCGCGTAGTGATCACCGCCGGTGTGGCGGCGGGCGAAGCCCCGTCCGCCGACCGTACGGGTGCGGTACGGCCGCCGAGCGGATCAGCGGGGCGGGCCGCGGTGACGAGGAGAGCGGCTCCGACGCTCGCCGTGGCGTGCCTGCCGTGTGCGGATCGGCCGCTCAGCGGGAGGGAAGGTGCTGCAGAGCGGCGGAGACGGCTTCCATCCGCTCGTCGAGCGTGACGAGTTCCTGGCGAAGCACGTCGATACGCGTTTGGAGTTCGGCGGCTTCGGCGGCCAGCGCCACCACTGTGGTCGCCATGTCGATGCTGTTCTCAGTGGCTTGCGTCATCGTGTGTCCTTCTGCTGGATACGCCGGCAGGCACGGTCGGCCTACGCGCCTTCCGCCTGGTCCAGCCAGGGCCCTGTTCCCGTCGGGCCCCCGGTCGGAGCGCTGCGTCGAGGAGATCCGGGCCGAGCTTGAGATGAATCCCGGACACACCGTTGGGATCTGCTGCCGGGGTGGCCCCTGACCGCTGCCAGGGGCCACCCGCAGGGCCTACCGCTGCCGCACGAGCCAGTCGGCGAACCGGGTCTCGGCGATCTGCGCGTCGGAACTCGGTACGAGCGTGGTGTCCTTCAGCCCGGCACCGGAGTAGGGAGCGCTCGGGTCCGTGACGACCGTGCGGGCGTCGTCCTTGTCGGCGAGCACCTGGCGGATGAGTTCGTCGAGCTGGAACACGTCGGGGCCGGCGATCTCCAGGACGCCGTTGACCGGGGTGCCGACCGCGGTGCGGCCGAGGGCCGCGGCCACGTCGTCGGAGTAGATGGGCTGGAACTTGACGGGGGCCAGACGCACCGTGTCGCCCTCGGTCGAGATGTCCGCGATCCCGTTCACGAACTCGAAGAACTGAGTGGCGTGGACGATGGAGTACGGGAGGTCGGAGGCCTTGATCAGTTCTTCCTGCGCCTGCTTGGCACGGAAGTACCCGCTCTCCTGAAGGCGGTCGGTGCCGACCACGGACAGCGCCACGTGGTGCGTCACGCCGGCGTCCGCCTCGGCCTTCAGGAGATTGGCGGTCGAGGTGCGGAAGAAGTTCATGACGTCGTCGTCGGCCCAGGAGGGGGAGTTGGACACGTCGACCACGACCGAAGCGCCCCGCAGTGCCTCGGCCAGCCCCTCGCCGGTCAGAGTGTTGACGCCGGTGTTGGGCGAGGCGGCGACCGCCTCGTGCCCGTACTTGTCGAGCTTGCCGACCAGCTTCGAGCCGATGAGCCCGGTCCCACCGATCACTACGACCTTCACAACGGTGTCCTTTCATAGGGTTGCGATCTGTTTTCGATCTGCACTAGAAGAGACCGGACAGCAGATCCACTTGTGACAGGGGTTCGCGAGAATCGAGAGAATTCCCTGAAAAATTCCGCTGCTCCGCAGGCGGTTATTCGGCGAGCTTTCCGTCGGTCGAGATCTCCGCCATCAGCGAGGAAATCTCGTCGGGGATGCCCGGGATGCTCTCGCGGGTGATACCGGTCGTGGGCGACCAGACGAGATTGACCTGCTGAGCAGGGTCCAGGTCGGGGTAGTCGCTGCGGTTGTGGCAGCCGCGGGTCTCGCGACGCTCGAGCGCCGCTTCGAGGGTGGCCCGGGCCGACAGGGCCGCGGACTTGAGATCGAAGGCGTGCGCGAGATCCTGGAAGCCGGCGATGTCCGGGTGCACGCCGACGTCCTCCATCCGCTTCTCGATCGCCGTGAGCTCCGCGAGCCCGGCGCGCAGGCCCTGTTCGTCGCGTACGACTCCGGCGTGCTCCGTCATGGTGTTGCGGACGGCGCGCTGCAGAGCACGGACGTTCTCCGGCCCGTCGGCCCCGAGGAGATCGTCGATCTCCGAGCGGGCCCCGGCGACGGCTGACGCCGACCGCGGCTGGGCGGTCAGGGACCGCGCGTAGGCGGCGGCCGCCTGGCCGGTGATACGGCCGAAGACCAGCAGCTCGATGAGACTGTTCCCGCCGAGGCGATTGGCACCGTGCAGACCGCTCGACGCCTCCCCGATGGCGTACAGGCCGCGCACGTCGGTGCTGTGGTCCTCGGGGCGCACCCACACCCCGCCCATCGAGTAGTGCGCGGTGGGCGCGATCTCGATCGGATCGCGGGTGATGTCCAGCATCTGCAGATCGAGCAGGGTCTGGTAGACGCGGGGGAGACGCGTCATGATCGTCTGCCGGGGCAGATGGGAGACGTCGAGCCACACTCCGCCCTTGGGCGTCCCGCGGCCTTCCTTGATCTCGGTGTAGGAGGCAAGGGCCACGCGGTCACGGGTGGACAACTCCATGCGCGCGGGGTCGTAGCGGTTCATGAACCGCTCGCCGAGCGCGTTGCGCAGGATGCCGCCCTCACCGCGCGCGGCCTCGCTGACGAGGGTGCCGGCCGCGTTCTCGGGCTCGATGATCCCGGAGGGGTGGAACTGCACCAGTTCGGGGTCGCGCAGGCGGGCTCCGGCCTCCACGGCCAGACGGAACGAGTCGCCGGTGTTCTCGTCGCGCCGCGAGGACGTGCGCCGCCAGATGCGGGTGTGGCCGCCGGCGGCGAGAATGACGGCGTCGGCGTGGATCACGTACCGCGTGCCGTGGGTGAGATCGAAGCCGTAGGCACCGAAGACGGCGCCGTCGTGGACCAGCAGCAGGGTGATGTAGACGCCGTCGAGCACCGGAATCTTCAGCTGCTGCGCGCGCCGGATCAGCGTGCGCTGGATCTCCAGACCGGTGTAGTCGCCGGCGAACGCGGTCCGCCGGAACTTGTGCGCGCCGAAGAAGCGCTGGGAGATCCGGCCGTCCTCCTCCCGGGCGAAGGCCATACCGTAGCGTTCCAGGTCGCCGATGCCCCGGGCGGCGCCCTGGGTGACGATCTCCACGGTGCGGGGATCGGCGAGCAGATAGCTCTCCTTGAGCGTGTCGGCTGCGTGCTGCTGCCAGCTGTCCTCGGGGTCCATGGTGCCGAGGGCGGCGTTGATTCCTCCGGCGGCAAGTGCGGTGTGGGCGTCCTCCTTGGGGCGTTTGCCGACCGCGAGGACGTCGATACCGGCCTCCGCCAGTTCGATCGACGCCCGCAGCCCGGCACCTCCGGTTCCGATCACCAGCACCGTGGTGGAAAGTTGTTGTTCGGTGATAGCCACGATCTACTCCGATCGCCGAGGGATTGTCACTCAGTAGGACCGGGATGTCATGGAACTTGTGACACCGTTCGTGGACGCTGCCCATGGCAGCCCACGTCGTCGCGGTGGCTGCCGGTCAGGGCGACCGGCAGCCGGTGCCGTCGGTCAGGAGGCCAGTCTGATGGTTGTCGGCGTTCCCCGTAGGGCCATCTTCGTGTAGGGGCACAGCGAGTCGGCCTGCTCCATGAGCGAGGCGGCGACGGCGGGGTCGACGTCCGGCCACTTGACCTCGACGTCGACGTGCAACAGGTAGCCGCCGTCGTCGGGGTCCCGTCCGAAGGCCACGGTCGCCTCCACGGAGATCGCCGCGGGGGCGAGTGCGGCCTGCCGTGCGACCAGACTCAGCGCCCCGTGGAAACAGGCGGCGAGACCGGCGGCGAACAACTGCTCGGGATTCGTCCCCCGGCCGTCTCCGCCGAGTTCCGCGGGCATGCGAAGGTCGAGGTCCAGGACCCCGTCGCCCGAGCGCGCCTTTCCCGAGGCCCGCCCGTGACTCGCCGTCCCCCCGCTCACCGTCACGGTCGTGGTGTAGATCGGGGCGAAGGTCTCCCCGTCGAAGTCCTTGTCGGTCGACAGGTCGGGCAACCTGGGCACATCGGTCACGGCCTGACTCCGTCGGCGTTGCGGAGAACGACCGGACGCCGGGCCGACATGGACGCGGGAAACCTTGTGTCCCGCCCTTGTGTGTCACGCGGCTCATATGTGCCGAGCCGTGATGCGATACCGGACGCCGGGCGGTGGCCGGAGCCCGCCGGGCTGGTGATGCCAACTGTCATATTCGGTGCACCTTCGCGTAGGGAGGGTTCCCAGATGCGGACAGTTGGTTGACCGACACGTCCTCGCTGTTGTGACAGCCGCCGGTACGCGGCGCGTTCGGCACGTGCGCCCCGGGAGGCGGCATGATGCGACCGGGCCAAACCCGTATCGTCCGGATATCGTGGCTTCTGTACCACTTCGGACGTACTACCGGCGAAGGGCATGTCATGAAGTTCGCAGTCATCGGCGGTACGGGACTGATCGGGTCGCAGGTCGTCGAGAACCTGAACGCCGCCGGGCACGAGGCGGTACCGCACTCGAAGTCCACCGGCGTCGATGTCATCAGCGGCCAGGGACTGGACGAGGCGATGGCGGGAGCCGACGTCGTCGTCAACCTGACGAACTCCCCGACCTTCGACGAAGCCTCCCCGGCCTTCTTCCAGACCTCGATGGACAACCTGGTGGCCGCGGCCCGCAAGGCCGGCGTCGGCCACTTCGTCATCCTCTCCATCGTCGGCGTGGACCAGGTGCCGGAGCTGGACTACTACCAGGCCAAGACGCTCCAGGAGCACATCCTCGCGGCCGGGCGGATCCCCTACTCGATCGTCCGGGCGACGCAGTTCATGGAGTTCATGGACGCCACCATGTCCTGGACCTCCGACGCCGACACCGTCCGGCTGCCCCCCACGCCCATCCAGCCCATCGCCGCCAAGGACGTGGCCGCCGCGGTGGCGGAGGTCGCCGCCGGCACCCCGCTCAACGGGATCCGCGACATCGCGGGCCCCGACGTCTTCACCCTGGACGAACTGGGCCGGATCACGCTGTCCCACAAGGGCGACAACCGCACCGTCGTCACCGACCCCACCGCCGGCATGTTCGCCGTGGTCAAGGGCGACGTCCTCACCGACGAGAACGCCCACCTCGCCCCCACCCGCTACACCGACTGGCTCAGGGGTGCATGAGCAGCATGATGACCGTTCCCAAGGCCATCGTCCCGTCCCAGAAGCAGCCGTAGGGCACCGTTGTGCCGCCGGAGCCGGCCGCGGCAGGCGAAACGCCGCGCAGCGTGGGCATGCCACGGGTCAGTGACCAGAGACCGTAGCCGAGCAGGTACAGCGCCAGCACTCCGGTGACCATGGCGTGCGACGGGCCCGCCATGGAGAGTGTCATCCAGGCCATCGCCGCCATGCCGACCGCGTAGGGCAGTCTCCGTGCGGTTGCGGTCGGTCTCGACCGCTGACGGCTGCCGGCGGCGGCCAGCGGGAAGGTGGCGGTCAGCGGGAACCACAGGGCAGCGGCCGTGAAGAAGGCCGTCCGGGGCAGCGCCGGCAGCCCGGAACCGCAGTTCCACGGCATCACCGCCATGGCCAGGGCCATGGCGGTGTGCAGGAGCTGGTCGACTCGGCTGCGCCATCCGGGACTCCGTGACCCGAGGGCATGCCGCAGTGCGCGAACGGCCTCGGCCGCGAACAGCACTGTCAGCACGCAGTACACGAAATCAGCGGAGCTCATGTGTCACCGCGTCCTCCCACGGAGCGAACGGGCTCCGTCCGGAACCGGACCGTGCCTGGACGGCGGGTCAGTCGGTCGGCCGCGGGGCACGCAGATGGGCCCGCTTCTCCAGTTCCTCGTCGCCGACCAGCGTGAGCATCGGCTGGCCCGGTGCGCACATCATGAACACGATGTACTTGGCGGGGATGTCCGACGAGGCGTTGCCGTTCTGATAATGGATCACATCACCGCCGGGCTCCCAGAAGGTCTCACCGGCCTTGATCACGTGCTCCGGCTCGCCTTCGAGTCCCCCGCACCGCTCCCTCGAGTACGTAGCCGAAACACGGCCCCGAGTGGCGGTGCGGGGGAGTGCCGGGATGGCCGGGAGCCCACTCGACGAGGACGGTCATCCCCGAAGCGCCCTCGGGGATGAACGGCGGCTTGACGTCCGCCAGCATCTTGGGTCCGAAGCCGTCCTCTGAGTGCATTTCGTGCATAGTGCTACACCTCCGTAGACCTGCCCGGAACGGACGATCTCGCGTCGGCGACTCCGGGCTCACAACAACTTGCTTCACAGCGAAGACAGAACACGGCCCGCATCTGTGACACGCCGTGCGCCTCCTGCCGGGCACGCGGCGAGTCCCCGTATCACCCTGCCCCTTGTCGGGGGTCTCCACAATTCGGCTGGGCGCGGCCACGAGAGCGCGGCGCACCGTGGCAATCGAGGTCACACGTTGTCACGGCGCCGACCTTGACGGCAGCACCGTGGAGGGTGTCAACGTGTGGGCGAGCCGGGCCGGACCCCGGCTCTAGCCGAACATGCCGACCTTGTAGCCGCCGGCCGGCTGCTGGGTGATGATGTTGATGCGGTTGTAGGCGTTGATGATGGCGATGAGGGTCGTCAGCGCGGCGAGCTGGTCCTCGTCGAAGTGCTTGGCGGCGTTCGCCCAGGCCTCGTCGGTGACACCACCGGCCGCGTCCGCGACGCGGGTACCCTGCTCGGCCAGCTCCAGCGCGGCGCGCTCGGCGTCGGTGAACACCGTCGCCTCCCGCCAGGCGGCGATCAGGTTGAGCCGCACCGAGGTCTCCCCGGCGTGGGCGGCCTCTTTGGTGTGCATGTCGGTGCAGAAGCCGCAGCCGTTGATCTGGCTGGCGCGGACCTCGACCAGATGCTGAACGGTGGCCGGCAGCGTCGAGTCCGACAGCGCCTTGCTGGCCGAGAAGAGGTGCTTCAGCACCTTGCCCGCGAAGGGATTGCCGTAGTAGTTGAGACGTGCATCCATGAGCGCTCCTAGCGAAGTTGCTGGTACGCACTACTGACCGGACAGCCCGACAGGGTGTGACACCGAGGGTCGTGTGATGTGGGTCTCCCCGGACCGGCCGGCGCGGGCCGGCGCGGTGGGGAGTACCGCCGGCTAACCGTCGACGAACGTGACCGTCTCGGCGAGCGGTGCCCGGCCTGTACGGGTGTAGGGCACCGCGGTGTCCTCGAATCCGATCGACATGCCGCAGAAGAGGATGAGGTCGTCCGGGGGCGACAGGATCTCCGCGACGGTCTTGCGATAGACCGACCACGCCATCTGCGGGCAGCTGTGCAGGCCTTCGGCGCGGAGCAGCAGCATCACGGTCTGCAGGAACATGCCCACGTCGGACCACTGGGGCCGCCCCAGACCGCGGTCGATGTAGCAGAACAGGGCGGCGGGCGCGCCGAAGCAGTTCCAGTTCTCGGAAGCGGCCCGCTGGCGCGCCTCCCAGTCCTCGCGCTCGATGCCCAGTGCGCTGTAGCGCTCCGCGCCGAAGGCGGACCGGCGTTCACGGTACGGGGACCGCAGCGCGGACGGGTACATCTCGTACTCGCGCTCGTCCCAGGGATCGCGTGCGGTCACGCGCCCGCCGGCGAGTTCCTTGAGTTCGGCCAGCGGTCGGCCGGTCAGCACGTAGACGCGCCAGGGCTGAAGGTTCGATCCGGACGGTGCCCAGGCCGCGGTGGACAGCACCCGCTCCAGGACCTCCCTCGGGACGGGCCGGTCGATGAATCCACGCACGGCCCGTCGGCTCGTGACCGCCTCGTAGACGTCCAAGTCCAGCCATCTCCCTTGGTCCAGGCGCTCCTGCCGTGTGTGCGATTCAGTACATATCATCCCGCTTTGTAATTCGCCGGCTGTTCAAGGGACAGGTTCGTGGCCGTCGCCGGGGCACGGGAGATCCGGCCCGCCGCCCTCCGGAAGGTGATCCTCCGCCCACAGGAACAGGATGGCCAGGGGGACGAGGAACGCCTTGCCGTGCGGAGAGAGCGCGTAGCGGGTCCGCGACGACAGCCCGGGCAGGACGTCCTGGGTGACCAGGTCGATCGCGGTCAGTTCCCGGAGGCGCAGGGCGAGCACGCGGTCGCTGATGCCGGGCACGCGCTCGCGCATCCCCGCGAAGTCGGCCGGACCCTTGGCCAGGGCCATGAGGATCAGGCCGTTCCAGTGTGTGCTGAGCAGCGCGAAAGTCCGAGTGATGGCCGGAGAGGTGCCGGTCGACCGCGGATGTCCGGACCGGTGCCCCGGCTGAGGGTGGTGTGGGGTGGTCATGGTGTGTGTCCGCTCCCGTAGGGCGCGAGGCATCGTGGTTCGACACCTCGCGCAGTACTCCGTGGTTGTGCGCGGGCCGGGAGTCGGCCGTGTGTCTGCCGGGCCGCACCCCTGGGGGCGGTGCGGCCACCTGGCGGGGGCGCACCTTCGTGGTGTCGGCTCATGCGGACGGCCGCGCCCTCGGCGTGCCGCGTGCGCGCCTCAGCGCCCCGTTCGCCTTCGGTGCGGCGCCGAGGTCCATGAAACGGTCGGTATCAGTCGTCACCGTCATGGCGACGCGCGTGGGCGTGCGCGTGACGCCGGACCGGCACAGCGGCGCCGGGCCCCGGCAAGACCGGGAGCAACTCCCCGGAAGCCGTCGCACCGGTCTTCGTGCCGCGCGCTTCCCCGGTGACCCAGTGGCCGAACATGACTGCCGTGAGCCCGCAGACGCTCCACAGCGCGAGGACGGCGAGGTGGCCGGCGCCGGCGCTGCCGTCGAAGTACGTGGTGTCGCGCAGCAGGCTGGCTCCGGCGCCGGGCGGCAGCCACTGACCGACGTAGTCCACGCCCTTGGGGAGCATCTCCGGGGCGGAGGTGGCGCCGGAGAAGGCGTTCCCGACGAAGACCATGAGCGCGGCGCTGAGCCCGAGGCCCGCCGGCCCGAGGAGCCGGATCACGCCGGCGGCGGTGGCGCTGACGGAGAGCAGGTCGAGCGACAGGATCGCCCACGTGGCCACGTGTCTGTGGGGCAGTGCCCCGAGGAAACCCTGGGCCACGAGATAGATGCCGAGGGCTGCGACGGCGCAGGCGACGAGGAGGGTCAGTACTCGGTGCCGCGGGCGGGCCAGGCCGCGGGCCATCGTGACGAACGCCCCGATCAGGATGCCGCAGATCGTGAGCGGGAAGACCGAGGAGCTGAACACCACGCCCCGGGGGTCCTCCGTGGCGACGGGCACCACGTCGACCGACTTCATGAGGATCCGCACCGGGGAGTCGGTACCGGCGGCTCCCGTCTGGGTGGCCTTCTGCTGGTCGGTGCCTTTCTGAGCGGCCGCCTGCGTGTGGGCCTTCGCCGGGGCATGTGCAGCGGCGGCCTTCTGCTGGGCGGCCTTCTGCTGGGCGATCTCCTGAGCGATCTGCTGGGTGGCCTTGTCGGCCAGTTGTTGTCCGACATCGGTCAGAAGCTGGGCCACGGACGGGCTGGCGGCGGTGGCCTTCAGCACGGTGATGCCGTGGCCGGAGATGGCGAAGGCGCCGTAGACGTCCCGGTTCCTGATCGCCGACCGCGCAGCCCGCTGGTCGGGATAGAGGTGGAAGTCGAACGCGCCGGGCTTCGCGCGCGTCAGTCCCTCCACCGCGTGCTGGCTGGCCGTCCCGGTCCCGACGATTCCGACCGGGACGTCACGCGGCGAGATCCGCCCCGCCGGCCAGGCGAACGCCATCACGGCCAGAGTGATCACCACGGGCAGCCCCACGGCGGCGATGACCACTTCCCGCCATGCCCGGTGTCCTGACAAGGGGTTCCTCACAGCCCACCCTCTCATAAAAAGGAATGATCGTTTTATTTGGCTCCAGTGTGGCTCGTTGTGCCGGGAAACGTCAACACGAATGTTCGTTTTCTTTGTTAGGCTGGCCTCATGCCTAAGGTCACTCAGCAGCACATGGACGCCCGCCGCGAGCAGATCCTGGATGCGGCGCGCCGTTGCTTCCTCCGCGACGGTTTCCACTCCACGTCCATGCAGGACCTGTTCGCCGAGGCCCAGATGTCCGCGGGCGCGGTGTACCGGCACTTCACCAGCAAGGACGAGATGATCCTCGCGATCGCCGAGGAGAACATGCGCGATGTCCTCGACATCACGCTCGCCGTCGCCACGAACCGTCAGGGCCAGTCCATGGGGGCCTTCATGGCGGAACTGCTCGACGTGATCCGGGTCAAGTCCGCCGAGGAGGACGTGGCCGGCCTCGCCGTCCTGGTCTGGGGAGAGGCCATGCGCAACCGCTCGCTGGCGCAGAAGCTCGACCATCTCATGGGCCGTATGCGGGCCAATCTGGTCACCTTGGTGCGCGACCATCAGGAGAACGGCAGTCTGCCCGCGAACGTGACGGCCGAGGCGATCGCCTCGACGATGCTCTCCGTCCTCCCCGGCTACATCCTCCAGGTGGCTCTGCTCGATCCGGCCGTGGTGGCCGAGGTGCCCGACGCGGTGCGTGCGTTGTGGCCGGGGCCGGCCGGTGACGCGTAGCCCGTCATTTTGTTTCAATCGATACCGTATTGGGTGAATGGACGGCTGGTAACCTGCGGTTGTGACTGCCGACGCTTCTCATCCGACCGCCGCGTCGCGTGCGACCGACCGCCCTGGGGATGCCTCGCCCTTCGCCCTCGGCCTGCTGTTGCGGCGGGCGCATTGGCGTGCGGCTGCGGTGATGGCGGAGGCGCTGCGTCCGTTGGGGATCGAGTTGCGGCATTTCGCGGTGTTGCTGGTGCTGGTGGACCGGGGGCCGACGGTGCAGCGGGACCTGGTGGCGGCGACGGGTTCGGACAAGGCGGGGATCATGCGGGTCGTGGACGACCTGGAGCGCATGGGACTTGCGGTGCGCAGGGCGGTTCCGGGGGACCGGCGGGCGCGGGCGGTGGAGATCAC
>NZ_JBEZLQ010000059.1:0-20472 GCF_040652235.1 Streptomyces sp. NPDC048277
AGAGTGGTAATGCTGGGAAACTGTGCGTTTGTGGGAGGGGCGTCCCTCGTAGGGGCTGTCTGGTGTGAATCGGGTTCCGTAGGCTGTTCGGGACCTGAGGCGGCACCGGAATAGTACTGTTCGGGATAGTACTGGTCGTAGCCTTGGTGCTGCTGGTTCTGCTGCGACGAATACGGTGTGGGCGCCAGGTTCGGTACCAGAGTGGTAATGCTGGGAAGCGGTGCGTCTGTGGGATAGGCATCCCCCGCAGGGGCTGTCTGGTGTGAATCGGGTCCCGTAGGCTGTCCCCAACTGTAGGGGGCGCTGGGGTAGCCAGGTTCGTAGTTCTGTTCGTGGTCTTGGAGCTGGTGCGTTGAATCCGTTGTGGTCGGCATGCCCGACACCAGATAGGGATTCACCGCAGAGGCCCCCGCCTGGGACAGACCCGGCGGACCGTACGCCGGATCCTGCTGGTCGCCGCCATACGAGTCGTGTACCACGGACGAACCCGCCTGGGCATTTCTCCTGCTGCGACCGAGTACGTGATAGTCCAGCTGGAGCTGCTCATTCTCCGTCAAACCCCCACGCCCCCCCAGAATGCTACTGCCCCTGGCCCAATCAGATGCTACACTTCGGTTTACTCCTTTCTTCTTGGCGAATGCGTTCATGCTCATGCCGCTGGTTGAAAATTCCTGGAGAAAGCCGGTCACATAGGCAGCATCTCTTCGGGCGGGACTGGATATGCGTTTGTCCAGCTTTTCCTGGTCATCCTTCGACAAGCCATTACGCCCCTCCGGAATGCTCTTGCCCGAGGTCCAACGAAATGCCGTTTTTCGGTTTACTCCTTCCTTCTCGGCGAATGAGTTCATGGTCTCGCCGGGGGTTTCCAGAAATTTCCGGAGAAAGTCGGTCACCTCGGCAGGAGTGCGGTCTGCGGCTCTCCTGTCCTTATTGCCTTGATTGCTGGGTTCTGGCATCGTGAAACCTCCGCTTGCGCTGGGGGCTGGGCGGCTCCAGCCGACTGTGTTCGCCTACTGCGTTCTCAGTAACGATGTCGGCCCCACGGTGGTTCAGTTCGGATCCACCGGTCGATGATCGAGGCAGGACGGGGCTGACGCAGAAAGGTGCCCGCTGAGCTGGGAAGACGGGAGTTCTCCCACTTCCATCAGCACCGACCAGCATGGCACCTCGTAAGTGAATCTTTGCCAACTTGGCTGGTGGCGGTGTGGGTTGGTGCGGGGCCGGGGGTGAGAAAGAGATGAGGCTCCTGGTAGACGGGTTGTAGGCCAGGAGCAGCCTGTCCGACCAGAGCTTCATGTGCTTGTCCGCCCATCCGGGATCGGTCTGTCCAGCTCGGCCCTCCGGTACCTGTCCCGTCGGCTGACCGCCCGGCACCGTGAGCTCGGTACACGGTGGCGTCGGCTTCCTGCGGACCGGCAGGCCCTGCTCGTGCCGGCCAGCCTGCGGTGCGGACACATCTACGCCCAGCCCGCCGACGGCTTCGGCGTCGGAACCGGCACGGTCCACCGGTACGCGGCCGAAGCCGTCGAGGTCCTGGCCGTATTCGCGCCCGGCCTCGCCGCGGCCGTCCGGGCTGTGGCACGCAAGGCGTTCGTGATTCCCGACGGAACGCCGTTGCCGAACGGCCGAACCGCCGCAGACCGCCCGTACCACTCCGGAAAGCGCAAGAAGGACCGGATGAACACGCAGGTCACCGCCGATCCGTTCGCCACCGCGGCCGGGCCGTGACCCGGGCGGGACCGGTGACTACGGCGGTGCGCTCACCGGCCTCGACCGCGCCCTCGCGCTGAACCCGGACCACCCCTGGGCCCGGGCCCAGCGCAGGGTCTGTACGGTGAGCGGGTCTGTTCCGTAGTCGGTGGTGACGGTGAGTGCTCGCCTGTGATCATTGAGCGTGCATGATGCGAACGCGCTTGTAGGAACGGTGTTTTCGGGGTTGTCGGCGCTGGTCATCGAGGACGTGGCGGACAGTGGCGAGATAGTCCGGGTTACGGCTCGGACGCGGGATGTTCCCGTCCCCTGTCCGGTGTGCAAGGTGGTGACGGGGAGGGTCCACGGGTATCACGGCCGGACGGTGCGGGATGTGCCGGTCGACGGCCGGCAGGTCGTGGTCCGGGTGAGGATACGACGGCTGGTCTGTCCGGTCCTGGGCTGCAGGCGGCAGACATTCCGAGAGCAGGTCCCCGGGCTTTTGGAGCGCCATCAGCGCCGCAGCACACGTCTGACCGGTCAGCTCTGCGGGCTGGTCAAGGAGTTATGCGGCCGGGCGTCCGCCCGGCTCTCCCGATCGCTGGCCGTGCCCGTGTCGTACGCCTGCGCCCTGCGGCTGCTGCGGCGGGTGCCCGTGCCGGCAGTGCAGATCCCGCGGGTGATCGGGGTCGACGACTTCGCCCTGCGGCGCCGGCAGAGCTACGCCACGATCATCATCAACGCCGAGACCGGTGAACGAATCGAGGTACTGCCCGGCCGCGAGGCCGCCGCTCTGGAAGCCTGGCTGCGCGAACATCCGGGCATCGAGGCCGTGTGCCGGGACGGATCGGCCACCTACGCCGAGGCGGTCCGCCGAGCCCTGCCCGACGCGGTCCAGATCAGCGACCGCTGGCACCTGTGGCACAACCTCACCGAGGCCGTCCGCAAGGAGGTCGCCGCGCACAGCACCTGCTGGGCGAAAGCAGGGCCGCCCCCGGCCGAGGGGAGACAGGCCGCCACCACCCGCGAGCGCTGGCAGCAGGTCCACGCCCTGCGCGGGCGCGGAGTCGGACTCCTGGAGTGCGCGCGCCGCCTCAACCTGGCTCTCAACACCGTCAAGCG
Source organism: Streptomyces sp. NPDC048277 (assembly GCF_040652235.1). Classification (NCBI taxonomy): domain Bacteria; kingdom Bacillati; phylum Actinomycetota; class Actinomycetes; order Kitasatosporales; family Streptomycetaceae; genus Streptomyces; species Streptomyces sp. NPDC048277. Next base: position 2,812 of record NZ_JBEZLQ010000059.1, read on the forward strand.
CTACGACCGCGTCGCCGAGCCCGAGCGCCTCATCCGCGCCCCCAAGTACCGGCCCACCCTCGTGGATCCCTACCGCGATCACCTGCGCCGACGCCGGCTGGAGAACCCGGCCGTCCCCGTCACCCATCTCCTCCAGGAGATCAGGGAACTGGGCTACACCGGCAGCTCGAACCTGCTGGTCCGCTACATTAAGCAGGGCCGCGTCGAGGCCGACCGGCCCGCCCTCTCGCCCCGGCGCCCGGCCCGCTGCCTGCTCACCCGCCCCGACCGCCTCAAGGACCACCAGCGAGAACGTATCGAGGCCGCCCGCGCTGCCTGCCACGAGATGACCGCTCTGGCCGACCTCATCCACCACTTCGCCGTGCTGCTGGATCCCGCCGACGGCAATGCCGCCCTGCTGAGCACCTGGATCACCTCGGCCCACGCCGAGGACCTGCCCCACCTGCATGCCTTCACCCGGGGACTCGAAAAGGACCGCGCCGCAGTCGACGCCGCCTTCACCCTGCCGCACCACAACGGCGGCACCGAAGGCGTCAACAACATGATGCGGTTGACGTGGCCTTCGACGATGCCTGAGCTCCAGAGGGAGGGCGAGGCCGGTGGTGACGGCGTCGAGGTCGAGGCAGAGGTTCTGCGCGAAGGAGAGGACCGGGCCGGTGCGTCGTGTTCGGCCTCGCGTACCCAATCCAACAGCTGCTGTCCGCACCGGTGTTGGAGCAGGTCGTGGAAGGTGCGGGCGAGGTCGCAGGCCCGGGCGATGTCGGGGCAGGCCAGGCGCACCTTCAGGGGCTGCGCACATCGATCCTGGGAAACAGCACACCGATTGCATGGCCGTGACAGGGGCGCGGACGTAATCCCGCATTCGGCGTCGCAGGTCGGTGCGGCCGAAGCGGTGGCCGAGGCGAAGGGAGATGTCCTCGAGTTCACCGTCCCAGGTCGCGTCCGCGAGGTCGTCGATCACGCCGGGAGACTGCCGGGAACGCGGCGCGGCCAGTTCTCGGTCCGCTCGTTGGAGGGGCGGACTCGAGAACCGTCCCTGCCGCGCCATCGGCGAACCGTACTCCGGGCGATGCCGTCTGGACAGGCCGGATAGCGAAACGCCGCTGGACTACTGACACCCTGTGTGTCGTCCCGTCACCCTCCTTACGGGGGGAGCAGGGTGACGGGACGAGGTGAAGGCACCAACCTCCAGTAGTCTCCAACGAAGGCTGGCCGCTATCGGTTCACTTGTCGCTGAGGGTCAGCTCGCGTCCCGGTAGGCAAGGCCACTGGCGTTCGCGTCCGTCCCGTTGTAGAGGCCGGTCGGGCTGGTCTGCGTGGACAGGGCGAACCACGCGTAGCGCTCAACGTAGTCAAGGCTGTCCAGCATGTGAGTCGACGCGTTGATGAAGTCGATCTGCTCCTGTTGGCTCGGGTAGCGCGGAGTGCCCTGGGAAAAGTCGATGAGGGCGTACTCCGTCAGCCAGATCGGCTTGTGGTAGCGGTCGTGCACGGCCTGCAGATAGCTCCGCAGCTGGTCCGTGGCACCGGGGCCGAAGTCACCGCCGTACCAGTGCAGTGGGATGAAGTCGACACGCAGCCCCCGGTCGGCGGCCCCCTGCATGAAACGGTCCAGCCAGCCGCCCGGGACGTCGGCCCCCGAGGCGACGGCCGGTGCACCGAGGCGCAGACCGGTCGCCTCCAGCTGTGGCCACAGATCGAGGGCCTGCTCGGGCGTCATGTTGGCCTGGGTGGCCGAGTCCGGCTCGTTGAAGGTGAGGAGCTGGCTGCCCTCCCGCGTGGCCTGGCTGAGTTCGGTGTCGGTGACGGAGCCAGGACCCCAGATCATGGGGACGTACTCGTCTCCCGCCGGCTTGGTGACCGGCCCGGTGGAAGAGGTCCAGTTGTAGTACCAACCCGCACCGGAGTCGGCGAGTGCCTGAGAAGCACCGTCGACCGGGTTGAGGCCCACACCCTTGCGGGCCGAGGCCGCCACCGCGGTGCCGCCCGTGGCCGGACCGGCGTCAGCGGCCGAAGGCCGGACGTCACCACCTCCGGTTCCCTCAAAAGTGACGGTCATTCCGCTGCACTTGGTGCACTGGTACACGGTGTGGTTACCCGGCTCCTGGTCCTGCTGCGACCACGCGTACGCCTTGGGGCACTGCCCGGTGATGGCGTCGCTGTAGGAGGTCTTCGCGTTCCGGTCCGGGTTGAGACACACCAACGCCGCACCGGTGGACGGGTCCCGGGTGAGGTCCTCGGGTGGACAGACGGACAGCAGATCCGTGGCGCACCCCGCCGCGGCACACTCGCCTTCCTCAGGAGGCGTCACATCGCTCGGGGTGATGGTGATGGGCACCGAGACGGCGTTGACGTAACTGACGTCGTACCAGGGGGCGAAGGAGTCGCTCGGATCGAAGTTGAACTCGGCCAGGCTGGTCGGCTGTTCGCCCGTGGAGCAATGATCTGTGAACGGTCCGCAGTCCCCCACGGCACAGTGAAAGGTGCTGCCGTCCTCCCCACTGCATCCCTGGCGCGCGAAGAACGTGCCGCGCCAATGCCCCGCATCCGAGAGCTCCGGGATGGTGAGGGTGTAAGACTGCCCCGGTGCCAGCACGGGCAGCCCGGTGAGCGGGACAGACCCGTCGGCGTTCGCCGTACTGCCCACCCAGACTTGGCCGTCGGTGTTGTTCTGCAAGGTGACGGTGTGCTCGCCGGATGCGGCAGCCAGCACATCGTCGTCGCGTCCGGCGGACGCGTGGGAGGAGCGGAACCCGGAGGCCGTGACAGTGGCCGCGGCAGCCACGACCACCAGGAGGAACGCGAACAGTAAAGACCGTCTGCGTTGAAATCTCATCATCGAATGGGCCTCTCGGTTCAGAAGTGTGTCGGGCGCAACCGCCAATGGGTGAATCCCCGCCTCCACACGACGGATCCGGTTGCCCGCAGGTTCACCGGCCGCTTCGAAGGCCCTTACCGAACTGAGCTTGTCGTCTGCATGGCCTACGCCTCCCGGACCGGCAGGGGCGGCTACCCGAGGGGGTGTGACCGTCGTGGCAGGCTGTCTGCGAAGTTCCCGGGGCGCTGTCTACCGTGCACGCCCGCGCTCCGGTGCCCAACCGTTCCCGTCCGATCTGCACTTTTATGCCCCGGTTCTGGTGGAGTCGAGTTGCTGGGCGACTGACGATCCAGCGGCCTTTGGAGGCCGTGATGCCTGACATCTGTCCGCCCGGGTTCTGCCGCAGGGCTCTCGGGTTTGTCGCATCCGGAAGGAAGGTTGCCGAGGTCGCCCGGATTCTCGGCATCAGCGATCAGGCGATCTGTGCCCGGCGGTGCCGGCACCTCGTCGATACAGGTCGGTTGTCCGGTACGACCGGCAGTGACCTGTCCGAGCCCGCCGGCGCCCGCGGGCGTATCGCCGAGTTGGAGGCCCGGTTGGCCATTCGCCGGCGGGCTGTCGGGCTGCTGGGCGAGGTGGTGTCTCCCCAGGGCGGTTCGAGGCCGTCCGCGTGGTGGCGCCTGTGAACGCCTGCCCGGTGCGGCCGGCCTGGCGGGCGCCACACGTCGCCGAGTCGAGGCACTGCGCCTGGCGCCACCGGGAACCTTGACGGTGAAGGTGCACGGGTACTCCGGCCGGATGGTGGCGGACGTTCCGGTCGACGGCCGTCAGGTCGTTGTCCGCTTGCGCGTACGGCGGCTGGTCCGCCAGGCCCCTCCCGGACTGTCGGCGGCAGGCCTTCCGCGAGCAGGTTCCCGGACTGCCGGAGCGTCATCAGCGCCGCACGGTGCGGTTTGCCGGGCAGATGGCCCAGATGGCGCGGGAGTTGTGCGGCCGGGCGGCCGCCCGGCTCGCCGGTGTGCTGGCCGTGTCCGCTTCCCGCGGTACTGCGCTGCGCCGTCTGCGACGCCTGCCGCTGCCGGCACCGCTACGCCACGGTCATCATGAATGCCGAGACCGGCAGACGTCTCGCCGTCCTGCCCGACCGTGAGGCGGCGACGCTGGAGTCCTGGCTGCGGGAGAACGGCAGCATTGTCGAGGTCGTGTGCCGGGACGGCTGCCGGGCCGCCATTAACCCGCCCCGCCCCGGCGGAGTACGCGAGCAGACCACCCGCGAACGCTGGAACAAGATCCACGATCTCCTCGGCCAGGGCGTCGGCCTGCTCGACTGCTCCCGCCGCCTGAACCTGACCCCGAACACCGTCAAACGCTACGCCCGCATACCCGAACCCCAGGCCCTGCGTATCGCCCCCGCCTACCGGCCCACCCTCGTCGACCCCTACCGCGACCGTCTGCGCGCCCGCCGTGCGGCCGACCCCGCCGTCCCCGTCCCCCATCTGCTGCGGGAGATCCGAGAGCTGGGCCACATCGGCAGCGCCAACTCGTTGGTTCGCTACCTCAGCCAGGGTCGCGCCGAAGGCGACCGCCCCGTCACCGCCCCGCGCCACGCCGGCCGCCTCCTGTTCACCGACCCCGAAAATCTGCGCCCGAAGGAAACGACCCTGCTGGAGCAGGTCGCCGCGGCCTGCCCGGGGATGAGCGCACTCGCCGAGCTCGTACGCGGCTTCGCCGCTCTGCTGAAACCGGCCGAGGGCAATGACGTCAAACGCACCGAGCGGATCGCTACCGCCCGCGCCGCAGCGACCTGCCCCACCTGCGAAGCCTCACCAACGGCCTCGACATCGACCGGGCCGCTGTCGACGCCGGCCTCACCCTGCCCCACCACAACGTCCGCACCGTAGGCGTCAACACCCGCACCAAACCGATCATGAGACAGATGCACCGCCGCGCCGGATTCGACCTCCTCCGCCACCGCATCCTCCTGCCCTGACAGCCACCCGGCGTCACCACCGGCTACAGGCCAGAGCCAACGATTCACAGTCCCAGCTCAGTCGGGGATCTGGGATTTTCCCGGTGCGTCGGCGTGATCACCGGGGGTGCTCCGCGGCTGTTCCGCAGGCCGATGCCGGTTGTCGGGGTGTTCGTTGTCGCTCGGTCCGCGTTCCGGTGAGCAAGGCCCGTCTTTGACCGCGCGAATCGCGCGGGCGGGCAACCCGGACGGTACGACGGCGATATGGGTGCGGGATCGTCTCGACAGGCTGTGGCAGGACGAGGAGTTTCGCCGGCTGGTACCCGCGTGACGACCGATCCGTACCCCGCCCGCGAACCGGCATCTGAACTTGAACCGTTCCCCTTCCCCTGCCGTTATGGCTGCGAGGAGGCACTTGAGCGGTCGGTCAAGGTGCTGTCCGCCCTGTCCTAGTCCGGCCGTGGGTTGAGCGGTCCGGATGCCCCCGCTACCCAGGGCAGGGATCGATGAATCTGGTCGGCCTGTTGTGAGGCCAGCGAGAACGATCGGACACAAACGGTGTCCGCTGAGTAAAGGATAGGTTTCAAGGTGACGGTCATTTCGATAAGGCGGCTCGGGGACCCGGTTCTGCGGGAGCCGGCCAAGCCGGTGATCGACTTCGATGGTGAGCTGCGCACATTGGTTGGCGACCTGCGCGCGACACTCCAGGACAGTCAGGGGGCTGGACTTGCCGCGCCCCAGCTCGGTGTAGGGCTCCGTGTGTTCGTCTGGAACCCCAAGTTGTTCGAGGGCGATCTGGACCATCTGGTCAATCCCGTAGTGGACTTCCCGGACGAGGAGACGCAGGACGGCATGGAGGGCTGCCTGTCCATCCCGGGCGTCTACCTGGACACCAGGCGCCGCATGAACGTCGTGGCGAAGGGCTACACCATGAAGGGCGACCCGGTCCAGGTCGTCGGGGACGGGTTCCTCGCCCGGTGCATCCAGCACGAGACCGACCACCTGGACGGCGTGCTGTTCATCGACAGGCTCACCCCGGAGCAGCAGGAACGGTGGCTCTCCACACTGCGCGAGGCCTCCTGGTTCGACGAAACCGTGATAGCGAAGATCAAGCGCTCCCCGCACCAGTGAGCCGAAAGCCGGACAATCCGTAGATCCGGACCAACATGGTCGCCCACTTCATCCCCGGGGCAGGCGCTGCCCCGGGGATGAAGTGCGGAAGCTCCCGGTGCCCGAGCCCACGAAGCCGCAGCTGCGCGTGATGACCGTGCAGGCGGCCTGAACCACCGTCCGCACGGTCGTCTTCGCGGTGATCCGCGGGCCCCGGACTGTCCCGGAGTATCGCTGTGGAGATCAGGTCCGCCGGGTCGGTCGGCCGCCTCCGATTCTGCGTTGGATCACCCGCGCGAGAACTTGAACCACATCACATTGACGAAGTCGCTCCCACTGCCGCTCTTGAAGGTCAAGTAGACGTCGTGCACACCGGTGGCGGTGCCACTGAGGTTCATGGGGACGGTCGTCCAGTTCTGCCAGCCGCCGGTGCTTGCCACGTCGATCTCCGCCACGGTCGGGCCGGTGACCGTGTCCAGCCGCACCTCGATCGCCCCGCTGACGCCGCTGTCCGCTCCCGAGGCGATCCGGGCGAGGAACTGGGCGGGCGAGGTCGAGCCGAAGTCGACGCGTGCGTAGCCGAGCCAGTCGCCCGAGGAGATCCAGCCGACGTCCTGGCCGCCGCCGGTGTCGGAGGACGCCTCGGTCTGCGTGCCGCTCTGCGCGGTGTAACCCGCCGCCTGGATGGTGGAGTAGGCGTCCGAGGTGGCACCGCCGCCCCCGCCCGAGTCCTCCCCCCCGCCGCCGCTCGCGCCGTTGCCGACGGTGATGGTCCAGGAGGTGGGCTGGAAGTCCTGCAGGTGCCCGTCGACCGGGGCGCTGCCGGTGGGACCCACGTCGTCGTAGGGGAAGGCGTAGCCCACGCTGGCGTACTGGTGCACCAGCCGTGCGTAGTGGTTGGTGGTCGCTTCCTGGTAGTACTGCGCGGGCTGGACACCGTTCGGCTGACTGTCGCCCCCACCGATCAGCAGGGTGCCGCGGTTGAGGGCCGCGCTCAGGCGGGCGGCGACAGCGCCACGCGCGTCCGATCCGGAGTTGTACAGCGGACCGCTGTTGCAGCTGAAGATGTCGGCGGCGCTGGGCCGGGTGAACGGCACACCGTCGGTGTCGAGGCCGGCGAACGTGAGCACGTCGCCGGAGACCGTCGCGGTGAACGAACCGAAAGACTGGGTGTCGACGGTCAACGGGCTGGAGGAGTACTGGTCCCACACCTTGCCGACGTACGAGTCCCAGTACGAACCGAAGTCGGAGGGCGAGTGCGTCGGCGACAGCACGCGCAGGGTGTTGCCGCCGCCGTCCTTGGCGACAAGCTGATCCCAGGGAGCGCCGTCGGCCGCGTGCTGGGCGATCAGCCCTGAGGCGATGCCGTCGAGGGCCCCGGAGGGCAGCGGGTCGACGGTCTGTGTGCCGGAGCTTCCCGTGCTCTGCATGGACACCGGGAACGCGACCAGATCGACGTAACTGATGTTCGCGTACAGGTTGGTGCTGTTGTAGGTGAACTCACAGAACGTCCAGTTGGTCCCCCAGTTGGGATCCGAGCTGGTCAGTCCCGGCTGGACGAGTCCCGGCACGGAGCCGGGGTTCGCGAAGAACTGGAGCTTGGCACCGATGGAGAACCAGACTCGCCCGCCGATGACGTACGACGAGAGCGGCACGACCGTGTCGCCGTCGCCCGAGGCGCTCAGCTGGATCGAGTAGTCGTCGACGGGGGTGAGGGTGGCCGAGGGATTGGGCAGCCGGCGGAACTGCCCGTCCGACGTGACGAAGCCCGGCCAGCCACTCGCGTCCGCTCCGCTGATATAGGCGTAGACCGTGTCGGAGCCGGACTCGTTCTTCAGCGATATCTGCAAATTGCCGGCGGCCGAGGCATCGTCAGCGGTCGGCCTGGCCTTTAGCTCCCGGGGAACCAGCCATACGCTCCCCGCAGCGCCGGCGGCTGCCACCGCCGCTGTGACGAATGCGCGTCGTGAGATCACTCGATCCCTTTCATCCGGACGGCAGCACGTCCTGCGGACCGCCGCCCCATAGTCGCTTGAGTAATTACCGAACCAGTCGCAGCACCCGCGCCGAGCGCCTCAGGTCCTGACGACTGTTGTGTGCCGCTGTTCTCAGCGAACCGCGTCGGCAGCGGCATCGAAGCCGTGTGTCACGTAGGTCGGTCGGCTCCGGAGCGAGCCGACCGACCGAACCAACGTCGTTGCGAGCATGTGCGGCCCTGATCACCGCAGGATGCCGGGGCGCATCCGCTCACCTGCGCTAACGGCGTGGTCCCTGCCGGCCGCCGTGCTGGCCGGAGCGCTGCGAGTACGACGAACCGTGAGCATGGTCCGGCTGCACGGGCGGATACGACGCGCCCGAAGCACCGCCTGGCTGCATGGCTGCATACCGCGCCGGAGCATGGTCCGGCTGCCTCTGCCCGGCCCAATATTCACGGAGCCCCGCCTCATTGATCGACGGAATCCGGTTGGCCGGCTGGGACGACGCGACTGAAACATCACCCTGCCCGTAGGACGAACCGTGAGCATGGTCCGGCTGCCTCTGCCCGGCCCAATATTCACGGAGCCCCGCCTCATTGATCGACGGAACCCGGTCGGCCAGCTGGGACGACGCGACTGGAACATCACCCTGCCCGTAGGACGAACCGTGAGCATGGTCCGGCTGCACGGGCGGATACGACGCGCCCGAAGCACTGCCTGGCTGCATGGCCGCATACTGCGCCTGCGCATTCTGCGCCGAAAAGTCGGTCTGCGGATCCACGGTCGTCAGTTCACTGAACCCGTGGTCAGAGAACGTCGGAATCCGGTCGACCTGCTGGGACGACGCGTCCGGAACATCACCCTGCCCGTACGACGAACCGAGAGCCTGGTCCGGCGGCACGGGCGGATACGACGCCGCCGCAGCATAGTCCTGCGGCCCAGACGGGTGCAGGTAGGAAGACGCCGGACCGTAACTCTCCGGCGCAGGCTCAGACGAGGGCATCACGGACGGTGCCGGTGCGGCAGGCCAGGCGGCATCCTGAGACGGCGCCGGACCGTAACTCTCCGGCACAGGCCCAGACGAGGCCATCACATACGGAATTGGCGTGACAAACCAATCGGCAACCCCAGACTCAGACGGCGCCGAATCATAACCCTGCGGAAACTCCGCGTCCATCTCGGCTGCTTGCAGGTTCCCTACAGCCAGCTGCGCCCTTATCGCAGCTGGCTGTCGGCCTCGCAGCACCTGCATCCTGGCTGCGTACTCCGCCGCCGTTTCTCCTTGTCGCCATGACAGCGCGGCCCTGTGCTCATCTATCTGGCGATTGAGGTCGGGACTAAGTGGCTGAGTCCAGGCGTGACCCAGGGGAACTTCCCGATTACCGGCACGTTCCCTGGCGCTTTGACCCTTACCTTTACCTTCGCTTGGCCTTTTTGGCATTGTGTAACTCTCCATCAGCTGTGTGAGACACGGGGTTGTGCCTGGCTTCGCTCAATGACCGCCGACTCGATGGCACGGTGCCGCGGCGGCGGTCACTGAGGGGCCGACCGTCCCGCCGCCGACATCAAGGCGGCCGTACTCCGCACTCACCGGAACCGAAGATCTCGCCGTGGAAGCTGCGCGCGATTCTGGTGTGATCGCGGACGGTGACGCTGAACAACTGACGGCCCTCCAGGTACTGGCACCGACACTTCAGCCGGTTCTCGACCGCGATGTCGATGCCCGCAACGGTTTTTCGGTCCTACCGGTTCACTCAGGTTCTCCAGAGGGGCAGCGCGGCTCAGTGCCCGTCGCGCACTTGCCGGTGAACCGCGTGCGGCAGTCGTACGTCGTGACTGCGAAGGCCATCGAGTCCAGAACCGCAGAGAGGAGACAGGACGGCCATGTCCACCGAGCCCGCCGCGCCCCCAGAGTCCTCCGGACCCGACACGACCTCTCGGGACACGGCTCTCCCGCAGGAGACTCCGAACCCGCCTTTCCTCATCTTCTGCAAAGAAGGCCCCGAACTGCGCGCAGGTGCTTCGACAGCTGACCCTGTGGACGCATCACGTGCTGCTGCCCGTGACGGCAGAGAGGTGACCTCCGCGCAGCCCCGGTGCTCCTCCTGGCGGGAGCACCCCGAAGCGATCGCCCAACTGCACGGCCTGTGGCCCGCCAGGGGAAAACTGACCGGCCCCGGCTCGATGATGAGCGGTCCCGCCAACTGGCACACGAACAACCTCAACCCGGTGATGACGAGCCTACGTGACCCGTCAGGACCCTTCGCCGGATGCAAACCCGGCGCCCACCGCGCGAAGTCGACTCCTCCAGTGGAGAAGATCGACCCGTTCGGCCCGCCACCTGCCGTGGCCTGGACGTGCTACCGCCGCCCCCTGCCATGGGCGGCGGTCCACTCGGGAACGGGGCCCGGGTACCCCCAACTGGGCAGCGTGTTCACCGCCGCCCAGTCCTCGGCCTCTTCCTCAGGTCAAGGCGTCGTCGCCCTACTGGCCCGCAGCTTCTACCGTGGCCTCCTCTGGCCACTGCGGTAGGAGATGACACTTCGGACACTGCCGGTACTGCTCTGGCTGGTCCCGTTGGTGGTGCCGGTCTGATGAGGCAGGTACCGAGCGGCGCTGCCGCTTGCAAGGCTCCCCTCCTCCGCTGTGGTGTTGGTTCGCGTGACAGCTGTGCTGACCGAGGGCGATTCCGTCACGGGCACCGGCTGGAATTCCCTGTCGTTACGGACGAGTTCGTCCCCATGCGGGAACATGAGCGCACGGCCGTCGACCAGATGCTGATGCATCTCTTGCGTTGTTTTGCCAGTCGCTATCATGGCGGTGGCGCTGATGACTCCCATCGCAGTCAGCTGGACCACGTCGTCGTCCGGCATGCCGGCGGCAAGGGCACTCGCCACGAGTCCGGCGATTTGACTGGCCGCCTTTCCCATGTCGGTATAAGCCGCCCAGTAGAGCTCATTCCTCTCATCGGCTGTCACGGCCGAAGAACGGGCATGCCGCAAGGTCGTCACGGCCGACAAAGCGCAATACACTGCGTCCGAAACTGCCGTGGCAGCACTTATGATGTTCCCCGAGATATTCGCGATCGAGCCACTGTCGTCATAGCCGAACTTCTTGGCCAGACTTCCCGAAAGCATCATCGCTTGGCCAAGAGCCTTGATGCCGGTCGTAACCTGCGTGCGGTTCCTCTTAAGAAAGTCAGTCGCCCGCGCGTAATAAAATCCCCAATCCTCAGGTTCGCCGGAGTAGGGTATGTGAGGCATTTCGACGACGCTGGCTTCGAGATCGAGTTGGCCATCCGGAAGCAGGCGAAAAGTCACGGCACGCGGCGAGATGTTGGTGGTCTGATTCATACCTTCGTCGACGACTGGGCCGGGCAAAGAACCAGTGGGCGTCAAGGGGATGCTCTCCTGCCGTACGCCCAGTTCGTCCATGTCGTCCATGTCGTCCGTGGCGCTGCCCTCGTTCTGCACGTCGTTTTCCTCTCAGAAAGGCGAGGTTTCCCCGCTGGGGGGTGACAACGGACCTGGGGCTGTGGCGGTTCAAGGGCTTGTGGCGCTCCGATTAATACAAGCCATCGATCACATGAACTGGACAAGACGCTTACTCGCCTGATGAGACTCCCGTTCAGCGCGCTTCGCTGGCCGCCACCTGGTCGGCGGCCGCATCGAAGAAGCTCACCCTGGCAGCGGTTGTGGCAGGACGGGTCGAGGTTGGCCGGACCGCCCCGCACAGGATTCAACAATCAGAAACCGCCGGCCTCATCGCCTTCGACGCGGTTGTCGAACTGCGTGCAGAAGAAATAGGCGAAGGGATCCTGCGAATCGACCTTCTGGAGGGGCTCTTTCAGTTCTTCGGCAGATGGGGATGGCCAGATTGTCAGACACGATAAACGGAAGAACGCGAATTCGGTCCAGGCCTGGACAACGGGTCGATACGGCGTTTCCAGTTGTCGACAGCTCAAAGGTGTCCATGGCGGCGACGGCTGATGGTGTCCCGTCTGCGGTCGTCGGCGCCGTGCCGGACGTCTTGCCTTCGAGGCCTGCTGCTTCCTTGCCCGAGTACAGTCACAGTAGGCTGACACAGCGGTCCCCAAGCCCACGCCCCGCAAGGTAGTGAGGTCTCCCCGCCAGGTAGAAGCAGCAGACCGGGGGCTGCTGTGGATGAGCCGCCATATGGGGGTACGGGTCTACGGACTCCCGGCATGGCGTGGCGTACTCGGCGTTCCCGTAAAGGGTGCGCTCGCGGCAGATGTTGTCCCCCAGACCGTGGCCGCGCGGTGCGAGAAACTCCTTCGTCGCCCAGAGTTCTGAGCGGTTCGGCCCGCCCTTCCATTGGAGCCCGTCCCGGGTCCGACGCCGCTGACGATCTCCGGGACGGAACCGGACCTACCAGATGACCGGGAGTTGATACAGCCCGAAGGCGATCGGATCGTCATTGAACAGCAGTTCCTCGACGGCGGACTCCAGTCGCAGGCCCGGAATGCGCCGGAACAGAGTGTCTACGACGATGCGCAGCTCTGTCCTGGCGAGGGCCTGGCCGAGGCACCGGTGGGGGCCGGTACCGAACGCCAGGTGGTGCCCGCCCGCGCTCGATGTCGAGTTCGCCGGGACGATGGAAGACCGCCGGGTTGTGGTTGGCTGCGTGGGCCAGACCGAACACACCCTCGCCCGCGCGAACGAGCACTCCGCCGATCTCGACGTCCTCCGCCGCCACCCGGGACGTCGCCACCTCGGCGACGGTCAGGAGCCGGAGCAGTTCTTCCACGGCATCGGGTCTCCTGGTCGGGTCCCGACGGATCACGTCCAGGACACCCGAGCTCTCCAGCAGGGCGACGACGCTGAGTGAGATCATGTTCGCCGTCGTCTGGACCCCGGCGAGCAGGAGCAGGAACGCGAGGTCGACCAACTCCTCGTGATCGACCTTGCCGTGCTTCCGCTGTCGGAGGAGCTGCCGTCTGAGCAGATCGTCGGCAGGGTCATGCTCCTTGCGGACCGGTAACTCGCCAAGGTGTGCGGAGAGTTCATCGCCAGCAGCCTGATGCGTCTCGGTTCCGATGTCGCGACCGACGAGGTCGGCACGGCGATTCACGAAGGATGCCTGATCACGGCCGGAACTCCCAGGACCTCGCAGATGGCCCCAACGCGAGCACCGGCAGAGCCAGTTCCCGGACCAGGTCCGCGCGGCGCGGACCGGCCGACACCTCATCCACGTGATCGTCGACGACTCGCTGGATCCGCGGCTCCAGAGTCGTCATCCGCCGCGGCGTGAACTCGCCGACGAGAGCGCGCCGTGCGTCCCGGTGCTCGGGTCCGTCCGCGCCGAGCAGCGCGATGCAGGGATCGGCCGACCGCATGCCGTCGTCCCCGAGGGACGTGGCGGAGGTCGGGAAGGGGAAGGGAAAGGCGAACGGAAGGCCGGCGACGGAGAAGTTCGTGTGCGAGGCTGTCGCGGCGGCGAGAGCGTGGTGATGAGGTGCGTGCGGCGGCTCCGCGAAGCCTTCCCGTACGACGATCCGCTCCGCAAGCACCCGTCCGTGCGGGACGTGACCAGCTGGATCACGCGCCGTCCGGACCGCCTCGACGACGACCAGGCCCAGCGGTTCAAGCAGGCTCTCGCCCGCTGTCCACCCCTCGGCCGGACCGCCGAACACGTCCGTGCCTTCGCCGAGTTGATGAACGACCGTCGGGGCCGAGACCTCGGTCAGGACCTCGATGCCGTCGTCGCCGGGCTCAGCCTCCGCTACAGCTCCGGCGCCGTCGAAGGCCACAACAACAAGATCAAGATGATCAAGCGGAAGATGTCCGGCCGCGCCAACTTCGACCTGCTCCGCAAGCGGGTCCTCCTCGCGGCGCGAGGCCGTTCATGATCGCGGTTGTGGTGTCCCTCCGTGGCTCCGGCACTGAATGTGATCCAGAACCACTTTTCAGCCGTCGCCGATGCCTTTTCTGGTGAGTGGGCCTACAGGGTGGGACCGGCGGCTGTCCGTGGCCGCCGGGAGCGGGCGCTGGTGGTCGTGCAGTTGTCGATCACCGCCACCACGCGGTACTGGAAGACCGCGTCCGTACCGACAAGGCCGTGGACCCGCACAACCTACCGTCCAGGGTCTGAACCGTGGACACCTTGTGGATGTGGATGCTCCTCGCGAAGCACGCACGCCGCCGCTGGCTTCGGATCGGGACCATCTGGCCCTGGGCCGACGCCTTCACCACCGCCTGGCGGCGGCTCGGCGCGCTGCCCGCCGCCAGACCCCCGGCTCTCTTGACCCCGTCTGGAACCCCGGCGCAGCCGCGGCGACAGGCGAAGAGCGTCCGCCTGGCTCACACACCACGGGATACGGGCACTACGCCAGGCCCATCAGGGACTTCGCCGAAATTTATCCTGACGAGCCGAAGTCGGTAAGGGCGCGAGAAGTGGAAACGTCGGCCTCGATTGAACTGTCCGTTGCCCCTCGCCGTTGCTGTGCTGTGCGGGGCCGCAGTGGAGCGGTGGTCGGGAAAGGACGTGTGTGGGTATGGGTGAGGGACGGGAGCCGACCGCTCTTATACAGGTGGTGATTTCAGGTAGCGGGTCAGCGGAGGTGGACGGGGTGCCCGTGCCTGTGGTCGGCGACGAGTCGGTCGACGTGGCGATCCTGGACACGCTGCACGGGTATGCGCGTAGCCGCAACAGACAGGTTTCGGCGGTCATTTCGGATCTGTCGGCGGAGTACGTGGCCGTAGTCGAGGTTTCACCGGATGGCTCCAGCAGGCTTGTGGAGGAGCGCAGGAAGGAGCCGGTGAGTGGTCCTGAGGCCTTGGGCTCCGTGGATCTCGGCAAGCCGGTCTCGTCGTCCGGTGATGCGCGGGCTCCCGGTGCCGGTGTTGATGCGCCCGAGGTGGTGCCGTCCCCCGTGTCCCATCTTGGTGTTGCTGGCGTCTTGGGTGCCGATCAGGAAGGCCGGCGGTCGCGTGACATGGGGCAGTCGGACGACGAGTACGAAGCGCCCGGGCTGCTGCGGCGTCGTGTTGTCGTCTCCGTGGGGGTTGGTGTGGCGCTGTTGGTTGTCGGTCCGTTGATCGTGCTCGGCAGCGGATCGGGGAGCAAGGACAAGGCTCAAGCTGTTGATGCGGCAGGTGACAGGAGTGGGGCCCCGGTGGTGCCGGCGCCCACAGAGCCGACGGTGATCACTTCTCCGTCGCTGTGGCCGCACGCCACATCTGGCCTCAGCGCGTCCCCCGATGCGTCGGCGAGCGCTTCGCTGTCGGCCGCGCCCAGCCACAGTGCGTCCCCGAAGGAGACGAGGACAGCCGAGCCCGACCGGACGCCTGCACGCGTGACGCCGCCACCGAGCGTGCCACATGCGCCGCACCGGCAGACCGCAGCCGAGGCCGTCATGAAACTGGCAGCGAGCAGTCCGGGACGGCATATCTGTTACCGCGTCTATTTGGACAAGGGCGGTTGGCAGAAGCCGGTGTGCGACGGTGCCGCGGCGGGAAGCGTGGGTACTCGTCAGAAGATCAAGTCCATCAACACGGCGACGGCCGGGACCAAGGGGACTTCGTCCAACGCCTGGGTCCACGTGGGGCACTGGAAGACGCCCTGGAGCGGCGCGACGGCCGACGGCGTGGATGTGTACATCGGCTCGACCAAGGCGAGTTCCCCGTACATCCTCGGGTTGGTCATCAACGTCGGCGATGGTGCGGTCTGTGAGAACGCGGCGGTCAACGGTCAGTGGGGCGGGCTCACATGTGACAATCCGACCGCGCAGCCCCCTGTCAGCTACGCCTGGGGTGGGACCATGGACGACTCCCAGTGGCTCCAAGCCGTCAGGTTCACCGTGTGAGCAACGAGCCGCACCGTCCGCGCTCCGACGCAGGACACACGGAAGCGCTCCCGACAGCCCAGTCGCCCGGCCCGGCCAGTCTCACGTGGACAGTGAACGCGCGAGGCGCCTCACCCAGGCCGGCGGTTGGTCCCGCCCTACCGCTGGAAACCCAACCGATGTCAGCACACAAGGCAGCTGAAGTCGCCCGGGTGTGATGGACGATCTGACCGGCGACGAGAGCGAGAAATCCGCCCGGCGGCCCGTGAGGTGAAGCAGTTGCGCGGGGAGAAAGAGGTCCTTGGCAAGGCCGTGGGTTTTCGTCCGAGAGGCGAGCCGGTGATCAGCTGTCAACTGATCGACGAGAACAGGGCACACCAGGACGCCTCCGTCATGGCCCGGCTGCTGGGGGTGTGGCGGCAGGACCACTACGTCCGCAAGGACCGCGGGCCGTACCGCCAGTATCGGGAGGGCGCCGGGCTGACCGCACCAAGGAGGTCTGCGGGTGCCACGAGCGGTCCCGCGGGGCCTACGGCGCTCCGCACATCATCGCGGGCTGTGCGAACTCGACGGCCTGCGCGTGGGCCGCAGGCGCGTCGCCCGTCTGTGATGCGCCAGACCGGGCCGGGCGGCGTACAGCGCCGCACCAGCCGGGCATCGTTGACCCGCCACGACCGGCGAGCACAGTCGGCTCCCGGCCTGATGGGCTGGGACTTCACCGCGAGCGCGTCGAACCTGCGCCGGACCGCCGGTATCACCCACATGCCCACGGACGCTGAGGGGAGGCTGGCCTCCGGCCCTCCGTCGGCCGCACTCGATCTTGCTACGACCACGCTGCGGCCGAGAGCCTCTTCGCATCACTGGAAGCGGAACTCATCGCACGCGCTACCTCTCCATCCGCCACCAGGCCGAGCAGGGGACCGTTCGCCTGCATCGAGGGCTTCTACGACCCAAGACACCGACACTCGGCGACTCACGCAGAGCCGAGCCACAGCACAGTGTTATACGACGCACCCAAGGGGATCTGACAGTGGTATACAGCGCGGAAGGGCAGCCCGAAGTATTCACTTCAGGAAACCGCGACGGAAGCGAGGACTCTCAAAATTCCAGCGATTCCAGCGATTCCGGCGATTCGTACTATGGAATCATTACGAGCTACACCAGAGGGGATCAGCAGGTAGGAATTCCGGCGGAGGATCGCGGACAGTCATCACCACATGAGGTAGAAGACCGAAAAGCACTCCAAAAGCAGTGGGCGGCGATGCGAAACGAGGCTCTCAGGAAAATTGGCTTCAAGGCGTTCCCTTACCTGTTGCAAGCGGGAGGCGATTTGGCCCCTGGGACACCCGGGAATGCGATGTACGTCGTGGGAGTCGGGTGGCAGGGATCTGAACCTGTGTACCTTGTCGCCAAACAAATGAAATTGGGTCTCGATGGAGACCCCAAATTCAATGGAATGGTTTTGGTGGGCTCCGTGATGCAGGTCGTCGGCGCTGGCTTGCGCGCCGCCGGCAATGTCGAAGGCCTCTCCAGCGATCAGCAGAAATGGCTTATGGTGGGGGGAAATACGCTGATTGGCGCCGGTGCCGTAGTGTCCTGCTTCCCTGATCCACCGCAGCCGCAAGGAGCTTCCAAACCGTCAACGTCCGTGGCCCAGGCCGCGCGCGAGCTTCAACCGCCAATTGTACGCGAGCCCAGCCGTCGCGATCCGTCATCGAATCCACAGGCGGCGTCGCTTCGCCGAAGGACAACGATCTCTTCTTCCTCATCGCAACCCGGCGCCAGCGGTTCCGGGGTGGTTCGCGGAAGGGGCCCCGGCTGATGTACTGGCGTATCGCATCCGCTGCCTACTGGCCTCTCCACGAGGTGTCACCTGATGAGTAAGGGCTTGGTAGAGGGGTTGTCGACCAAGAGCAACCTGTCCGTCCGGAGCTTCATGTGCTTGTCCACCCATCGGGGATCGATCTGTCCGGCTCGGGCCTTC
>NZ_JBEZLQ010000060.1:0-17591 GCF_040652235.1 Streptomyces sp. NPDC048277
GTTACATTCCGAACCCGGAAGCTAAGCCTCACAGCGCCGATGGTACTGCAGGGGGGACCCTGTGGGAGAGTAGGACGCCGCCGAACAAATATTGGGAAAGGCCCACGCCGTATGGCGTGGGCCTTTTCGCGTTTATGCTCGTCCCTATGCGCTATGACCTGGTCATCTTCGACAACGATGGCGTCCTCGTGGACAGCGAGCCCATCTCCAACCGGCTGCTCGCCGCCTATCTCACCGAGTTGGGGCACCCGACCTCTTACGAGGACTCCATACGGGACTACATGGGATCCGCGATGCACCGGGTCCATGAGCTCGTCGAGGAGCGCACCGGGCGGCGACTGCCCGACGACTTCGACGATGTCTTCCATGCGCGGGTGTTCGCCGCCTTCGAGCGGGAGTTGAAGCCCGTTGCCGGGGTGGCCGCGGTGCTGGAGCAGCTGGCGGCGGACGGGGTGCCGTACTGCGTGGCCTCGTCCGGGAGCCATGAGCGGATTCGGGTGGGGCATCGGGCGACCGGGCTGGACCGGTGGTTCGACGAGTCGCGGGTCTTCAGTTCGCAGGATGTGGGACGGGGCAAGCCGGCGCCGGATCTCTTCCTGTACGCGGCCGAGCGGATGGGGGTCGCGCCGGGGCGCTGTGCCGTCGTGGAGGACAGCCCGCTGGGGGTGCAGGCGGCGGTGGCGGCCGGGATGGACGTGTACGGGTTCACCGCCATGACGCCGGCCGAGCGGCTGCGCGGTGCCACCCAACTCTTCTCCGATCCGGGGCAGTTGGCTGACCTGCTGGAATGACCGAGGACATCGCCGCGGGGCTGACAATTGTCATGCCGAGCTCCGGACGATCGTTTCTACTGGGGGACCCCGCCCGGACGCGAAGCTGAGGGCATGACGAAGACGGCGAACACCGGGTCCGAGAACTACCAGGCCGAGCAGGGCAAGCAGCGGCAGCCCAGCGTGCTGGAGAACCTCCGGCCGCTGATCGTGGATGTGGCGGTGCCCCTCGGGTCGTACTACTTCTTCAAGGGGGCCTTCGGGATGAGCACCTTCGCGGCGCTCGCCTGGAGCAGCGTGGTGCCGGCGGTGCGCACGGTGTGGAGCATCGCCAAGGAGCGCCGGGTCAACGGGCTCGCGGCGCTGATCCTGGTCGTGAACGTGGTCGGCCTGGCGCTCAGCTTCGTCGCCGGTGACCCGCGGCTGATGCTCGCCAAGGACGGCGCGGTCAGCAGCACGGTCGGGATCGGGATCCTGGTCTCGGTGGCGCTGGGGAAGCCGATGATGACGGCGGGGCTCAAGCCCTTCCTGCTGAAGGGGGACCCGGCCCGGGAGGCCGCCTGGGAGCGGCTGGCGGCGGGCACGGCGGCCCGGTCGGCGGAGTTCCTGCGCAAGGAGCGGCTCTTCTCCGTCATCTGGGGCGTGATCCTGGTCGCGGAGTGCGTCGCCCGGGTCGTCGGTGCCTACACGATCCCCGTGGACACCATGGTCTGGCTGGGCTCGGTCTTCATGGTCGTCGCCATCACCCTCGCGATGGTGGTCTGCGGTGGCGCCGCCGCCGAGCCGATGGCCTGCCTGATCTCGGACGAGGTCCGGCGGCAGGAGGAGGAAGTGGCGGCCGGGGAGCCGGAGCTGGCGGTCGCCGCCTGAGCGGCGGAAAAGTAAAGCTGAAGGAAATTCATCTTTGGCTGGATCTACCCACGAGTACCCCGGGGCCCTACGCTCGCCGCCATGACAGATGTGCTGCGGCGCGGTAGGGCCTCGTTGGCGTTCAGCTTCTTCACGCAGGGCGCCACGTTCGCGCTGCTGGTGACGCGCATCCCCGCGATCCAGGACCGGTACGGCGTCTCCGACGCGCTGCTGCCGGTCTTTCTCGCCGCCGTGCCGATCCTGGCCGGCGTCGGAAGTGTCACCACCGAGCAGCTGGTGAAGCGGATACGCCCCAGTCTGCTGCTGCGCTGGTCCCAGCCCGTGGTGATGCTGGCGCTGGTCGGGGTCGGGTCCGGCGGGGTGATGGCCGAGCTGGCGGTGGCGCTGGCCGCGTTCGGGCTGGCGGTCGGGGCGCTGGACGCCTCGATGAACATGCTCGGGGTGAGCCTGCAGCGGACGTACGGGCGCAGCATCATGCTCAGCTTCCATGCCGCGTACAGCCTGGGCGGGATTCTGGGGGCCTCGCTGGCCTGGGTGGGCGCGCACTGGCATCTCGCGCTGTGGGTGTCGTATCTGCCGGTCGTCGCCGTGCTGTTGCCGGCTGCGCTGGTGGGGAGCCGGTGGTATGTGGACGGTGATCCCGCGCCGGTGGAGGACGGGGCGCAGGGCGGTGGGGGCGGTGTCGTCTTCAAGGTGCTGCTGCCGCTGTGTCTGGTGATGACCTTCGCCTACATCGGGGACTCGACCGTCTCCAACTGGAGCGCGAAGTACCTGAAGGACGTGCTGGGCAGCAGTGAGCAGCTCGCCACGGTGCCGTACAACGTGTACATGGTGACCACGCTGCTCGGGCGGGCCATCGGGGACTTCGGGGTACGGCGCTTCGGGGCGGTGATCGTCGTACGGCTGGGGGCGCTGGTGGCGGCCCTCGGGTTCGCGGTGGTGGCGGTGGCGCCCGGGGCCTGGGTCGGGATGATCGGGTTCACTCTGTTGGGGCTGGGGTTGTGTGTGCTGGTGCCGCAGACCTTCGCGGCGGCCGGGCGGCTGTTCCCGGGGGCTTCGGATGCGGCCATCGCCCGGCTGAACATCTTCAACTACGTCGGGTTTCTGATCGGTTCGCCGTTGGTGGGGGCGCTCGGCGACGCGTGGAGCTATCGCGGGGCGATGCTGGTGCCGATGGTGTTGGTCCTGGTGACGTTGGTGTACGCCCGTTCGTTCGCGACCAGGTCGGACCGATACGGTGACGGGCATGAGCGGCCGAGCACAGCTGATGTGGGACGAGGCAGTAACGGGCTATGACTTCGGTCCGGGCCATCCGATGGATCCGGTCCGGCTGGCGTTGACCCGGAGTCTGGTCGGTGCCTTCGGGCTCGACCGGGCGGTGGACGTCGTCGCGGCGAAGCCGGCCGGGGAGTCGACGCTGCGGCTGGTGCATCGGGAGGACTACGTCGAGGCCGTGAAGGCGGCTTCGGCCGATCCTGCCGGGGCCGATGCGTCGTACGGGCTGGGGACCGTCGACGATCCCGCCTTCGCCGGGATGCACGAGGCGTCCGCGCTGATCGCCGGGCAGTCGGTGGCGGCGGCCGAGGCGGTGTGGCGGGGGGATGCCGATCACGCCGTGAACTTCGCGGGCGGGCTGCATCACGCGATGCCCGGGGCGGCCTCCGGGTTCTGCATCTACAACGACGCCTCGCTCGCCATCGCCCGGCTCCTGGAGCTCGGGGCCGAGCGGGTCGCCTATGTGGATGTCGACGTGCATCACGGGGACGGGGTGCAGGCCGCGTTCTGGGAGGATCCGCGGGTTCTGACGATCTCGCTGCACGAACATCCCCGGACCCTGTTCCCGCAGACCGGGTGGCCGGAGGAGGTCGGGGCCGGGGCGGGCGAGGGGTCCGCGGTGAATGTGGCGTTGCCGGCGGGGACCGGGGACGCGGGGTGGCTGCGGGCGTTCCACGCGGTCGTGCCGGAGCTCGTCGCCGACTTCCGGCCGCAGGTGCTGGTCACCCAGCACGGGGCCGATACGCATTTCGAGGATCCGCTGGCGCATCTCGCCGTTTCGCTGGACGCGCAGCGGGCCGTACAGGTGGCGTGTCATGAGCTGGCTCATGAGTACGCCGGGGGGAAGTGGGTCGCGTTGGGCGGGGGCGGATACGAGGTGGTGGATGTCGTGCCCCGGTCCTGGACGCATCTGGTGGGGATCGCGGCGGGACGGGAGATCGAGCCCGAGACGCTGGTTCCCGAGGGGTGGCGGCAGGAAGTGTTCGCCCGGACCCGGCAGTTGGGGCCGGGGCGGATGACGGACGGCCGGTGGCCGGTGGGATGGGCGGCGTGGGAGGCGGGATACGACCCGGCTGACCGCCTGGACCAGGCCGTGCTGGCCACGCGGCGGGCCGTGTTTCCGCTGCGGGGGCTGCTGGCGTAGCAGCGCGTCGGTCTTCGGGGTGTGGCGGTGCGGCCGGCCGTTACGCCAACCGTGCGGTGTTCCCCGGTTTCCGGGTTCTTCCGGGGCTGTGTCCG
The DNA here is from genome assembly GCF_040652235.1 of Streptomyces sp. NPDC048277. Classification (NCBI taxonomy): domain Bacteria; kingdom Bacillati; phylum Actinomycetota; class Actinomycetes; order Kitasatosporales; family Streptomycetaceae; genus Streptomyces; species Streptomyces sp. NPDC048277. Next base: position 4,155 of record NZ_JBEZLQ010000060.1, read on the forward strand.
TCAGCATCGCAGCCGTGTTGAGCGGTGGTGAGCTTCGTGCGTATCTGGTGGCTGTTCGGCTTGCCGGGGTGGTGGCCACCTCGCGGGAGCGGAGTCTTCGGAGTTATCGGCTGTTCGCCGCCCGGGATCCCCGGTCGTTGATCGGGATCGATCCGCAAGGCGGATGGTCGGAGGCGGAGTTGATTCGTTTGATGGCCGCCAAGTGTGGGGTTTCGGACGATCCTCGGTGCGTTTCAGGGCATGATGTGATCGATCCCGCACTGACCGTGGCCGCGCTGGATGCCTTTGCGGAGCGGGTGGGGGACGTTGCCCGGCGTCGTGCGCCTGTGCTGTTCGGGACCGGGCATCCGCACCGGCTGATCGGCTTCTACGCCGGTCTGGCGGACGCGTTGTCGGCGGCGGGGTGTGAGGTTCTCACCCCTGCGCAGGGTCGCTGTGTCGACATAACGACCCGGTTCGGCCTACGCACCTGCAACCTCGATTACGTACGAGGCGTCGGGTTGGTGAGAGAAACAGGCCGTGAACGCCCCGGTTGTGCGCCGGGTGCGCACACGCATTCGCCGCTGCCGGTTCGGGTGGCGCTGGACGCGGCCGCGGAGGGCGGCGGACCACTGCCCGAGCTCGTGGTCGGAGACCATGGATGGGTCTGCGGTGCAGGTCAGCTCGGGTTTGAGGCCATTGGGCTCGCGGATACGGATGACCCTGCGCTCTTCGTGGGGGAGGCCGAGGGGACCGTGTCCGTCGCCGTTCCGGTTGATGACGGCGTGCGGTCTGATTACTACACGCCGCTTACCCGCTACGTACTCAATCAAGCGTGTCTGTCACAGTAGGCCGCCGATGGGTGCACCTCTTCCCCACTCGCATCACCCGCCCCTACATTGGGGAGTGAGCACGCAACGACGAAGAGTCACCGGAAGGGGAAGCCGGTGGCCCGTCGAGTGCGGAAGGTTCAGGTGTGTCATGGCAGCTGGCGAGAGGCCTCTCAACGAGGTTGTGTTCCTTACCGTGGCGGAGGTCGCCGCGGTGATGCGAGTGTCGAAGATGACCGTGTACCGGTTGGTGCACAGCGGTCATCTGCCCGCGATCCGGGTGGGGCGGTCCTTCCGCGTCCCCGAACAAGCGGTACACGAGTACCTTCGCGAGAGCTATGTGGGGGTGGAGACCGCCTGACGGCGATTTCCGGGGATACCCGGAGCACCTCGATTACGACCTCAGCGCTCGGGCGGGTAGGCTGGCCCCTCGTAGGTCGTATGGGCCCATGGCGCCCAGCACCGAGTGATGAGAAGTGAGCGAGGGTAGTCGTGGGCTCTGTTATCAAGAAGCGGCGCAAGCGGATGGCCAAGAAGAAGCACCGCAAGCTGCTCAAGCGCACGCGCGTTCAGCGTCGTAACAAGAAGTAATTACGGCACGAGCCGCGAGAGCTTGTGTGTGGCCCCCCACCAGTACGGTGGGGGGCCACGTGCGTTTTCCGGCCGTTGCGGTGCGCTGTGGCCCGCTGGGGGTCATGCCGGCGCAACGTCGACCCGCTAAGTTGGCCCGCATACGGGAACACGGAAGAAAGGCGCTGATCTTGGGGAAGGTCGTGCTCGTGACCGGAGTGGCCCGTCGACTTGGGGGCCGGTTCGTACGACGCATTCAGCGTGACCCCGAGGTGGACCGGGTCGTCGCCGTGGACGCGGTGGCGCCGGAGCACCATCTGGGCGGGGCGGATTTCATCCGGACCGATATCCGGCAGCCGTCCATCGCCCGGGTGCTGGCCGAGAGCGGTGCCGACACGGTCGTCCACATGGACGTGACCGGGACACCGCTCGGCAGCGGAAGCCGGGCGACCGTCAAAGAGACCAATGTCATCGGGACCATGCAGCTGCTCGGCGCCTGTCAGAAGTCGCCGAACGTGAAGCGGCTGGTGATCAAGTCCAGTACGAATGTGTACGGCTCCGCGCCGAAGGATCCCGCCGTCTTCACGGAGACGACGCCGCCGAAATCGCTGCCCAGTGGCGGGTTCGCCAAGGACACGGTGGAGGTGGAGGGGTATGTGCGGGGGTTCGCCAGGAGGCGGCCCGATGTCGCGGTGTGTGTGCTGCGGTTCGCCAATATCCTCGGGCCCGATGCCGATACCCCGCTCGCTTCCTATTTCTCGCTGCCCGTGCTGCCCACCGTTTTCGGGTACGACCCCCGGCTGCAGTTCGTCCACGAGGACGATGTCATCGACGTGCTGCGGATCGCCTCGCACGAGCCGGAGCGGGGGACTCTGAACAGCGGCACGTTCAATATCGCCGGTGACGGGGTGCTGCTGCTCTCGCAGTGCTCGCGGCGGCTGGGGCGGGCCACCGTGCCGTTGCTGCTGCCGGCGGTCACCTGGGCCGGGTCCCTGGTGCGGACGCTCGGCATGAGCGACTTCTCGCCCGAGCAGATCCGGCTGCTGACGCACGGCCGGGTGGTGGCCACCGACCAGATGCGCGAGACGCTGGGATTCAAGCCGAAGTACACGACGGCGGAGACGTTCGCGGACTTCGTGCGGGCCCAGGCCCCGGGGCTGCTGCCGCCGCAGGCGGTGGCCGCGGCCGTCGACCGGATCGCCGCGCTGCCCGTCCTGAGCGGCGGGAGGGCGCCGGCGAGGACACCGATGAAGACACAGACGAAGACGCCGACGACGACTCCGACCCAGAGCGCCAACTGAGGAGCCCAACAACGATGGCGGACGCCAAGGTCATTCCGTTCGACGACGACCGGTCCCGCGGGGCTGCCGTGCAGCGGCCGGCGCGGCGCCGGGGTGCGGGGAGCCGACGCAAGGGCGGCGGCGAGCAGGCGGGGGCGCGGGAGTCCACGGCGGTGCGTGAGGTCCAGCCTCTCGCCGGGCGGATCCCCGCGCAGGAAGATGTGCATGTGACCCGGGAGAGCCCTGAGACGGGCGTGGAGCAGCCGCACGACGACGCCGGCCTGGAGCAGCGCGTCGCGCGCGGTCTCGCGTTCCTGCGGCGGCGGCTGACCGGGGACTACGAGGTCGACGACTTCGGCTACGACGAGGAGCTGACCGACCAGGTCCTGATGTCGCTGCTGCGGCCGGTGTACGAGAAATACTTCCGGGTCGATGTGAAGGGCATCGAGAACATCCCGGCCCAGGGTGGTGCGCTGATCGTCGCGAACCACTCCGGGACGCTGCCGCTGGACGGGCTGATGATGCAGGTCGCCGTGCACGACCACCATCCGGCGAATCGTCACCTCAGGCTGCTCGCGGCGGATCTGGTCTTCGTGCTGCCGGTGGTGAACGAGCTGGCGCGCAAGCTCGGGCACACGCTCGCGTGTGCGGAGGACGCGGAGCGGCTGCTGGCCCAGGGCGAGCTGGTCGGGGTGATGCCGGAGGGGTTCAAGGGCATCGGGAAGCCGTTCAGCGAGCGGTACAAGCTGCAGCGGTTCGGGCGGGGCGGGTTCGTGTCGACCGCGTTGCGGCAGCGGGCGCCGATCATTCCCTGCTCCATCGTGGGGGCCGAGGAGATCTATCCGATGATCGGCAACGCGAAGACGCTGGCTCGGGTGCTGGGGTTCCCGTACTTCCCGTTGACGCCGACGTTTCCCTGGCTGGGGCCGTTGGGGGCGGTGCCGCTGCCGACGAAGTGGACGATTCAGTTCGGGGAGCCGATCCGGACGGACGGGTATCCGCCGGAGGCGGCCGAGGATCCGATGCTGATGTTCAATCTGACGGATCAGGTGCGGGAGCAGATTCAGCACACGCTGTACAAGTTGCTTGTGCAGCGGCGGTCGGTGTTCTTCTGAGGTGCGCGGTTGTCGGTTCGCCGACGGCCGGTGGGGGCTGGTCGCGCAGTTCCCCGCGCCCCTGCGGGCGCGGGGAACCACCCTCGTTGCCTAGTTGCCCGTGTTCTCGCTGTCGATGCCCAGGCCCGGTAGCAGGCCCGGCAGGAGTGGGGGCAGGGTGACGTCCGGTTCGCTGGTCGCGCTCTTCGACGGGGACGGGCTGCTCGTGCCGGTCTTCGGGGGATCGAGCAGGCCGCCTGTGGTGCCGCCGATGAGGCCGTCGTTCGCGCTGCCGGAGGCCGAGCCGCTGGGGCTGCCGGTGCTGGACTCGTGGCCCGAGGAGGAGCTCCCGGAGGACGACGGGGCCGTCGACCGGTGGCTGCCGGAGGAGCCGGTGGACGCCGTGCCGGAGCCCTGGCTGCCCGTGCCGCCCCCGGTGCTCCGGGACGGCTGGGGGAGCAGGGACTGCAGCGGGGCCACCTCTTCGTCTATGGCGGCGAAGACCGACGACACCTGCTGGCTGACGTCGCCGAGCTGGAGCGGGAGCTTGTCGCGCAGGGCGCCCCAGGCCTCTCGGTGGGACTGGGCGAAGGTGGACAGCGCCTGGATGGGGCCCAGGGAGTCCGGATCGCGCTCGTACGCCTCGTGGAGCAGGCGATGGCCCTCGGTGACGTCCTGCTGCATGCCGGACAGGGTACGGCGGATCTCGCCGATCGACTCGTGGTCGAGGTGGCCGCCGCGGTCCCGGTCCATCAGCCGGCGGGCCTCCATCAACCGGGTCGAGGCCTGGTCGAGGTAGGTCTGGCCGCGCTGGTCGTCGCCGTCGGACAGATAGTTGAGCTTGAAGTCCTCGATGCCGCGTTTGAGGCCGTAGAGCGAGTCGCCGGGCAGGGCGTTGGAGCTGGCGGCGGCCACCCCGCCGAAGGCTCCTGCGGCGACGCCGACGCTCAGGCCGCCCGCCGCGAGCCCCTTGGTGAGCCGGGAACGCGGTCGCAGCTTGCCCAGCGGACTCGCCCGGTGCGCGCCCTTGGACCGGCTGGAACGCTGCTCGGGCACGGACGCATCCGCCGCCCCGCCCAGGGTGCCCTCCGCCAGCATGGCCTCCATCGCGGCCACCAACTGGGCCCGCTGGACGACCTTGACCTCCGGGTCGAGCTCCGGTTTGGGCAGCGCGGCGAGATCCGTCGCCAGGGCCAACAGCTCGCCCTGATCGGTCCGTTCGACCCGGTCCGGGGCGGCCGGTGGATCGCCCGCCGCCCCCTCGGACCGCTCGGCCGCCGGGTCCCGGTCGGGCTGCTCCTCCAGGGCCTGGGCGAAGGCGTTCGCCCGCCGGTGTGCCGATACGTTCGCGATCACTGGCGGCACCTCCTCTCGTCATGACGGTCGACTCCCCAGGGGGTCCTGAGGGTTGCACGCCCTCGACCCATCCACACGATCGTGTGACCAGGGTCTGGCTGGACGTGACCACAGGGAGCCTGTATCCCGCACAACGAGCGGCTCGGCACTTGGGTTACGGACGGCCGGGGATCGGCTGAGAAAGGCAACACGCTTTGACGGAACGTGAGTTGACGGTCGCCGAGGGTGCCCGCTTCAGCGCGCGTCGTCCGGGAGGAGCCGGGCGAGCGTGCGCACGGCCCGGTACTGGAGCGTCTTGATGGCGCCCTCGTTCTTGCCCATCACCCGGGCGGTCTCGGCGACCGAGAGGCCCTGGAGGAAGCGGAGCGTCACGCACTCCTGCTGCTGCGGGTTGAGGCGTCGTACGGCGTCGAGCAGTGCGGCGTTGGAGAGGGACTCCAGGACGGAGTCCTCCGGGGAGCGCTCGACCTCGTTGGCGTCGAGCATCTCGCCGGTCGTCACCTCCAGGCGGAAGCGGCTCGACTTGAAGTGGTCGGCGACCAGGTTGCGGGCGATGGTCACCAGCCAGGCGCCGAAGTCGCGGCCCTGCCAGGTGAAGGTGCCGATCCTCCGCAGCGCGCGCAGGAACGTCTCGCTGGTGAGGTCCTCGGCGGTCGCCTTGCCGCCTACGCGGTAGTAGATGTAGCGGTACACGGTGTCGCTGTACTGGTCGTAGAGGCGGCCGAAGGCGTCGGCCTCGCCGGCCTGGGCGCGCTCCACGAGATCCATCATCCGGGCACTGTCGCTGTCCGCGGCCGGGCGGCGGGCGCTGGCGGCGGTGCCCGTCGAACGGCCGCGTCTGCCGACGGCCGCGCCGCCGTCGGCCAGTGCGTAGCACGGGCCCAGGGGGCCCACGGGGGCGGCGGTGGCGAGGGCGGGGACGGCGTACGCGGTGGGGACGAGGCCGCGCAGCGTCTCTTTGACCGCCGCGACTGTTGCGCGCAGCGTAGCCAGGCCCGAGGCGTCAACCCCGACGTGTGGGTACACGGGACTCCCAGAGGCAGAGCTTCCATCACGTGCAGTACGGAACCTTTCACCCGTCGTAGCGACGGAGGGGTACCGGTTTGCGTCTGAGGAGAATAACGCTTCGTACAGGCACTGCTACACCGAGTTGCTCAAATCACCGATTGCGTCGCTTCTGTAACCGTTTGGCGGTGCCTGAAGAGCCATAGAGTGATCGGTTGTTGATCGGAAACGTGCGTGTTTCGGCAATGTGCGGGGCGTGTTGGGGCTGGTGCGCGATAATTCGGGCGCGTGAAGGGGGAGCGGCGGGATGTTCGGGTGAAGGGCATGGCTGTGAAGCGCCCCGTAGGGGGCCCGGGGAACTGCGCGATCAGCCCCCACGCACCTGCGCTCGGAACGTGACCCGCAGTCCTACGGTGATGTTCTGCCGAACCCGCGCCGGACTATCGGCGCCGTCGGCTCAACGCGATCGCCGCCGCAGTGCCACCGGCAACCGCTCCGACCCCGGCCGCCGCCGGGATGCCCACCTTCGCCGCCTTGCGCCCCGTGCGGTAGTCCCGCAGCCGCCAGTCCATCTCCCGCGCGTGCTTGCGCAGCTTCGTGTCCGGGTTGATGGCGTACGGGTGACCCACCAGGGACAGCATCGGGATGTCGTTGTGGGAGTCGCTGTAGGCCGCGCAGCGGGAGAGGTCGAGGCCCTCCGCGGCGGCCAGGGCGCGTACCGCCTCCGCCTTCGCCGGGCCGTGCAGGGGCTCGCCCACCAGCTTGCCCGTGTAGACGCCGCCGACCGACTCGGCGACCGTGCCCAGCGCTCCGGTCAGGCCCAGCCGGCGGGCGATCACCCCGGCGATCTCCACCGGCGCCGCGGTGACGAGCCACACCTTCTGGCCCGCGTCCAGGTGGGCCTGGGCGAGGGCGCGGGTGCCGGGCCAGATGCGCTCGGCCATGTACTCGTCGTAGATCTCCTCGCCGATGGTCTGGAGCTCGGCCACCCGGTGGCCCTTGACGATCGACAGGGCCGAGTCGCGGGCGTCCTGCATGTGCTCCGGGTCCTCGACGCCGGCCAGCCGGAACCACGCCTGCTGCCAGGCGAACCTGGCGAGGTCGCGGGTCTCGAAGAACTTCCGCTTGTACAGGCCCCGGCCGAAGTGGAAGATCGCGGCGCCCTGCATCACCGTGTTGTCCAGGTCGAAGAACGCGGCGGCCTTGTCGTCGCCGAGCACCGGGAACTCCGGTTCCGCGGCCTCGTCGAGAGGCGCCGTCGCTTCCTGGTTCTTGCGCGCGGCCTCCGCAGAGGCCTCGCCTGCCAACACGCTCCGCGCCGTGGCGGAGCGCCTACGGGGAGTGAGCCATCCGAGAGCGGCCATGTCGTGAGCATAGCCAGTCTGTTCGGTGGTTCCGGAGTCACGGGAGTTGGATGGGTGTGAACTCTCCGCGACCGTGCCGTTAAGCAGGGCGGAGAAGCCGTGCGGGAACAGGGCGGGCAGGCCGTGCACAAGGCGGCGGACATGCCCTGCCAGGGGCGGGACAATGGACGTCATGAGTCCCCTCTTTGGCCGGAAGGCGCCGGCGCCTCGTGCGCAATTGGTCACCCTCATCCGTAAGCCGGGCTGTCATCTGTGTGATGACGCACAGGTCGTGGTCGAGAAGGTGTGCGGCGACCTCGGCGTCCCCTGGGAGCAGCAGGACATCACCCAGGATCCGCGCCTGCACGAGCTGTACTGGGAGCAGATCCCGGTCGTACTCGTCGACGGTGAACAACACACCTTCTGGCGCGTGAACGAAGAGCGCCTCCGCAAGGCACTGACCGACTAGTCCAAACCGGCTGCATATTCGCTTAGGATCGACGGCGGCTTGGTCTCGGGGGGCGGGATTCGTGAGGAGTGTGTACCGTTTTGCCCCCATTCAGGGTGGAGCGCGAGCGTGTGTGCGCCGGTTCCCCGCGACTGCGCCGGGGGTGCGTGACCCCGGTCACGTTGGCCGGGCAAAACGGACACCATCTTTGTGCACGCGTTCACAAAGACATAGCCTGCTGTCGACGGGGCGGTCTGGGTACGTGTGACCGTCCGCAGCCCCGCTCAACCCGTTGGAGCACCGTGGCAACTGGCCGAACTCACCGACCGGCGACCCGCAGCCGAGGTATCCCCGAGGCCACCGTCGCCCGGCTTCCGCTGTACCTCCGGGCGCTGACCGCACTGTCGGAGCGCTCGGTGCCCACGGTCTCCTCCGAAGAGCTGGCCGCGGCCGCGGGGGTCAACTCCGCCAAGCTGCGCAAGGACTTCTCTTACCTGGGTTCTTACGGAACGCGCGGTGTCGGCTACGACGTCGAGTATCTCGTCTACCAGATCTCCCGTGAGCTGGGCCTCACGCAGGACTGGCCGGTTGTGATCGTCGGTATCGGTAACCTCGGCGCCGCCCTCGCCAACTACGGCGGGTTCGCCTCCCGTGGTTTCCGGGTCGCGGCCCTGATCGACGCCGATCCCGCGATGGCCGGAAAGCCGGTCGCCGGCATCCCCGTGCAGCACACCGACGACCTGGAGAAGATCATCCAGGACAACGGCGTCAGCATCGGCGTGATCGCGACCCCCGCCGGAGCCGCCCAGCAGGTCTGCGACCGGCTCGTGGCCGCCGGGGTCACCTCCATCCTGAACTTCGCGCCGACCGTGCTGACCGTCCCGGACGGCGTCGACGTACGCAAGGTCGACCTCTCCATCGAGCTGCAGATCCTCGCCTTCCACGAGCAGCGCAAGGCCGGCGAGGAGACCGACGGGGCCGTTGCGCCCGTCGCCGCGCACCAGGAGTCCGACGAGCAGGGACCCGACGGGGACGTACCCGCCGTGATGCCGGCATGAGTCTCCTCGTCGTCGGGCTGAGCCACCGCAGCGCCCCCGTCAGCGTCCTCGAACGGGCCGCGCTCTCCGGGGACGCCCAGGTCAAGCTGGTCCAGGACACGGTCGCCGCCGAGCCGGCCACCGAGGCCGCGGTGCTCGCCACCTGCAACCGCATCGAGCTCTACGCCGACGTCGACAAGTTCCACGCCGGGGTCGCCGAGCTGTCCACGCTGCTCGCCCAGCACAGCGGGGTCGGGCTGGACGAGCTCACCCCCTATCTCTACGTGCACTACGAGGACCGCGCCGTCCACCATCTGTTCTCGGTCGCCTGCGGGCTCGACTCGATGGTCGTCGGCGAGGGACAGATCCTCGGCCAGATAAAGGACTCGCTCGCCAGGGCGCAGGAGCTGCACAGCGCCGGGCGGCTGATGAACGACCTGTTCCAGCAGGGGCTCAGGGTCGGCAAGCGCGCCCACTCCGAGACCGGGATCGACCGGGCCGGACAGTCCCTGGTCACCTTCGGACTCGAACAGCTCGCCGCCGGTACCGACGTACAGACCTGGGCCAAGGGCAAGAAGGCGCTGGTCATCGGTGCGGGATCGATGTCCTCGCTGGCCGCCGCCACGCTGGCGCGGGCGGGGGTCGCGGAGATCGTCGTGGCCAACCGGACGTACGACCGTGCGGAGCGGCTCGCCCAGATCCTGACCGACGCCGACGACACGGACGTGGTGGCCCGCGCGGTACCGATGGACGCGGTGCCGGGCGAGCTGACACGTGCCGACGTCGCCGTCTCCTGTACGGGGGCGACGGGGCTGGTCCTCACCGCCGAGGCGGTCGCGGCGGCGATCGAGGGGCGGACCGGTGCGCCCGTCGCCGAGATCGACGCGGACGTCGTACCGGTGGCCCTGAAGCCGCTGCCCGCCACCAGCCTCGGCACCGACGAGAACTGCCCCCTCGACCTCACCGCCGCGCAGAGCGGGTTCTCCGTGATGGGCGAGGCGGCCGTCGCCGGGATGGCCGCCGCCGAGCTGGAGCAGCACGCGGCCTGGGTGGACAACGGGACTGTGGACCGGCGCGACGCGAGCCGTCGTACGCCCGAGACGGTCGAAGCCGATGCCGAGCTGATCGGCGCGCTCGCCGCGACCGTCGCCCGCGTCGGCCGGATCCCGGAGCGGCGCAGGCCGGAGCCGGTCGCCGGGTTCGTACGCCCCGCCCCCGCGCTCTTCCTCCTCGACCTCGCCATGCCCCGCGACATCGACGCGGCCGTGCACCGGCTGGCCGGGGTGCGGCTGGTCGACATCGAGTCGCTGGCGGAGGCCTCCGCCGACGCGCCGATGGCGGCCGACGTGGACCAGGTCAGGCGGATCGTTTCGGACGAGGTGGCCGCCTTCGGCGCCGCCCAGCGCGCCGCGCACATCACGCCGACCGTGGTCGCGCTGCGCACCATGGCCGCCGATGTGGTGGCCGGTGAGATCGCGCGGTTGGACGGGCGGCTGCCCGACCTGGACGAACGGCAGCGCGGGGAGATCCGCCAGGCCGTGCACCGGGTCGTCGACAAGCTGCTGCACGCGCCGACCGTACGGGTCAAGCAGCTCGCTGCCGAGCCCGGCGGCGCCGGGTACGCGGACGCGCTGCGGACCCTGTTCGACCTCGACCCCGAGACGGTCGCCGTCGTCTCCCGGGCCGTGGACAGCACGACCGAGAAGGACCGACCGGCATGAGTGACAAACCACCACTGAGGCTGGGGACCAGGCGATCCAGACTCGCCATGGCCCAGTCCGGGCAAGTGGCCGAGGCCGTGAGCCAGGTGACCGGACGGCCCGTCGAGCTCGTCGAGATCACCACCTACGGCGACACCTCCCGCGAGCACCTCGCACAGATCGGCGGCACGGGTGTCTTCGTGACCGCCCTGCGGGACGCGCTGCTGCGCGGTGAGGTCGACTTCGCGGTTCACTCGCTGAAGGACCTCCCGACCACGCAGCCCGAAGAGCTGGCGCTGGCCGCCGTACCGCTGCGCGAGGACCCGCGCGACGTGATCGTCGCCCGGGACGCGCTGAAGTTCACCGACCTGCCGTCCGGGGCGCGCATCGGCACCGGTTCGCCGCGCCGGATGGCGCAGCTGAACGCGTACGCGCGCGGCCACGGGCTGGACATCGAGACCGTTCCGGTCCGGGGGAACGTCGACACCCGGATCGGATACGTACACGACGGCGAGCTCGATGCGGTGGTGCTGGCCGCGGCCGGACTGAGCCGCATCGGCCGCCTCGACGAGGTGACCGACTTCCTGTCGGTCGACACGGTTTTGCCCGCCCCCGGCCAGGGGGCACTGGCGGTCGAGTGCGTCGCGGACAACGCGTCGCTGATCGCCGCGCTCGGGGAACTCGACGACCCGCTCACGCGGGCCGCCGTGACCGCCGAGCGATCACTGCTCGCCGCCCTGGAGGCCGGCTGCTCCGCCCCTGTGGGCGCGCTGGCCGACCTTCTGGCCGACGGGCAGATTGTCAAGGAAATGCGCCTGCGGGGAGTCGTCGGCACGACCGACGGCACCCGGATGGTGCAGTTGTCCACCACCGGTCCCGTGCCCGAGACATACGACCAGGCGACGGCGCTCGGTCGCGAACTCGCCACCGAGATGCTTGCCCAGGGCGCGGCCGGTCTGATGGGGGAGCGAGCACAGTGAGCCCCACCAACCTTCCCGCCGGCCTTGAACACGGGCACGTCACCTTCCTGGGTGCCGGACCCGGGGATCCGGGACTGCTGACCTTGCGCGCCGTGGAGGCACTGTCCAGCGCGGACGTCCTGGTCGCCGAGCACGACGTGCTCGACGTGATCAGGGCCCACGCCAGGCAGGGCGTCTCCGTCGTGCCCACGAATCCGGATCCCTCGTCGGATCCGTATCCGGGCACAGGCACGCCTCAACTGACGGTTGTTGACGGTGCGTCAACAACCGCTTCCCTCCCGCCCGTGCGGGATGCGGCTCATCTTGTCATGGAGGCCGCGCGGTCCGGCAGGCGGGTCGTCCGTGCCGTGTCCGGGGACCCGGGACTTGATACGTACGCGACCGGAGAAATGCTCGCCTGCGCCGCCGCGGGTGTGCCGTTCGAGGTCGTGCCGGGTGTCGCGGCGGCGGTCGGCGTGCCGGCGTACGCCGGTGTGCCGCTGCGCGACGCGCAGGGCGCCGACGTCCGCTTCGTGGACGCCCGTACCGCCTCCGACCGGTGCTGGACCGAGGTCGGCGCCTCGGACGGGACGGTCGTCGTGTCGACCTCGCTGGACTCGGTGGCCGCGGCCGCCGGGGAGCTGGTCGCCGCGGGCCGCAAGCCGGACACGCCGCTGACGGTCACCGTCGCCGGTACGACGACCCGGCAGCGGACCTGGACCGCCACCCTCGGCACCATCGCGCAGACGCTGAAGCAGGCGAAGGTGCTGCCCTCACCTGACGGCGGCCGGCAGGTGATAGCCGTGGTCGGCGAGCGGTCCGCCGCCGCCCAGCGCGACCAGTTGTCGTGGTTCGAGTCCAAGCCGCTGTTCGGCTGGAAGGTGCTCGTGCCGCGGACGAAGGAACAGGCGGTGTCGCTCTCCGACCAGCTGAGGTCGTACGGGGCGGTGCCGCACGAGGTGCCGACGATCGCCGTCGAGCCGCCGCGCACGCCCCAGCAGATGGAGCGGGCGGTGAAGGGGCTCGTCACCGGACGGTACGAGTGGATCGCCTTCACGTCGGTCAACGCGGTCAAGGCGGTCCGCGAGAAGTTCGAGGAGTACGGCCTCGACGCGCGCGCCTTCGCGGGCATCAAGGTCGCGGCGGTCGGCGAGCAGACCGCCAGGGCGCTGGTGGCGTTTGGCGTGAAGCCGGATCTCATGCCTTCGGGCGAGCAGTCGGCCGCGGGCCTGCTGGAGGACTGGCCGCCGTACGACCCGGTCTTCGACCCGATCGACCGGGTGTTCCTGCCGCGGGCCGACATCGCCACGGAGACGCTGGTCGCCGGGCTCATCGAGCTGGGCTGGGAGGTCGACGACGTCACGGCGTACCGCACCGTGCGGGCGTCGCCGCCGCCGGCCGACACCCGGGAGGCCATCAAGGGCGGTGGCTTCGACGCGGTGCTGTTCACGTCGTCGTCCACCGTGCGGAACCTGGTGGGCATCGCCGGGAAGCCGCACAACGTGACGGTCATCGCGTGCATCGGTCCGGCCACGGCGAAGACGGCCGAGGAGCACGGGCTGCGGGTGGACGTGATGGCGCCGGAGCCGTCCGTCGTCAAGCTGGCGGAGGCGCTGGCCGAGTTCGGCCTGCGCAGGCGCGCGAGCGCGCTGGAGGCGGGGGATCCGGTGACTCGGCCGAGTGAGCGGCGACCGGGGGCCAGGCGGCGGCGGACGACGTGAGGTGAGGTGACGGGGTGGGGGGGGGGGGCCCCCGCCCCCCCTGCGGGGGTGGGTGGTGGGGGGGGTGTGGGGGGGGGTGGCGCCCTTACCCCCCCCCCCCAAGGGGGGCGGGAGA
>NZ_JBEZLQ010000061.1:0-15694 GCF_040652235.1 Streptomyces sp. NPDC048277
TCCGCCACAACGCCCGCGACCCTCGCCGCCCCCTCGCACTCCTCGGCCTCGGATGATCACGAACCGGACGTCACGCGACTACGCCGAAGCCCTGGCTCCCGGGGTCGCCGCCCCAGACGTTGAGACGCACCGACAGAATGCGCACGGCGCGTGGTTCGACTTCACGTAACCGCGAGAGCAGAGCCCGCAGTTCGTCATGTGTGGCCGGGTCTTCAGGATCGCTGGATGGAGTGACGACGCGCTCCGTGTCCGGGTCACAGGCTATCCACCTGCCGCCAGGTTCACTAAATTCCAGCAATTCGTTCAAGGTGCATGCCTTTTCCCAGCATGCGGTGCAGAAGCTGTCGTCAACTCTGCCCGCACCGTCGTGTAGCCGGTCTACCAGGACATCTCCGATGCCGCAGAGATCACACGAGCCGAGAACTGGTGACTCTTCCGGCGCGCGTTGACTCGACATTCGGAGTTTGGGGGGTGGTCGCGCCGCTGCCTCGTGCCTACCGCACCGCGCTGCATCTGTGGACGTGCGCGGGGCGCCTGGCCGAGCTCAGCCGTTTCTTCCGCTGGCTCGACGCACGGGGCGTCACCTCGCTGGGCCAGATGGACACGGAGTGCTGCGAGGCATATCTGTGGCACCGGCGCTACGTGCTCGACTTGGTCAACTACCGCGAGCTTTTCACCGCAGACCAGCCTGCCGCCAACTTGATTCCGTGGGGCGGTGCCACCCCTTCGGCCGTCGCCGAGATGCCCAACGGAAGGGACGAGAACAATACCCGGCCCGTCGAAGACGGCGTGCTGCAGCCGATGCTCGCTGCCGCTCCCTACCTGCTGACAGTATTCGGCCCACACGCCATCACGCTCGCCGAGCAGTTACGGGAAGCCGACCGCCTCGGAGCCCGCAAGTCCCGCGACGTCAGACGGGCCCAGGGACGGAAGAAGGCCCGAGCTCAGGATCCGGAACCGAAGATCACCACATTGCTCGCCGAGCACGGAGAGACGAGCGATCCGCTGACGTTGCCGCCTGACCACCACGTCACGGAGAGAATCGCCAAGGGCTGGACCGCACCGCGTTCTACGGCACCCGCCCTTACGCTGGCCTCCGCGCCGAGTTCGAAAGACGGGTCCAGGCACTGCAAGACGCCGACGAGATTCCAGACCCTCGCGAGTCCCAGATCGTGCGGCTCAAGGCAGAGGTCACCAAGCTCCGGGAACGGCCGGCCCAGTCAGAGCAGACAGTCGAAGAACTCACCGACTTCCGCGGCCAGGCCCTGGCCCGGCTCGCCGCCCAGCACGAGGAAATCGTTCGGCTTCGCAAGTCAGGGCCGACAGGATGTACTTGAACCAAGGAGGACGTTGAGCAATCTGGCCGTCGTCGCCTTGCTCATCGCCTCGGGTGTCAGGGGCGTCTCCGGCACATCAGCCGTTCGAGGATCCGCCTGTGTCCCCCACCTCATCCCCAGGACTCCACTGGGCTCGCTACCTCCGGCCGGAGGCCCAATCGGACCAGTGAGCCTGTCCCGACCTGCAAGAAAGGGTTCTCGAATCATGCGGCGGTACGTTCTCACCGGCACGCCGGGGGCGGGCAAGACATCAATCCTGCGGTGCCTGGACGAGCTTGGATACGGGGTTGTCGAGGAGGCAGCAACGGCGGCCATCGCACGAGCGCAGGCGCTGGGCGAGGACCAGCCATGGACACGCCCATCCTTCATCGACGAGATCGTGGCTCTGCAGCGGCAGCGACAGTTGGATGCCACCGGTTCTATTCAGGTGTTCGACCGATCCCCGGTCTGCACCCACGCCCTCACCACCTACTTGGGGTGGCCGGTGTCCCCGGCGCTGGCCGCGGAACTCGAACGGATCACCTCGAAAGAGGTCTACGAGCGCCAAGTGTTCTTCGTCCGCAATCTGGGCTTCTGCGAGCCGACCGCAGCCCGGCGAATCAGCTTTCAGGAATCACTGGCTTTCGAAAAGATCCACGAAGAGAGCTATCGCACGTTCGGCTACGAGCTCATCGACGTCCCTGCCAGCGATCTAGCCTACCGCGTCGCCACAGTGAGCTCGATGATCGCGGATGCCTTGCCTCAGGCACCAGCGAGGTGAGCCGCATCACATCGACTCTCTCGGAATGCAACACGCCCGGCTATACGCGGCGCAAACGTGTCCCGAACGACGCACCTGCTCAATCGAACACAGGCTCATCCGCACACGGCCTCTGCGGACACAGGCCACACCGGTCTGATCCACCTCGGCGAGGCCCGGGCCAGCCAGCCCCTGCCCATGGCCAAGTCGCGGCACAAGAAGCCGGAGAACGTACGCCGCTGCTTCCACCCGCCCCCCGAGGCGATCGCCGAGGTCACCAGCCTGCTCGCCCCCGGCGACAGCAGGCGCTGACAGCAACCCGCCCAGACCGGCGCGGGATCAGGCGGCGCGTGCTCTGGCCAGGGCGCCGGCCAGAGCGTCAGGGAATTCCCCAGCGAGCTGCTCGGTCCTCACCCAGAGCATGATCTCTTCGGCGATTTCCCGGAGCCTGGTGTCGGTGTGCCGGGAGACATCGCGCAGCACTTCGAAGCCCTGGTCGGGGTGGAGGCCGCCGAGGGCGATGATCACCCCGATCGCGTGGTCGACCACGGCATGGGAGGCGACGGCCTCCTTCATCTGGCCGACCTCTTGCTCCAACTCGCCGATCCTGCCCAGCAGGTCTGCCCTGCCTCGCCATGGCAGGTCCGCTTCGCTCTGGTCAGGAGGGCCGTTCTTCAGCAGGCGATTCATCGTGATCACCTCCCATCACTGCGGAGTCTCCCGCCCGGGCCGCTGCGGCCGCGGGCGGGCCTGTTCGTGCGCATACCGACCGGTACCGTGCCGGATGCGGACGTTCACGTCATTAGCCGTGATCGTCGACAAGGGCCGGTCTTTTGCCTGACGGCCGGACACCACCCCAGACACACCCGATCCGGCTGACTCGCGCCGGACCAAGACCTCCGAATGGGTGCCGACGGCGCCTGGCCGTACCGACACCCTGCAGTGCTCGCTCTGCGTAATGACGTTACGCCATTTCAGCGATAGGGCGGAATGGGTGCGGGCGGTGAGGATCTACGCCCTGACCTGCACATTCGCTGGAAGCGCTGGTGGCGCCGGTACTCACTTGAACGTGCCGGTCCGCTGGGCTCGGGCCAGCCTGGACACGCGAGCCGCCCGAATGGTCGACTCGCTCCCAGGGGGGACTCCGACGAGTCCAGGAGACCCACATGAGCGTCACCCGAAGTCGGCGCACCCGTGCGCTCGCCGCCGGTGCTCTGTCCGCTGCCCTGCTGTCGACCGGTACGGCCGGTGTCGTCGCCGCGGCCGGGGCGACGGCACCCAAGCCCTCCATGACCCCTACCGGCATGTCGAACGTGAAGCCGTCGCATACGCCGACCGCGATGGGCTCGATCACCGTCTCGGCCGACCGCAAGGCCGTCAAAGTGGGCAACACCGTGGTGTTCACCGGCCGGGTCAAGGGCATCAAGGCCGGCTCCACGCTGGTGCTGCAGCACAGGCACAACGGCAAGTGGACCACGCTCAAGACCACGGCCGTCGTCAACAAGAACGGCACTTACACGATCAAGCGGACGTTCACCAAGAAGGGCACCGAGCAGGTGCGGGTGTCGACCAAGTCCGGCACGTTCCACTCCTCGCCGGTCACCGTCCAGGTGAGCTGACCGCGAGCTGAGGCGGTCTGTCAGCCGCATCCAGACTCTCAGCGGGGTTGAAACAGGGTAGATACCTGTTTCAACCCCGCTGCCGCGCCACAGCGCTGATGGTTGTGCGGCTTCCAGGGGCGGCGGGAACAAGAAATCTTCCGGAGCGGACGTCCCGAACAGAATCAGGATCAGCGTCACTGGGACGAGCAGAGCTATCACGATCACGACGCCTCCCCGCACAGCAGCGATCACAGCTGCTGCTTGGCGGCAACCTGGTCACGCTCACCGTGCGGCCGAACGGGGTACGCCGCACATCGGGGCGTGATCCCTGTAGGCCGATTGGGTGATCTCTCCTCGCACAGATGCGCGAGGGGGCGGCGGCGGTAATCCTGGCGGTGCGGCATCTCTACGCGGTGCCGCGTCGGCGCGTGCACGCTGAGGATGGCCGCCTGGTCGTCACAGGGTTACAGCCCCAGGGCGATCAGGCAGCAACCGTCCTGCGATCCGCCCTCAAAGCATTGGCTTTTGCCTCGAAAGCGCCGCGACCGCGGCCCGAGCATTATGCAGAGCTACACGCCGCCTGGCAGGCCGGTCAGGCGGTCCGCGCGCGGGGTGTAGCCGGTGAGGAAGAGCGTGATACGTCGGATCAGGGCGCTGCCCACCGCGGCCCGCCCGGCTCGCGAACGTTCGAGACGGGCATAGGCGTTGAGGTAGTCGGATTCCACGGGATCGAGGTGCAGGGTCGTCCACAGCGGTCGCAGCCCGTTGCCCTCGCACCAGTGCCGGTGCCGGCCCTGTACATCGGCCCACCCTTCCAGGTGCAGCTGTCGGCCGCCGACCTCGATGCCGCTCATCCGCAAGCTAGGCGTCGAGGTGCAGGGTGAGGGATGTGCTGGCACTGATCAGTGAGGTGATGCCGAAAGGGTGCGCGCACAGGCCCGGAGAGGTCCCCAGTTACTCGAGGACGAGGCTCTCCAGCCGTGCCTGCGCTGGCGAAGCCGCGGGCGCCGGGTGGCTGGTTCGAAGGCTGGCGCGGCGGGACTGCCCACTGCACTCGGCCCAGCAGCGGAGTTTGCGGGACCCCCACGAGGAGCGATCGCTCACGACAGTGCCTTCTCGATGAGGTCAGCAGCGCGCGGGGTGCCGCCCTCGGCCCGGCCGGCGGCCTGCAACTGCTGGGACCGGCCGATCCGTTCCGGATCCGTGACCAGGTCGTTCAGCGCCACGCGGAGGGTCTCGGCGGTGGCGTCAGCGGTGTCCACACGGCGGGCGACGCCGAGTTCCACGAGCCGGTCGGCGTTCATGAACTGCTCGGCTCCCTGCGGCACGGCGATCATAGGAACGCCGGCGAGGAGACCTTCGCCGCAGCCGCCCATGCCGGCGTGGGTGACGAAGGCGTCGGCCTGTTCCAGGATCGCCCGCTGCGGGACCCATGAGTGCACCTCGACGCTGGACGGGATGGTGCCGAGTTCCTCGGGGTCGGTGTACTTGCCGATCTGGAGTACGACATGCCAGCCGGGCAGGTCGCCGAAGGCGGCGACGCACTGGCGGTAGAACCCCGGCTGGCGCGTGTACGCCGAACCGAGCGAGATCAGCAGCACATGGTCTGCGTCCGCCGGGCGGGTCCAGCCGTCAGCGTCTGCTCGGGTGTCGAAGCAGGGGCCGACGAAGGTCACCGTGTCGGTGTCGACTCGATCGGCGTGCGGCTGCATTGCTCTCGGGATCAGGGCGAGGGCCCGGGCGGGCGGGCCGGAGAACGTGTCCACGTCCGTGGTGGCCGCCCCGCAGTCGGCGAGCCACCGTGCGAACCTGTCCCGGTATGCGTCGGCGCCCGGCAGCTTCCGCAGATGGGCCGCGACTTCCTCCTGGTAGCCGTCCCAGCCGACGAACGTCGGGGACAGCTGCACGAGGGGACGGCTCTGCGTTTCGGCGAGGGCGCGCGCGGCGTAGGCGCCGATGTCGTAGAGGTACAGGTCGGCCGGATCGTCGTCGTAGGCAGCGCGCAGTTGCGGGAGCGCCTGGACGGCGTCGTCGAGGAAGAGGCTCGCCGCGGCGATGGGATCGGCGGGCCAGTCGTTGTCCGCGACGGGCAGCGTGGAGGTGCAGGGCACCAGCTCCGCGCCGGTGGACTCGATCCGGTCGGCCACGAACGGGTCGTTGGCGTAGGTGACCCGGTGCCCGCGGGCCACCAGCTCGCGGATGAGCGCGAGGCTGGGCAGGACATGACTGACGATGGGGATGCCGACCATCGCGATATGGGCGCGGCGACGGGACATGGGTGATCACTCGTTTCTGGCGCGGGACGGGTGCGGTCGGGGTGGCGAGGACGCGGCGTCAGGGCCGGTCGATCTGCGCGGCGGCCCCCTCCATGTCGGCGACGGTCCCCGACATGATCGTCCGTACGTGCCTGGTGATGTGCTGCACGGGCCAGTCCCACCACGCCACGGCGAGGAGCCGGGCGACGTCCGCGGCGTCGTAGCGGGTGCGGATGAGCCGGGCGGGGTTGCCGCCGACGATGCCGTAGTCGGGGACGTCGCCGGTGACCACGGCGCCGGCGGCGATGATCGCGCCGTGACCGATGCGTACACCGGGCATGACCGTGGCGCCGTGGCCGAACCACACGTCGTTGCCGACGACCGTGTCGCCCCGACCGGGCAGTTCGGTGATCAGGTCGAAGTGCTCCGCCCAGGAGCCCCCCATGGTGGGGAACGGGAAGGTGGAAGGACCGTCCATGCGGTGGTTGGCGCCGTTCATGATGAACCGGGTGCCCGTCCCCAGCGCGCAGTACTTGCCGATGACAAGCCGCTCGGGACCGTAGTGGTACAGGACGTTGCGCGTCTCGAAGGCGGTCGAGTCGTCCGGATCGTCGTAGTAGGAGAAGTCACCGACCTCGATCAACGGCGACTTCACGAGCGGCTTGAGCAGAACCACGCGCGGGTGCTCGGGCATCGGGTGGAGCACGGTGGGATCAGCGGGAAGGGGCGGCATCGCGGAGGCGGTTCCTCTCCAGTCACTCTAGAGCGACAACTGTCGCATTAGGATGCTGGCACAGCCCTGCAGCCTTGATCAACCGGATACTGATTGCCGATGACAGACCCACTGGACACGACGTCGGACCGCCGCCCGGGCGGTCGCACCGCTCGCATCCGCGCCCAGGTCCTCGATGCTGTGCGCGCCGAACTCGCTGAACGCGGTCACGAGGGACTCACGATGGACGGCGTCGCGACGCGGGCCGGAGTGCACCGCGCCACGGTCTACCGGCGTTGGCGCGATGTCAGCGGCCTGCTCGTCGACGTCATCGCCGCTGCCGGCGAAATCGACTGGCAGCCGCCGGACACCGGCTCGCTGCGCGGCGATCTGACGGCCCTCAACCAGGAGATCCAGGAATCCCTGGTCGTACAGCCGTCGCTCGCCGTCGCCCTGATGGCCGCCTCGTTCCACTCCGAACAGGCCGCGCGGGCCCAGACTCAGCTGTGGACGGACCGGTACGTCCAGTGCGAGATCCTCGTCGAGCGCGCCATCGAGCGCGGTGAACTTGGCGCACAGCACACGGACGCGCGGAGCCTGCTGATCGCCGCCACGGCGCCGCTCTACCACCAGATGGTGCTCCTGCGTGCCGATCCGGACCCGCAACTCCCGGAACGGGCCGCGGAGGCAGCGGTCCTGGCGGCTGCCGCGGGTGCCTTCTGCGTCCGCCGGGAAGAGAGAGTGTGATCGACTGCGCTACATGTCCGTTCGCCGTAGCTGTACGAGAACGGGGAAAGATGCCCGGATTTACCGTAATTTCGTTCCGGCTGCATTCCGGTTGGCCGCCCATCTCGCCTGAACCGTTCAGAGGCCATTCGCAGGAAGGCGAAGCGCGCTGTCATACACGCCGGGCGGAATGTGAAGGGTGGCGGTGTCGTAGTCGCCGAAGCGGAGCACGTTGCCCCTGCCGTGCGGGCTGAGCGCGGCGACGTCGTCAGGGTTCACCTCCCGGCCTTGGACGGCCATCTGGCGAAGTACGTCGGTCATGGTGAGGGCAGGTCCCTTCGTCGGCGCCGGTGGCGATCTCGTCGGTGTCGGAGCCAAGACCGGCACGGCGGAGGAGGGCGACCACGCCAACGGCTGGCTGGCCGCGTACAACGCGAGCTTCGCCGTGGCCGCCCTGGTCGAAGGCGGCAGCTTCGGAGTCGACTCCGCCGGATACGTCGTACGCAACCTGCTCGCCGAGAGCTGATGTACTGGCAGCGGGGCTCACCATGCTGCGCCGGCACATGGTCGGACCTGCGGCTTCAGCGGTGCGGGCGCAGGTCCGGCACGCAGAAGATGATGGCGAGCCCTTCTGCGCACCGGAATCCGGCGTGTGAGCCGGCGCCGCTGGGCAGGGCAAACCGTCCCGGAAGGGAGCTTCCCCCGTCAGAGCGGGGCGACGAAGGTGCCCGGGACGAGGCGTGCCACAGTCTCGCTCACGTCGCCGGTGGCGGAGGGGCCGAGCGGGTTGAGGTCGCCTTTGCCCGTGGTGGAGTACATCTGGATCTCGTGCCGTTGACGGTCGTAGAACAGCAGGTCGGTCAGTCCGTCGGGGCCGCTGAACCGGCCCGGGGCGATGTGGGTCCAGGAGGCGGGCAGGTTGTTGCTTCCGAAGACTTCGATGTGTCCCTCGCCGTCACTGGCGAAGAACGCGCCGTAGCTGCCGCTGAGGCAGAAGAGATCGGTATGGCCACTGCCGCTGCCGAAGTCGCCCGGGACGATCAGGGCGCCGAAGCCCTGACGCCAACCGGGGATGCCCCTGCCGATGTGAATGGTGCCGAGCTGCACGTCCGTGGCCCAGAACTCGGCGTCTCCGGAGGCCGTGTCGTAGAAGAACAGGTCCGTCTGCGCGGCGCCCTGCTTGAAGTGGCCCGGCACGACGTGGGTCCAGTTCCGGCGCCAGCCGGTGCGGGTCTCGCCGATCTGCGTCACCGTGCCGTCGCCCGCCGAGGCGAAGAACTTCGCCACGCCGTTGGAGCCGTCGTAGAAAAGGAGGTCGGTCAGTCCTGTGACGCCTCCGAAGTGGCCCGGCACGATGTGGGTCCACGTGGGGCTCCACTGCGGTGCGTCGGAGCCCATCAGGTGCATCTGGCCGTTGGCGTCGACGGCGAAGAAGGCGACCGCGCCGTCGGTGGTGGTGGCCTTGGGGTCGTAGAAGAGCAGGTCGGTGCGCTGAGTGCCACCGCCGAAGTTGCCGGGCACGATCTGGGACCAGGTCGAGCGCCAGCCGGTGCCCTGGCCGATGAAGGCCAGGTCGCCGGCGAGTTCGCCTCCCTGGGCCTCGTAGAAGGTGCCCGTACGTCCTACCGGGTCGTAGAACAGCACCCCGCTGGTGGGTAACGGGGAGGGGCGGCCGAGTGCCGCGTCCGGGAGGTCCGGGTTGTTTTCGGGCACGCTGCGCCTCCGAATCTG
Organism: Streptomyces sp. NPDC048277; assembly: GCF_040652235.1. Classification (NCBI taxonomy): domain Bacteria; kingdom Bacillati; phylum Actinomycetota; class Actinomycetes; order Kitasatosporales; family Streptomycetaceae; genus Streptomyces; species Streptomyces sp. NPDC048277. Next base: position 9,102 of record NZ_JBEZLQ010000061.1, read on the forward strand.
CCGCCGGTGGCGGCCGGTGAAGGGAGTGGGAACGCGGCGGGCCCGTCGGCGACCACGTAAGCAGACAGGTCGGGATTTGTGGAGAAGAGGCACAGGTTCCGCCTCAAACGGGAATGCGGATTCCGGTCATCTTCAACCACTTGAGGCCTTGCCACTCGCGGCTGTCGGCTCCTGTCCCCGCTCGGGGTGAACCTGCCAGGTTGGTGAAGCGGTGGTCGGTTGACGCCGGTGGACGGCCCTGCCTCTTGCGCGGGTGACGGCTGAGAAGGATCGAAGGTGAGTGCAGTTCCTTTCCAGGGAATTTTCTGATCAAGCGGTGAGCTGGTCAGGGCTGGGGTAGAGGCGTTGGTGCTCGCGTTCGAGGTGAAACGCCCAGTACGAATCGAAGTCGCCGTTGTCGACGGGGCGCGGAGTTCCAGAGATCGTCTCAACTGGCTTGATCACTAAGCTGGCGGCCGTGATGGCGCTGGTGGGGCATCTGGTGCCGGACGGGCTGTGGGAGTTGTTCCAGTGTGTGGTCCCGACGATGTCCCGCTCCAGGACCGCGTGGCTGCCGTGCTCGTCCTCCTCTACGCGCAGCCGCTCACCCGGATCGCACGGCTCGGCACCGACGACGTCCAGCACGAGGACGGCGAAGTCCTCATTCGCCTCGGCGACCCGCCGTCACCCGTCCCGGCCCCCTTCGCCGGGATGCTGCTGGACTACCTGGGGCAGCGACCGAACACCATGACCGCGACGAACCCCGACGCCCGATGGCTCTTCCCCGGCCGCCGGGCCGGGCAGCCCATGACCCCGAGCGCTCTGGAACTTCAGCTCCGGTACCTGGGCTTCCCGATCCAGCGAGGACGCACAGCGGCGATCCGCCACCTTGTCCTCCAGGCCCCGGCCCCGGTGATCGCCCGGATGCTCGGCTACAACGACGACACCACAGCCCGCCTCGCCGAAGAGGCCGGAGGAACCTGGCGCCACTATGCCCCCGGCGACCACTCACGGTGGCCCCGAGCCCTCAGCACACGAGGAATACACGACAGCCGATTGCGCGAGGTCGCCAGTTCAGTTTTTCGATACCCCTTCACCTGCTTCGCCCTCGGCCTGCTCGTCACCGCCATCCAATCGGTCAAGGAACGGGGCGGCAGGCCACCGTCCGGCGGCCTGCCGGATACGCGGTGCAGGCGATCCCAGCCCGGCGCCGCATCCGACTCTCGCTCCCGACCGTCAGGTTGTCCGGCACCATCTGGCGAGGGACTCCGGCGAAGAACCGGAGCGCCTCGACGTGGGCTGGGTCCAAGCGTGCCGGTACGTTGCCACGCACTTGTCGTAGGTACTGCAGATCCTCCTCGATTCCACCCACGGCGGCTCCTGGCCAATTCGGTGAACACGGGTCTGGGTGGCTGTGACGCTGTTCAGCGGGCTCTGGGGGCAGGGCGTGGACCGCCACTTCAACGAGTCGTCCGGCCCCCTAGCGTGAGGGCCTCATGCAGGAGTGCTGGTTCCGGCGGTGGAATGAATCCGACTGAAGGCTCGGGGGCTCCATCAAGATCGACGAGCACACCGAAGCGCTCCGCATCGGCCGCTCGCCCCGCAGCTTGTCCTTCGGGTGCCAAGGTCCGGTAGTGGATGGCGAGTTCGGCATACGATTTGTTGATCTTCGGGTCGCAGAGGTCCGACTTGCCGACGCCCGTCGGCATCCTGATCGCCTGGCACCGAGACCGATCCTGTGCCGGAGACCGGCGATGCCGGGGCCACGCCGTCCACCAGCCAGACGCCGAGCAGACCGGACCCGCCTCGACCCGTCGATCGGTGCACGACTCCGGGCAGCCCCCTGTCCGACCAGCCGACTTCCCCCAGTGCGCTGACCGCCGGCCACACCGTCGCCGGGCCGGAGCGGAAGAAGTAGCGGTGGCGCGCGGGTCCGCTCAGCGGGCGAGCTCGGCAGCCTCGGCATTCACCCCGAGTTGCGCAAAATAATCCAAATGCGACATCCTCGACGGATGACATAACAGATGATCAAGACCGCAGACTCCCGCCCGAGATCAGCATGAGTATCCCGAGCGAACGCCACGCCAGAGCCTGCGACCTGCATGTTCGAGGATGACGAAGACTCAATTATCCGACGAAGGACAGCTGTCCGGAAGCATCCGGGCGCCCATTGGTGTAGGCGATTCGGTGGGTCAGGGCCGTACTGCGCTGCCACGCTCGGGCGGTTTCGAGAGCTTTGACCAGCGCGTCGTCCTGCCCGACGAGTACGACGGCGCGTTGGGCGCGTGTGATGGCGGTGTAGAGCAGGTTGCGCTCCAGCATGTTGGTGTGCGAGGTCGCCAAAGGCATCACCACGATGGGGTACTCGCTGCCCTGTGAGCGGTGAACGGTGATCGCGTATGCGTGGAGGATCTGGTCCAGTTCGTTGAAGTCGTACGGGATGGTTTCCTTTTCGATGGATGCGGTCAAGGTTCCGGCTTCGTGGTCGATCGCGGTGACGGTGCCGAGGGAGCCGTTGAAGATGCCGGCTGTGCGCTTGTCGTAGTTGTTGGTCACGGTGGTGATCCGGTCGCCTAGACGGAACAGGCGGTTGCCGTCCGCGTGTTCTGGTTTGCTCTCGTGTGCCGGATTGAGCCGGTCACGCAGTCGGATGTTGAGTTCCTCGGTCCCAACTTCGGTGCGTTTGCCGGGAGAGAGCACCTGGATGTCGGTGAGGGGCTGCGCGCCGTAGTAGTTGGGGAGGCGTTCGGCGACGAGTCCGACGATCGTGTCCGCGATCTCCCGTGGGTGTCCGATCTTGAGGAAGTGGAAGACGCCTTCGGCGTTGGCGGGGCGGCGGTCAGACGCCTCGCCTGCCGCAGTAAAGCCGTTCTCCGGGTGCGACTGCCACACGAGCTGGGGCGCGGTGTTTGAGGATTGAGCGACTGAGGGCCCGATGGTGAGCGGATCACCAGCCGGGCCCTCAACCTCACAGCCCCATTCCCGCCCAGTCCTCGTTGGCGATCTCCCGGGCCTCGGCCTCGGAGTCCAGCAAGTCCACAAGGCTGGGGGCCGTCATCGGGGTCGGTTCCACGCTGGTCCCCAAGGCCGGGGTCCGCCGAGGCAGCCGCCACAGCAGCGTTCTCCGGTTTCACAGAGGGGTTCGAATCCCCTACCGGGGCCCCGCGCGCACCTCTCTGTGGCACCGCCCGGAAAATCCCCGCTCGGTTCACCCGGCATGACATACGCTGGGCACACACCGACGCGCGGTGGAGCAGCTCGGTAGCTCGCTGGGCTCATAACCCAGAGGTCGCTGGTTCAAATCCGGCCCGCGCTACGAGATCCGGCCCCTCAACAACATGTTGAGGGGCCGGAGTTGTGAGACAGCGAGCACTAACCCGACGTCCTGGCCCCGTTCACCCCGGAGGTCACGCTGTCCGCCCTCGACGACCTGGCCGCCGAGCCCGCCCGCGCCAACAGCGTCGGCATCCGCTCCTGCCACCCTCCGTACTTCAGGCCCTCACCACGCAGTGGACCGAGCATGTGAAGGACACCGTCGCCCTCGGCATCAGCGGCGGATACGTCGGCGCGGAGGTCTCCGCCCCGATCCACACCGGGCTCACCGCACTGTGTCACCTGGACGACTCCCTCGGCCGCACCCCCTTGCACCATCAGCGCCCGCACCGACCTGCACATGGTCACCCGGCTGCCGCGACACACCCGCCACACCGGCCAGCTCACCACCGACCTCCACTACCTCGCCGCCGAGTACGCCCGCTTCCTCGTTAGAGGTGACCGTGGCCACGTCACCGCTGTCGGTGTCGGGCACCGAGGTACCAACTCCGCCGGTGACGACGGCGGTCTTGATGCGGCCCCCGCTGTCGTAGGTGTTGGTAGTGGTGCGGGTGACCGAGTTGGCGGTCTCCGTCGTCTTGGCGGTGTTGCCCCACCGGTCGTACTCGATGGTCTTGGTGGTCGGTGGCCAGCCCCGCGACCAGGGTCTCCAACTCGGCCCGCGCCCTGAGCAGATCCGCGGAGCCACGCTCGCCCAGCACCAGCCCGAGTTCGGACAGCCGGTACAGGACGTCCGAGTCGGGGCCGCGGAAGTACGTACCGCTGCTCCCCCGGATCTCCAACAGGCCCAGGAATCCCAGGGACTTGATCGCATCTCGGACCGTGGGCCGGTTGACACCGAGCATCTCCGCCAACTGCCGCTCCGAGGGGATCCGGGACAGTTCGGCGGTCATGAGATCGCTTTCTGGTCTGATCGACGGCCTCGAATGCCTCACCACTCAAGTCACCACCGGTGAACCGGTGACTGGATCTCTGGCCGCCATATGGCGGTCAACAGTCGCCGCCTGGCGGCTCCGGTCCCCGGCGCCGGTCGGCCACCATGTTCACAGGAGCCGCGTACGAGGCCGTACGCACGGAAGACGCGTACGTGTACAAGCGTGTACGCGGGGAGGAGACAGCCCATGTCCCTGACACCACCCCCGTTCGATCCCGAACTGGCGGCAGCGCTGGAGATCCTGCTCGCCCGGCTGCCCCGGTCCTTCGACGCCGAGCGGATCCGCGAACTGCGGGCCGGCATGGGCGCCGCCACCCCGAGCGACGAGCAGCTGAGCTGCGAGGGTTTCTTCGAGGTCGAGGACCGGCTGGTACCGGGCCCGGACGGCGGCCCCGACCTCGCGCTGCTGGTGTGTCGGCCGAGGACCGCCTCCGGACCACGACCGGTGTTCTACTTCGCCCACGGCGGCGGGATGGTCATCGGCAACAACAGGGTCGGCGTGGAGGTCGCGCTTGACTGGGCACGGCAGCTGGACGCTGTGGTGGTCTCGGTGGAGTACCGGCTCGCGCCCGAGGCCCCGCATCCCGCACCGGTCGAGGACGTTTACGCCGGGCTGATCTGGGTCGCCGAGCACGCGGCGGACATCGGCGGGGATCCCGGACGGATCGTCGTGGCGGGTACCAGCGCGGGAGGCGGCCTGACCGCCGGTTCGGTCCTGCTGGCCCGGGACCGCAAGGGCCCGCGGCCGATCGGCCAGGTCCTGATGTGCCCCATGCTCGACGACCGTAACGACACCCCTTCCGCCCGGCAGATGGCCGGAGAGGGCGTATGGGACCAGGCGGCCAACGCACAGGGATGGACCGCGCTGCTCGGCGACCGGCGCGGCGCCCCCGATGTCCCCGTGTACGCGGCCCCGGCCCGCGCGGAGGACTTGTCCGACCTGCCCCCGTCCTTCCTCGACGTCGGCTCCGCCGAGACCTTCCGCGACGAGGTCGTCGCCTATGCCTCCCGCATCTGGCAGTCCGGCGGCACGGCCGAACTGCACGTGTGGCCTGGCGGCTTCCACGGCTTCGACACTCTGATGCCCCAGGCCGCCCTCTCCCAGGCCTCCTCCGCCGCCCGCGTGACCTGGCTTCGCCGACTGCTCGGCGAGTGATCGGACCGGGCAGCATGGGCAGATGAAAGAGCTGACCTCGCGGCTGAGCGCCGTGGACCCAGACGCCGGGGCGGCCGTCCAGGTCATCGCCTACTTCGACCGGCTCGCCGCGACCCGGGCCGGCGTGGAGGCGCTGGTGCGCGGCGCCGCCGTGCTCGCCGGCTGCCCGGCCCGGCTCGTCGACCCCGGACACGCGATCCGTGTCCGGGTGGAAGCCGACGGCACCCGCAGCGACCGGGACGATCCGCCGGACCCGGCATGGCCGTCGGCGGCCGTGCCCAGGGTCGGAAGCGCGACCCTGTGGCTGGAGCGTGCCACCGGAAGCGATGTGGTGGACGCCGTGATCCTGGAACGGGCCGCCGGAGTCATCCGCGAAGTCCTGGACCGTACCCGCGGCCGGGCCCCCGCGGCCGCCGATCCCGCGCTCGTCGAAACGGTGCTGGACACGAACGCCGCCGAGCAGGCCCGACTGCACGCGGCCCGCCAGCTGGGCTTCTCCGGCTCCGAGGCCCAGGGACGGGCGCTCGCCACACCGGACGGACAGCCTCACATCCTTCTCTGCAGTGCCAGCACACGGCTGGCCGGCACCGAACTGCCCTCCGGTCGGGTCGGGGTGGGGCCCGCCAGGAGCGTGCTCCACCTGCCGGACTCCTGGGCCGCCGCGCGGACCGCCCTGCGCTTCACCGCCGAAGGCACCCCGCAGGACCCGGGCGAACGTGTCGTGTACGCCGACGACCTCGGCGGTATCGCGGCCCTCGCCGGGTTCGTCGCCCCGGGCTCCTTCCCGCTGCCCGACGTACGAGCCCTCGAAGCGGCGACGGCAGACGCCCCCTGGATGCTCACCACGCTCCAGGCCGTCGCCTCGACGGCGAGCCTGCGCGCGGCGGCCGCGGAGATCAACGTCCACCACTCCACCCTGCAGAAGCGGATCGCGCACGCCGAAGGGCTGCTCGGCTGGCCGGTCCACACCCCGAAGGGGCGGCTGCGGCTCCAACTGGCGCTCCTCATGCGCCAGTTGGCACGCTCCTGACCCCGCCCCAAAACCGTCTACGAGGAGCGCTTCCATGCACAACGAGAGCTTGGCCAACCTGCTCAAGGAGGAGCGACGCTTCGCGCCGCCCGCTGACCTGGCCGCGAACGCCAATGTCACGGCCGAGGCGTACGAACAGGCCAAGGCTGACAGGCTCGGCT
>NZ_JBEZLQ010000062.1:0-15603 GCF_040652235.1 Streptomyces sp. NPDC048277
ACCACGAACAACAACGACTGAACCAACCGCAACTCAAGACGCGAAGGTCACTTTTGACCCGGCCAAACTGGGTCCGGGTTCAGCCGACGCCGACAGAAGAACCCTTTTCCGCAGCAGAGCGAAGCCGGCCCGTCCGAACATCTGGCGCTTGAGCATCTTGGTCCGGTTGACGTGTCCTTCGACGACGCCGGAGCTCCAGGGCAGGGTGAGGCCGGCGATGACGGCATCGCGGTCACGTTCGATGCCCGCGGCGAGAGTGTGGAGGCTGGGGAGGTCGTCTTGCCGGACGGAGTCGAGCCACTGCGGTAGCCGTTCGCCCTGGCGCTCGGTGAGCATCTGGGCGAAGGAACGGACGTGACTGGTGAGGGCGTCGAGTTCTGGGCAGTGGACCAAGACAGCCTTGAGCCGAAGGTGGTCGATCTCCGAGAGGGTCTCAGGTCGCCAGAGGATCCAGCTGGCGACGACGCGGGGTGACGGTGGCCGAGCTGTGATCGGGCTGGGCGAGGTTCGCTTCTCCCGGAAGTAGGCGCGAACCCACTGGTAGCTGCCCTGATAGCCGAGCGACACAATCTCCTCCCAGACCGTCCAGGCGTTCGTGCAGCCCTGGTTCCAGCGGTCATCCAGGTAGGGCTTGAACGCGTCGAGCTTGGACGGTCGACCTTGCCATTGCCCGCGGAAGAGGTCCTCCGGGGTGGCTGCGTCGGCGAAAAGCTTGACGGTGCGTGAGGTCATGCGGAGTTGGCGGCCAATCGCCCTCCGGCTGAGTCCGGCGGCCACCGGTTCGTGGACGGTCGCGTGCTTGGCGCGGGTGCGGTCGGCGAATCGATGTCCGGTAGGCCACGGCGAGCCGGACGGGTCTTCGAACTTCTCCATCTCGGGGGCAGGCTGGGCTGGATCCGGCGCCAGCACCCGCAGACACCCGCGGTGGTCTGCGACACAACGCTCGGCGGCTTCGCTCACGTTGTGCCAGAGGTGCCACCGGTCCGCAACCTGCACCGCCTGGGGCGCCCCGGCGGCGTGGCCTTCAGCGAAGAACGGTGCCCGATCACGGCATACCACCTCCACCGTGGGCCGCTTCGCGAGCCAAGCGGCCAGGCTGGATGCCTCCCGGTCGGGCAGTAGGTCCACCGGCCTACGGCCTTCGACGTCGACCAGGACGGTCCCGTAGTGGCGGCCCTTGCGGGTCGCGTACTCATCGACACCAACAACGCGCGCAGCCGGAACTTCGGGGTCGGGCAAGGCTTCGACCAGCCTGAGCACCGTACTGCGGCTGACGGGCACGCCGAAGACGCTCGCCATGCCGGGCCCCGGCCCGACCGGCGAGCGCGAGACCGACCGCGGCCAGCGTCGACCGCAGGCGCTCGGTCCGCCGGCCATACCGACGAGTCAGCCCCGACATCTACTCGGCGAAGGTCCGGCGCCCGCACGAGATGACAGGACAGAGGAACCGTCGGACGCGTAAGCAGAGGACGACCCGTCTGCCTCCGCTGGGCACATCAGCGGGAAACCGCAGGTAGGAGCTGTGAATCCGCCGGGACCAGCTCCCGCAGCCAGGGCAATTGGCCCCTGCCACCGTGCTTCGGGCCTCGACGCGTACCGCCTCGTCGTTCACGTCGACCGACAGCACAGCCACGTCCGCGATCGAGGGGAACAGTAACTCCTCCAACCGGAGCACCACTTCTTCCACGGGTCGTACGGTCAGCCACACCGCAGTCGGGGCGGATCAGTTTCGGGCAGCTTCCAGCATGCCCGCCCACCCGCCGAAGGTCACTCAGCGTGGTGATCCACGGAAAGTGAGCCAGAACCGAGTTCGACGATCCAGTCCGGGGGCCGGGGCCGGTTGCGCCGTCCGTACTCCTCTTCCGCCTGCCGCTGCCGGAGCTGGGCGATCTTGCGGTCGATCTGTTCGAGGCACCGGGCCGTCCAGATCCGCATTCTGTGGAATTCGGAATGCGTACGGCGTCGGGGTCCTCACGCGAAACGATCGTTCTCTCACACGATCAGTTCGCAGTCGGACGCGGTGTCCTCGGTAGACCGACGGTGTGAATCTTGGGGAAGGCTGCCGCCGTTGCGGGACTCCATCCGCACGCGGATGCACGCGACGGCATGGTTTGACGACTATCCGGATGAAGCGACTGCCGACAGAGGTGCCTTCGTACGAGGGATGCAGGGAGCGGTGTCCGGGGAAGTGGCGGCCGGTGTGCTGAAGATGGTTGTGATCTTCGCGCCGTCCGCAGCCCCCTTGCCCGGGTCCGCCGGGCTGCTGCGCGCTGCGCGTATCCGGAAGGAGACCGGCTGTGTCCGAACAGCAGGACGAGAAGGCCGAGCAGAGCGTCGGGGAGTTCACCCTCCCCACCCCCCCTGAGCTCCACGCCCCCGGCCGAGCTGCCCTACCCGGTACCGGAGCCGGACGCGGTGTGGCAGCTGCCGAACGGCTTCGCACATGTCTTCTACGGCGAGGGCCACCCGGGCGTCTTCCGGCCGGTGATCATGGCCGACGGCTTCAACCTCGGCCGCAGCGACCTGAAGTGGCTCTACGCCGGCCTCGACCGTGACTACCCCCTCCTCGGCAATATGCGCCGCCGCGGCCGTACCGTCATCCTGCTCGGCTTCGACGAGCGCAGCGCCTCCATCCTGGACAACGCCGAGGCGGCGATCGCGTGCATCATGCGCACGCAGGCCGAGCAGCTCGGTGATGCACGGCTGATGGTGGGCGGCTTCAGTATGGGCGGCCTGGTCACCCGCTACGCCCTCGCCAGGATGGAGAGCGAGCGGATGGACCACCGCACCACCGCCTACTTCTCCTGGGACAGTCCGCACCGCGGCGCCGTCATCCCGGTCGGCGTCCAGGCGTTCGCGCACTTCATCCCCGTCGCGAACGACTTCGCCCGGCAGATGAACAGTCCGGCCGCCCGGCAGACGCTGTGGCGGCACTACGACCCCAAGAGCGGCGAGATCGGGATCGCGCCGGAGCGCAAGGAGTTCCTGGAGAAGCTGGCGGAGGTCGGCAACTGGCCGCGCATCCCGCGCATCTTCGCGCTCGCCAACGGCCGCGGTGACGGCACCGGCCCGGCCGTGCCCCCGGCGAGACCGCGCTGAAGGTCGAGCGGATCTACCCCGGCACCACCTTCTACACCCAGGCCCAGGGCAAGGACGTCATCGTCGCCGAGCTGAAGCGGCGGTTCCCCAAGGCCGAGAAGACCATCAAGACCTCCGGCTTCCCGGAGCTCGACGGCGCCCCCGGCGGCACCCTGCGCACCTACGGGATCCTCGCCGACACGCTGAAGAAGTTCGGCGCCAAGGTCGAACTGCGCCACGAGGAGGTCTGCTTCGTTCCCTCGGTCAGCGCCGTCTCGATCCGCGACATCGACGCGCAGAAGAACCTGTACGCGGACATCGACGAACTCGACCCGTCGGACAGCGACGCCGACTACTTCATCTGCTCCTCCGAGACGACCGCGCACACGGCCGTAACGGAGGAACTCGGTGACTGGCTGATGGACCGCCTGCCCGACTGACGTCCTCCCCGGCTGGCTCTCGCCAGCCGGGCTACAGGCTCACCCAGTCAGATTCCACGTAACTTCTAAGGTCTGCAGTCGCTCCAGGTCAGGCGGAAGGTCATCGAACACATTTGCGATTCTATGCCCTCGGATCGTGTGTCGCGCCTCGCGTTGCCCCTGTCCTGTGACAACGAACCTTGAGCGTGTGCCATCGAACTTTGAGCGGTGGTGTTGCCCTCCTCCGGCTACAGGCCGAAGGCGCCACCCTCGATGAGGATGAGCAGGCCGATGGCGATGAGCACGGCAGGCAGGAGGACGTGACCCCAGCGGCTGAGCCCCTTGGCGATGACGGGTCGGGTGGCGAAGTGCCTGCCTGCGAAGCACCACGCGGCGACCAGGACCAAGAAGACGATCGCGTACACGGTCATCCCGCTGATGCCGGCGGTAGCGAACACGGGCACGTACACGCCGATGTTGTCGCCTCCGTTGGCGAAGGTGACCGCCGCGACCTCCAGCGCCCTGGGGCCGCCCGTCTTGGCCTCCGTCTCTTCGTCGCCGTCGTCACTGCGGTGCTTCCACACCTGCCAGGCCGCCTTGATGCCGAGCGCGAGGGGCAACAGGCCGAGGTAGGGGATAGCGGACTCGGGAAGGAAGGTTGCACCGAACGCGGCGGCGATCGCGACGGTCAGGATGGCGGCGAACCCAAGGTACTGGCCGAGGATGATCCGACCGGCCGATCCGGAATGTCCGGCGCCCTGGGCGAAGAACAAGGACAAGATCAGGATGTCGTCGATGTTGGTGACGGCGAACAGGCCGGCCGCCTGCCCGATGATGCCCAGATTCACAGCGGATGGCCTCTCGCTCGGGTGCCGAGCGAGAGTATCGAGCGCACGCCAGCCCTCAGATGTTGAGGGTGCTCAAGGCTCGATGGCACGGCTCACGTTTGGCTGTCACAGGACAGCCCCGTGCCAGCGAACCCTGATCACGTGCCATCGAAGAGTGAGCGCGCCCAGCCAGGGTCCTGACGAGGCCGCCGAGCCCTGAGGTGAGCGGCTCGGCCAGCGGCGGCCGCTCACCGGGCTCGGTCAGATGAACGTGGCCAGATCGCGGAGCAGCGCGCTCTTGGGCTTGGCCCCGACGATCTTTTTGACCATCTCGCCGTTCTGGAAGACGAGCAGGGTGGGGAGGTCGGTGACCCCGAACTCTTCCGTGGTCAGAGGGTTGGTGTCGACGTTCATCTTGACGGTCACCAGCTTGTCCGCCTGTTCGGTCGCGATCTCCTGCACAACCGGGGAGAACGTGCGGCTGGGATCACTCCATTGGGCCCAGTACTGGACGAGTACCGGCTTGTCGCTCTTGAGTACCGCGGTTTCGAAGTCGGCGTCGGTCACAGCCTTCATTGCGATCCCTCCGTCGGCGTGCACCCCATCAGCGAGCTGACTGCACGCGGAACTATGGGGTGAAAACTGATCTTTCTACGCGATCATTACGCGCCCGGCTCCTCGCCGCACGGCAGCCTGGCGGAGTTGCCCGGATCGCGTGTTCGAATAAGCGTTCGGTATTGTCCGGTGCGGGAGGTGGGTGCCGTGAGCGTGAACGGGCATGCCGGTCAGGTGGCGACAGTGATGCATGTGCGCTGCCCTCAGGGGGTGCGGGAGGAGACGTACCGGCAGGTTCTGGAGCTGCTCGCGGATCTGTCCGCTGTCGTGCAGGCCCTGCCGCCGTCCGCGGCTCTGGTGGAGCCGAAGGGGGCGCTGCGCTATTACGGGGCCGGTGGGCGTCGGCTGGCGGAGGTGGCCCGGTTGCGGTCGGTGGCGCGGCTGGGGGGTGGATCTGCAGATCGGGGTCGCGAGCTCTTGGACGGTCGCGGCGACGGCTTCGGCGCAGGCGCCGGCGCCGGCGTCGGGCGGCATCGTGGCGGTGGCCCCGGAGGACATCGTGCAGTGGCTGGGCGCGCTGGAGGTGGAGGCGCTGCACGGGATCGGTCCCCGGCACGCGGCAGTGCTGCGCCGGTACGGCATCGACATGGTGGCGCGGCTGGCCGCGCTGCCGACGGGGACGGTTCAGCAGATCCTGGGAGCACGCGCCGGGCGGACCGCATCGGAGCGGGCCCGCGGCTGGGATCCCCGCCCCGTCACCCCCGCCGCCCTGCTGGTGTCCGCGAGCGTCCAGGATCGTTTCGAGCGGGACCTGCTGGACGGGGCGGAGGTACGGGCCCGGCTGCTGGAGCTGGTCGTGCGGCTCGGCGCGTCCAGAACCTGCTGCCACCCCGCTTAGGCTCCGCTGCCCACCGCAGCAGCTGTTCAGACCGTTCACCACGTCGTGTGCCCCGCACGGCCACCCACACAGGAATTACGTTAAGTAATCATTCGGGTACTTTTCGTGTACATATCGCCGGTCTGGGCAGGGTAGGGCCGGGCAGCAGCGGGTGCCGGCCCACGACGGGGAGGGGCAGCATGCCAACGGATATGAGCACCGGGCGCGCGGTGGTGATCGGGGCAGGCACAGCCGGGCTCGTGGCCGCCCGGGTTCTGGCCGGCCATTTCGAGGCCGTCACCGTCATCGAGCGGGACACGCTTCCGAACACGCCCACACCCCGCTCCGGGGTTCCCCAGGGGCATCATGTGCACGGCCTCCTCGCCCTTGGGGCCGAAGTGCTGGAGTGCTTCTTCCCCGGGCTGCGGGCCGAGCTGGCGGAGGCCGGCGCACCCGTGTGGGACTGGGGTGAAGGTCTGTGCGCCGTACTCCCCAAGGGCACACCGCCGCCGGTGCCGATGGGCATGCCGATCCAGGCTTTCTCCCGGCCTCTCCTCGAGCATGTGCTGCGTCGGCGGGTGGCTGCACTTGAGCCCGTCACTCTGCGGGACGGCCTGGCGGTCACCGGCCTGCGCACGGCCGGTCCCGGAAGCGTCACGGGGGTCCGCGTCATGGGCGCCGAAGGCGAGGACGAGATCGCCGCGGACCTCGTGGTGGACGCCTCGGGCCGGTCCTCCCACCTGCCGCGGTGGCTGGCCGGCCTCGGCCTGCCCAGCCCCCGTACAACCACCGTCGACGCCCGGATCGGCTACGCCTCACGCACCTACCTCTACCCCGAAGGACAGTCCCGGCCCCCTTGGATGGGCCTGCTCGAACCCCTGCGAGCCCCCGACTTCCACAAAGGCTGCTACGCGATCCAGATCGAGAACAACACACTCCACGTCACCCTGCACGGAGCCGGCGGAACCCCACTCCCCCACGGCGACGATGATTTCCTCGCCTACGCCCAGACCCTGCGCGGCCCGATCGCCGAGACCATCGCCGTCCTGCCGCCCGCCTCCCCGGTGCGCCGCTACGCCCGCACCGTCAACCGCAAGACCGCCTACCACCGCCTCCCCCGCTGGCCCGAGGGTCTCATCGCCCTCGGGGACTCCGTATGCACCTTCAACCCCGCCTACGGCCAGGGCATGACAGTCGCCGCACTCGAAGCCCGCCTCCTGGAGCAGATGCTCCGCAGCAAACGGACCCGTACCCCACTGGACGAGCAGAGCTTCCAGAAGAGGCTGGCACGCATCACCGCCTTCTCGTGGCTGATGGCAACCACACCCGACCGAGCCTGGGAACAGTCACAGCCCACCTGGCACGTCAAAGCCGCCAACGCGTTCATGGACCGCCTGATCGACACCGTCCCTCACGACCCACGGCTCTACACCACCTTCTCCCGTCTCTTCCACATGACCGCAGGTCCCCTGGCACTCGCCGACCCGCGCCTGCTCTCCCGCGTCCTCATCGGACCCCGTCCCGGCAGAAACCCGCGAACACCCACAGCCTGAACGCCTCACAGGCCTGAACACGTACCGCTGGCAGAGGGTGGGGACGCAGAAGTGGGAGCAGAGGCTGCGGCAGACGTCGAGGTCGTCCGTCCACGTCGGGCAGGCCGAAATCCAGGACCGCCTCCGGCGCGGCGGTGGTGCCGACGAGCACGTCGGCGCTCGGGCAGACGTAGTCCATGGCCGGACCCCGCTGCTCTCCAGACGGTCGAACGCGTCGCAGGGTACGTACGGGCTGAACATGGCGACCAGGAAGCCGCAACAGTATTGATCCGTGTCTAGGCCCGGCGCCAGCGGTTGGTGAAAGCAGGCGCACTGACAGCGGCGCGCGCGGGGGCAGGAGCGACCATCAGACGCAAAACTCAGGGCAGCGGCTCGCATCGAACACGAGAGCCGAGGAAATGACACGGAAACTGAGACAACCAACGGAGGCAACGGCGTGAGACGCCAGACAGAGCCGCAGGTCACAGCGCCACCGTATGACACGCGACTTGAGAACCTACAGCTACGGTCCGTGCCGCCGCACGGCGCGGCCGCCGGCCTCATGGGGTGACGGCGTCGTCCACGGCCGCCCTGATGTCCAGGACCTGGTCCGCGCCGGTCAGCTCCAGGACCCGCAGGAGCTGGCGCGCGGGCCGGGCCAGGCGCAAATGGTGCCCCTGGTGGAAGCGCAGCAGCACGTTCAGGACGGTGGAGTCCGCGAACGTCACCCCGGCCGCGTCCACGACGACCCGCTTGTGGGTGGTGGCCGCGTCCTGGAGCGCCGCCGCCAGAAGCGGAGCGGAGTTGAAGTCGAAGGCACCGTGGACGGCCACCACCCACACCCCCTCCCGCTCGTACTGGGTCAGGTACGGCAGCGCCGTACGGGGGACTGGCGGCGCTGCCCGGCGCCGGCTGTTCCTGCGCCGGCGCAGCACACGGGCTGCGAAAAGGGGGCCGGGCGCGGCGGGCGCCCGGGTGTGCGCGCCGTCCGCACCCCGCTCACCCCCCGGGCCTGCGTCGCTACGTGTTCATACCCAGCTGTAGTTCTCGTCAGTGACTGCGGCCAGGGCGGCGTTGGTGACGGGTGCCCGGGGGTCGGGGAGGGTGGCGAGGGCGGGGCCGATGGGCGGGAAGATGGGCAGGTCGGCGGCCTTGCGGTGGTCGACCCACTCGATCACGCCGACCTCGTGGCTGCCGTCGGGGAGTTCGTCCAGCTCCTGCTCGGCGAGCGTGGCGCGGACGTTCTCGGTGATGTGCAGGCGGTAGATCAGGTGGATCTTGCGGGGCGGCGGGGTCGGGCCGGGACGGGTGACGCGCTGGTCGATGACCCACAGCAGTTCGCAACCTTCGGCCTGTCCGACGTCAAGGCCGAGTTCTTCCTGTAGCTCGCGGGCGAGGGCACCGTCGAGGTCTTCGCCGTGTTCGACGTTGCCGCCGGGCGGGGTGTAGTGGGTGGAGTCGGCTCGGTCCCGGCGGATGAGGGCAACCTCGTCGCCGCAGAAGACGAGCGCCCCCGTGCGGATCTTGATCCGGGAGAACGCGGCGGCCGTCGACTGCTCGGGAGTGCTCGTCATGGCGGCCAGTATCACGGCCGTGCCCAGGGCCCGGGCGGGGTTCACCCGTAGTTCCCCCGCCCGGGCCCCAGGAGCTGTAGGGGCTCAGGCGGTGGGCAGGCCGGGCAGGGCGCACGACGCCCGGCCGTCCGTCATAGTAGTGTGCTCGATCCAGCCGTCCGGCAGGGTGAGGGTGTGGCGGCGCAGACGGCAGCCGGTGGCCCGCATGACCGGGGAGAGGTGGCAGGGGTCCATCTCCTCCACCAGCAGGCTCGGCGCGGCGGTGGTCGGGTTCTTCTTCCCGGTGACGGCGACCGGCAGGCGGCCGGCCGGGGTGAGGGGCAGCGGGGTGACGGTGGACAGGCTGGCCTGCCCGAAGCCTCGTTCCTCGCGTGGGGTCATCGGCTCGCCGTTGGTGGCGGTCAGCCCCCGGAACAGCTTCTCGGCGCGGCCCTGGTTGACGATCTGGCCGGTGTCGATGGTGAAGGCACGGGAGAAGAACAGGCTTGGCGGGTATCCGGCCTGCCGCAGGGCGTCGGCGTAGAAGGCGGCTTGGGGGTGGATCTGCTCGCGCAGGTGGGCGGCGGCCGCGGCGTCGACCGGCTCCAGCTCCTGCGCGCGGTCGGCGAGCGCGTTCAGGACGGCGGTCACGTCTCTGTCGGTGGCGGCCGGGTACTCGCCGCGCCGGGCGAGGCCGTGGCGCCGCTTGTGGACGAGCAGCGCATTCAGGAGGGGGCGGGTGGCGTCGGTGTAGCCGGAGTTGGGCCGGACGCCGGTGGCCGGGTAGAGGTGCAGGGCGGTGAACGTGCCGTCGCTGTGGAAGTCGCAGTCGGCCGCGTAGTACGGGCCGTCGGCGTTGGTGAAGCGGTGCAGCCGCACCGACCGGGCCCGATGCGGCACGTGGAGGGTGCCGTCGAGCGCGGCTTGCACCGTCTCCCGGGTGGGCTGGGCCTGGTCGGCGGTGATGTGGAGGTACCGGACGCCGGGGAGGGAGTAGACCGGCTGAGTGCGGTCATCCAGCCGCTCGATCACGGTCTCGGGCAGCTCGCCGTCGGAGGGATCCAGGGAGATGAGCAGGTGGGGGCCGACCGCGAGGACGTGGTGGCCGTCGATGACGGTGTCGGTCAGCTCGCCGACGCCGACCAGCGGCGCGAACCGCAGCTCGCACGCGGCGGTCGCGGCGCCGTGCCCGAGCGCGTCCAGCAGCGGCCGGTAGGTGCGCAGCGCGTCGGCCAGGTCGGCGACGTACGCCTCGCGGCGGGTGCCGAACCGGCCTGCGAAGCCGGCGGTGTAGGGGGTGATGGAGAAGCGGATCCCGTCGAAGCAGTCGCCGAGCTCGGCCACCAGGCGCTCGTGCATGGCGGTGAGCTGAGGGGAGCGGGAGGAGTAGCCGACGGTGGAGATGCGCAGCTTCACGCCGAGGACGTCGCGGGCGAGCCGGGCGTAGAGGTCGAGGTGGGGGTAGGAGCCGATGTCGTTGTCCAGGTAGGGGAAGACCACTCGGGGGCGGTGGATGCGGCCGGAGGCGACGGCCAGGCCCCGCTCGGCGGCGACCTGCCCGACGGCGGTGAGCAGGCCGGTCAGCCCTTGGCGGGTCAGGCCCCAGGTGTCGCGGCCGGCGCCCTGCGAGCACATCGCGCACCCGTTGAAGCAGCCGACCTGCGGGGCCGCGTACTGGAGGCGGGTGAAGGCGTCGTCGGGCAGGGTCCGCAGCTGATCCAGCAGCCCGGGCACGGTAGTGGTGGTGGTGATGGCGGAGGTCATGGAGGTCACCTCGCTGGGGGTAAGGCGGTCGGGGTGAGGTGGGCGGCCAGCGCGTCCAGCAGGTCTTGGCCGGGACCGGAGAGCTGGTGCGGACCGGCGAAGGGGCGGCCGGGGCCGCTGGGAGGCCCTCGGCGGTGCCGAATTCGGCGCCGGGCAGGCACACGACGTGCTCGCCAGGGAGGCTGGTCAGCAGGACCTCCCCGCGGTCGGCGTCGGCCTGGAGGGGATGGGTGCCGGGACGTACCCACGTCAGGCCGGGGCCCTCGGCGGCCAGGCGGTAGACTCCCGGCCCGCGCAGCCCGGTCAGCCGTACGGGACGGTCGCCGTGGTGACGGAGCTTGAGGTAGAATGGCCCGGGCCCGGCGCTGGTCGCGGCCCGGATGGTGGCCTGGTTGAAGTCGTCGGCGGCGGGCAGCCAGTCGGGCCTACCGCCGAGCAGGACGGTCAGGTGGGCGGCGGTGAACGGGGGCAGCCCGCGCAGCTGCTGGTTGCCTCCCGAGACCTCGGTGGTGCCCTGGTTGCGGCAGTTGATCTCGTTGAACGGCACGCACCCGCCGCTGGTGAGGATGCCGTCCAGCCCGAACAGGCCCGCCATGCGGCGGGTGTGCCACAGATGCTCGCCGACGCGTACGGCGGCGTCCACGAGGTCGGCGGCGGCCTGCGCCGGCCATGGCCGTGACCAGTCGTTGCCCGCGCTCTTGCCCGGCCCGATGCCTGCCTCCGGGATCCCGACGGCCTTGTGGGAGGGGCGGTCCACGTACACCGACACCCATCCGTGCCCGTCCGGGACCGTCAGGACCGTCGCGTTCGAGGACCAGCCGCCGACGAACGCGGCGGCCTTGTACGGGCCGTTCATGCGCGCGGCGCGAGCGAGGCCTCCTCGGTGTCGACGAACACGGTGCCCCTGCCGCCGGAGTCCGCGCCGGACTGCACCACCAGCCGCTCCGCCCCGACCCGGCGGCGCAGCTCGGCCAGGCCCGGCAGCCTGCCGTCGATGCGCACGCACGGGATCCGCGTCCGCTCCGGCACGCCGGCGGCGCGCAGCAGCGCGTCGAAGGCGGCCTTGTCTTCGACCGCGGCCCGCAGCCGGCCGTCGATCGCGGCGACGGTGCCGCCCGGGCCTGCCCACCGGCGCAGCTGGTCGGTGGCGTACCAGGCGGCGATCACGGGCGGGGCCGGGAGGATGCGCAGGAGCGCGGACGCCTCGGCGTCGACGGCCTGCATCCAGGCGTGCCGCTGCCCGGGACCACGCACGCGGGTGCGGGTCTCGGCGGCGAGGACGGTGTCCGGCACGGCACCGGACCAGCCGGGGTAGCAGCCGACCGCGACCGCCGGGCGGGCCGACGGAAGAGGGGCGGGTCCGGTGTAGAGGGTGCGCATCGAGGCGCAGAACCGCTCGGCGGACACCAGCACCCGGCCGCCCAGCGCGTCGGCCAGGGCGCGGTCCGCGGCTTCGGCGAGGGCGGTGTCGAGCAGGGCCTGGCCCGTCACGCGGCACGCTCCAGGGCCCCGGACAGCCGGATGGCTCCGGAGGCCGGGATGGTGAGAAGGGCGTCGGCGATGGTGGTGGCCATCTCCTCGGGCTGGTGCACGGAGGTGTCGAGGACCAGCAGCCGGGTGTGGCGGCGGCCCATGCCCAAGGTGAGCATCGCGTTGAACGTGTCGGCGAACCGGGCGTCTTCCACCCCTCGGATGTCCACGGCGTCCGGCGTCTCCCGCGCGCCGAGCCGGGTTCGCCGGACCTCGGCGGGGGCGGCGAGGTCGAACGGCGCGAACAGGTGCGGCCAGCGCAGCGCGAGGGCGGCCGACAGGTAGGGGCCGCCGGCCATGCCGAACGCGACCGTGCGGTCCACGTAGCCGTCCTGGATGAGCACGGAGCCGGGCGGCTCGGGCGCGGCGGCCCGCACGAGCAGGGAGTCGACCAGGTATCCGGCGGTCAGGTAGGCGGTGGTGACCAGCGTGCTGTCGGGCTGGCGCACCAGCGGCAGCTTCTTCAGCGCGCGGCGAGCGGGATGGCGGCCGGCCAGGAAGCCCCTGTGCTCGACCACCGTCCGCCCCCGCGCGGCGAGTTCGGCCGCCAGCGCGGCGGTCAGCGTGGTCTTGCCGGACAGGTCCAGGCCGTCGATGAGGACACGCATGACGTACCTCCGGAGAAGGCTGAAGGGATACCCGCGCCGTGAGAGCGGCGGGCACCGCCCACGTCGGACCGGAACCGCAGCGTCTGAAGCTGCCTGCGGTTGCCGGTGCCGGTGGGCAGGAAGGGGCGACGGCCACCGGGGTATGAGCCCGGCGGCACTTCGTTGCCCATCAAGACTGGGATCAGATGTTCGATGGAGTCGACGGGCTGAGGGGGGTCCCGCGCTGCGAAGCAGTAACCAGCCTTGTGCGCTGAGTGATTGGATGGAGGCGTGGAAGAGACCGCCCGTCATCCGCTGGTTCTGGCGCGGCTTGCGCTCGGCATGACGATGGAGGAATTCGTCTCCGGCATCCGCGATGCGGCCGCCCGGCGCGGTCTGCGCTCCGGCACGGACGAGGCGCGGGTCCGCAAATGGCAACGCGGCGTCAGGCCCAGCGAGGAATCACAGATCTACATCGCCGAAGCGCTCGGATGGCCCGCCGACATCGTCCGCGCCGACGACTGGCCGAACTGGATACCGCTCACCGCTGACGGCGTCATCCCGTTCGGACCCCACAGCTCCGTGTACGCCCTGAGAGAGGCTCTGCGAACCGCTATGGAACGCCGTACCTTCATGACGATCCCCGGCACTGCCCTGGCCGCGCTGGCCGCGGACTGGGCTGCGGGCCCCGCCACGGCGCTCGCCCGGGCCCGTGACGGCAAGCCGGTCGACGAGGACTTCGTCGCGCTCCTAGAGACCACCGGCCAGCGCCTTGGCGGCCTCGCCACCGAAGAGCGCCAGCACGCCCCCGCCCTGCTGGACGCCTGCCTGTCCACCGTGACCGATCTCCTCACGCACGGCCACTGCACCCCGGCCGTCGGACTGCGCCTGCACACACTCGCCGCCTCCCTGGCCCAGACGGTCGCCTGGCACCGCTTCGACCAGGGCCGCCACACCCACGCCAGCCAGTACTGGATCGCCGGCCTGCACAACGCCCGCGCCGCCAAAGACCACGACATGGGCGCCGGCCTCCTGGGCGACCTCGCCTACCAAGCCGCCTGGCGCCACGACCACACCACCGCGGTCCACATCCTCAACCACGCCCTGACCCGCGCCAACAACCCGGCCGCCCGCTGCCTGCTCCAGCTGCGACTCGCCCGCGCCCTCGCCGCCCAGGGCGACCGAAGCGAACGCCGCACGGTCCTGCGCGCACTCGCCGCGGCCGAGCAACACCTCAGCGATGCCGGGACCGACCGGCCCGCCTGGTGTGCCTGGGTGTCCGAGGCCGACCTCGCCGTCGACTCCGGCCAGGCCCTCCTGGACCTCGGCGACACCGGCCGCGCCCACCAGCTCATCACCGAGGGCGAACACCTGCTGCCCACAGCCCGCGACAAGACCCGAGGGGTCTTCCTCGCCTACCGCGCCGCCAGCTACCTCGACCTCAAAGAACCCGAGGCCGCCGCGGCCGCCGCCAGCCAGTCCCTGCTCCTGGCCCGCCGAATCGGAGCACCCCGCTGCATCAGCCTCATCGACGGCCTCCTCCCCCGCTTCCAGCCATACAGCCGTACCCAGGGCGTTTCAGAGTTCCTCCAACTCGCCGTCGTGTAGCCGAAGACAGCCACCCACCGGAAGGACGGCGAACGCCAGCCGTTCCCGGACTCCCCGCTGTATGCCGTGATGCTGCTTGACCACACGCACACGACCTGAGCGGCGCCACTTTGTCGAGCAGGTACGCCCCCCCAGATCGTGAGAACCTGATTTGGAAGCTCTCTGCATGTAAATCCAGGGGGCACGGTAAAGAGGAGGCGCCCCTTTACCCCGCCTGCAATGATCACGGCGGCAGCACACCCAGCTCAGCGTCGCCGCTGTCAGGTCGCGCGGCGGAAGGACGGCACTATGGCAACCGAGGCGGCCGTGGGAACAGCGGACCCGGCCCACGCGCGTATCCCCGACACCGCAGCCGGCGGCACGGTCATCCTCCTCAACGGCACGTCCAGCTCCGGCAAGACCAGCATTGCCCGGGAACTCGTCGACATCCTCGACGGGACGTGGTTCCACGTCCCGGTGGACGCCTTCCACGCCATGCGCTGCAATCGCGAGATACCGGACGAAGATCTCCAGGCTGAGATCGACCGCACCGCAAAGGGCTTCCATCGTGCTGTCGCCGGCATGGCCGCAGGCGGCAACAACCTCGTCGTCGACTATCCGCTCAGCCGCCGGTGGCGGCTGCTCGACCTCCTCGACCTGCTCGTCCCTGAAGACACGGTCCTGGTCGGCGTCCGCTGCCCGCTGCCCGAGCTGGAACGCCGCGAGATCGCGCGCGGCGACCGACAGTTGGGGCTGGCCGCCATGCAGTATGGCGAGGTGCACTCCCACGAACTGCATGACCTCGACACCAGCCTCCGCAGCCCGCGGGAAAGCGCCCTTCGCATCCGCGACTTCGTGCCTGACCGACCGCGTCCCACCGCCTTTGAAACGCTCCGACGGACACTGCGGAAGCAGGTGCCGTAGTGGGTGACCCAGTGCGGGAACTTCGACCGCGAGTAGCCGGTCATCGCATGCGGGGAGGCGACGGTGAGTTCGTCGAGTTCCTTGCGCACGACATCCGCCGGCGGCAGCTCGGGCAGGTCCCGCCGCGCAAGCGATTTGCTCACAGCAGGGCCGAGGGATCCTGCGACGGCGGGGGCAGCAGCGGTAACGGGTGCGACCAGCGCGGCGACGGCCGCGGACACCAGGGCGAGCCTCGCTCGCCAACAGGCCACCACAGCCTCGTAACCGGCCACTCGGGGGCGCCCCTATAGGCCGACGACCGAGCATGCATCATGATCGGAAACCGGCGGCGCACGAAGCGGGGGAAGATGATGGCAGCTCCAGCAGAAGC
>NZ_JBEZLQ010000063.1:0-12529 GCF_040652235.1 Streptomyces sp. NPDC048277
CCCCACCTCCGGACAGGACGGCCAGCTCGTACAGGGCTGGGGATGCGCGGGCAGCACCAACCAGGTATGGAACTGGTCCTGACGACCCCGCCGCCGCGGACCGCACCGTCCACCAGGGGGACGCCGCCGACGGCAACCAGGGCCAGCAATGGCGCATCATCCCCGTCGAGGGCGCGACCGATGGCGCCGTCCTCGACCTCGACAAGCCCGGCGCGGACGACACCCGGGTCGTCCTGCGCGAGCACGACAGCGCGGAGAGCCAGCGGTGGCGATTCGTCCCGGCCAAGCCCAAGCGCACCAGCGACCCGTGCTGCGCTGGGGGGCGCTGGGCCACTGGAACGGCCGCCGGTCCTGAAGGCTGACCCCTCGACCGCGCGGCAGCGGCCATCCGGCGCGCAACCGGGCTGGTGGGCCGGTGCACGGTTCCTCGCCGACACCACGGAAGCGGGCCGGCACGACGTCGTGGGGCTCAAGCCCGCGGAGGAGGCCGTGACGTCGTCCACAAGAGGCGACGACACGTTCGACGACGAAGAGCGAGTCCTGCACCAACCCGACGTCGTCGTACTGACCGCCGACCGAGTCCGGGTGTCCCCCAGGACAAGGAACGAACTTTCGCCACCGAGCTGGACGCCACGGTCCGCAAGGCTCGGGCCGCTACGCACACAGAGCGCCCGCCAAGCCTTCTGACACGAATCTGGCACGCGACAACTGATCATCATGGACAGCAAAAAGGCCCAGGTCTCTGACCTGAGCCTTCTCCATGGAGCGGGTGAAGAGAACCGAACTCGCGCTCTCAGCTTGGGAAGCAACGGCGCTTGGGTGGTCAGATAGCTTCTGACCTGGTCTGATGTGCTCTGACGTGGCGTGTGTGGCGGCTGGACTGCGCTGTTGCGTGCCGTAGCCCCGAGGTGCGCGATATCGCCGAGGCGTCGGCTTGCGGACGCACTCTCCCGGGCCCGCCGCCCGCTCGCTGAACGGCAACACTGAGGCTCTGCCGGTAGCCGCCGAGGTGGTCAGTGCGGCTTGCGTGACATAGCTCACTGGAACTCGTATACGCCGACCGGCAGTTCAAGAGGTGACCACAGATATGCGAACCCGGGTGCGAAACGGAGATCCGGACGCCTTCGCGGAACTTTTCGACGAGTGTGCCCGCGCGGTGTACAACCACGCCTTCCGGCTGACCGCCGACTGGTCCGCGGCCGAGGACGTCATGTCGACCACGTTCATGGAGGCGTGGCGGCGCCGTGCGTCGGTCGAGACCGACGGAGGCTCACTGCGGCCGTGGCTGCTGGGCATCGCCACCAACGTCGCCCGTTCCCACCACCGCAGCAACCGCCGCTACCGCAACGCGGCAAGCGCCGCGGCCGCCGCGAACGCCGCCGGGGAACAGGTCGAGGACCACGCCGAGGAGACCGCCGGACGCGTGGACGACCGCCGCCGGATCAACGCCACACTGGCCGCCCTCAGCCTCCTCAAGCGCCCCGAGCGCGAGGTCCTGACGCTGTGCCTGTACGAGGGGATGGAGTACGCGGAGGCGGCCCGCGCCCTCGGCATCCCGGTCGGCACCGTCCGCTCCCGCCTGTCCCGCGCCCGCGGCAAGCTGCGCAGACTCGCCGACGCACAACTGCTCGAAGAAAAACGGGAACTCACCCGTACGAACCGGCAGATAACAGGTGATCGCGGATACGCGGTCCGGTCCGTACAGGAAGGAAACCGATGAACGCCAGCCCCTCCCAGCCGCACCCGGCTGAGTGGACGGAGACGCAGGGTCTGCTGCCCTCCGCAGAGCGGGATCTGCCGACGGGCCGTCACCAGTTGCACAAGGAGCAGATGATGGCCCAGATCCACGAGGACCTCCGTACGTCGTCCCGCACCTCCCCGGCCGTGCCGCCGAAGCGGCCCAACCCGTTCCTGCGCCGTACGATCCTGCTGCCGGCCATGGCCTTCGCCCTGGCCGGCGCGGTCGTGGGCGGCCTCGCCCTCACCGGCGGAGGCGCGGACGGCGGCACGACCGCCCTGGCCACCGGCCCCGCCCTGACCACCCGGATCGGCACCGCCGACGCCAAGGGCGCCCCCCAGCTCCTCGACCGCATCTCCCTGGCCGCCGCCACCACCTCCGCGCCCACCCCGCACCAGGGCCAGTACGTCTACATCGCCTCGAAGGTGGCCAGCACCTACTACCGGGAAGACGGCGACGACTCCAAGGTGGTCAGCGACAAGCTGCACTCCCGCCAGGTCTGGAACTCCCTCGACGGCAAGGACGGCTGGCTGATCGAGGCCGGTCAGACCGACGACAACGGCATCACCTTGGCGAGCAAGGTCCCGTCGGCCGCTGCCTACAACACCCTGGCCGAGCTGCCCACCGACCCCGACGCACTGCTGCAGCGGATCTACCGCCAGTCGGACGCCCACCGGGATGCCGACGTCCCGCGTGACCAGGCGGCCTTCGTCGCCATCGGCGATCTGCTGACCGAGAGCTACCCGCCCGCCGAGGTCAGCGCCGCCCTCTACAAGGCCGCGGCCAAGATCCCCGGGGTCGTCGCGGTGGACGACGCGGCCGACGCCACGGGCCGGCACGGGGTCGCGATCGCCCGCGAGAACCCGGCCGACGGCGAGCGCACCGAGTGGATCTTCGACAAGAAGACTCTGCAGTTCCTCGGCGAGCGCACCGTGGTGGTCAAGAAGGTGGCGGGCAGCGAGCTCAAGGTCGGCACCGTCGTCTTCACCAGTGCGATCACAGACCGCAGCATCGTCGACGCCAACAAGCAGATCCCCGGGCAGGCGAGCTGAATGCGCGGCAGAACACCGGCCGGCGCCTCGCTGGCCGCCCTGCTGCTGGCAGGGCTGACGACGGGCGTGTCGGTGGCGGCCACGGGCTCGGCCCCCGGCACGCGGACGGCGGACACGGCCACGGCCACGGTCGCGGAGCCCGGCGGCTCAGGCCCCGGCGCGCGGGCGGCGGGCTCCACCTCCCCGGCCGCCCGGTACGTCACCCTCCTCACCGGCGACCGGGTCCGGCTGGACGCCCGGGGCCGGGTGACGGGTGTACGGCAGGCACCGGGCCGTGAGCACGTCCCGGTGTCGGTGCGCGGCGTCGGCGGCGACCAGTACGTCGTCCCCGCCGACGCCGCCGCCCTGATCGGCCGAGGCGTCCTGGACCAACGGCTGTTCGACGTCAGCGGCCTGATACGCGCCGGCTACGACGACACCCGGCGCGGCACGCTCCCGCTGATCGTGTCGTACAAGGGCAAGCCCGCCCAGCACAGGAGCACACAGAAGTCGCTGGTCACGGACGCGGACGCCACCGTACGCCGGGAGCTGCCCAGCGTGGCCGGCGCCGCGCTCACCGTGCCCAAGGCCGGTGCCGACGACACCTGGCGGACCCTCACGAAGGAGCAGGGAGTCGCCCGGGTCTGGCTGGACGGCCGGTTCAAGGCGTCGGCGGACGAAGACGGCGGGACGGCCGGGGAGGTGGGCGGCGGCGCGCAGATCGGCGCCCCGGCCGCCTGGGCCGCCGGATACGACGGCAAGGGCGTCAAGGTCGCCCTCCTGGACACCGGTGTCGACACCACACACCCGGACCTCGCCTCGGTGGTGACGGCGTCGAAGGACTTCAGCGGCACCGGCAGCACCGACGACATGGCCGGCCACGGCACGCATGTCGCGGCGACGCTGGCCGGCTCGGGCGCACGGTCCGGCGGCCGGTACAAGGGCGTCGCGCCCGGTGCCGGGATCCTCAACGCCAAGGTGCTGGACGACAGCGGCGAGGGCAGCGAGTCCAGCATCATCGCGGGCCTGGAGTGGGCCGCCGCGCAGGGCGCCAGGGTGGCCAACCTCAGCCTGGGCCAGGCCGACACCCCGGGGCAGGACCCGGTCGAGGCGGCGGTGAACGCCCTCTCCGCGAGCACCGGCATGCTCACCGTCGCCGCGGCCGGCAACGAGGGCCCCGACGCGGGAACCGTCGGCTCGCCGGGGGCCGCGGAGTCGGCGCTCACCGTGGGCGCCGTCGACGGCGAGGACCGGATCGCCGACTTCTCCAGCACCGGTCCGACCGCCGACAGCGCGCTGAAACCGGACCTCACGGCGCCGGGCGTGGACATCGTCTCGGCCAAGGCGGCGCACGGCTGGATGGGCGACCCGGCCGCCGACGGCTATGTCTCCATGTCCGGTACGTCGATGGCGACGCCGCATGTGGCAGGGGCGGCCGCGATCCTGGCCCAGCGGCACCCCGACTGGACCGGCTCACAGATCAAGCAGGCGCTCACCGCGTCCACCACCCCGACCGCCGGCACGACCGGCTACCAGCAGGGGACGGGCCGGGTCGACGTGTCCCGGGCACTGGGCCAGACCGTGGTGCGCGAACAGACCTCCGTGTCCTTCGGCAAGCAGCTGTGGCCCCACACCGACGACCGGCCGGTCACCAAGCACCTCACGTACCGCAACGACGGCGACCGCCCGGTCACCCTGGACCTGACGGCCACCGCGACCGGCCCCGGAGGCAGCACGGCCCCCTCGGGCATGTTCACCCTGAGCTCCGCACAGCTCACCGTCCCGGCGGGCGGCACCGCCGGCGTCGACCTCACCGCGGACACCCGCGTCGAGGCGGCGGACGGCGCCTACTCGGGCACCGTGGTCGCCACCGAACAGGACGGCGCCGACCCCGTGGCCGTCCGGACCGCCTTCGGCGTCGTACGCGAGATCGAGGCACACGACCTCACCCTGAAGTTCCTGGACCGGGACGGAAAGCCGGTGCGGGCGCCGCTGACCGAGATCCTCGGGTACTCGGGCACGTACTGGACCACGAACCTGGAGGACTCCGAGCAGATCTCCAAGGGCGTCTACCGGGTGCGGGTCCCACGCGGCGACTACGTCGTGGACACGGTGCTGGAGGCGGCCAAGGACGCGGGCACCTCCGTGCTGGTCCGGCCGAGGCTCTCGCTGACCAAGGACACCACGGTCGTCTTCGACGCGCGCAAGGCGAAGCCGGTCGGGATCACCGCGCCGCAGGGCGCGAGGATGTCCGACGGCCAGCTCAACCTCGCGGTGGGCACCGGAGCCGGCGGCAGCGAGGCCCACAACAGCACCCTCTTCCTGGGGGCGTTCAAGAACCTGCGCACCGCGACCCTGGGCCCGCCCGCCCCGGCCGGGAGGTTGAGCACGCAACTCGGCGGCCTGTGGCAGAAGGGCAGCACCACCTACCACCTGCTCCACAACCTGCCCGACCGCTTCCCCACCGGCTACCGGCACACCACGCGCATGACCGAACTGGCCCTGCTGAAGCGGAACTTCGGCTCATCCGTCACCCACCGCAAGGGCACCGTCAACGTCCTGTGGAGCGGCCCCACCCTCTCGCTGGGCACGGTGAGCGCCCCCTTCCCGCTGCCGGCGACCGCGAAGATCTACGTCACCACGCCCAAGGGCTTCACGTGGACGGCCGACCTGGGCCAGCAGAACGCCTCCGGGGACGACCTGGACGTCTTCTACGGCACGGAGGGCGCGAAGTCGTATCGGGCGGGCCGGACTTACGCGGCCACGTACAACGTCGGCGTCTTCAGCCCGACGACCGGCGGTGGGTACGGCGCGCGGCGCGACGGCGACACCCTCGACCTGTGCGTCCCCGACCTCGCCGACGGTTCCGGGCACCCCGCCTCCTCCACCGCGAAACGCCGCACGACCGTCACCGCGGACGGCAGCACCCTCCTCGACAACGACGGCGATCTCTGCCAGACCGTGGAGAAACTCCCCTCCGCCCAGGCCCGCTACACAATCCGAACGAACCTGACCCGCCCGACGAGCGTGGCCACGACCACGACCGGCCTGACGGCAACCTGGACCTTCACGTCCCGTACGACACCTTCCACCTCCGTCCCCCTCCCCCTCTCCACGGTCCGCTTCCACCCGAAGCTGACCCCGGCCGGTACGGCCCCCGCAGGCCGCCGTACCACGATCCCGCTCTCCCTCCAGGGCCCGGCGGCCACCCATCTGAAGTCCCTGACGGTGAAGGTCTCCTACGACGCCGGCAAGACCTGGTCCCCCACCCCGGTGACCACCGCCCACGGCGCAAGAACCCTCACCCTGACCCACCCGGCGCACGCCCGCTCGGTCTCCTTCGAATCCACCCTGACCGACACCACCGGCAACACCTACGCGGTGACGATCCTGAAGGCGTACCTCCTGACCTGACGCGGGGCCGAGCCCGTGAATCCGGGTCTGAGGGGAACAGGCATGCCCAAGACGATGACGGCCAAGGCGTACCGACTCCTCGAGGCCATCATGGAGACAGCCGTGGACGACGAGTCGATCACTCGCAATCCGTGCCGGATCAAGGGCAGCCGGTAAGGAGAAGGCGGCTGAGCGGCGCATCGCTACCAACGCCGTAGGGATGCGCTGGCGGCTCATGGTCCACCTCGGTGCGTACGGTCCGATGCGGCCGGAAGAGCTGGCCGGCCTCCGCCCCCGGGATGCCGACCTCGACAACCTGCGCGTCCGTGTTCGCCTCGCCGAGCAGGGGCCGGATGGGCTGCTCGTCGGCATGCCCGAGGGCTTCCGGTTCTACGATCTCCGGCACACGGGGCACACACTGTCCACGCGCTCCGGGGCCACGCTCAAGGACACCATGGTCCGGGCTGGATGCCACGGTCCGTAAGGCGCGGGCCGCTGCCACGCGGAGAGCGCCCGACAAGCCTTCTGGCACGAATCTGGCACGCGACAACTGATCATCATGGACAGCAAAAAGGCCCGGGCCTCTGACCTGGGCCTTCTCCATGGAGCGGGTGACGAGAACCGAACTCGCGCTCTCAGCTTGGGAAGCGACGGCACTTGGACGGTCAGATAGCTTCTGACCTGGATATATGTACCCTCGCGCGGCGCCCGAGAGCACAGCCTCGCACCGCTGTTTACCGCGGTTGACCGGTCTTGAGGGCACGCTATGGGCATGCCCTCGGTCCGAAGGAACGCGAGAGCGCCATTCCGGACTCGACCCCTCCCAGGTCATGGAAGCGGCCGTCAGCCGGAATGCCTCGTTGCAGAAGCACACCGGTCTTCCCTACCCGAACGGGCTCCAACCCTCAGCAGGCCCTGTGACCACTGCGCATGCGTGACGGCCTTCGGGCGGTCCCATCGACTCGGCCTGGCCGGCCCCCAGCGCTCTGGCGATCGCCTCCACCGCGAGACGCTGCATGAGATCATCGTCGTACTCACCGCGGCCTTCCTCGGCGAGCTTCAGTAGCGCGCGAAGCAGCTCGGCGTCGAACGCGTCGCGCAGGAATTCCCCCGCGCCCGAGACCGCAGCCATGAGCGCATCGTCACTCAGGCCCCACTCGGGAGAGCCCAGCAACTCGATGATCTCCTTCCGGTACTGCGCTCCCACCCTCCAGTGCCCGGTGAGCACCTGCACGGCGAGCGCCGAGACCATCGTCACGCTGGAGGCGACTGGAGCGGTGGCAGAAGGCCGGCGGTCTTCGACCAGCTCCACCGCGTCCTGCTCGCCGAGCTCAATGCAGCCGGCCGACTCGACTGGTCCCGGGCCTGCGTGGATGGCTCCCACATCCGCGCGACATAAGGGGGCGCCGACACTGGTCAGTCGCCGGTCGACCGGCGGAAGACGGGCAGCAAACACCACCTGACCTACGACGACGTCACCAAGACCCTCGCCCTGGTCGACGGCATCCCGCCCGTCGCGGGCAGGCCCGGCCGGCCCCGCCGACGCCCAGAAGCCCTGCGGATCCTGCCCGTCATCTCCCGCAAGGGCTGCCTGAACATCAAAGACATGGGCAAGCTCCGCTACGTCGTCGAGCAGACCTTCGCCCTGCTCCACCAGTTCAAACGACTCGCCGTCCGCTGGGCACGCCGCACCGAACTCCACGACGCCTTCGTCTCCCTCGCCTGCGGCCTCATCTGCCGGCGCCGGCTCAAGAAGGCCCACTCGTGATCCTGCTACGAGCTCTTGGTGGCGTACGCATCTCGGTGTAAACGTGATGGTGCAGCATGCTCGCGCGGGAGCGCCCCGCGGCGCGTGGCTGCGGGGTGCCCAGTGGGCGTCAGTCGACCATCTGCCCGTCGCCCGTACCGCCGACGCACTTCATCCCGACCACCTTTCCGCCGCCGTCCACGCACTCACCCGGGGTGAGGCTTTCGGTGTGGGCGGTGGCGGGGGCGTTGTGGGTGGCGGCCGTGGCGGTGGCGGCACCTGTGAGGCCGAGCCCGGCGAGGGCTGCCGTGGCGATGACGGCCGCGAGAGTTCGTCGAATGCGCATGCGGTTTCCCTTTCACGGATTGCCTCGGTTGGGGCACTACTCAGCTTGATCTTCACCCATATGGGTGGCGCGTTTGATTACTCCATTCGAGTGACACCGGCCGGAGTGGGCCACCGGCGACGCAGGGACGGATGGCCGGTGCCGCAACCCGCCGGGGAGGCCTTGGGGGCCGTGCTCGCATTCACGTACGCATCTGGCATGAATCTGGCACGCCTGTCGCGAGTGCCGACCACCGCTCGTACATCTGGATCGATGACGAGATCAACGCGATGGATCGCCTCTGGGCCTCTGCGCAGCACGAAGGGCAGTCGCCTGCGAGAAGAACACGCCGGCGGACGTTGAATTCATCCCCCCTGCCCATGCCTGCCCATGCCTGCCGAGCCCACAATCAGGTTGCGGCAGGGGCGGCCAGGGTTGGTTCCTGACCGGAGCGGCACAGCGCCTGGGCGACGAATCCGGACGCCAGCAGCTCGGCCACCGTCTCGCTGAGGAACCGTGTGGTCTCCGTACCTCTCGTCTTCGTCGTGCCGATGGCCTGCCGGATCGTCATGAAGGCAGGCTCCAACAGGCGTAGGTCGGGGCGTTGCGCGACGTGCGAGCTCAACGGTTGACGGATACCGGCCGCCACGTCCAGGCCCTCGGCATGGAAAACATCGACGCCCTCATCGCCGCGCACGACAGTGGCATGGCGCAGGGTGCGGGCCAGGTACAGGTCGTACGCCGACCCCTTCTTGACACCGATGCGGATCCCACCCCGATCAACCTCGTCGGCGGAGGCGAATGCCGAGTTCACTGGTACCGCGTACACCCCCTCAATGTGCACATACGGCGTGCTGAACGTGACCTCCGCTTCACGAGCCGGGTCCACAGCGAGGAAACAAAGGTCAGCCTGCCCCTCAGCCATCGCGGCGTATGACTTTCGGGCCGCATCAAAGCAAACGAACTCCACTGACAGGTTCAAGCGTGCGGCTATCTCGTGAGCCAACTCGACGGTGATCCCGGACGGCAACTCAGGGGTGCCCTGAGCGAGGACCGGATTACCGAGGTTGATCGAGGCGCGCAGCACTCCTGTGGGGGCCAGGTCGCGGGCAAGATCTGCGTTTGTGCATGCCATGCCGTGAGCCTAAGTGTCCGTTGTCCGATCGGCCTCAGGTTTCGATTAGGCACAGGGGCGTGCTGTCAGCGTCCCTCGCGCCACTACGGACCCGCAGTCGGGAACGGCGCCCCCGCCATCCCGGTGTCAGCCGATCCCCCGCCGAAGGCATTGCCTTGACCACGGACCGCTCTGTGCAGTGATCGACTCATGGCCTTCGGTCATATCCACCTGTGGGCGTGAGTGCGGGCAGTTACGGTGAGGGCCCGTGCCGATGGAAGGAGCGTCGTGTCCGCTGAGAGCTCTCTGGAGCCGCTGCTCGGTCTCGTGTCCCATGAGCACGGGGCGGATGAGCAAGTGGACTGGGCCGACGCCGAAGAGGCTCTCGGAGTCGGTCTGCCAAGCGACTACAAGGCATTCATGTCGGTCTACGGCGCGGGGGACATCGGAGATCTCGGCATCCTCGGGCCGCTGCCCGTCGACTACTTGCAGTGGGACCCCGGCAGCATCGTGGACAGCGTGCCACCATTTCGGGATCTCTGGGACGGCGAAGGTGGTGTCCCCGGTATCGAAGCCGACGGCAGCTCGGTCCTGCCCTGGGGCTCCGGCTGCAATGCCAACGAGTTGGGCTGGCTGACGCTCGACCCGAACCCTGACAGGTGGCCCGTTGTGGCCTGGCGGCGTCAGATCGGCTACGGCGACTCACACTGGAAGCTCTTCGATTGCGGCATGGTTGACTTCCTGGTCAGGATGATGCGCGCCGAGTTCGACGAGTGTCCTCTTGGGGATGCGTCCCTCTGGGGTAAGACCGCCCCGTTCGTGCACTGGCGCGAAGCGCAACGCCGGTGGCTCGCAGGACTCGACCCTGAAACGGGCGAGCCAGATCCCCTCGGGCAGGAGTTCCTTCAGTGGCCGGCACCGTGACTCACGGAGCGGTGCCGGCCCGGCGACAGTTCCAGGCCGGCACCGCCTCAGTCCATGACGTGCTGTTTGAAGTGTTATGTGCAGGGCGGAAGTTCGACGCCTTGGCGGTGTGCCCGTGGCAGGAAGGTGACCGGCCGGATCGTCGAAGCGATGCGCGTGGTGGCCCGGGTGACGGACACCGTGCAGGATTCTAAGCGGGGGCAGGGCTCGTCGGGTTGCTGCGCGGCCGTCGTGGAGCCATGCCCAGACTTCGTCCGCGGCGTCCGGGTCGAGTGCCGGTGAGATGGCGCGGAGCGCGATGGCGCCCCGTCTGTCTGCCCGAGGTGCGGAGTAGGCATCGAAGGATGCGCGATGTGCCGGCCACTGCATCCGGTCGGTAAGGTCGTCGGTCCAGCAATCGCACCAGAAGCCCCGGCGGGGCTTGTCCATCAACACGGGTGGCCTCCCACTGGGCGTTCACGAAGAGTTCCGTGGTGCCGGTGTGGCCGCCGTCCGCGACACCTGGTTGACGGTGGTGACATAGACGGCGTGGACGCCCCAGACGTGCCGCCGACGTCTGGCCGAGGCGGCGACGCCGGCGGGTTCCTGCCCGGGAGCGAACCGCAACCACCAGGCCCGCTGTCCGGGTCCTGATGGCGTGATGCGTCCGGCTCCGATCACGTTCGGGACGACGGCGGACGCGGACGACTGGCTTGCCGAGAGACAGCCGGAGACCCGACAAGCCTTCTGGCACGGACGCGCACGACGCCTGCGCCGAACGGACCGCATCGCCTCTCTGGCTTGTCTGGAGTGTCCGTCGCGACTGCACATGCCGGCATCCGGCGCTGAGACGTGGCACCGCAAATGTTGGTGACGTATTCTTCTATACACATCACCAACATTGTGCGGGAGGTGCTGCATGTCCGTGACCCAGATCGACATCGACGATGACGCCTTGGAACGTGCCATGGCTCTGGCCAAGGTCAGGACCAAGAAGGAGGCGGTCAATCTCGCTCTGCGCTTCTACGCTGAGCAGCAGGAGCGTGCGGCGCGCATCAGCCGCCACTTCGAGCGTGCGCGTGAGTGGGGTGCCGTCGAGGACGCCGAACGCCTGCACCGAGCGGAGAAGCACAGCCGGTGATCTACTTGCTCGACACGTCCGGCCTGGTCCGGCTGCTCCGCGATCCAAAACTGCAATCGGCCTGGCACGACGCGATCGACGCAGGAGCGATCGCGTCCTGCTACGTGCAGCGCGCCGAGTTTCTCCACAGTGCCCGGAACGGACGCGAGTACGACGAGATCTCGGAGATGTTCACCGACCTCTACCCCGACGTCTCGGTGCCGAAGAACGCGGGGCGCTGGATCGGCGCGGTGCAACACCGTATGGCCCAGGCCGGGGAGCATCGCAGTGCCTCGGCTGTGGACCTCGTCATCGCTGCCACCGCTGCCCATCACGGTCTGGCCGTCCTCCATGACGATGCTGACTACCGCGCTGTTGCCCGGCACGCATCCGACCTGACCGAGCACAACATCCACGACGTGGCCTGAGCCGCGTTGTCGCCCGACAGGTTGCGGATAGGGACGTTCTGCGAACACCTGGCCTTGTTCCGCGGCCGGCTGACCGGCGACGCGAGATCACCAGCGGCCTTGAGTGCCGTCGAGCCTCGGATCGGTTTCGGTGACATGTGAGATGAGAGGGGGCTGGGCGGT
Organism: Streptomyces sp. NPDC048277; assembly: GCF_040652235.1. NCBI lineage: Bacteria > Bacillati > Actinomycetota > Actinomycetes > Kitasatosporales > Streptomycetaceae > Streptomyces > Streptomyces sp. NPDC048277. Next base: position 11,962 of record NZ_JBEZLQ010000063.1, read on the forward strand.
TGTTGCCCTGTGGCGCGTCAGCATGCTGGAGGCGCTGGACGAGGCACTCTCAGAATCGGATTCCATGCGAACCAGTCGAGAACCTCGGCGCCCAGTTCCCAAGGGGCGTTCAGCAGCGCCTTTTCTGTCGTCTCCAGGTCTGAGGCGACCGCGTCCGGCGCCGGACCGATGCGCTGCATCACATCGCCGCGCTTACGGAGGAACTCCTCGTCCTCGCCGCGCAGACGCCTCATCGCCGCCTTCACGCAGACAGGCCATCTCGGCATGCCGAAGTAGTCGTCATGTGTCCCGAGTTGAGGGGCGGCCACGAAGATGAGGAAGTCGTCGTGGGACAGCTGCCCCTCAAAGTGCATCAATGTGTCGACGCGTCTTTTGACGTGTTTCTTGATCTCCCCAAGGAACCCCCAGCCGAAGTCCGTCAACGTTCCAGAAGTCGGCAGGGTTCATCCCTCCCCAAGGTCGTGTCCCTTCTCGTGCAACGCCGTTGCATTAGCCGTCAGGCCCGGCGTCAATGTCTCCGTCCTTGACCATCTTGAAGTCCAGTGTGTACGTCTGAACCGTGCGTGGA
>NZ_JBEZLQ010000064.1:0-12212 GCF_040652235.1 Streptomyces sp. NPDC048277
AAACTAAATACTCGTTGTTTGTTTTTTTTTTTTGTTTTACGTGGTGTCTTTTGCCTTGGGGGGGCCCCCCGCCCCCGCGCCCCCCCCCTCCGCACATCCGGTCACGGACGGCCTGCCACCGCTCACTGGGCGGCCAGGCCCCCGTTGCGCTCGTTCGGCTCCAGGTCGAACTCGCCGTCCCGCGCGCCCAGCACGAACGCGCGCCACTCCGCCTCCGTGTACCGCAGCACCGTGTCCGGGTCGAGCGACGAGCGCATGGCCACGGCCCCCTCGGGCAGGTAGGCGATCTCGACCCGCTCCTCGTCCTGCTCGGTACCGGGCGCGCAGTGCCACTCGACGCCCGAGATGTCGAGCGCGTAGAGCTCGTCCCGTTCCCGCTCCTTGCGCGCCTTCATCTCCTCAGCCGTCTCGCTCATCCCGCAGCGACCCCTTCCCGACGTACGTAGGCTGTGACGGAAACACTACTGGCGGTCGTACGCCCTCGTAGGGGCTTGTGCGGCCCGGGTGTATTCCGGTTCAGAACCCTCCACCAGCACTGGTACTCTTGACGACGGCCGTTTGTGCACGTACCCCCGGAGTCCCCCGCGGACCCCGGAGACCGTGCCCGGCGGACCCCGCCTCCTGAGTCATGGAAGCTTCCCCGCGATGAAGACCGGGGGCGCTCGGGAGTCACTCACAGACCATGAGGAGTACGCGTGTCGCTCGACGCCGCCACGAAGAAGCAGATCATCTCCGAGTTCGGCACCAAGGAGGGTGACACCGGCTCTCCCGAGGTCCAGGTCGCCATGCTCTCGCGCCGGATCTCCGACCTGACGGAGCACCTCAAGACCCACAAGCACGACCACCACTCCCGTCGTGGTCTGCTCATCCTGGTCGGTCAGCGCCGTCGCCTCCTGCAGTACCTGGCGAAGAAGGACATCCAGCGCTTCCGTACGCTGGTCGACCGCCTGGGCATCCGCCGCGGTGCGGCGGGCGCCAAGTAACACGCGATGAAGGGAGCGGTTCCCGGTGCAGATCCGGGGCCGCTCCCTTTGCCGTACGTGCGGAAACGTGCGGAGTGTCACTCACGCTTTGTAGTGTGGTAGCACAACGCAATACGCACGACACGTAACGACGTACGACACACAACGACGTACGACCCAGAACGAGGAGAAGCGCACCCAAGCCGCCGCCGGTCCTCGGTAGTGGCCCCCGGGGGGAAGCGAGCCCCGGGTGCTTCGATCGAAGACCGGCCCGCACAGCACGGCGCGCTTCTCCGTCACCGTCCCCCTGCCACACGGGCAGTGCGGGACAAAAGACGACAAGTAACGGAGAAAACGCTAGTGGAGAACGAGACCCACTACGCCGAGGCCGTCATCGACAACGGCGCCTTCGGCACCCGCACCATCCGATTCGAGACCGGCCGCCTGGCCAAGCAGGCCGCCGGCTCCGCCGTGGCGTACCTGGACGACGACACCATGGTGCTGTCGGCCACCACCGCCTCCAAGAACCCCAAGGACCAGCTCGACTTCTTCCCCCTCACGGTGGACGTCGAGGAGCGGATGTACGCCGCCGGCAAGATCCCGGGTTCCTTCTTCCGCCGTGAGGGCCGGCCGAGCGAGGACGCGATCCTCACCTGCCGTCTGATCGACCGCCCGCTGCGCCCGTCCTTCAAGAAGGGCCTGCGCAACGAGATCCAGGTCGTCGCCACGATCATGGCGCTCAACCCCGACCACCTGTACGACGTCGTCGCGATCAACGCCGCGTCCGCGTCCACCCAGCTGGCCGGTCTGCCCTTCTCCGGCCCGATCGGCGGCGTCCGCGTCGCGCTGATCAACGGCCAGTGGGTCGCCTTCCCGACGCACACCGAGCTCGAGGACGCCGTCTTCGACATGGTGGTCGCCGGTCGCGCCCTGGAGGACGGCGACGTCGCGATCATGATGGTCGAGGCCGAGGCCACCGACAAGACCATCCAGCTGGTCAAGGGCGGCGCCGAGGCGCCCACCGAGGAGGTCGTCGCCGCCGGTCTGGAGGCCGCGAAGCCCTTCATCAAGGTCCTCTGCAAGGCGCAGGCCGACCTCGCCGCGAAGGCCGCCAAGCCGACCGGCGAGTTCCCGATCTTCCTCGACTACCAGGACGACGTCCTGGAGGCGCTGTCCGCCGCCGTCCGCCCGGAGCTGGCCTCCGCGCTGACCATCGCGGGCAAGCAGGAGCGCGAGGCCGAGCTGGACCGCGTCAAGGGTCTGGCCGCCGAGAAGCTGCTCCCGGAGTTCGAGGGCCGCGAGAAGGAGATCTCCGCCGCGTACCGCTCGCTCACCAAGCAGCTGGTCCGCGAGCGCGTGATCAAGGAGAAGAAGCGCATCGACGGCCGCGGTGTCACGGACATCCGTACGCTCGCCGCCGAGGTCGAGGCCATCCCGCGGGTGCACGGTTCCGCGGTGTTCGAGCGTGGCGAGACCCAGATCCTGGGCGTCACCACCCTCAACATGCTCCGGATGGAGCAGCAGCTGGACACCCTTTCCCCGGTGACCCGCAAGCGCTACATGCACAACTACAACTTCCCGCCGTACTCCACCGGCGAGACCGGCCGCGTCGGCTCCCCGAAGCGCCGCGAGATCGGCCACGGCGCCCTCGCCGAGCGCGCCCTCGTGCCGGTCCTGCCGACGCGCGAGGAGTTCCCCTACGCGATCCGCCAGGTCTCCGAGGCCCTGAGCTCCAACGGCTCGACGTCCATGGGCTCGGTCTGCGCCTCCACCATGTCGCTGCTGAACGCCGGTGTGCCGCTGAAGGCCCCCGTCGCCGGTATCGCCATGGGCCTGATCTCCCAGGACATCGACGGCGAGACGCACTACGTCACCCTCACCGACATCCTCGGTGCGGAGGACGCCTTCGGTGACATGGACTTCAAGGTCGCCGGCACCAAGGAGTTCGTGACCGCCCTCCAGCTCGACACCAAGCTGGACGGCATCCCGGCCTCCGTCCTGGCCGCCGCGCTGAAGCAGGCCCGGGACGCCCGCCTCCACATCCTCGACGTGATGATGGAAGCGATCGACAAGCCGGACGAGATGTCCCCGAACGCCCCGCGGATCATCACCGTCAAGATCCCCGTGGACAAGATCGGCGAGGTCATCGGCCCCAAGGGCAAGATGATCAACCAGATCCAGGAGGACACCGGCGCCGAGATCACCATCGAGGACGACGGCACCATCTACATCGGTGCCGCCGACGGCCCGTCCGCCGAGGCCGCCCGTACGACGATCAACGGCATCGCCAACCCGACGATGCCCGAGGTCGGCGAGCGCTACCTCGGTACGGTCGTGAAGACGACCACCTTCGGTGCGTTCGTCTCCCTGCTGCCCGGCAAGGACGGTCTGCTGCACATCTCGCAGATCCGCAAGCTGGCCGGCGGCAAGCGCGTGGAGAACGTCGAGGACGTCCTCGGTGTGGGCCAGAAGGTCCAGGTCGAGATCGCCGAGATCGACTCCCGCGGCAAACTCTCCCTCATCCCCGTGATCGAGGGCGAGGAAGGTTCCGACGAGGACGCGAAGGACGACACCGACAAGTGACGTCGAGCAGCTCCACGGCGACGGCCCGCACCTCTTCGGAGGCGCGGGCCGTCGCCCGTACCCAAACCCTGATCAAGGGCGAGAACGGCATCGGCACGGTCCGTAAGACGACCCTCCCCGGTGGCCTGCGCATCGTCACCGAGACCCTGCCCTCCGTGCGCTCCGCGACCTTCGGTATCTGGGCCCACGTCGGCTCCCGCGACGAGACCCCCGCCCTGAACGGCGCCACGCACTATCTGGAGCACCTGCTCTTCAAGGGCACCACGCGACGCTCCGCCCTGGACATCTCCTCCGCCATCGACGCGGTCGGCGGCGAGATGAACGCGTTCACGGCGAAGGAGTACACGTGCTACTACGCGCGCGTGCTCGACACCGACCTGCCGCTCGCCATAGACGTCGTCTGCGACATGCTCACGGGCTCCCTGATCCTCGAAGAGGACGTCAACGTCGAGCGCGGCGCGATCCTCGAAGAGATCGCCATGACCGAGGACGATCCGGGCGACTGCGTGCACGACCTGTTCGCGCACACCATGTTCGGCGACAACGCCCTCGGCCGCCCGGTCCTCGGCACGGTCGACACGGTCAACGCCCTCACCGCCGACCGCATCCGCCGCTTCTACAAGAAGCACTACGACCCCACCCACCTGGTGGTCGCGGCGGCCGGCAACATCGACCACAACAAGGTCGTACGACAGGTCCGCGCGGCCTTCGAGAAGGCCGGCGCCTTCAGGACCGCCGCGGCCGCCCCGATCGCCCCGCGCGACGGCAGCCGTACGATCCGCACCGCCGGCCGCGTCGAACTCCTCGGCCGCAAGACCGAGCAGGCCCACGTCGTCCTCGGCATGCCCGGCCTCGCCCGCACCGACGACCGCCGCTGGGCGCTCGGCGTGCTCAACACCGCCCTCGGCGGCGGCATGTCCTCCCGGCTCTTCCAGGAGGTCCGCGAGAAGCGCGGCCTGGCCTACAGCGTGTACTCGTACACGTCCGGCTTCGCCGACTGCGGCCTGTTCGGCGTCTACGCAGGCTGCCGTCCCTCGCAGGTCCACGACGTGCTGAAGATCTGCCGGGACGAACTCGACCAGGTCGCCGAGAACGGCCTGCCGGACGACGAGATCGGCCGTGCCATCGGCCAGCTCCAGGGCTCCACGGTCCTCGGCCTGGAGGACACCGGCGCGCTGATGAACCGTATCGGCAAGAGCGAGCTGTGCTGGGGCGAGCAGATGTCCGTGGACGACATGCTGGCCCGGATAGCCGCGGTGACCCCGGACGACGTCCGCTCCGTCGCCCGCGACATCCTGGGACAGCGCCCGTCGCTGTCGGTCATCGGCCCGCTCAAGGACAAGCAGGCCGCACGCCTGCACGACGCCGTCGCCTGACACACCACCGGTAAGGCCCCTCCCGTAAGGAACGAACGAAGATGAGCAAGCTGCGCGTGGCGGTCCTCGGCGCCAAGGGCCGGATCGGCGCCGAGGCGGTCAAGGCCGTCGAGGCCGCCGAGGACATGGAGCTGGTCGCCGCCCTCGGCCGGGGCGACAAGCTGGAGGCCCTGGCCGAGTCCGGCGCCCAGGTCGCCGTCGAACTCACCACCCCCGCCTCGGTGATGGGCAACCTCGACTTCTGCGTGCGCCACGGCATCCACGCCGTCGTCGGCACGACGGGCTGGACCGACGAGCGCCTCGCGCAGCTGAACGGCTGGCTCGCCCAGTCCCCGGAGACCGGCGTGCTCATCGCCCCGAACTTCTCCATCGGTGCCGTGCTCACCATGAAGTTCGCCCAGATCGCCGCGCCCTACTTCGAGTCGGTGGAGGTCATCGAGCTCCACCACCCGAACAAGGTGGACGCGCCGAGCGGCACGGCCACCCGCACCGCTCAGCTCATCGCCGAGGCCCGCCGCGCGGCCGGCACCGCCCCGGCCCCGGACGCCACGGTGACGGCCCTGGACGGCGCGCGCGGCGCGAACGTCGACGGCATCCCCGTCCACGCCGTGCGCCTGCGCGGTCTCCTGGCCCACCAGGAGGTCCTGCTCGGCGGCGAGGGCGAGACCCTCACCGTCCGCCACGACTCCCTCCACCACAGCAGCTTCATGCCGGGCATCCTGCTCGGCGCCCGCCGCGTGGTGACCACTCCGGGCCTGACCTTCGGCCTGGAGAACTTCCTGGACCTGGGCTGATACGAGACCTCCTGACATGCGCGCGAAGATCTCCTACGCCATCACGGCCGCCGTCCTCCTCTTCTACTTCATCCTGGTCGGCAGCCGGGGCGTGATGCTCATCCAGACCGGCACGGTCCTCACCGTCACCTTCGGGGTGGCGGTGCTGATCCTGCCGGTCATCGGCCTGTGGTTCCTGTGGAAGAACACCCAGTTCGTCCGCAGGGCCAACGCCCTCGCCGCCGAACTCGACGCCGAGGGCGGCCTGCCCGTGGACGAACTCAAGCGCACCCCCGGCGGCCGGATCGACCGGGACTCCGCCGACGAGGTCTTCGCCAAACGCAAGGCCGAGACCGAGGCCGCCCCCGACGACTGGCGGAGCTGGTTCCGCCTCGCGATCGCCTACCACGACGCCCGGGACACCCCGCGCGCCCGCAAGGCGATGCAACGCGCCATCGCCCTGCACGACGGCAAACCGATGGAGGCCTGAGCCGTACAGGCTGTACGAAGAAGGGGCTGATCCGCATACCGCGGACCGGCCCCTTCGCCATTCCAAGGAATCAGCCGCGCGCGTACTCCGCCGCCCACGCCTCCACCATGTCCGCCGCACGGTCGAAGGCCGACGCCCGGCCCACGAAGTCCATCCCGTGCGTGGTCAGCAGCGGCTCCGAGTCCTCCGGCGACCGGTCCGTGCGCACGAGCGTCAGCGCCTGTCCCTGCACCGTGCGCGGCAGCCCCATCCAGCGCACCGGCTGCTGAGCCGTACGCACCGCCACGACCCGCTTCCAGGGCACCGTACGCGTGTACAGCAGACCCACCTGACGCACTCCGCGCGCACTCACCCACACGCCCATGCGCAGTATCCGCAGCGCGGCGGCGATGATCAGCAGCGCGATGCCGAGGACCACCCCGGCGGGGACGAGCGAGCCGGTCAGGGCGAGCGCGACCGCCGCGAACAGCACGAACGAGGCGAGCAGCAGCCACAGGGCGGCCCCGCCCACCCGCCACGGCCCGGGCCGGTAGGGGCGCCGCCAGCGGTCCCGGTCGTCGTAGGGCAGCGCGGTGTCGGGTGCCGCGTCGAAGGTGCGGTCGGCCGTCAGGAAGGGCAGGGGCACGGCTGGTCCTCACTCAATCCATGCATGGGCTGTGCCCGGTGAGGCTATCCGGCCGTGTTCCCGCTCACCACTCACGGGGGTCCGGAAGAGTCAGCGCCCCTGAGAGGCCTGCGACTGCTGGGTCGCCGTGCCGGACGGCGTGGACAGCGCCGGCATGCCCAGGACCAGCGAGCCCGCGAGCCCGGCGACGATGGTCAGCCCGAGCAGCCAGCGCCCGGCTATCTGGCTCACGGACGACCGCTGCCGGGGCGGGGGAGCGACATTGCTGCGGAACCTGTCGGCTTCGGAGAGGAAGGCGAACGGGACCGGTTCGCGCCGACGGAACATGGGCGGTACTTCTCCTCTGGGGTCGAACGAGTGTCTGTCATCTACACAGACGGGCGAGTGACCCCAAAGGTGCCCGGTTTCACCGAATTCACAGAATTTCGCCGGCGTATGTCGTGCCCCGGTACCGAACGCCCCGTTGTCGGTGCCGGGCCGTAGAGTGGGCGCCGCCCGAGAGACGTGATGGAAGGACCCTCCGAGCCGTGACCGACACCCCCGCCGACGACCTCAAGCCCAGCTTCCGCAGCGAAGTCACCGTCGAGCTGGTCAAGCACAGCGCGGCCGACTCCGACGTGCTGTGGGCAGCCCGCGTCTCCACCGCCGGCGAGCAGTCCCTGGACGAGCTGAAGAAGGACCCGGAGCGTTCCAAGGGCCTGATCAACTACCTGATGCGGGACCGGCACGGCAGCCCCTTCGAGCACAACTCGATGACCTTCTTCATCAGCGCCCCGATCTTCGTCTTCCGCGAGTTCATGCGGCACCGCGTGGGCTGGTGCATCGCCGGGGACACCGAGATCACCCTGGAGAGCGAGGCCGGTCACCTGCGCCGGCACACCATCGCCGAGCTGTACAGGCTCTGGCACCTGGGCGTCGAGGACCGCCTGCCGCACTCGGCCGGCGGTGTCACCTGGCACAGCCGGGCGGGCAAATGGATGGCGCAGGTGCGGCGCGGCGACACCGACCACTACCTCGGCCTGTACGAGAACCGCGAGGCGGCCGAGTCCGCCGTCGCCGAGTTCCGGGAGCTGCACCCCAGCACCCGCATCCGCAAGCTCGAATCGGTGCGTCGCAACCACGTGCGCTGCTACGACGAGGAAACCCTGCTCGCCCAGCGGGCCAGGATCGTCGACGTGATCGAGTCGGGTGTCAAACCGCTCGTCAAGATCACGACCGCCTCGGGCAAGACACTCCGCTGCACGGTCGACCACGCACTGTTCACGCCCCAGGGCTGGTGCAAGGCGGGAGAGCTCGTCGTCGGGGACGCCGTGCTCGTCGCCGGCCCGGCGCCGGACCCGTCGCAGGCTCTGGTCCCGCCGAGCCTGCGCCGTGGCATCGGCGTATGGACCTCGATGCAGCGCGAGAGGCTCATCAAAGAGGTCGACAGCTGCCATCTGTGCGGCCAGGACTTCCCGCGGGAGCAGCTCGCCCTGGACCACGTCGTCCCCGTGGCCGGCGACCTGCTCCAGGCCCTGGACGAGAAGAACCTCGCTCCCGCCTGCGAGGCGTGCCACGCCGTCAAGAGCGCGGGGGAGCAGGCACTGGCCCAGCACGGCGGCAAGGTCGCCAAGGCGGTGCCGGACGAGATCGTCGCCGTCGAGGCGGCCGGCGAGGAGATGACGTACGACCTCTCCGTGGAAGGCCCCTGGCACAACTTCCTCGCGAACGGTTTCGTCGTCCACAACTCGTACAACGAGGAGTCGGGCCGCTACCGGGAACTCCAGCCGGTCTTCTACGTCCCCGGCGAGGACCGCAAGCTGGTACAGGAGGGCCGTCCGGGCAAGTACGAGTTCGTGCCGGGCACCGAAGCCCAGCAGGAGATCGTGGAACGCTCGATGCACGAGTCGTACATCCAGGCGTACGAGCACTACCAGGAGATGCTCGCCGCCGGTGTCGCCCGCGAGGTGGCCCGTGCGGTCCTTCCCGTCGGCCTCTTCTCCTCGATGTACGCCACCTGCAACGCCCGCTCGCTGATGCACTTCCTCGGTCTGCGCACCCAGCACGAGCTGGCCAAGGTGCCGTCATTCCCGCAGCGGGAGATCGAGATGGTCGGCGAGAAGATGGAGGCGGAGTGGGCCAGGCTCATGCCGCTCACCCACGCCGCGTTCAACGCCAACGGCCGTGTCGCGCCGTAGTACGGCCTGCCGGTCGCGCTTCTTGTCGTGCTCGGCACAGATGTACGGATCAGCCTCTTGAGGTGTCCGTATTGCGGCATTTAGCGAAGTTCATCTAGCCTGATCAAACGGACCCGGCACTGCTTGAACCCCCGAGCAGGCAGTGCCGGGCTCCGCATTTGTCCTGACTTTCCCCGTACCCCAAGGGCAGACCGCGCCGTGAGCACCGAGTAGCGTGTAACCCATGGCTCCGACCTCCACTCCGCAGACCCCCTTCGGGCGGGTCCTCACCGCCATGGTCACGCCCTTCACGGCGGACGGCGCACTCGACCTCGACGGCGCGCAGCGGCTTGCCACCCACCTGGTGGACGCAGGCAACGACGGCCTGATCATCAACGGGACCACCGGCGAGTCCCCCACCACCAGCGACACGGAGAAATCGGACCTCGTACGAGCCGTACTGGAGGCGGTCGGCGACCGCGCCCACGTGGTGGCCGGCGTCGGCACCAACGACACCCACCACAGCATCGAGCTGGCCCGCCAGGCCGAGCGCGACGGCGCCCACGGCCTGCTGGTCGTCACGCCGTACTACAACAAGCCCCCGCAGGAGGGCCTGTACCGGCACTTCACGGCCGTCGCCGACGCCACCGAGCTGCCCGTCATGACCTACGACATCCCCGGCCGCAGCGGCGTCCCCATCAGCACGGAGACGTTCGTCCGCCTGGCCGAGCACCCGAGGATCGTCGCCAACAAGGACGCCAAGGGCGATCTCGGCCGCGCGAGCTGGGCCATCGCCCAGTCCGGCCTCGCCTGGTACTCCGGCGACGACATGCTCAACCTCCCGCTGCTCTCCGTGGGCGCCGTCGGCTTCGTGTCCGTCGTCGGCCATGTGGTCACCCCGGACCTGAGGGCCCTCGTCGAGGCCTTCACCGCCGGTGACGTCCAGAAGGCGGCGGAGATCCACCAGAAGCTGCTCCCGGTCTACACCGGCATGTTCCGCACCCAGGGCGTCATGACGACCAAGGCCGCGCTCACCCTCCAGGGCCTGCCCGCCGGGCCCCTGCGCGCGCCCATGGTCGAATGTTCGGCCGAGGAGATTGCCCAGCTCAAGATCGATCTTGCCGCCGGCGGGGTACAGCTCTGACAACAGACTTTGCGCGGCTGTCCGCGCAGCAAGGCTTCACAACTGAATAAGCGGGACCACCGGTGTGCCCGCACCCCACAAAAACGACAACTGCTTATGCACGAACGTCACGCGCGCCACGTGCCCGACCGGTACGTGGCGTGCGTGGTGAGGAGAGTCTTTTGAGTCATCCGCATCCTGAACTCGGCGCGCCCCCGCAGCTCCCCGAAGGCGCCCTGCGCGTCACCCCGCTCGGCGGGCTCGGTGAGATCGGCCGAAACATGACCGTCTTCGAGTACGGCGGGCGCTTGCTCATCGTCGACTGCGGAGTGCTCTTCCCCGAGGAGGAGCAGCCCGGAATCGACCTGATCCTGCCGGACTTCTCGTCCATCCGGGACCGCCTCGACGACGTAGAGGGCATCGTCCTCACCCACGGTCACGAAGACCACATCGGCGGTGTCCCCTTCCTGCTCCGCGAGAAGCCGGACATCCCGCTCATCGGCTCCAAGCTGACCCTCGCCCTCATCGAGGCCAAGCTCCAGGAGCACCGCATCCGCCCCTACACCCTCGAGGTGGCCGAGGGGCACCGTGAGCGCATCGGCCCCTTCGACTGCGAGTTCATCGCCGTCAACCACTCCATCCCGGACGCCCTGGCGGTGGCGATCCGCACCCCCGCGGGCATGGCGGTCCACACCGGCGACTTCAAGATGGACCAGCTCCCGCTGGACAACCGTCTGACCGATCTACACGCGTTCGCACGGCTGAGCGAGGAAGGCATCGACCTCCTCCTCACCGACTCCACCAACGCCGAGGTCCCCGGTTTCACCCCGCACGAGCGGGACATCTCCAACGTCCTGCGCCAGGTCTTCGGCAGTGCCCGCAAGCGGATCATCGTGGCGAGCTTCGCCAGCCACGTCCACCGCATCCAGCAGATTCTGGACGCGGCCCACGAGTACGGCCGCCGGGTCGCCTTCGTCGGCCGTTCCATGGTCCGCAACATGGGCATCGCCAGGGACCTCGGCTATCTGAAGGTCCCGCCGGGCCTGGTCGTGGACGTCAAGACGCTCGACGACCTCCCGGACGACGAGGTGGTCCTGGTCTGCACGGGCTCCCAGGGCGAGCCGATGGCGGCCCTGTCCCGGATGGCCAACCGCGACCACCAGATCCGCATCGTCGAGGGCGACACGGTCATCCTGGCCTCGTCCCTCATCCCCGGGAACGAGAACGCGGTCTACCGCGTCATCAACGGCCTGACCCGCTGGGGCGCCAACGTCGTCCACAAGGGCAACGCCAAGGTGCACGTCTCCGGCCACGCCTCCGCCGGCGAGCTGCTGTACTTCTACAACATCTGCCGCCCGAAGAACCTGATGCCGGTGCACGGAGAGTGGCGTCACCTGCGGGCCAACGCGGAGCTGGGCGCCCTCACCGGTGTCCCGCACGACCGCATCGTCATCGCCGAGGACGGCGTCGTCGTCGACCTCGTCGCGGGCAAGGCGAAGATCTCCGGCAAGGTCCAGGCGGGGTACGTGTACGTCGACGGCCTCTCGGTCGGCGATGTCGGCGAGCCGGCGCTCAAGGACCGCAAGATCCTCGGAGACGAAGGCATCATCTCGGTCTTCGTGGTCGTCGACTCCTCCACCGGCAAGATCACGGGCGGACCCCATGTCCAGGCCCGCGGCTCCGGCATCGACGACTCGGCGTTCGCGGACGTCCTCCCGAAGATCGCGGAGGTGTTGGAACGCTCGGCCCAGGACGGCGTGGTGGAACCCCACCAGCTGCAGCAACTCGTCCGGCGCACCCTGGGCAAGTGGGTCTCGGACACGTATCGCCGCAGGCCGATGATCCTCCCGGTCGTCGTGGAGGTCTGACCCCGCGTACGCGCGAACCCGGAGCGGGGCTCCTCGATTTGCATCGAGGAGCCCCGCTCCAGTACGTTTACGGCTCCGCCCGACCGGGAACCCCAGTGCTTCATGGACTGGATCCGGTCACCCCGGACCGGGTGGAAATTCCGACTCAGAACTTCTGATAAAGTCGGAACCGCCGGAAAGGGAAACGCGAGAGCGGGAACCTGGAAAGCACCGAGGAAATCGGATCGGAAAAAGATCTGATAGAGTCGGAAACGCA
>NZ_JBEZLQ010000065.1:0-11224 GCF_040652235.1 Streptomyces sp. NPDC048277
GCTTCTGCTGGAGCTGCCATCATCTTCCCCCGCTTCGTGCGCCGCCGGTTTCCGATCATGATGCATGCTCGGTCGTCGGCCTATAGGGGCGCCCCGGGAGTGGCCGATTATGAGGCTGTGGTGGCCTGTTGGCGGGCTTTGGTGTGGGCCAGGCGATAGGAGTCGCTGCCGGTCTCGATGATGTTGCCGCCGTTTCCTCGCGCTCGGTCAGAACCTGGAACAACAGTTCGGCTCCGCGCCGGTCAAGCTCCATGTAGCCCAGCTCGTCAATGCAGAGAAGATCGACCCGTCCGTAACGGGCGATCGTCTTGGTCAACACCTTCTCGTCGGCAGCTTCGACGAACTCGTTGACCAGCTTGGTCACCAGCACGTACTTGACCCGGAAGCCCGCCATCGCGGCCTCGGTGCCCAGCGCGATCAGCAGGTGCGACTTGCCGGTCCCGCTGTCGCCGATCAGACACAACGGCAGCCCCTTGCGAACCCACTCGCAGGAAGCAAGGGTGTGGATCGCAGCCCGGTGGATGGCGGGGTTCGCGTCGAACTCGAACGTGCGCAGTCTCGATGAAGCGCAAGCTTCTGGGGGTGTTGGAGGAGAGGGTTGCGACGCCTCCGGCGAACCGGGTCTGCTGAGACCTCCGCATAGAGCGGCGCGCGATCCCCGCACTCGCGGTAGTGGCAGCTGCGCGGGCGCCGGACGTATGCCCTGTAGCACGCCGGCCAGGCTGAGGCCCAGTCATAGAGCGGCGGTGTCCGGTGCCTCCGCAGCGGTCACCACTGGTCTTACAACCCAGGAGTGTTGATGCCCGCTGGCGCTGGACGGACGTTTGACATCCCTCCTGGCACGCGATGCGTCCCGAAAGATCGGCGCCGTCCAGCACCGCCGGGCGTCAACACCTCTCGGAAGACAACTCGTTGGAGTTGGTGGTGCGAGCCCGTTCCACGGTGACCTCTTGTGAAGCCCAAGCGGACCGAGTTCCCGCAGATACCAAGGCCCGTGGGATGAGCTGGTGCCGCGAACAGCCGCTGAGGTGGCGGACCAGCCAAAGGGCAGAGTCTTGGGATTAGGTCGCTGCGTGGACGGCATGAGCTTGTGAGAAGCAGGAATGGCATGACGGAAGATTCTTCTGGACCTGCTCGCCGAATACGGCGGCACAGAGGAGGTTCCGATCCCAGTCGCGATCGAGACCTCACGCGGCCTGCTCGTCGCCGTGCTACGGACGGACAGTCGGCAGGTCTTCGCCATCAACCCGATGGCCGCCACCCGCTACCGCGACCGACACTCCGTCTCCCGTAAGAAGTCCGACTCCGGAGACGCCCTGGTCCTGGCCAACATCCTGCGCACCGACATGCACGCTCACCGACCGCTGCCGCAGGACAGCGACCTGGCTCGGGCCCTCGCGGTGTTCGCCAGGGCTCAGCAGGACGCGACGTGGAACCGGCAGCAGATCTCCAACCAGCTCCGCTCCCTCTTGCGCAAGACCCCTCCGCGCAGACCGCCTTCGAGCCCTGGAAGAACGGTCTGTGTCGCCGAGAGGCGCACGAACTCCTCAAGGCGGCCCCGACATCAGCTCAGGCATCACGGCTGACACGCACGCAGGCGCAGGCCGCACTCAAACGTGTCGGACGCCAAGGCGGCATCGAAGCAGAGGCCAAACGGCTGCGGGAGATCTTTCGCGCCGACTGGGCCCGCCAGCCACCGCTGGTCGAGGACGCGCTCGGCAAGCAGATGCTCGCACTCCTGGGCCAGCTGAAGGCCGCCTGCGCCGCGGCCGACAATCTGGCGGAGGCAGTGGAGGACGCTTTCCCTCAGCACCCGGACGCTGAAATCATCCTCAGCTTCCCCGGACTCGGCATCCAGCTCGGCGCCCGGGTGCTCGCCGAGATCGGAGACGACCGCACCAGGTTCGCCGACGCCCGCGGCCCGAAGGCATACGCCGACGCCTCGCCCATCACCCGGGCTTCCGGCAAGAAGTCGAGCATCACCCGACGGTAGGTGTAAGACGACCGCCTCAGCCATGCCGGCTACCTGTGGGCCTCCTCCGCGATCACCGCCTCACCAGGCGCCAAGGCCCACTACCGCAGGCGCCGCGACAACCACGCAGACTGGCACGCCGCCGCCCTGCCGCCTGACCACGCCAACGCACCTTGCTCAGGTCACCCACATCATTCGATCATTCGCAGATGAGACCCGAGGTTCAGGCGTTCGTCACAGACGGCCCCCTCCCCGACTGGGACACCGACGAGGAGGAGATCGTCGACCGTCGATTCAGACAGCTCGAAGCCATCCCCGCACCCGTCACACCCGACGCGGCGCATGCTCTGGCTGCCTGCTTCAGCCTCGACGACTGCTACGGCGTTGCCTGGTCGCTAGTGCACCTGATCGAGACCAGTCCAGGACCGCTGCCGCCGGTGACACGCCCGGGTCCCGACGCAGATGTCTGGCATCACACGCTCTGGAACCGCTGGGGAATCCACGGACCCACCAACGAGGACTTGACGCCTTAGAGCCCTGCGGTGGCTATGACGGAGCGTCGACGAGGTCGTCCGATGGGACGTGGTGATGAGGTCGTCGTCGGCGAACTGGGCACAGACCATGCCGATGAGGTCTCCCGGGGCTTGCCCAAGCTGATCGACCTGCACATCCAGGGGTCTGGAGCTGGCCTCCTGGCGCCGTGTCGACAAGCTACGTTCCTTCTGGGCACTTCCTGGGTCCCTGCACGCCCTGCCCACATCGGTCAGCAGGGTCAGCGGCCGTCCGCGCCGGACGGCACCCACGACACGTTCCCTCCCGGGTCTGCGGCGTGGGAGCCGGGCGCCCGTCTGCCGCTCCCCCGTCGATCAGCGGGTGCGGAAACCTCCGTCGACGACGAGTTCGGTGCCGGTGACGAAGCTCGCGTCGTCGCTGACCAGGAAGGCGACGGCGGCGGCGAGTTCGTCGGGGGCGGCGCGGCGCCCGAGCGGCGTCTCGCGCAGGACACCGCTGTCCGGCTCGTGCTCGTTCATCGCCGAGTTGACCCCGCCGGGGACCAGGGCGTTCACCCGGATTCCGTCGGCGGCGAGCTCCAGCGCGGCCGTACGGGTCAGCCCGAGCATGCCGGACTTGCTCGCCCCGTAGGCGGCGTACCCGATCGCCCCGGACGGCCCGTACACGGACGAGGTGTTGACCACGACGGGCCGGTCACCGTTGCGCAGCAGCGGGATCATCGTGTGGATGCCGAGGAACGCGCCCGTCAGGTTGACCGCCATGAGCCTGTTCCAGGCCGCCAGGCTCTCCTCGGCGAGGGTGGTCTCGTGGATGATGCCGGCGTTGTTGACGAGGATGTCCAGACGTCCGTGGCGACCGTCGAGCAGGGCGTACGCGTCCTGCCAGGACGTCTCGTCGGAGACGTCGAGGTGGACGTAGGTCACGTCGTATCCGGCCTCCTGCAGTTCCTTTTCCGTCTGGGCGCCTACCTCGTCCAGCACGTCCGCGATGACGACGGTGGCTCCTTCGGACGCCAGTCGGCGGGCGTGCGCGGCACCCTGGCCACGTGCTCCGCCGGTGATGAGCGCAACCCGGCCGCTGAGTCGGTGGGCAACGGAAGTGGTCATGGTGGTGGTCCTCCACATGTGGGCCGCCGGCAGGAGCCGACGGTGAGCAACGGTCAACGGAATGGTTGGCTCGGCCGCCCTATCGGCCCGCAGCAGCTGCGGCGTGGGCGGCCAGCCGGAACTCGGCGGGGACATCGCCGGCGCCGGTCGCGAGGTCGGCCGCGAGTTCGCCTAGGAGCGGTGCGAACTTGGCACCGTGGCCGGAGCACGGCGACACGACGGTGATGCCGTCGACACGGTCGAACACGAAGTCCTCGGACGGGGTCAGGGTGAAGAGGCAGGTGGCCTCGGCGTACGACTCCGGTTCGACTCCGGGCACGAGGCGGGACACGAAGTCGACGATCCGCGCGCGGCCGCCCGGCTCGATCACGCCCTTGTGGTGATCGTCCGCGGTGGGAATCACCGGCCCGCCCTTGTACTCGGCGACCTTGTGGCCTCGGTACTGGGCGTCCCGCCCGCCGGGGAGACCGTACGTCTGGATGTCGGAGCCCTTGTAGATGAAGCTCGGCCACACCGTCTCGGGCTCTCCGTCCGCCGACAGATCCCGGTAGGGGAAGTGGAACACCTGCTCCTGTCTGATCTCGAAGGGCGGGAAGCGATCGAGAAACGCTGCGGGCAGGGACAGTTCGCCGAGCAGCGTGGGCAGCCAGCCGCCGGCGGTCACCACTACGTGGGCGCCGTCGAGGGTGCGTCCGTCCGCCGTGTGCACGCGGTACCCCCCGGCCACGGGTTCCATACGATGGACGGGCCAGCCGGTGAGAACCCTGGCGTTTCCAGTGGCTTCGGCGACCCGGAGCATGGCCTGCACGCTCCCGATGGCGTCGAGAACGCCGGCTCCGGGGTGCCAGAGCACGTCCGTGTCGAACCGCAGATATGGCCACCGCTCGCTCGCCTCTGCGGCGGTGAGTATGTCGTGCTCGATGTCGTGTGCGGCCAGCCCGGCCGCGAGCCGGTACGGATCGCGCAGGTCTCCGTGGTCGACCGACCCGACTTCGGTGAGCAGCTCGGCCCCGCTGACCCGCTCCAGTTCGTCCCACCCGCGCCGGGCACGGACGACGAGGCCGGTGTACAGCGGATTCGGGTAGGCGTACCTGAAGATGCGGGCCGATCCGTGCGAACTGGCCAGCGGGTTGCCGGGTTCGGCGCGTTCCAGCACGGTGACCTGGTGTCCTCGTGCGGACAGGTGCCAGGCGGTGGACGCTCCGGCGAGCCCCGCCCCGATGACTATGAACTCTTCCACGCTCTTGTCTCCGACTGGTTCCGAGGGTCCGAGGTCGCGTTTCCCTCCCGGCCACCGGGCTCGCTCGGTCACCGGCACATGCGGTGAGCGAGCCCGGGTACCGGGGCGGCGATCAGAGTTCGCGCGGGTTGCCGACCACGGCGGCCTTGGCGTCGAGGCCGTACTTCTTGAGGATCTTGGCGATGGTGCCGTCGGCACGGAGGGCGGTGATCTGTGCGTTGATCGCGGCGGTGAGTTCGGGGTTCTTCTTGCTGGTGGGCCAGTTGACCTGACCGGGTGCGGCCGAGGTGGGCACCCGGGGGTCGGCCGGCATGGAGACGATCTGAGCGCCCTTGATCGGGCTGGTCTTGAAGCGGGCCACGGTGGCGCCGACGCTGTCGATCACGGCGTCTATACGTCCGTTCGCGAGGTCGCTGAACTCGGACTCGCCGTCCTGGTAGATGACGAACTTGTCACCGAACACCTTGGTCATCTCGTCGTTCCACAGGTTGCCCACGACGGAGCCGATCTTCTTGCCGTCGAGCGCGGCAAGGTTCTTGTAGCCGGCCTTGGAGATGATGGCGCCCTGGTCGAGGTAGACCGGGTCGCTCAGCGTCACGATCTTGGCTCTCGCCTTGGTACGCCACCAGTCGCCCGCGGCAAGATCGGCTCGCCCGGACTGTACCGAGGGGACCGCGGCGTTGGCGCCGCCGGCCGAGGAGACGGCCAGGGTCAGACACTCCCGGGCGGCGACCTCCTTGAGCAGGTCGCCCTCGACGCCGGACAGCTGGTCGCCCTTGAGGATGGTGTGCGGGTTGAAGTCGTAGGTGGCGACCGTCAGGGTCCCCTTCTTGACGGTGCTGAACGTCTGCTTCGGGGTGCAGTTCGACGACACGGAGGAGGTGGTCGAACTTCCGCCGCAGCCGGCGAGGACGAGGGTGAGGGCGACCGCGCCGCCGGCGAGGACGGTGGTGCGGGAGCGACGGGGGAGGTGCTTCATGATGGTCTTTCCTTTCAGAGGGCCCGCGTCCTCGGCGCCGGGAGCCGCTGAGGATGAGGGGGCGTTCACAGGTGCCGGCTCAGCCTGCGTTCGGCGATCCGGACGAATCCGAGGGCGACGAGCGTGATGGCCGCGTAGAGCACGGCGGTCAGGCAGAAGACGCTCAGGTACTCGAAGGTCAGCGAACTCAGGGCGTACGCCTTGGACATCAGTTCCGGCACGGAGACCACGAAGGCGAGGGAACTGGCCTGGAAGATGGTGACCGCCAGACTGGCGAGCGGCGGGGTGGAGATGCGCAGGGCCTGGGGCAGGACGATGTGGCGGAAGCCGCTCCAGCCGCGCAGTCCTGTGGTCAGTGCCGCTTCCTTCTGCCCTCGCGGCACCGCGGCGAGACCGGCCCTGAACAGCTCGCTCGCGTAGGCTCCGGTGGTCCAGGACAGCGAGATCACCGCGGTGGTGAACGCGGCGAGCGTCAGGCCGGCTTCGGGCAGGCCGAAGTAGAACAGGTACAGCAGTACGAGTGCGGGGGCACCACGGCCGACCTCGATGGCGAGGAACGCGCCCCACCGCAGCGGCAGCACCGGACTCTCGATCATCAGCGCCAGCAGCAGCCCGAGCGGCATGCCGAACAGCAGGCACAGCGCGGTGAGTTGGACACTGGTCAGCAGTCCGGGAGCGAGATCGGGCAGCCAGTCGGCCCACTGGGCGACGAACGACATCAGACCACCTCCACCTTGAGTCGCATCGCCCGGTCGACGCGGCGGGTGACGACCGCGAGCGGCAGGCTCATCGCGATGTAGAGAGCGCCCGCGACGCAGAACGCCTGCAGACCGTTGTGGGCCTCCTTGGCCGCCATGTTGGCCTGGTACGTCATGTCGTGAACGCCGATGGTCGACGCGAGGGCCGAGTCCTTCAGCAGTCCGATGGTGAAGGCGACGACGATCGGCAGCGTCACGCGAAAAGCCTGCGGCCCGATGATGTAGCGGCTGCGGGCCATGAAGCCGAGTCCCAGCGCGGTGGCGGCCTCCCACTGCCCGGCGGAGATACTGAGCAGACCGGAGCGGTACGCCTCCGCCAGGTAGCCCGAGGAGATGACCGAGAAGCCGATGACGGCGGCGGTCATCGGGTCGACCATCAGGGCGTACTGCGGAAGTCCGAAGTAGATGAGGAAGAGCCAGGTGATGGGCGGAATCGCGCGCACCAAGTTGATGTAGGTGGTGGCCACGGTGCGCAGCACCGCGTACCGCGACCTGCGTGCGGCCACCAGAGGAAGCCCGAGGAGGGCGCCGAAGAGCAGCGACTGGCCGGTGACCAGCAGGGTCGAACCGATCCCGGACGCGATCTGGCTCAGCATCGCACTCACCGGTCCAGCACCGCCCTCAGGAACTTCCTGGTGCGTTCGTGGGTCGGGGCCGTCATGATCTGCTCGCTCGGCCCGATCTCCAGCACCCCGCCGTCGGCCATGACCATCACGCGGTTCGAGACGTCGCGGGCGAAGTGCATCTCGTGCGTGACGACGATCATCGTCATGCCGTCCTCGGCCAGGTCCCGCATGACGGCGAGCACCTCCAGTCCCAGTTCGGGATCCAGGGCGGAGGTCGGCTCGTCGAAGAGCATCACCTTCGGCGACAGCGCGAGCGCGCGGGCGATGGCGATGCGCTGCTGCTGCCCTCCGGACAGCCGGGACGGATGCGTGCCGGCCTTCTCGATCAGGCCGACGCGCTTGAGCAGCGTGTTGGCGACCTCGACCGCCTCGTCCTTGCCACGCCCGAGCGCCTTGCGCTGCGGCAGCGTGATGTTCTCCAGCACGGTGAGGTGGGGGAAGAGGTTGAAGCTCTGGAAGACCATCCCGGTCACCTTGCGCAGCTGATCGAGGCAGGCGCCGTCGGGGCGTTTCCGGCTTGCGTCGACTCGTACACCGCCGATCTCGATGGTCCCCGCGGTCGGCACTTCGAGGTAGTTCAGACATCGCAGGAAGGTGCTCTTCCCCGCGCCCGAAGGCCCGATGATCGACACCACCTCGCCCGCGGCCATGTCGAGGTCGACGTCCTTCAGCACGGTCTGAGTGCCGAACGACTTGTGGAGCCCGGACACGTGCACACCCCCGCTTTGCGGTAGTGGTGATGTTCGTGGGGTTCGCGCGCCGAAACTGAAGGCCATCGGTCCGCTCCTGTCCGTGCATGGATACCGATTGCGTCGATATCGGGGCGTGCATTCGGGTGATGTTCGATTCGGGCTCTGAGCCTTATCCGACACACAATGAAAAATGCCAACCATGCCCGATTCGCGAATACTGTCCTATCGGTGCGTTCGGGTTGACGACAGTGTTGGCAGGCCCCGCCTCCGGGTGAAGCCGTTGTTTGCGAGAGCAGTCAGAGGTTTTCCCTGGAGCAGACCGTGCGCAGCGCACACATGAAGGAGCGCTTGCGCAGTTCAGGGCCGGTTTCGTGGGTCGTGAGGAACCCATCCGGAGCTGCGGAGCCGTCACACAATCGGGCGGGAACTTACATCGCCGTAACCGCGCGGCGGACGTCGGCCGACTCAGGTGAGGCGGGTGAGGATCTCCCGCGCGAGCCGAATGAGGATCTCGGTCGCCGGAAGCAGCGTGGCGTCACGACGGGTGACGAACGCGAAGGTCTCCGCGAGCGGCGGATCGAGTGACGCCCAGTGCAGCGTCCGCGTCGCTCCCAGCGCGCGTGCCAGCGGCAACGAGATGACGGTGTCCGCGACGCCGCGCGCGGCGAGTTCCAGTGCCGCGGCCGGGGACTCCACCTCCACCACCGGTCGCAGCGCGACACCGGCGTTCTGGGCCCTCGTCACCAGCTGTCGGCGAGTCGGGTCCATGTCTCCCAGATGCGCCTCCGTCAGGACGAGGTCGGCCTCGGCGACCTGTTCGATGCTGAGCGGACCGCGGACACGGCTGCGACTGCGCGAGAGGTAGACGGCCTCCATCTCGAAGACGACGGGACTGACGTCGAGGCCGCGGTCGTCCACCGGCAGGGCGACCAGGCCGGCGTCGAGGTCGCCGTCGCGCACGCCGTCCGCCACCTGCACGGAGTTCATGCCCGCGAGGCACACGCGCACCTGCGGGTGAAGCGCGCGGAAGTTCGTCACCAGGTCGGCGTGCAGGAAGTAATGGGCGCTGCTGAAGGTGCCGAAGGTGACCGTGCCACCGGTGAGGTTGCGCACCGGGTCCACCGCGGCCACGGCCTCCTCGGCGGCCATGATCGTGCGCTCGGCGTAGGGAACCAGGGTCCGCGCGGCATCGGTGAGGATGAGCCTGCGATTGGTCCGGATGAAAAGACTCACCCCGAGCTGGCTCTCCAGCCGGCGAATCTGCTCGGACAGGCTGGGCTGGGCGATGTAGTGGGCCTCCGCCGCAGCCGAGAGCGACCCGTGCTGCACGGCGGAGAGGAAGTACTGCAGCTGTTGCAGCGTGACCGACGTCGCCATCACGACCTCCTGGACCGACCGGGGCTCTTGCTCAAGGGGAGACCTTTGGCAATTCTCGCCATCATGCCATGGACCAGGGTATGGGGCGCTGAGCAGACTCTTTCCTGAACACATGGCGGAGGAGCAGCCAAGACGTCGGTCCACCGACCCGGTGCCCTCGAAGCGCCGCGAAGTCCGTCGAGCCCAAGGAGGCGGAATGCCCCGATACTGCGTTGTCGGTGCCGGTGCCGCGGGCCTGTCAGCGCTCCAGCAGCTGCTCAAGGCCGGCTACGAGGTCACGTGCTTCGAGAAGACCGACCGGGTCGGTGGCCACTGGCACACTGACTACGACGCCCTCCACTTGATCACCTCGCGCGACATGACGACGTTCGAGGACTTCCCGATGCCCGACGACTACCCGCACTTCCCACGCCGCGACCAGGTGCGCGCCTACATCGAGTCGTACGCCCGCCACCACGGCCACTACGGCCTGATCACCTTCGACACCGAGGTCCTCGCCGTCACTCCCGAGCCCTGCGGCACGGGGCCGGTCGGCTCGGCCGGCTGGCGTGTACGGACCACGCGCGGTGACGAGGGTGTGTTCGACGGTGTCCTGATCGCCAACGGACATCTGTGGAGCCCGCATGTGCCGGCGGTGCCCGGCGACTTCGCCGGCACGCAGTTGCACTCGTGCGAGTACAGCAACATCGGTGATCTCGCCGGGAGTCGGGTGCTCGTCGTCGGCGCCGGCAACTCCGGGTGCGACATCGCCGTGGACGTGGCGCAGCACCGTCTCGAGGTCGACGTCGTCATCCGCAAGGGCCGACACTTCCAGGCCAAGGCGTACTTCGGTGTGCCCCGGGCGCAGGTTCCCCATCTCGCCCAGTACAGCCCCGCCGAACAGGACCTGATCAACCGCCTGCTCGCCCGTGTCTCCATCGGCGAGCCCGAGAACTACCCAGGCATGCCGGTGCCGGAAGCGGCGACGCTCGCCGACGGCCCGACCACCGTCAACGATCTCCTGCTGTACTGGGTCCATCACGGCCGTATCGGCATCCGGCCCGGCGTGGACCGCTTCGAGGGCAACACGGTCCACTTCGCCGACGGCACCTCACGGGACTACGACTCGATCGTCTACGCCACCGGGTTCGACGTGTCGCTTCCGTTCCTCGCCGACGACCGGATCGCCTGGCGTTCCGGGGTGCCAGTGCGATACTCCGGCGGGATCCTGCCCTCCGGAGCGGAGAAGCTGTACTTCATCGGCCTGATCGCACCCCGTGGACCACAGATCCCTGTCTACGGCGTCCAGGCCAGGCTCGTCGCCCGGATGATCGCCCTGCACACCGAAGCGGGCCCGCAGGGGCTGGCGTTGACGAACTACTTCGCGAACCTGCAACAGCCGGAACTGCGTATCGATGTCGTGCGCGCGGTCTGGGACGACCAGATCGCCGACACCGAACGACTGCTCAGCGCGCTGGAGACCGCACCGGTGTCCCGCGGCATCGGCCGCCCCACCGCGGTCGTCCGGCCCGTCACCCGAGGCCCGGGGGATGCGCAGCGCATGAACGTACCGGACGAGCCCTGAACCAGCCCGTGCGACCGCTTCAGCAACCTGCCGCACCGGCAAGGGCATGCGTGGCGTCAGACGGCGCAAAACCCTGACCGTGCGATCCGGCGCCGACGCGGGCGTCACCTGCCCGCTGTGTCGGCCGCGCAGCAGAAGTCGACGCCGTTCGTCTCCGACTGGGTCTGGAAGCTCTCGTAGCCGAGGAGATGCTGAACCTCCAGCTACTGCTCGCCGTCACCGTCGAAGTAGTGGGCGCCGTCTACCGCAGGCCACCACGTCTGTCGGCGCCAGTTGCCGTCGCTGAGGAGGCGACCGGCAGGGGGAGGCGACCAGAACGAATGGTCTTTCCCTACGATGGGGGCATGACGACCGCCTCGCCACTCCACCCCAAGGACCGCCTGCTGCGCACCGCCTC
>NZ_JBEZLQ010000066.1:0-9393 GCF_040652235.1 Streptomyces sp. NPDC048277
ATCCACGCACGGTTCAGACGTACACACTGGACTTCAAGATGGTCAAGGACGGAGACATTGACGCCGGGCCTGACGGCTAATGCAACGGCGTTGCCACGAAGTGGTGTAGCCAGGCAGGGTTCCGGAACGCGCGGGTGTCTGCCCGGGGCGTGCATCCGCTGGCGGTGCATGCTCTCTGAACAAGGGCAGGCCATCGCGTAAGTCTCCGTGGTGAACGGGCAGTTCAACCGGAGGAGCACGCGATGGCCTTGTCCCAGTCTGAGCTGATGCGGCTGCTGGAGTCGCTACGTCGGGCCGATGGAGTTGAAGCAATCAGGGTGGTGTGCGAGCGCATCCTGCAGGAGCTCATCGAGGCCGAGGCCACCGAGACGATCGGTGCGGCCCCGGGCGAGCACGCCGAGACGCGCACCACCTGGCGCAACGGACACCGCGAACGCCTGCTGACCACCCAGGCCGGCGACCTGGACCTGAAGATCCCGAAGGTGCGGAGCGGGTCGTTCTTCCCGTCGCTGCTGGAACGCCGACGCCGGATCGACCGGGCGCTGTTCGCCGTGGTGATGGAGGCATACGTGCACGGTGTCTCGACCCGCTCGGTCGATGACCTGGTCAAAGCACTCGGTGCGGACAGCGGGATCTCCAAGTCCGAGGTCTCGCGGATCTGCGGTGAGCTGGACGAGGAACTGACCGCGTTCAAAGAGCGGCCGCTGGATCACACCGTCTTCCCCTACGTCTTCCTGGACGCCACCTACTGCAAGGCGAGGGTGAATCACCGGATCGCCTCGCAGGCCGTGGTCATCGCGACTGGGGGTACCCCCGGCCGGAGGCTGGGGGAGGATCTCCGCCACCGGGCACCGCGAGATCCTCGGGCTGATGGTCGGCGACAGCGAGTCGAAGCCGTTCTGGACGAAGTTCCTGCGGTCCTTACGGGCCCGTGGCCTGGAGAACGTCCAGCTGGTCATCTCCGACAGCCACAGCGGGCTGGTGGCCGCGATCCGCACCGTCTTCCTCGGCGTGGCCTGGCAGAGGTGCCGCGTCCACTGAAGCCGTAAGGAATCAACATGGTGTTTCACCTCTTTCCGTGACGAACTTGAGTACGTCGGCGGCCGTGGCGAAGCGTCGTTCGGCGGGTGTCACGACGTATTGGTCCTGGTCGAGGATGGGCTGGACGTCCTCGATGGCGTTGCGGATGGTGCCGCGGCTGACGCCGAACACGGCGGCCAGGGCCTGTTGATCGCATAGACCTCGTTGGGAAAGGACAGTTGCCAGGATCCGGTCGGCGTCGGTGATCTTTTGGCGGAAGAGGCCGCTGCGGGTCCCCGGTTGCCTGTCACCGCCGCGCTGGCGATGCCGGCGTTCTTCGAGGGCGGCTTGGTAGGGCAGGGTGATCCGGTCGATCAGCGCCTGGAGGTCTGGTCGGGGCATGCCGGTGAGGGCGGGGTGGGATAGAGCTTGGGAGAGTTCCATGCAATGGCGCACGAATCCCCCCGACCACCTGGAACCCGAGGAGTGGCATGTCCACCGACGCAGCTCCTACCTGGTCTTTCCGTCACCACTGGATGGCGCAGGCGGCCACCCACGCGATGATGCGGCCCGACAGGCCCGCGCTGCGCTACCTCGGCGCCACCACGACTTGGGCTCAGCTGTCGCGGCGATCGTTGCAACTGGCGGCCGCACTCGCCGACCGAGGCGTGCGCACGGGCGACCGGGTGGCCATGCTCACCCTGAACCACCCGTGGTTCGTGGAGAGCGTGTTCGCGGCGAACAGCCTTGGAGCCATGGCCGTCCCACTCAGCTTCCGGCTCGCCCCGCTGGAACTCGGCCACATCCTGGCCGACTGCACGCCGTCGGCCGTCGTGATCGACGCACACCTGTTGCCGTTGCTCCAGGCGGTGCCCACGGCCGCGTCCATCACCACCGTGATCGTCATCGGCGAGTCGGACGCGACCGGGACGCACGCCGGGTACGACGACCTCGTGGCCGCGTACGAGCCGATGGGACTGCCGGACATCGGAGAGGAGTCCACCGCGCTGATCATGTACACCTCGGGCACCACCGGTCGGCCGAAGGGCGTGATGCTGTCCCACCGCAACATGCAGGTGCAGGCGATCACCTGCATCCGGGCGATGGAGATTTTCGACGACTCCGATGTCAGCTTTCTGACCGCCCCGTTCTTCCACATCGCAGGACTGGGCTCGATCGTCGCGAACTTCCTGGTCGGCAGCACCGTGGTGATCCACCGGCTCGGGGCCTTCGATCCGCAGGCCGTACTCGACGCCTACGAACACGAGGGCGCGACCATCGTCTTCAACGTGCCGCAGCAGTGGGACCTGATCTGTGCCCAACCCGACATCGACAAACGTGATCTCAAGCTGCGCGTCATCAGCTGGGGCGCCGCGCCCGCGAGCGACACGACGCTTCGGGCCATGGGGGAGAGGTTTCCCGACGCCCTCAACGTCGCGGTGTTCGGCCAGACCGAGACCTCGCCGATCACCTGTGTCCTGCGCGGAAAGGACTCGCTGCGCAAGCTCGGATCGGTCGGCCGATCCCGACCATCCAGTACCGCATCGTGGACGCGTCCATGAACGACGTTGGCGTCGGCGAGATCGGCGAGATCGTCTGCCGAGGCCCCACCGTGACGCAGGGCTACTGGAACAAGCCCCGGGAGACCGCGGAGGCCTTCCACGGCGGCTGGTTCCACTCGGGCGACCTGGTCAAGCAGGACGAGGAGGGCTTCGTCTGGGTGGTCGACCGTAAGAAGGACATGATCATCAGCGGTGGCGAGAACATCTACTGTGCCGAGTTGGAGAACGTCATCGCCGAGCATCCCTTCGTGCTGGAGGTCGCGGTGATCGGCAGGTCCGACGAGCGCTGGGGTCAGGTGCCGGTCGCATACGTCACGCTCGCGCCGGACGCCGACCTGCTGCTGCGGACGCTGACCGGCTTCCCCGACGGGAAACTCGCGTCCTTCAAGATGCCCAAGGGCCTGGTGGTCGTACCCGAACTTCCTCGTAACGCAGGCGGAAAGGTCATCAAGGGCATGCTGCGTGCCCGGGACGATGCGAAGACACCGGCACAGGGCTGAATCGCAGTGCTACAGGAGGGGCGACGGCGCCGGTGATCGGCGGGGCTGCTCCGCCAAGGCGCTCCCATGGGTGTGCTCGTGCGGTGCGTCGGGCGTCGCCTCCTCGATGAGCAGGCGCCCGGCCCGAACCCCCATGGCGGCAGCCGGCCGACTTACCGAGGCGAGCGGGACGACGGCGGAGGCAGCGAACTCGATGTCGTCGTATCCCGCGATCGCGACGCCCTCGGGCACCCGCAGGTCGGCCTCGTAGAGGGCCTGCATCACTCCTAGGGCAAGCAGGTCGTTGGCGCAGAAGACCGCTGTCGGCCGCTCCCGCAGACCCAGAAAGCGGTCCCCCGCCTCCTTGCCGGCGGAGACTGTCAGGTCGTGGCAGGACAGTTCCAGCAGACTCGTCGCGGGCAGACTGGCCTGCCTGATGGCGCTGAGCACGCCCCGGTGCCGGCCCCGCACCTGCTGGAGGCGGTCCGGGCCACTGACGTACGAGATCGAGCGATGGCCCAGCCGGATGAGGTGTCGTACGGTGTTGCGGCTTCCGGTGACGTCGTCGATTTTGATGGAGCAGGCGGAGGGCTGCGGGGCGTTCTGGTCGGCCATGACGAAGGGATTCGCGTTGTCGCGAAAGGCCGAGACCGTCCTGCCGATGTCTTCACACGAGGGCAGTACGGCTCCGCGGATCTGGTGGGACGTCAGGGCCAGGCGGCTGGCAGCTGTGGCGGGGTCCCGTGCGCCGGTGCACGCCATGACGCCGAGGCCGGTTTCGTGAGCGGCCTGCTCGACGCCGGAGGCGAGAGCCGCGCAGAAGGGGTTGGCGAGGCCGAGGACCATGACGGTGAGCACGCGTGAGGCCCGGCCGCGCAGTTGCTTGGCTTCTTCTGATCGCACGTAACCGAGCGAGTCGATCGCGGTCAGAACCCTCGTCCGGGTGGCCTTCGCGACGAGCTCAGGCCTGTTGAGCACGTTGGAGACGGTGCCAAGGGAGAGGCTGGCCTCCTGTGCCACATCTTTGATGCCGATCCCGCGCCGTGCGCCGCCGTCGTGTCCAGCCCACCCCCAACGGTGCGGAACCCGTGCCGCCGGAGGCGTCCCCGCCGGACTTCCGCTTATACGCCATCGCTGTCGTGGCGCCGCAACGCACGCGACGACATACGCCTGCCCCAGCGCGCCGAAGCCCACCCGGACTGGGCATTCATCACTGTGATGACACGGCGCCTCACCTGCAGGAACCCGCGATTCAGCCAGGGGATGAACAAGCCAGCCCGTCGTCTGACAGGGCTGGTGTGTTTGGCATCCGGGCAGCACCTGTGCGAGCCTGCTGCCACTCCTCCGAAAGGGCGCACCCTGATGCTCGGCATGGTTGTCTGGGACGTCCGCTCTCGCGCTTCGACGCGAGAGCGGTAACGGTCACCTGCCTCAACGCACACGCCTGTCCGATGGACAGGCGTGGGTTCAGCCTGCTCCTCGTCGAAGTGCTCTTCGTGCCCCTGCACGTTCGACCACGAGGAGTACGCGGTGTCCACCATCGACTGGACCGAAAACCACACCCACCAGTCCGCCCGCTGGCATTCCGAGAACGCCACCCCCATTCCCCGGCGAACCGTCGTCGCTGACGACCGGATGAAGGCCGACTACGCCTACCGACAGGCGTGCGAAGGAACGGCCCTGCTCTGGCAAGGCGACTTCCACAACGCCCGGCAACTCCTGCAAGCGATGGGCCGTCGCATCGACCGCAAGCCGACCAGGTCCAGCACGTCCCCGAGCGAGACCTTCCACCTGCACCGACGCAGCAGCAATCACCGAGCCCGTGTCCTCGGAAAGCTCCTGGTGCTGCTGGCCGACGACTACACCTTGACGTTGCGCCGGGCCCCCGACGTCCGCCAGGCATGTGTGGAAGCCTACGGCCCCTCAAAGGGACCCATGGCGGTCTCCCTGCGGGAACTGCTGGGAGTGATCGGCGCTTACCAGTGGCGTCTGAAAGGGATCGACGTGCCGGCGCTCGGGACTCGCATCCACCCCCATTACGGCGTGTTCGCACCCGGCAGAGGCGAATACGTCGACCTGGTCGCCCACGCGCCACTGCCGCCGGCGACCCGGCGCAGTTCCGCCATCAGGACGGCATTCGACCTCGGCACGGGAACCGGCGTCCTCGCCGCGGTCCTGGCGCACCGCGGTGTCAAGCGCGTTGTGGCCACCGACATCAGCCCACGCGCCCTGGCCTGCGCCAGGGAGAACGTTCGTCGGCTGGCGCTGAGCGACCGTATCGAGGTAGCGGGCCCTGGCCTGTTCCCCGAAGGCCGCGCCGACCTCGTCGTCTGCAACCCGCCCTGGCTCCCCGCCCGTCCGACCGGCCCTGTCGAACAAGGCGTCTACGACCCGGACAGCACCATGCTCCACAGCTTCCTCGCCGGATTGCCCGCCCGCCTCCGTCCAGGGGGCGAGGGCTGGCTCATCCTGTCCGACCTGGCCGAGCACCTCGGCCTCCGAACACGTCAGCACCTGCTCGACGCCATCCAAGGAGCACAACTGCGCGTCGTGGGCAAGATCGATACCAAGCCCCGGCATCCACGCTCCAAGGACGCTGCCGACCCACTCCACACAGCACGAAGCGCCGAGATTACGTCCCTCTGGCGTTTGACAGCGTGACCGGTACGCGCACCACGTAACGGCATCTCGCCTCACGGTTCACCAGGTGAGTACATCCCGTGAGTGACTTCGCCGCGCTCACGGGATGACCCGATTCCTCACCAGGTCGGAGGCTGTGGTCGCTGGCTGCTGATGTGTAGCGTTACCAGGTCACCGGGAGTTCATGCAGTCCGTACACCACGCCGTCCTCCTTGAACGACAGGTTGTCGACCGGCTGTGCCAAGCGCAGTCCGGGTACCCGGCGGAGCAGGGTGTCGAAGACGATACGCAGTTCCGCTCGGGCGAGGTTCTGCCCCGGGCAGGAACGCGGCCCGTATCCGAAGCCCAGGTGCGCCCGGGCGTCGCGGGTGATGTCGAACTGGTTGGGAGCGTCGAACGCGTCGGGGTCCCGGTTGGCCGTGTTGCACAGCGCGATCGCGCCTTCGCCCGCGCGGATGACCGTGCCGCCGATCTCCGTGTCCTCGACGGCGACTCGGACGACGGCGTACTCGCCGACGGTGAAGTACCGCAGCATCTCCTCGACCGCGCCGGGCGTCTTCGCCGGGTCCTCGCGCAGTGCTTGGAGGGACTCGGGGTTCTCCAGCAGCATCATCGTACCGAGGGAGATCATGTTCGCGGTGGTCTCGTGACCGGCGACCAGGAGCAGGACCCCGAAACCCGCGGAGGTCTTGCGGTCTCCCGTCCTGTCCAGCAGTCGGGTGAGCAGATCGTCGCCGGGCTCGCGCTCCTTGCGGGCCATGAGTTCGTCCAGGTAGGTGATCAACTCGGTCATGGCGGTGCCCTGTTCCTCGCGGGTCGCCGTCCGGCGCAGCATCTCGCCGGTCCGCTCCTGGAAGAAGTCGTGCTCGGCGTAGGGCACACCGAGCAGTTCGCAGATGGCCAGGGACGGGACCGGGAGCGCGAGTGTCTCGACGAAGTCGGCGGGGCGCGGTCCGGCCAGCAGCGCGTCGATGCGGTCGTCGACGATCTGTTGGAGTCGGACCTCGAGTCCCGTAATGCGCTTTAGCGTGAACTCGCCGGTCACGTCGCGCCGCTGGCGCAGGTGTTCCGCCCCGTCCACGGTGATCAGGGGGGTACCGGGCGCGGAATGTGTCTGTGCGACGGACATGTGCGGGATGCCGGGGCGGGTGCGGTTGGCGCTGAAGTGCGGGCTCGCCAGCATCGCCCGGACGTCCTCGTGCCGGGTGATCGCCCACACCTGGGAGCCGCTGGGCAGCGTGACCCGGGCGACGGGTTCTTCCTGGCGTAAGCGGACGTGCTCCGGCACGGGGGCGAACGGGCAGGTACGGGCGAGGGGCAGTGGAGTGGTGGCTGTCATGGGGAACCTCCAGGTGGGGGCAGGAGACGGGCCCGGATCTGGTCACCGATCGGAAGATCGATTAATGCAAACATTTGTATTAATCTAGCGGCACGCAGACGTCCGTTCAAGGGGTGGCCCAGGGCATCGAGACAGTGGAAGGCAAGCGATGGCGCGCTCCCGCGCGCCATCGTTCAGTCGAAGGTTCGCATGGCGCTTACGCTGTGGTTTTGTTTTCCCGGCGGCGTCGGTCCGATCGGGGGCCTGCAGCGCCCTGCCGGCCCCGTCGGCGCCAGCGGTACACGGTTCTGATGAGGTGGCGATGGCAGGCGGCACGCGGCGAAGCGATGAACGGGTAAGCGCCACGCGGGAGGTGCTGCTGACGGAGGCCGAGCGTCTGTTCGCCGAGCGCGGGGTGCATGCGGTCACCCACCGGCAGATCAGCGAGGCTGCCGGGCAGGGGAACATCGCCGCGGTCAACTACCACTTCGGTACGAAGGACGATCTGGTCCGTGCGATCGCCCGTCGGCACGGCGAGCAGATCGAGTGCAGGCGCGTCGGAATGGTGGCCGGCCTCGGCGACTCCACCGACCTGCGGGCATGGGTGGCCTGTCTGGTCCGCCCTGTCACTGAGCACTTGGAGATACTGGGCAGCCCCACGTGGTACGCACGCTTCGCCGCCCAGATCATGGCCGACCCGGTCCTCTTCTCGATCGTGGTTGAGGAGTCTCTCGCGATGGCACCTTTGTTGGGATCCTACGAGGACGGACTGGCCCGGTGTCTGCCCCATCTGCCGACGGGAGTGATCACCGAACGTGCTGTCATGGCACGTCATTTGACCGTGCAGATGTGCGCCGAGCGGGAACGCGCCCTCGCGGACGGCACCCCCACCTTTCGCCCCACCTGGGGTGCCGCATCCGATGCGCTCATTGACGCGATCGTCAGCCTGTGGCGCACGCCGCTGAAGCCGGGGGCATGAGCGGACGGTCGGCCTGCGTCACTCGTTGAGCAAGTACAGGCCGTTCTTGCGGCGGACGACTTCGACTGGTCGGTCAATCTCTGCCATGGTGCCCGGCTGGGGCGCTGATCCCGTCTGGCGTATTTTGGGCACCTGGGGAGAGTGGGGTTGATCGGCTTCGCGAACTCCGCAAGCATTCGAGTGTGCTCCAACTCTCACGCGGATCTCAGTTGATGGCGGAGAGCTCAGGTGTGCTGCCGTAGGCGCGCCCTGCTGCGGGGTGCGGGTGAACCACCGGATTGTCTTCCGAGGGCGTGACGTCCTTCGATTGGATGGCCTTGCGGGTTACTTAAGTTACGCAACTATATGTTAGCGTAGTGGCATGGCCATCCTGCCGCCGTTCGCAGCATCCGTCCCGCCCGAACTGGCTGAGATCGAAGTGGCCTTCACACGCGTCGTCTATCAGGCCGGGCGGGCTCGTCAGCATGAACGGCTGATGGCGACGGCCGGACTGCTGCTGGATCGGGCGGCCGTGGCGATCCTACGGCAGATCGCCGAGAGCGAACCCATGCGCCCCGGCGTCCTGGCCGTCCGGCTGTCCGTGGAAGCATCCCATGTCACGCGGCAGTTGCGGCAGTTGGAACAGTCAGGCTTGGTGATCCGAGTTCCGGACCCGGACGACCGCCGCGCCCAGCGCGTCCAGATCACCGACGCGGGGGTGGCCGTCTTCGGCCGAGTGCGGGACGCGAACCGCCGGGGTATCCAAGCCGCCCTTGCGGGCTGGTCCCCAGAGGATCTGCGTCAACTCGCTGCCCTCTTCCGCCGGATGGTCCACGACTTCGTTGCCAACGCTGAGGCGCCTGCAGACCATTTGCGCGTGACCTGACGACAGCGCGACTACATACGGCTGTGCGTCAGGCTCATGACGAGCGCGCCGACGCGGTTGGGCGCGGAGCAGGAAGGGACATTCGTTGACAGGTCTTCTCCTGTCCGGTCTCGCGGAGAGATGGAGCCGTCGCCCATTTGAAGCAAGCAGTTGAAGCGGTTGGTGTGACGGCGTACCAGGGTGCTCGTGTCGGTCGTAGGTGGCAGTCTGGGGCGAGGGTGCCATCGCTCAGAGACCCTCCCGTACGGCAGGGCCCGCCATCGGGACCGTTTTGCCTTCAGCGCGGCGGAGGTGCGGCGCAGGCTGGGAGTCGGCTGATGCCGCATCGGTCCACTGTCGAGGGCCGGTGAGCGCACCGAGGTCGGCGTGGCACACCCAGGGTCTTCTGCGTGTGCCGTGCGGCAAGGATCCTCAACCGGTCCGTCCGCCACCGTACGGACCCGTGCCGTCATGCCCCGGGGGGGGCGGTCCGCCCCGGGGCGGACGGGGGGGGCCGGCGCGCCGGGGGGGGGGCGGAAACGATTAGGCCC
>NZ_JBEZLQ010000067.1:0-8295 GCF_040652235.1 Streptomyces sp. NPDC048277
GGAGCCGGAGGAGGTCTTCGTCGCGACCGGCCGCACCGATCTCCACACCGCCATCGACACCGAGGGCCGTACGACCGACCGCCGCGACGACTTCGACGAGGTGTACGGCGACTGGGGCGCCCTGCGCGAGGCGGCCGCCCCCGGCATGGCACCGGAGCGCATCGACACGGACGTCCGCGCGGCCCTGGCGACCGCGGCCGACGACCCGACGAAGCTCACCGACGCGGAGGCCCTGGCCCTCTTCCACGCCGACGGCCCCGCGCTGGACGCGCTGACCAGGATCGCCGACGACGTCCGTAAAACCGCCGTCGGCGAGGACGTGACGTACATCGTCACCCGCAACATCAACTTCACCAACGTCTGCTACACCGGCTGCCGTTTCTGCGCCTTCGCCCAGCGCCGCACCGACGCCGACGCCTACACCCTCTCCCTGGACCAGGTCGCCGACCGGGCGCAGCAGGCGTGGGACGTCGGCGCGGTCGAGGTCTGCATGCAGGGCGGCATCCACCCCGACCTGCCCGGCACCGCGTACTTCGACATCGCGAAGGCGGTCAAGGAACGCGTCCCCGGCATGCACGTGCACGCCTTCTCGCCGATGGAGGTGGTCAACGGCGCGACCCGCACCGGCATGCCGATCCGGGAGTGGCTGACCGCGGCGAAGGAGGCGGGGCTGGACACCATCCCGGGGACGGCGGCGGAGATCCTCGACGACGAGGTGCGATGGATCCTCACCAAGGGCAAGCTGCCGGCCGCCACCTGGATCGAGGTCGTCACCACCGCCCACGAGGTGGGCATCCGCTCCTCCTCCACGATGATGTACGGCCATGTCGACCAGCCCCGCCACTGGCTCGCCCACCTCCGCACCCTGGCCGGCATCCAGCAGCGCACGGGCGGCTTCACGGAGTTCGTGACGCTGCCCTTCATCCACACCAACGCACCGGTCTACCTGGCGGGCATCTCCCGCCCCGGCCCGACCATGCGCGACAACCGGGCCGTCACGGCGATGGCCCGTCTCCTCCTCCACCCCCACATCCCCAATATCCAGACGAGCTGGGTGAAACTGGGTGCGGAGGGTGCGGCGGAGATGCTCCGCTCGGGCGCCAACGACCTGGGCGGGACGCTCATGGAGGAGACGATCTCGCGGATGGCGGGCTCGTCGTACGGCTCCTACAAGTCGGTACGGGACCTGATCGCCGTGGCGGAGGCGGCGGGCCGTCCGGCGCGGCCCCGCACGACGCTGTACGGCGAGGTTCCGGAGGAACGGCAGCGGGCGGCGGAGGCGTCCGACGGGCATCTGCCGGAGCTGCTGCCGGTGCTGGACTGAGCGGTCGGTGGACTGAGCGGTCGGTGGACGGGCGCCCGGTACGATGATCTGACCTCTGTTGTATGTACAGGGGGCCTCATAGTGGAGGAGATGTGTACCCGTGGCTGCCCTACTGCCCTCCTGGGTCACGGTCACCGGTCTGACGGCGGGGGCGACGGTCGCCGTCGTCTTCCTCGCCGTACAGGCCGACAAGGGGCCGCACCCCACGGCCGCGGCGGTCCGCCCGTCGGCGAGCGCGTCGGCGGGCGCCCACCCCTCCGCGTCGCCGACCCCGGTGAAGGCCCCCGAGGTGCCGGCGGCCTCCGGCACGGGCCGCCGGGTCGTCTACGCGCTCGGCGACAAGCGGGTGTGGCTGGTCGACGCGACCGGCAAGGCGAGCCGCACCTTCACGGTGTGGCCGGGGACGGTGAGCCCCGACCCCGGCACCTACGTGATCTCCCATACCCGCGCGTCCACGACGGGCTCGGACGGCGTCCAGATCGAGCACATCCTCTACTTCGCCTCGAAGTCGGGCCTGTCGGTCGCCTTCTCCAACGCGGTCGACGGCTCCTCCCCGCCGCCCGCCGCCGGCAAGCAGACCAGCGGCATCCGCATGCCCAAGGCGGACGGCGCGGCCCTGTGGACGTTCGGCACGGAGCCGGACACCAAGGTGACGGTCGTCAAGTAGCCGTCCGGAGGCGCCGTCGGCGTCAGGGGGCCGGGTGCTGCCGCTCCCGCCTTTCCTGCTGCCACAACGCCGTCCGCGCTTGCTGACTGCTTACCCCGCCCCCCAGTCCTGCGCTCAGTCCTGCGCCTTGATTGTGATGCGCTCTCATCACTTCGCGGGTCTTCTCGACTGGTGCCCTGTGAGGCAGTTTGTGCTGGCCGGACAGGCAGGTTCGGCCCAGCGCCGGCATAACTGGCTATTCCGGAATGTGCGGGCTGGGCCGACGGCGCCGAGGGCGGTGGCGGCGTGTACGCGGGCGGTTCGTCGGAGGATCCGCAGTGACCGGGTGACGCGGCTGCCGAAGCCCTCGCCCAAGGAGTACGCCCTGGCCTGTCCCCAGGGTGGGCGACCGCCGAAGCACGGGCCGGAGTTCCGCTTCGCCAAACCCGAACCTGACCCGAACCAGAAGTCACCACGGCCACCGACACCGTGCACTACGGCACGGCCGAAACTCAGGCATGAGACCGGGGCCACCCTCGGCTGACCCACCGCTCGGCCCGGCTGGAGCACGACGGCGAGCTCCCCATCGCACCAGAAAACGCGCTGAAGAGGAAGGTGATGTCGAGTGCGGCCGTGTGCCTGGGGACGTCTCGGCATTGCCGCTGGCGTCTTCACATGGCGACCACTGCGTTCTTCCCACCGTCCACGGCCAGCGTTGCTCCGTAAACGTACGACGCCTGGGGGGACGCCAGGAACCGGATCACGTGCGCCACCTCCTCGGCGTCTCCGCCACGCCCGGCAGGCAGCGAAGAGAGGTACGTCCCGTACATGTCGCGGATGCCCTCGTTCACCGGAGTGAGGATGAAGCCAGGATCGACGCAGTTGACCCGGACGCCTCTGGGACCGTACTCCGCAGTCCACGACTTGGTCAGCATGGACAAAGCCGCCTTCGATGCCTGGAAGGCGGCGGTGCCGGCAGCGGCCATCGAGGTGCTCAGGCTCCCCACGTTGATGATGGCCCCCCTGCCACGCTCGGCCATGGCCGGGGCGAAGGCACCCGTCAGGATGAACGGCGCCTTGGCGTGGACGTTGAACGCGGCGTCGAACATCTCGTCCGGGGTGGACTCGGTCGGCGCGAAACCCCCGCCGCCGGCGTTGTGCACCAGGACATCAAGAGGGCCGTCGATGGCCTCCCGTACCTGTTCAACAAGATTGCGCACGGACGCGGGATCACCAAGATCGGCTATCAGATCAATCGCACGGCCGCCTACGGATTCCACGGATCGACGACTCTCGGCAGCCCGATCCCGATCCCGACCTGTGACGATGAGCGAGTACCCGTCCTGCGCCAAGCCGACCGCCGTAGCACGACCGATTCCGCTGGTCGAACCAGTCACCAACGCCCACGACCGCCCCGAAGTGGAAGTGCCCGCCTGCTCAGCCATCACCAATTTCCTTTCACACGTTCAAGAGGTTGTCGCGACAGCAAGTAACGCGATCACCTTGCAGAAATGCCAGATACGGCGGGAGACACCAGTTCCACTGGGGTGAGGTGAACCACGTCGGACGGCCCCCAGAGCCATGTATGAACACCTACCCCGCGCTGTATCAAACGCTCGACTCCCGCCTCGGACACGGTCGTCAACGAACACCCGCCTCATTGCGTCAGCCACTGTAAGGCGGTGATCGGGTCTTCGCTCTACCGTGGTCCACGACTTCCGGGACGCCGGTTTTGGTTGGTATCGGCTGATGGCCAGGGAGGGGGAAGGGTTCGTGTGGCGGGGTCGAGTCTTTCGTGCCGTGGTGCGGGGTTCATCCAGGCGGCCTGGGCTGTTTGGAGTGGGGTGGGTTGTTCGGGTGTGTAATTCGCTGGGTCGGTTGTCCCGTAGGGGTTTTGCGGTGTCGGAGTCGGTGGGCGGTATGTGTCGGCGAGGAATGCTTGAAAGCTGGGGAGTGGTGTGTCTTGGGTCTGGGCGTAGCCCGCCGGCATTGTCTCGGCCTGGGGCGGTGGTTGGTAGCTGAGGGCTGATGTGGCCGAGGTGTGAGACGGGGTGTAGGGGGGGTGTCCGGCAGGGGCCGCGGCCTGGGGCGTATATGTTCCGGCGTATGACTGATGCGAATCCGGGATGTAGGTGCCGGCATATGTTGAAGGCGTCGCATAGTACGTCGGTCCTGACTGCGAAGCCCCCGTCCCCTGCGCGGCCGATCCAAGACCCGACCCGGCCTGTTGCCTCTGACGCACCAGATTTTTGGCGTGATGCGCCTGCGAATGCTCACTCAGGTATTCCAGGGTGTCAGAGTCCAGCATGGCGTGGGCTGTTACGCTTGCCGGACTCTTTCCCTTCAGCCAATTGGAGACGGTGGTGTGATGGATTCCCTCGATACTACTCATCGACAGGAAAGGGTCCGCGGCGAACTGCTTCAGGACCCCCGCAATTTCTGTCTCGCTGTGCTTGATGCCCCGACCCTCACCGTATGTCATGGTGAACTGGTTGCCGGAATCTGATCCGGGCTGTTGCGCCTCGTTCAATACCGTTGAGGCGTAAGGTGCGTCGGTGCGGGTTGACAACGCCTCCAGGATCGCGCGTCCGCCCTCCTCCCTGAGCAGCCCCTGGTAAGCCACCCGGCTTCCTTCTGTGTCTCCCCGGAGCCATGAAGTGACCGTGTCTGTGTGATATCCGGTTTTAGATGCAATATATTTCCTTTTTGCTGTCGGATTCTCGGCTGCCTTCCTCAGAACTTCTTGGATCTGCGCTGGTGTTGTCCTGGTCTTGGCGACTGGCATAGTGATCCCCGGACTGTTTCGGATTGAGGTTCTTGGTTGGAATTCTTCTTCTCTACGGTTATCGCTGTCCCGGTCCGCGGCGGCCCTGGCCCTGGCGGTGGTGTGCGCGGTCGCTTGTGGTGGGCCAGGGAGGGGGAAGGGTTCGTGTGGTGGGGTCGAGCCTGTCGTGCTGTGGTGCGGGGTTCATCCGGGCGGCCTGGGCTGTTTGGAGTGGGGTGGGTTGTTCGGGTGTGTAATTGGCTGGGTCGGTTGTCCCGTAGGGGTTTTGCGGTGTCGGAGTCGGTGGGCGGTATGTGCTGGCGAGAAGTTCTTGAAAGCTGGGGAGTGATGGGGCCGGGGTTTGGGTGTAGCCCGCCGGCATTGTCTCGGCCTGGGGCGGTGGTTGGTAGCTGAGGGCTGATGTGGCCGAGGTGTGAGACGGGGTGTAGGGGGGGTATCCGGCAGGGGCCGCTGCCTGGAGCGTATATGTTCCGGCGTATGACTGATGCGAATCCGGGATGTAGCTGCCGGCATATGTTGAAGGCGTCGCATAGTACGTCGGTCCTGACTGCGAAGCCCCTGTCCCCTGCGCGGCCGATCCAAGACCCGACCCGGCCTGTTGCCTCTGACGCACCAGATCTTTGGCGTGATGCGCCTGCGAATGCGCACTCAGGGATTTCAGGGTGTCAGGGTCCAGCATGGCGTGGGCTGTTACGCTTGCCGGAGTTTTTCCCTCCAGCCATTTGGAGAGGGTGGCGTGATGGATTCCCTTGAAATTATTCGGCGTCAGTGAATGGTTCGCGGCGAACTGCTTCAGGATCCCCGCAATTTCTGTCTCGCTGTGCCTGATGCCCCGACCCTTACCGTATGTCATGGTGAACTGGTTGCCAGAATCTGATCCGGGCTGTTGCGCCTCGTTCAATACCGTTGAGGCGTAAGGTGCGTCGGTGCGGGTTGACAACGCCTGCAGGATCGCGCGTCCGCCCTCCTCCCTGAGCAGCCCCTGGTAAGCCACCCGGCTTCCTTCTGTTTTCCCCAGGAGCCATGAAGTGACGTAGTCTTTGCGATATCCGGTTTGAGATGCAATATCTTCCCTTTCTGCTGTCGGATTCCTGGCTGCCTCCCTCAGAACTTCTTGGATCTGCGATGGTGTTGTCGTGGCCTTGGCGACTGGCATAGTGATCCCTGAACTGTTTCGGATTGAGGTTCTTGGTTGGAATTCTTCTTCTCTACGGTTATCGCTGTCCCGGTCCGCGGCGGCCCTGGCCCTGGTGGTGGTGTGCGCGGTCGCTTGTGGTGGGCCAGGGAGGGGGAAGGGTTCGTGTGGTGGGGTCGAGCCTGTCGTGCTGTGGTGCGGGGTTCATCCGGGCGGCCTGGGCTGTTTGGAGTGGGGTGGGTTGTTCGGGTGTGTAATTGGCTGGGTCGGTTGTCCCGTAGGGGTTTTGCGGTGTCGGAGTCGGTGGGCGGTATGTGCCGGCGAGAAGTTCTTGAAAGCTGGGGAGTGATGGGGCTGGGGGCTGATGGGGCCGGGGTATAGGAGGTGTATCCGGCAGGGGCCGCTGCCTGCGGTGTATATGTTCCGGTGTAGGGTGGATCCGGTACGTAGCTGCCGTACGCTGTGGCAGGCGGCTCATGTGGCACTGGTGCCGAGGAGTTGTACGAGCTGCAGGCTTCCGCTGGATTCTGCGGCTGGTAGTTGCTGGCATATGTTGAAGGCGTCGCACTGTACGTCGGTCCCGGCTGCGGAGCTCCCGTCCTCTGTGCGGCCGATCCAAGACCCGAGGAAATAGGGGTCCTGTTTGGCCAGTTCCCTGTGGGCCGTTTGGCTTACGTCCGTATGCCCGGCCAGCCAATTTGAAACGGTAGACCAAGAGGCTCCCTCGGTTGCGTTATCCCTCGGCACAGGATGATGAGCGAGGTCCCGTAGAACCGACGCAGGCAGCCCGGCGAGATTCCGTAGAACCCTTGTAACTTTTTCCGCGCTGTGTTTGGCACCAGGAGTGAATGATTCGAGGGGCTTGAGGGCGGAATCTATTCCGTTAGATTTGCGATTGTTTGCGATTCTTCTCCTGGATTGTTTTGGATTGGGGTCCTTGATCGGAATCCTTCTTCTTGGTTTCCACAACGTGCTCGCCCCGCCAGTGGTTCAAGTCGGCTGGGGGCTGTCCAGCCGGTGAGCCTTTCCCGACGTCGGCTTGAGATGTTGAGGTGGAGGGTGAGGAGGGTTGGGCGAGTGCGGTGATATGTATGGTTTTGCACTGGATCCTGCGGAGGAGCCGCCAGGTTCTTGAGGGTGGCCACGGTGGGGAACCCGCACCGTGCCGCGGGTTCCTTGGTGCGCCTTGTCGGCCCGGCAGAGGGGGCCGGCCTCGGCCGGGACGTTGACGATGCCGTGAGTGTGGGCGGCGCGGATGGCGTGGACCGTGCCGGTCCGCAGGAAGCCGACGCCACCGTGTACCGAGCTCACGGTGCCGGGCGGTCAGCCGACGGGACAGGTACCGAAGGGACGAGCTGGACAGACCGATCCCCGATGGGCGGACAAGCA
The DNA here is from genome assembly GCF_040652235.1 of Streptomyces sp. NPDC048277. Lineage (NCBI taxonomy): Bacteria > Bacillati > Actinomycetota > Actinomycetes > Kitasatosporales > Streptomycetaceae > Streptomyces > Streptomyces sp. NPDC048277. The sequence continues at coordinate 7,280 of NZ_JBEZLQ010000067.1, forward strand.
CATGAAGCTCCGGACGGACAGGCTGCTCCTGGCCGACAACCCGTCTACCAGGAGCCTCTACCAGGAGCCTCATCTCTTTCTCACCCCCGGCCCCCGCACCAACCGACACCGTCACCAACCAAGTTGGCAAAGCAGAGGGGGCGGGTCAGCTGCTCGGGCCTGGGCGAGCCGGCCGGTGAGCGCGTCGGTGTTGTCGGCGTGCGGAGCAAGGAGCCGGGCGAAGTCCCTTATGCCGGTTGTCAGTTGGGTCATGGCCCGGGCGGTGGCGTTTCGGCAGTTCCCGCAGCCTGGCTGTGGCCGGCGGCCAAGTGTGGCTTGTGGCAGCGCGGTTCGCCGGCCCGGTTGCCGAACGCGTCGGTGACGGTCCGCGGTCACTGCTTCAGTCCGAGGCTGGAGCGTCGGTACCGCTCGCTCAGTCCGTCAGCCTGCTCGGCGAAGGTGCCGCGCCGGCATGACGGCCGGTCGCAGAAGAACCGCAGTCCCCGCTGCCGGATGACCAATTGTGTTACGCCGGGGGGTGTTCGCTGGGGCTTTGCTCGTACGCGGGGTGCACCCGTATTGCCCGTGCCCGGCAACTCGGACGCAGAGGCGGCGGACCGCAGGCCGCCGCCTCCGCGCAGATCGCTTCTGAGGAGACGTTCACCCCCATCACCGCGGTGCTCCTTCCGGCGCCGGAGGGTGCAGGATCCTCCCGACTAGCTCCGACCGCTGCGTCCCCCACCGCTGCGGTGGCCGCCGTTGCGGTGGCCGCCGTTGCGGTGGCCGCTGTGGTGGTGGGATGACGACGAAGTGTTGTTCCTGCCAGGCTCGCCAGACGGCGCGGGGAGCATGCTGGCAGCAGAGGCCATCTGGTACGAACCGGGTTCCGTAGGCTGTTCCGGACCTGAGGCGGCATCGGAATAGTACTGTTCGGGATAGTATTGGTCGTAGCCTTGGGGGTGCTGGTTCTGCTGCGACGAATACGGTGTGGGCGGCAGGTTCGGTACCAGAGTGGTAATGCTGGGAAACTGTGCGTT
>NZ_JBEZLQ010000068.1:0-6751 GCF_040652235.1 Streptomyces sp. NPDC048277
GAAGAGACCCATCGCGAGGATCATGTCCGCTCTGCGCTGGTCGCGGTCTTTGAAGGATTCGCTCATGCAGTCAATAATACGTTGACCGCAGACCCGCAGTCAATAGTTTGTTGACCACGAATCTGCGGTCAATGGTTTGTTGATCGCAGGTTGTCAGGCCTCGACGCAGCCACCGCCGTAAACAGGCCGCTCGAAGAGGGCTCCACTCGGTACGCCTGCCACGGTGCGGAGGTGCTCGAACCCGTGCCGAATCCAGAACTGATGGAGGGCAGTGTTGGTGCTCCACGCGTCGAGCCGGAGATATCGCTTCTGCTGCTGCGCTGCGAGCCCGAGCGCGTGACTCAGGAGAGGCCCCGCGGTTCCATGGTGGGCGCCGGAGACCGGAGAGATCAGCCGGTGCAGAAAGAGGGCGTCCTCCATTTCCGAGGGACTCCATAGCCCAGGGTCGCTCCACTGGTCGATCGCGATCGTGGCGATCGGCTCGTCGTCCTTCGTGAGCATCCATGTCTCGCCCGCCTCGATGCTCGAGGAAACGCGGTCAAGGAAGGCCTGATCGCGGAGGCCGGCCGATCCCCACTGATCCCTTCCTTTGCGTGCGAGCCACGCTGCGCGCTCGGCTCTCCACTGGGCGATCAGGTCGACCTCGGCGGGTGCAGCTCGTCGGATCTTCACAGCCGGTCTCGATTCGCTCGGATGGTTCGCAACCCTGCCTCGAGCCCGATCTCGTGCACGATCCGTACGCCCTGCGGATGTACGACCCGCGTAGAGACCGAAGTGACGCGCTCGGGGTTGGCGGCGGTCGTGATGACTTGGAGCATCGATGTTCCGGGCGTGATCGCGAAAAGGGTGATCTCCTCGCTGGTCGCGGGTCGGACGGTGGTCTCGGTCGTCCAGGCGGTGTCAGCGTGACGGCTCGCCCCGATGCGGCGGGAGGTTCCTTCGGGGATGTCTTCGTTCACGTAGAGCCCGAGTTCTGCTGCGACCTCGGGGTCGTAGAACGTCGTCTCGGTCGAGATCACGCGGTCACTGATCGACTGCACGACCCGGCGGCGTGCGGTCGTCTCGCCCTCGGGTAGCCCGAGCCGGATCGCGATGTCAGCGGGAGGTGTCAGGGCTTCGGCTTCGGTGCTCGAGGTTCCGCCTCGTGCCTTCGCGATCGTGTTGAACATGTCGCTGGCCGCCTGGATGTCCTGCCACGTCGGCCGGGTCTGGTCGGTGACCCGATAGTCCATCGCCCGGAGGTCGGCAACACGAGGTCGACCGCCTCGGCGGCCGAAGATCAGGCCCTCTGACTTCAGGGTGCTGATCGCCTTCGAGACGGTCGAGTTTGACGCGCCGGTCTGCTTGATCAGATCCGCGTTCGTCGGCAGCGGCTCACCTACTCCCCACACCCCGTCAGTGATCTGGGTCCGTAGCCAATCGGCAATCTGCCGGGCGTCCATGCCCCGTGCTGGTTGGCGTCCTCGTGGTGGTTGCGCGCTCATGCTTGCCATGCTATCAGGAAAAAGATTCTGATCTATTTCGTGATAGTGCTTGCGTGAGAGGTGTCTAGTGATGCATGCTCTCATCTATCACGAAAAAGACGGGCGAGCCCGGAGCACTCCGGCCGCACGAAACCACCAACCAAGGAGTCACCATGAACGCCACTCAGACCGGTACCGCTTTCCCGATCCGCACCAACGCCAACGACTTCCCGGTGATCGCGCTGGGCATGGGAGACCAGGCCAAGCAGCGCACCGACGGCAACGGTCGTCCGAAGGCTGCCCCGACCGGCGAGGTCACCTACTCGACCGGCTGTGTCCTCCGCGTCGCCACCAAGGACGGCGGCGTACGCAACGACAAGATCGCCTCGATCGCGGTCATCAACCCGGCCAGCGTCTACGAGCTCGGTGAGATCTACGTGGCTCAGGGCGACGTGTTCGTGCAGCCCTACCAGTCCGGCGAGGGTGCCTCGGCTCGGCTGGCCTACTCGATCACCGTCGAGCGCCTGGTACCCGCCTCCCAGACCTCGGCTGGTAACCGTGCCAGCGCTCCCGCTGCCGCCGAGAAGCCCGCCAACAAGGCTGCCTGACACCCACCCAGCAACCCCCGCCCGACTGGTCTTGATACCCGGTCGCGGCGGGGGTTTTCCAACGGAAGGAACGAACCATGAACGAGCCCATCCTCGTAGTTCTCGGCATCTTCGCCGGGGCTGTTCTGATCGTCGCGATCACCTGCACTCGCCTCGGCCGGCATCTGGCCGTCACGACCGGCAAGACCCTGCTCACCCTCCCGCGCCGAGCGTGGTGGTGGCTCGACATCCGGATCACCTGGCGCAAGACGTGCCGCGAGGCCGGGGTCTCCAAGCGGATCACGACCCGCAAGGTCCGGGCCGGTGTCGGGGTCGAGTCGATCGAGAAGTGGCGGGACCCTCGCCTCAAGACGGTGCGCACCTCGGCGCACGCTGTCACCCTCAAGGCTCGTACTCGCCGGGGTCAGCCCCTGGCCGACCTCGAGGCCTTCGGCAAGTCGCTGGCCTCGACGTACGACGCGGAGGCATACCGGGTCTACTCCCCCAAGAAGCGCTCCGGCTCCACGATCCTGGTCGACCTCGTCAAGCGAGACCTGATCGTCAACTCCGTCACGGCTGGGATGCCCGAGCCTCGTGCTGAGTGGCAGTCGGTCCGTCTCGGCCGCACCCAGGCCGGTAAGCCGTGGGTCCTGCAGATCGCTGACCGACACACCCTGTGCGTGGGTGCCTCCGGCGCCGGAAAGGGCTCGGTCCTCTGGGGCATCCTCGGCGGTCTTGCTCCCGCGATCGCCGTCGACCTCGTCCGCTGCCACGGGATCGACCTCAAGGGCGGCGTCGAGATCGAGATGGGCAAGCCCCTGCTCCATGACACCGCGTACAACGTCGACGCGGCCGTGACGATGCTCGAGGACCTGCTCGACATCACCGAGCGTCGCCTCGCCCAGATGGCCGGTGTGGTCCGCTCGTTCGTCCCGACTCCGGGTGACCCCATTCACCTGTGCGTGATCGACGAGCTGCTGGTGATCACAGCGTTCGGTTCCTCCGAGATCAAGAAGAAGGTCGCCGAACTGCTCGGCAGCCTCCTCGCTCGCGGCCGCGCTGCTGGCGTCCTGGTCGTCGCCTTCGCCCAGGTCGGTGACAAGGCCAGCATCCCGATGCGCGATCTCTTCACCCAGACGATCGCGCTCCGGCTCCGGTCGCCTGAGCAGACCACGATGGTCCTCGGTGACGGGATGCGCGACATCGCTCCGGCTCACCGCATCCGCCGTGACTGCCAGGGAACCGGCTGGCTGATTCAGGAGGACGGCACCACCGATCGCGTCCGGGCCGACTATTGGACCGATGCGCTGATCAAGGACGTTGCCCGGATCTACACCGAGGGCGACGAGTCCGGTCCCGCTCTCGCCGTGGTCGCCTGATCGCTGATGTCGTCTCGGGCCTCGATGTGGATCAGGAACCGTCCGGGTGGGCGGCTCCTGGTCTGCGTCGTCGTTCGTGCCGGTGTCGCGTACGCCAGTGAGTTGGCAGGGGTAAGCGCTACTCAGTCCCGAGAGTGGCCCCATCGGCTGCTTGCGATGCCCACCCCAAATCCACCTCGAGGCAACGCGGGGAGTGTCCCCACCGGCAGCAACCCCCACCACCCCCACCTCATGGCCCCTGGTGCGCGCGAATGCGCCGACGCTACGAACGACGCCGATGTGATTCGTGCCGCCGTGACCGGCGCGCCTCGAACGATCCCCGCGACGATCGCGGGAGTTTTGACCCCAGGAAGCGGTGAAGGCCCAGAGCGCCAACTCTGGACCTTCTCGTCAATCGCTTCCGGAGCAATGGAGACGGAGCAATGACGGCTGCTTTCGCAGTACCCAGCGTAGACGACACCACCGACAGTGGCGACCCTCTGACACCCTGTGTCCTCGTCGTTGGCACCCGCATGGCGGGTCTCAGCACTCCGCCGAGGTCTTCGAGCTCGAACCGCGGCCCCTTCTTCACCCCCCATCGGGCCGAAGGCCGCGGGAGGCGGAACGCCGGAGCGGCCCGGCCCGCGGGCGGCGAAGCCGCCCGCCTTGGTAAGAGTCGCAAGATTCTCGTCGCAGTATCCCTGACCAGCCATTTCGGGTTTCCGCGATGAGTGACAACAGGGCTGCCCAGTGGGCGCGAGCGCTCGATGCTGACCGGCTTCGTCGGGATCTGCGGAAGGCACGATCGGATCAGGGTCACGGTCGCCGTTTGACCGCATGCGGATGGACGCCGGTTGCGCCGGAGGGTGTCGGTCTGCGGATCTCGGACGGCTCCGCTGGATTCTCGGGGGTCTCGACCTGCGGAAGCGCCTGGGCCTGCCCTCGCTGCTCGGCGAAGATCTCGGCCGCACGGTTCGAAGAGGTCCGCGCGATCCTCGAGTGGGCTCGGAAGCAGGGCTACACCTGCGGCCTGCTGACGCTGACGATGCAGCACAAGAAATCCGATCCCCTCGCAGATCTCCTCGAGGGCCAACTCGCTGCCTGGGCTCGAGTCACCCGCACCGAACGATGGACCGGCGAGAAGCCCGAGAAGTACGCCGAGCGGCTGGCCAAGTGGGAAGAGGCCGAGTCTCGCGGCTTCGTCGGAAAGGACGGGATCGCTCGACCTCGACCCCGACCCGATCGCCGCATCGGCCTGCGCGAGATCACCGAATGGACCTCGTCGCAGGGCGTCACCTCCACCACCGTTGACCCCGTCTCCCTGATCGGGTTCGTCCGGGTCATCGAGGTGATGCACGGTGACTCAGGCTGGCACCCCCACCAACACATGGTCGTCATCTTCGACGGCAACGTGACCACCGAGCAGGCCGAGACCTGGCGCAAAGGGATCTTCGAGCGCTGGCGCGAATCCCTGCAGGCCGAGGGCTACACCGCACGGGCCACCGTCCGCCAGGGCGGCATGATCCGCAACGTCGGCGCAGATCTCCGGCTCCTGCGACCGGGCCAGGCCGAAGAGTGGATCGCGGGCTACTTCACCAAGCAACTCGCGATGGAGGCGACCCTCGGCCACTCCAAGAAGGGCAAGGGCGAGGGTGGCTCTCGAGCACCGTTCGAGATCGCCCGTCACGCTGTAGCTCGAACCCTGACCACCGATGAGGATGGCATCACCACCGTGCGCGAGCCGGACCAGACATCGGCCCGGCTGTGGTGGGAGTACGAGAAGGCCACGAAGGCGCGGCACCGGCTGCGCTACTCCGAGGGGCTGCGGAAGATGGCGGGCCTCGAGGACGAAGAGCAGAGCGACGAAGACATCGCGGCCGAAGACCTCGGAACCGAGGATCTGGTGCGGATCACCAACATGATCTGGATCGGCCGGCATGGCGGCCTGGCCCGTCGCGGGCTCCGGGAAGTCGCTCCCGAGGTGCTCGACCTCGCCCGTCGTCGCGGGCTCCTGGCCGTGCTCGACTTCCTGACCGAAGAGGGCTTCCCGCACACCGTCACCGGCGCCGGTTGGGCACGCCTCGGTCTCGACCCACCAGAGCCTGAACTACTTCCGGAAGAGTGAGCGTCGCGGCGGATGTGGCGGCGGCGGCCCGGTCGGTCCTGGTGGTCGAGATCCCGCCTCGAGCATCCGTAGGGCTCGCTCCTGGTGCTCGATGAGCCGGTCGCGCTCGACGGCTACCGCCTCCGCAACAGCGGCCCGCTGCTCTGCCTGGCTGGCTCGTCGCTCGGCGTCCTCGAGGCGCGCGCGAATCTTCTCGATCTCGGCCACGACGTCGGAAATGTCGCGGGTGTCAGAGGGTGTCGGGCTGCCGTCCGGCTGGGTGGCAGAGACGGTGTCACCGCTGTGATCGCCGGATTCACCGGGTGTCACACGGTCCATCAGCCCCAGGCTCACGAGTGCCGATATCGGGATCTGCCACCCGTCATCTGTCACGGTGGCACCTGCGGCGACGAGTTCGTCTTTCCTGCGTCGCAGCGTGGACAGGCTCACGGTCGCCACCTTGGAGGCCTCCTTGAGACCCAGCACCGGTCCCGTGGAACCTGGCGCGCCACCTGGCACAGCATCGGGTGTCACCGGGTCTTCGGTCCCGGGTTCCTGGTCGGGTGTCTCTTCGGTCATGACACCGATTGTGACGGGCTACCGCGCGAATCGCTTGTGGGCGCGCTGCTTGGTGATCCCGAGGATCGCGCCGATCACATCCCAGCCGTACCGGTGCTGCGAGTGGTCAGCGGCGCGCTGATCGACCAGCACCATCGCCCCGTCTTCGGCCAGGACGACCCGTCTCTTCTGAGCCGGGATCGCGCGCGCATCGGCCACGGTCTCCTCGAGCAACTGCTCGCCCAGGCGGACGAGATCCTTCGCGTCCTGGATCCGCTGCAACGGTCGCAGGTGCTCGATGACGTCGGTCTCGCCGTCCTCGATCGCGGCCAGCAGTCCGCGGATCTGCTCGATCGTGAACGAGCCCTGTCCCTGGGTCTGGTCGGCGGTGCTCATTCGATCGGGTCGCGATCGCCGATCGGCATATAGCCGAGGTCCATGGCGCAGTGGGGGCAGAACTTGTCGCCCTGCTCCTCGACCGGCTTCTCGCATCGGAAGCAGGGGAGCAACTCGGCTCCGGGCCGCAGCTGCGGAATCCAGTCGGTCATCGCGAGTCCCTCGCTGCCAGTCGGTGGAAGAGATCCGCCGCTGCATCGGTGGTGTCCTGGTCCCACCCGGCCAGCCAGTCGAGGAACTTCCGGTCTCGGTCGGTCAGATCGAAGAGACCCATCGCGAGGATCA
>NZ_JBEZLQ010000069.1:0-6280 GCF_040652235.1 Streptomyces sp. NPDC048277
ACCTGAGGGCGTCGGGCTCTTCGACGCGGCGCATGTGGCGGCGGAGCCGCTGGCCGAGCGGCTGGTCGCCGACCTGGGTCCCGGTGAGCGCGAGCAGCTGACAGGCCTGCTGACCCGATTCGCCCACCCCGCAGGGCCATCCCACCCCCTCTAGATAGTATTAAGTGATACTATCTCGAATGAGACAGTTAGAGGTGCAGGGGACAGAGAGGGATGCAGACGATCATGAACGTCTACGAGGCGGTCACGAGCCGGCGAGCTGTACGGGATTTCACCGACCAGCAGGTCCCGCGGGAGGTGCTGGAGCGCGTGCTGTCCGCCGCGGCGTGGGCACCGTCCGCGTCGAATCTCCAGCCGTGGCACGCCTACGTCCTGACCGGCCGACCGCTGGCCGAGCTCAAGAAGCGCGCCGGTGAGCGCATAGCCACGGGCGACCCCTGGGACGAGCCGGAGTACGAGCAGTACCCGCCGACGCTGAAGAGCCCCTACCAGGAGCGCCGGTCCGCCTTCGGTGAGCAGCGTTACGGCGCACTCGGCATCCCGCGCGAGGACTTGGAGGCGCGGCAGAGGGCCGCTGCCGCGAACTGGGACTGCTTCGGGGCACCCGCCGCCCTGTTCTGCTACATCGACCGCTGCATGGGCCGGCCCCAGTGGTCCGACGTGGGCATATACCTGCAGTCCGTCATGCTGCTGCTCCGCGCCGAAGGGCTGCACAGCTGCACGCAGATGGCCTGGGCGAAGTACCACAAGACCGTCGCGGAGGTACTGTCGCCCCCGGACGACCTCCTCCTCTTCTGCGGCATGTCGATCGGGTACGAGGACGTCACGGCAGGCCAGCCCCGTATCGGACGGGCGCCGCTCGACGAGACCGTCACCTTCGTCGACGGCTGCTGACACCCTCGGCGTCGGTGGGCGGCCGTCGGTGGGCGGCGCACTCGCGCGCGCCGCGCCTGCCGTCCCCGGGGCCGACCGGGGGTCAGCCGTTCCCCTGCTGCTACGAGCCCCCGTGCGGGCCGGGGTCGCCCGGGGTGGGGGGCTGGTTCCAGGAGTGCAGCTTGTCGGGGTTGAGGACGACCCAGACCTGTGCGACACGGTGGTCGGCGATGTCGAAGCTGAGGACGGCGGCCACCTGACGGCCGTAGCGGGCGACCAGGCCGGTGCGCCCGTTGACGGAGTGGGCGGCCAGGGTGGTGCGGGGGTGCCCGGCCAGAAGTGTGAGCAGGCTCTGGGCGACCTGACGGCCGCCGTGCACGGGCCTGCTCAGCGCGCGGACCTTGCCGCCGCCGTCGAAGAACGCCGTCGCGTCCGGGCACAGCAGCGACTCGAGGAGCTCGGCGTCCTCGTTCACGCAGGCCTGGCGAACCGCGCGGGCGAGGAGATCGTGCTCGGCCGGCGGGGTGGGGCGTGAGCGCTGCCTCCGAAGACTGTGGCGGGCCCGGTCGGCGAGCTCGGCGCACTCGGACTCCGGGCGTCCCACGATGTCGGCCACCGAACCGGAGGCCATCCCGAAGACGTCGTTGAGCACGAACGCCGCCCGCTCGGCCGGCGACAGAGAGTCCAGAGCGTCCAGCAGGACCCGGCTGACCTCCTCTGCCAGGCTCGTCCGCGCCTCCTCGGCGTCTCCCGCGTGCGCAGGGTGCTCCGCTGTCCGGTCCCGCTGGCCGGCCGTACCCCGGTGGGGGTGAGCGAGCAGGTCCAGACAGATCTCTCCCGCGGTCTTCGCGAGCCAGTACCGGGGAGCCGCGATCCGCCCGCGCTCCGCGTCGGACAGCCCGTACCACCGACGGTAGGTCTCACCGACGACGCTCTCCGCGTCGCAGGAGTCGCCCAGCATCCAGTAGGTGACGTCCAGCAGGTGCCGGCGCTCGTCGAGCAGCTCCGCGACCGGCACCGCGTCAGGATGGTCCATACGGCATCCTCCCCCTCACAAGGCACAGCACGGAGAATCCGGCGTGCCGACGGCAGGGTGCCGCCATGCGACCCCTGCCTCCGGCGAAGGGGTTCCAGCAGCCGACCAGCGGGTCCTCGTACACGACACACCTCCTTCGATTGCTCTGACCGGGCATGCGTGTGTCTTGTGACACCTGTCTCCTGTCACAGATCCAGTTCCTCCTCTGTCTGATCTCGGGAGGTGGCAACACACATGAATCGAAGTGGGGGTAGGACACCAATGCCCTGTGCGGCTGAAACTGCTGGATTGTCGATAGATTTCAACGCACTCGTAGCCCAGGAAAACGCATCCCTGGAACGGGGTCTGCTTCCTGCGCCGGCACTGCGTGAGGACAATTTCTCAGCCGCCGCGCGTTATGTGCCGGGGCGGGCTCACGCACTGTTGTCCGGTGACTTCTACGACATCGTGCAGACCGAGGACTCGACCGTGCACGTGGTCCTGGGAGATGTCTCCGGTCATGGAGCGGCCGAGGCGGCTCTGGCGGTTCAGCTGCGTGTGGCCTGGCGGACCGCCGTTCACTGCGGCAAGACCCAGTTCGAGCAACTGCGCGTCCTGGAGAGGATCCTGGTCGACGAGAGAGCGGACGACGACACCTACACCACTGTCGTGTCCCTGGTGTTCCCGCCAGGTGGATCGTCCATGGAAATGGTGAGCGCCGGACATCCGGGGCTTCTGCTGCGCAGCGACGGGGAAATCCGCTGGGTCGAGCCCCGGGCCGGGATCGCCCTGGGCCTGCTGCCGGGGTGCGCGGACTGGACACAGACCGAGGTGTCGCTTTCCCCGCGCGACAGCGTGGTCCTCTTCACCGACGGGCTGTTCGAAGGAAGGACCGGCCCCTCCACACGGCTTGGCGAGGAAGGCCTGCTGCGGCTGGCGATGCAGCACGGGCACCTGACGGGACAGGAGTTCATCGACGCCCTGGTCCACGGCGCCGTCTCCAGGGCAGCGCCCTTCGGGGGCTTGGCCGACGACGTGGCGGTTCTTCATCTGGGCTGGAACCCGGGAGGCTGACCGCCCGCGCCGGGTGAGTCCCCGGGCGCCACCCGCGGGGGATCGAGTGGCACCCGGGCGAACACCTCTCACGAGCGACTTGGATCGAACCAGACATACGCGGAGCGAATGCCGGTGGCTCAGTTCATCGTCCCCAGCATCACGGCGACACACAACATCGCAAAGGTGATGAGGCTCATCGCGGTCGCCGTTCCGCGCAGCCAGTGGCGGAAGCGCACATGGTGCCGTTGTTCCACCACGTTGATGCGGTCCGAGATGTGCTCCGTGACCATGCGGGCGACGTACTTCTGCTCGTCGAGATACCACCGCTCGATATCCGTCTTCTGCGCCTGGCTCAGCCCCCGAGCCCGCGCGGTGAAGGCTGCCACACGCTGACGTGCGGCGTGCAGGTGAGCCTCCCGGTAGAGGTACGTCTCGATGTCACTGAGGCCGCGTTCGGCCTCCCTGCTCGCGTCCACGCTGTCCTCCGGCGGAGAGGCGGCGGCCGCGACGGCCTTCACCTCTCCGGCGTGCTCATGCGGCCGGGTGGTCGCCCACCTGGCTCCGACCGGGTCGGTGCGGAGCGGCGTTCGCGACGAAGGCGTCCCGTGGATGCTGAACGGAGGCGAGGGAAACGAGGTCCCTGCCCCACAGCGCGGCGGTGAGCCAGACGGCGAGAACGCGGACCTTGCGCTCCCAACTGGGCACAGCCAGGACGTGATAGCCCCGGTGCATCAGCCAGGCGGGAAGTCCCTTGATGACGATGCCCTTGTACTGGAAGATGCCTCGGCCGAGACCCAGTGTCGCCACCACTCCCAGACTGCTGTGGCGGTAGTTCCTGGTCCCGCGTCCCCGAAGACTCGCCGCGATGTTCTTGGCGAGGCGCTTGCCCTGCCGCACGGCATGCTGGGCGTTCGGCACCGTGTGCGCGCCCGGTACGGGAGAGGCGAGGTCCGGAACGGCCGCGTCGTCTCCGGCCGCCCACGCGTCCGGCACGGGTTCGCTGTCGGTGCCCACGCGCAGATCAGGCCGCACCACGATCAGGCCCCGCTCGTCGACGGGCAGGTCCGTGTGGTTGTGCACGACCGGATTCGAAGCGTTGCCCGCGGCCCAGACGATCAGCTCGGAATCGAATTCCTTTCCGTCGGACAGCACGACATGGCCGTCCTCGGCAGAGAGCAGCTGTGTGTTCAGGTGGACGTGCCCGCCGCGGTCCTCCAGGGAGCGCACGACCCAGGCGCCAGGCTTGTCCCCCACCTCGGGCAGGATGCGGCCCCGGGCCTCGACCAGGTGGAACGACACGTCGTCGAAGCTCAGTTCCGGGTAGTACCTGACCATCGCGGTCGCCAGCGAGAGCAGTTCACCGAACCCCTCGACGCCGGAGAACCCGCCGCCCACGAAGGTGACGGTGAGCAGCCGTTGCCGCTCGGGTCCGGGCGGCAGTGACGCCGCCTGATCGAACGCGGTCATCAGCCGGTCGCGAATGGCCACCGCCTCTTCCACGTGCTTGAGGCCTATCGCCTGCTCCGCCACTCCGGGCACCGGGAAGGTGCGGGTCACGGCACCGGCGGTGACCACCAGGGTGTCGTACTGGAGTTCGTAGTCCGCTCCGCCCGCGGAGCGCACGGACACCGTGCGGTCCGCGTGGCGGATCTCGGTCACGCTTCCCGCGATCAGCCTGGTGCTGCGCAGGTGTCGCCGCAACGAGACGGCAGCGTGACGTGCCTCGACCGATCCGGCCGTCACCTCGGGCAGGAAGGGTTGGTAGGTCATGTACGGACGCGGGTCGACAACCGTGACCCGCGCCTCGCCCTTGCGCAGCTTTTTCTCGAGGCGCCATGCGGTGTAGAAGCCCGCGTAACCCCCGCCGACAATCAGAATCTCGCGCATCGGTCCCTCTGTTTGTTGTCTGACACCAGATAGACCAGGTCGGCCAGGACGGTGTGACACCGCTTCGGCGAGAGGTGACGGAACCGATCGCGTCACAGAAGGCGGGGGCAACCGGTCTCACTCAAGGGCGTGACTCGAACGCCGAGAGGGAGGGCCTGGCTGTGCTCGTTGTTCCGGATCCGAAGGTCGTCAGAAGGCTGCTGACCCGGTACGCGTCGCTGCGGATCGCGCTGGCCGAAAGCGAGGGGCGGCAGGAATCACGCGAGCTTGAGGACGTGAGTTACACGCTGTGCATCACGATGGGAACCCGGAACGTGCACGAGGCCATAGCGGCAGCGGACACGCTGCTGGTGGCCGCGGCCGGGCAGGACAGCGACACAGGGCATTCGTTTCGCTCGTGATAGTCTCATTCAATACCATCTCGCGTTTGACTATGGTCGAGCGCCATTCCTCTCTTGGGAGAAAGCCCATGGCCACGTTGCTGCACATCGACTCGTCCGTGTTTCCCGGCGGGGCTTCCGCGTCCCGTCCGGTCACGGCGACCTTCCGCTCGGTCTGGGAGGAGCAGCACCCCGACGGCACGGTGATCTACCGCGATCTTGCCGCCGACCCCGTCCCGGACATCACCGCCGCCGCCTGGTCCGCCGGCTACACCGCCCCCGCCGAGCGCACCCCGGAGCAGTCCGCCGCGTTCGCCGCGCGCGTGCAGCTCATCGAGGAACTGGAGCAGGCGGACGCCGTCCTGATCGGCGCCCCCATGTACAACTTCTCGATCCCCTCGACCCTCAAGGCATGGCTGGACAACGTGCTCCTCATGGGGCGCACCGCGGGCGAGACCCCTTCGGCCCAGGGCACCCCGGCCGTGGTGGTCGCCAGCCGCGGCGGCTCCTATGCGCCGGGCACCCCGCGCGAGGGCTACGACTTCGTTCAGAACTACCTGGAGGCCGTGCTCAAGGACACCCTCGGCCTGGACCTTCACTTCATCGTCCCGGAACTCACCATGGCCCCCCGCAACCCGGCCATGTCCGAACTGGTCCCCCTCTACGAGACCTCCCGTATGCGCGCCCTGCAGGACGCGGCCGCCAAGGCCAAGGAACTCGCGGAACGCCTCGCCGCGTAGCCTTCCCCGCAACAGTCTTCCCCGCAACAGTCTTCCCCGCGATGGACACCGTGTGACGCCTCGACGCAGAACGTCGTCACACGGTGTCTTTGTTGCAGGAGTCGCCGTGAAAGTCGTACGGCGCGACAGTCGTACGGCGCGACACCCGTCCGCGCCCCGGGTGACCGCCGCGCCCGCGTGTTTACGCTTCGCCCTCTGCGGGGTGGGCGAATCGGGTCAGCAGGCCTGTCAGCTGCTCGCGCTCACCGGGGCCCAGGTCGGCGACCAGCCGCTCGGCCAGCGGCTCCGCCGCCACATGCGCCGCGTCGAAGAGTCCGACGCCCTCGGGC
>NZ_JBEZLQ010000070.1:0-3590 GCF_040652235.1 Streptomyces sp. NPDC048277
GATAGTACTGGTCGTAGCCTTGGTGCTGCTGGTTCTGCTGCGACGAATACGGTGTGGGCGCCAGGTTCGGTACCAGAGTGGTAATGCTGGGAAGCTGTGCGTCTGTGGGATAGGCATCCCCCGCAGGGGCTGTCTGGTGTGAATCGGGTCCCGTAGGCTGTCCCCAACTGTAGGGGGCACTGGGGTAGCCAGGTTCGTAGTTCTGTTCGTGGTGCTGGTGCTGGTGCTGGTGTGGTGAATCCGTTGTGGTCGGCATGCCCGACACCAGATAGGGATTCGCCGCAGAGGCCCCCGCCTGGGACAGACCCGGCGGACCGTACGCCGGATCCTGCTGGTCGCCGCTGTACGAGTCGTGTGCCACGGACGAACCCGGCTGGGCATTTCTCCTGCTGCCGCGATTGGCCCTGCGCTTGTCCAGGTCTTTCCGCTCACTGTCCGACAAGCCATTACGCCCCTCCGGAAGGCTCTTGCCCGAGGCCCAAGCATATATTGTCGTTTCGGGTATGCCTTTCGCCTTGGCGAACTGGGCAACGCTCATGCCGGAGGTTGCCAAATATTCCTGGAGAAATCCGGTCACATAGGCAGCATCTCTTCGGACATCCCCCTTGCGATGACTGGATGTGCGTTCGTCCAGATTTTCCTGCTCGTCCTTCGACAAGCCATTACGGCCCCCCGGAATGGCACTGCCGGCGGCCCAATGAGATGCTTTCGAATGGGATATTCCTTTCGTCTCGGCGAAATTGTTCATGCTCGTGTTGAGGGGGGTTGCTAAATATTCCCGGAGAAAGGCGGTCACATCGGCAGGAGTCGTGCTGACGATCCCCGAGCGATTATTGGCCCTGCGATTGTCCAGCTCTTTCCGCTCAAGCTCGGACAAGCCGCTACGCCCCTCCGGAAGGCTACTGCCCGAGGCCCAACCACGTGTTGTCGATACGGGTATGCCTTTCGTCACGGAGAACTCGGTCATGCTCATGTTGAGGGGGGTTGCTAAATATTCCTGGAGGAAAGCGGTCACGTCGGCGGGAGTGTGGGATGCTGTAGCTCTCCTGTCGTTATTCCTTTGATTGTTGCGTTCTGGCATCGTGAAACCTCCGCTGCGCTGGGGGCTGGGTGGCTCCAGCCGACTGTGTTCGCCTACTGCGTTCTCAGTAACGATGTCGGCCCCACGGTGGTTCAGTTCGGATCCACCGGTCGATGATCGAGGCGGGACGGGGCTGACGCAGAAAGGTGCCCGCTGAGCTGGGAAGACGGGAGTTCTCCCACTTCCATCAGCGCCGACCAGCAAGGCGCCTCGTAAGTGAGCCTTTGCCAACTTGGCTGGTGGCGGTGTGGGTTGATGCGGGGCCGGGGGTGAGAAAGAGGTGAGGCTCCTGGTAGACGGGTTGTCGGCCAGGAGCAGCCTGTCCGACCAGAGCTTCATGTGCTTGTCCGCCCGTCGGGGATCGGTCTGTCCAGCTCGGCCCTCCGGTACCTGTCCCGTCGGCTGACCGCCCGGCACCGTGAGCTCGGTACACGGTGGCGTCGGCTTCCTGCGGACCGGCAGGCCCTGCTCGTGCCGGCCAGCCTGCGGTGCGGACACATCTACGCCCAGCCCGCCGACGGCTTCGGCGTCGGAACCGGCACGGTCCACCGGTACGCGGCCGAAGCCGTCGAGGTCCTGGTCGTATTCGCGCCCGGCCTCGCCGCGGCCGTCCGGGCTGTGGCGCGCAAGGCGTTCGTGATTCCCGACGGAACGCCGTTGCCGAACGGCCGAACCGCCGCAGACCGCCCGTACCACTCCGGAAAGCACAAGAAGGACCGGATGAACACGCAGGTCACCGCCGATCCGTTCGCCACCGCGGCCGGGCCGTGACCCGGGCGGGACCGGTGACTACGGCAGTGCGCTCACCGGCCTCGACCGCGCCCTCGCGCTGAACCCGGACCACCCCTGGGCCCGGGCCCAGCGCACCGCCGTCCGTTCAGTGGGCGGTTCCCGGTCCGTCGGCGGAGATGAAGCTCGCCCATGAGGCGGCGCCGAAGGTGAGCCGCGCGCCGTCCTTGTCCTTGGAGTCGCGGACGTGGACGGTGGGGGCGGCGGGGGATATGGCCACCTCGACGCACTCAGGGCCGTCGTTGCTGCTGTAGCTGCTCTTGAACCAGTCGAGAGTTTCGGGGTTCATGTTTCCTCTCCCAGCATCTTCTCGATGAACGTCAGTGACTCCCGGGGCGGAAGTGCCTGCGATCGGATGATTCCATAGCGCATCTCCAGGATATGGACTTCCCGGGGATCGCTGACCACACGACTGTGCAGCTGGGCCTCGGAGTGGCCGAGGGTCTTGCCGTCCCGGAGTTTCAGCAGTTGCAGTGGCCCGGCCATGCCCGCGTGGTCCTCACGGTCCGTGGGCATCACCTGGATCTCGACGTGCCTCAACCCGCCGAGTTCGAGCAGGCGTTGAAGCTGTCCGCGCAGCACCATTCTGCCCCCGATCGGCCGTCGTAGCGTCACCTCCTCCTGCACGAAGGTGAGCTGGGGCGGGGGCGTGCGAGCGAAGACCTGCTGCCGTGCCACCCGTGCGGCGACCTGGCGGTCGAGTTCGTCATCCGGGAGGGCGGGCCGCCGCATGGTGAACAACGCCCTTGCGTACTCCGGAGTCTGAAGCAGGCCGTGCATATTGTGGCTGGCGTACGCTCCGAGCTCGACGGCCTCGTCCTCCACCTTCGCCAGATCCCGGACCTTCTTCGGGTACCGGGCCTTCTCCACGTCCTCCTTCATCGAAGCGAGCTTGCCGCCGGCCCCGAGCACCTCGTCGGCCCTGTCCAGGAAATCCGGCTTGGGAATGCGCCGCCCGCGCTCCACGGCCGACACCATCTCCTCGCTGTAGCCGATGGCGGTGCCCAGTTCGGCCTGTGTCATCCCGGCCGCGTCCCGCCACACCTTCACCTGCCGCCCGACCGTCCTGAGTACGGCCTCGGCCTCCTCGTCCTCCACACCCGCCCCTTTCGGTGTACGACCCGTACGGCCCCGGCGGACACCCGGACAGTCACGCTCTGTGCCGGGGTCGTTGCTGTTCAGAGTAGGAAGGGGCGACCACGCTGGGCCACATGACGCAGAAATCCGCCCCGCAAGTCACCGCTCCGACGCACCTGTTCACGGTTCAGCTGTCCGCCACTCGAAGAGGTGCTCGACTGGCGAGACTGCTCACGGAACGTCAACTGGATGACTGGGGTGTGTTCGTCGAGGGCGCGGTACAGGTCGTGGCCGAGCTGGCGGCCAACGCGGTGCTGCACGGACGCGTCCCGGGACGGGACTTCCGGCTGGGGCTTCGGCTGTTCGCCGACCGCACGCTCCGTATCGAGGTGACCGACGCCCGGGGCGACCGCGTCCCGTGCGTCCACGACCCGGTCACCGCCGACGCGGAATCGGGGCGCGGCCTGCTGATCGTGGCGGCGTACGCGGAGCGTTGGGGCGTGGACGAGGCGGCGGCCGGGTGCAAGGTCGTGTGGGCGGAGCTGGCGCCGGGTCACGGGCCCCCAGGGCTTCGGCGTAGTCGCGTGACGTCCGGTTCGTGATCATCCGAGGCCGAGGAGTGCGAGGGGGCGGCGAGGGTCGC
>NZ_JBEZLQ010000071.1:0-3310 GCF_040652235.1 Streptomyces sp. NPDC048277
TCTGGCCGGAAAATCACAGGAAACGCGGGCGCGCTGATGCCTGTTCCGTGCTCAGGGTGTTGGTGGCGGACGTGGGGACGGGTGTCCGGTCAGGCTGGGCTGGAGGTCAGGGTGACGGTGTTGCCGAGTCGTTCGAGCTGGCGGACGAGTTCGCGGGTGCGGCGGTCGGGGTCGGTGCGGCGCTCGTACCAGTCGCTGCCGAGGTCGTGATAGCGGGCGTCGGGGTCGGCGATCAGCTGCCAGACCATCTCGAGGAGGTTGCGGGCCAATGCGGCCTGGGCCTTCTTCTTGGGCTTGCGTTTGACCAGGCGCCGGTAGCGGGCACCGAGGAAGCTCTGGCTCCTGCCGGCGCTGACGGCGGCCTGCCCGAGGGCTCGTCGCAGCCAGGGGTTGCCGTGTCCGGTGCCGCCGGAGGTGTTCTTCGCCCCGGACTGCAGGGTGCGCGGAGTCAGCTTGGCCCAGGAAGCCAGGTGCCCGGGGGTGGGGAAGACACTCATGTCGAAACCCGTCTCCGCCAGGATGTTCTGCGCGGTGACGCGTCCGACGCCCGGGATCTCGGCCAGCCGTTCCAGCAGCGGCATCCGCAGGCCGTTGCCGGGATCGGGGCCGGCGGGGTCCTGTTCCCGGACGGCCGTCTGGATGTGCACGCCCAGGTCGGCGATCTGGGCGTCCAGACGGTCGATGTCCTCCAGGTAGAGGCGGATCAGGTAGCCGTGGTGGGTGTCGAACCGGCCCCGTAACGCCTCGGTGAGATCGTCACGCTTGGCCCGCATGGCGCCGCGGGCCAGGTCGGCCAAGGCCCTGGGGCTGCGTTCCCCAGCGATCATTGCTTCGAGCATCGCCCGTCCAGAGACGCCGAAGATGTCACTGACCACGGTGGACAGCTTGATCTGGGCGTCTTCCAGGACCTTCTCGACACGTTCCTTGTAGGCAGTGCGGTCGGCGGTGAGCACGGCGCGGGCGCGGGTGAGGTCCCGCAGCTGACGCACCG
Organism: Streptomyces sp. NPDC048277; assembly: GCF_040652235.1. Lineage (NCBI taxonomy): Bacteria > Bacillati > Actinomycetota > Actinomycetes > Kitasatosporales > Streptomycetaceae > Streptomyces > Streptomyces sp. NPDC048277. The sequence goes on from NZ_JBEZLQ010000071.1 coordinate 992, forward strand.
CAGCGGGCGGTACGAAGGAGCGTCGGAGCATGCCGCGTTCGGCGAGCTTGGCCAGCCAGACGGCGTCCAGCTTGTCGGTCTTGGGTCGGCCCGGGACGTTCTTGACGTCGCGGGCGTTGACCAGCCAGCACGCAAGGCCCCGGTCCTCGAGCAGGTAGTAGAAGGGGCGCCAGTAGTCCGAGGTGGACTCCATGACGACCAGTTCGACGCCCTGGCAGATCAGGTGGTCGGCCAGCTCCAGGATCGCCGCAGTCGTCGCACCAACCTTCTGGATCTCCTGGCGCTTACGGCTTCCGCCGCCAGGTACCCGTGTGCACACCATCGCCGACGCCTTGGCGATGTCCAGCGCGGCGACCCGCGCGATCAGTTCATCACCCACCTCCAGCTCGGACACCTCGATCTGACCGTCCATCACCGCACTCCCTCCCGTGTCCGTCACCCCGACGGGGTGCTGTCGGCGGGTGCCGCCCGGGGGAAGCCGCAGGGGGATGCCGAATCTGGCCGGCGTGCTCGAAGCAACATGTCACTGCCCCACGGTGCGGCCTCGGCATCAGACTTGGTAACGGGCTCAGCAGGCCAAGAGGCCACCGACGTCGGACCCGAGCGGCACCCACGACCGATTTTCGCGCTGTCACCACGGCGCGGGCAACGCGTCACATCAACTGGCCGGAAAATCACAGGAAACGCGGGCGCGCTGATGCCTGTTCCGTGCTCAGGGTGTTGGTGGCGGACGTGGGGACGGGTGTCCGGTCAGGCTGGGCTGGAGGTCAGGGTGACGGTGTTGCCGAGTCGTTCGAGCTGGCGGACGAGTTCGCGGGTGCGGCGGTCGGGGTCGGTGCGGCGCTCGTACCAGTCGCTGCCGAGGTCGTGATAGCGGGCGTCGGGGTCGGCGATCAGCTGCCAGACCATCTCGAGGAGGTTGCGGGCCAATGCGGCCTGGGCCTTCTTCTTGGGCTTGCGTTTGACCAGGCGCCGGTAGCGGGCACCGAGGAAGCTCTGGCTCCTGCCGGCGCTGACGGCGGCCTGCCCGAGGGCTCGTCGCAGCCAGGGGTTGCCGTGTCCGGTGCCGCCGGAGGTGTTCTTCGCCCCGGACTGCAGGGTGCGCGGAGTCAGCTTGGCCCAGGAAGCCAGGTGCCCGGGGGTGGGGAAGACACTCATGTCGAAACCCGTCTCCGCCAGGATGTTCTGCGCGGTGACGCGTCCGACGCCCGGGATCTCGGCCAGCCGTTCCAGCAGCGGCATCCGCAGGCCGTTGCCGGGATCGGGGCCGGCGGGGTCCTGTTCCCGGACGGCCGTCTGGATGTGCACGCCCAGGTCGGCGATCTGGGCGTCCAGACGGTCGATGTCCTCCAGGTAGAGGCGGATCAGGTAGCCGTGGTGGGTGTCGAACCGGCCCCGTAACGCCTCGGTGAGATCGTCACGCTTGGCCCGCATGGCGCCGCGGGCCAGGTCGGCCAAGGCCCTGGGGCTGCGTTCCCCAGCGATCATTGCTTCGAGCATCGCCCGTCCAGAGACGCCGAAGATGTCACTGACCACGGTGGACAGCTTGATCTGGGCGTCTTCCAGGACCTTCTCGACACGTTCCTTGTAGGCAGTGCGGTCGGCGGTGAGCACGGCGCGGGCGCGGGTGAGGTCCCGCAGCTGACGCACCGCAGCGGGCGGTACGAAGGAGCGTCGGAGCATGCCGCGTTCGGCGAGCTTGGCCAGCCAGACGGCGTCCAGCTTGTCGGTCTTGGGTCGGCCCGGGACGTTCTTGACGTCGCGGGCGTTGACCAGCCAGCACGCAAGGCCCCGGTCCTCGAGCAGGTAGTAGAAGGGGCGCCAGTAGTCCGAGGTGGACTCCATGACGACCAGTTCGACGCCCTGGCAGATCAGGTGGTCGGCCAGCTCCAGGATCGCCGCAGTCGTCGCACCAACCTTCTGGATCTCCTGGCGCTTACGGCTTCCGCCGCCAGGTACCCGTGTGCACACCATCGCCGACGCCTTGGCGATGTCCAGCGCGGCGACCCGCGCGATCAGTTCATCACCCACCTCCAGCTCGGACACCTCGATCTGACCGTCCATCACCGCACTCCCTCCCGTGTCCGTCACCCCGACGGGGTGCTGTCGGCGGGTGCCGCCCGGGGGAAGCCGCAGGGGGATGCCGAATCTGGCCGGCGTGCTCGAAGCAACATGTCACTGCCCCACGGTGCGGCCTCGGCATCAGACTTGGTAACGGGCTCAGCAGGCCAAGAGGCCACCGACGTCGGACCCGAGCGGCACCCACGACCGATTTTCGCGCTGTCACCACGGCGCGGGCAACGCGTCACATCAACTTGG
>NZ_JBEZLQ010000072.1:0-2941 GCF_040652235.1 Streptomyces sp. NPDC048277
GCCAAGAGGCCACCGACGTCGGACCCGAGCGGCACCCACGACCGATTTTCGCGCTGTCACCACGGCGCGGGCAACGCGTCACATCAACTTGGTAGTTCGGGGTGCGATCCCAACCGAGTACCAGGAGGCCCTGTTGCCGCAGTCTTTCGCGTCCGCGTGTGTGGAGTCCAACTCGCTGCCACCGTCGTGTGACTGCCTCGCGCACAGGTTCGGCAACGCGGCGGACGGGCCGGAGCGTACCCCGAGTTATGTCTCTGACATGACGGAGGCGGAGTGGCGGCCGGACGGCTATTGCCACCGTGTGATGCTCGACGCGGTGCGCCATGTGACGGACAACGGCGTGAAGTGGGCCAACTTGCCCGCGGACTTCCCGCCCTATCGGCGCGTGCATGCCTTCGCCCGTCGCTGGCAGGTCACGGGGCTGCTCGCTGAACTCCACGACCGGCTGCGCGACCGTGTCCAGGAGAAGGAGGGCCGCACGGTGGACCCGACGGCCGCGATCGTGGACTCCCAGTCGGTGCGGGCGGCGGCGAACATCCCCTTCCTGCCGTCCCAGCCGGACGTCGAGCGGGGATGCCGCCATCCCGTTGCTCGGGCGGCTGCGAGGGCAGTACTTCTCCATCCGCCTGGTGTGGGCGGACGGAGGCTAGGCCGGCCGACTCCTCGACTGGGCCGGGGAGGAACCACGCCTCACCCTTCAGATCGTCAAACGCACCGACGACACAGCGGGGTTCGTGGTGCTGCCGAGGCTTCTGCGGAATCTGATTTGTCAAGCAATTCACCCTTTGCCCTGGTTGACGGCGGCGATCGGGAGGAGTGTCGCGGTCGCTGGAACGCCGATCTCGCGGGGTGTCGCCCCGGTCGGCATGGGAACGTCGACCAGCCGCTCCAGCAGTTGGTCGAGTGCGGCCTGGCCGTCGTCGACGACGGCGCGTGCCTCGTCGCTGAGCGGGACGTTCGCCAGCATGCGCTGGAGGTTGTCCCTGGCTTCCAGGAGGCCTCAGCTGGAGTCCTTTGGTGTGTAGAAGTCACAGCGGGCGCAGTCCATGTGGTGCGGGCACTGCTCAAAGAAGGTGTAGGGCAGAATCCGTGACCGAGGCCGTAGTACTGCCAGGGCTCGCCTGAGGCGGCGGCTCGGGAGGTGACCGCGTCGCGGTCGACGAGGACCTCGATGGTGCGGACGTTGCGTTCGAAGTATCCGGCGTCGTTGTAGGCCCTGGCCAGCGTGTTCGGGGTGATCTTGGCGTAGTGCTGAGTGGACTTCGGGCTCCGGTGACCGAGCCAGGCTTGCAGCTCGAACAGCGTCATCGGCTTCTTGGCGTTGTAGAGCCGGCTGGCGATCGTGGAGCGGGCCCGGTGGCTGGTGATGTTCCCCCGGACGTCGGCGGTCGGGACGCCGGCCTTCTGGCAGAGCGACGGGATGATCGTCCCGTTGACGTAGGTCTGGCGACCCGGCGGGCCCTCTTCGCGACGAGGAGGTCGACGTACTCGCTGGTCTTGCGGTCCAGCATCTTCGGCTGCTGCGGCCGCAGTTCCTGCCATGCCTCGATCGCCTTGCCCAGCAGAGGATCGACGGGCTTGGTGAACGAGGTGCCGGTCTTGTGGGTGGGGACGTCCAGCAGGCAGACGGCGTCCCGCGCCAGGACCTCGTCGGAGTCGCCGGGGATCGGGAACCCCTCGTGCTGCCAGCGGACGCAGCCCACGCGAAGTCGCGCGATCTCGTCACTGTGCAGGCCGCTGAACAGCCAGGTCAGGGACAGCACCCGGAGGAGCTCGAACAGATGGCGCAGGCTGTTGTGCCTGGTCGACAGATCAGCGGGGCCGATGTTGAGCCCGGCCCACAGCGGTTTGGCCCAGATGTCGGCGGCTATCACCCGCGGGTCGGGGCCGAGCATCGCCGCGATCGTTCTGGGCGTGGACAGCGCGCGCATGGGGTCGAACCATCGGGGGATCCACTCCCATTCCTGCAGGTCGCGGAAGAACGCCCGGGTCGCGGTGAGGTAGCCCGACTTGCTGTGCGGTGTGAGCGGCTGACCTGCCCGTTTCTCGTGACTGGCGACTCGCTGGACGTAGTCCCCGACACGGAGCTTGCCGACCGCGGCGACCCAGGCCGCGCAGGTCTGACGGGTCCACTGGTTCGGCTCCGTGATCTCTGGGTGTCCGGCGGCGAGCCACCGTCCGATCTTCGACAGCAGGGAGCGGTGTGTGTCGCGGACCTTGCGCGACAGCGTGCTGGTGGAGTGCCGGCGTTCGACCCATTCGGCCCACGAACGCGAGGTCCCCTTGATCGCGGGCATCCGCCCGCGTTACGGAGTGGGCGGCATCTCGCAGTGCCCGAGCGTGGCCACGGCCCGTTGAATCCCGTAGAGGGCGCCGGCGTAACGATTCGGCAGGTCAGGGTGCTGGCGGATCCGGTCGAACGCCTCGGTCGTCAGGTCTTCGAGCAGCGGGCTGCGGTTGAGCAGAAGCGCCGGACACAGGACCGGGGAGATCCGCGCGTCGACACCGGTCTCGACCTGATACCCCCATCCACGAAACACCTTCGCGACCTGCTGCTGGACTTCGTCGACGGGCTGCTTGCCGAACACTCGCCAAGCCAGAGGGCGCCGTCAGAAGCTGCCCAGCCGGTCGAACTCCGTGAAGTTGCTGAGCAGGTAGGCATATGAGGTCAGATACGGTCGCGCGGTTCGCTCGGCTCAGCCGGGGTGTTCACCGTGAACTGCCTGGCGCTGGTGCCGATCAGAGTCAGCCAGTCGTCGGTCGGCCAGGCCCAGACTGTCCGGCCGTTCTTGGCGCAGTGCAGGAGAATCAGGGCGATGGCATCGTTGACGCCGCGTCGGTAGCTGTGTCGGCGTCGGCTGAACCCGGACCCAGTTTGGCCGGGTCAAAAGTGACCTTCGCGTCTTGAGTTGCGGTTGGTTCAGTCGTTGTTGTTCGTGGT
>NZ_JBEZLQ010000073.1:0-2511 GCF_040652235.1 Streptomyces sp. NPDC048277
AAGTCCAGCAGGCCCTTCCAGGAGAACTGCTCCACCTGGGAGACGCCGAAGACGTCGTCGTCACCGGGGTCGGTGAAGTCGATCGGCTTGCCGCCCGAGGTCATCGGGAGCAGGGCGCCGAGCGAGGTCTCACCCGTGGCGTTCCGCTTGAACCAGATGTTCGGGAAGGCCAGGAAGCGGTGCCAGGCGACACCCATGTCGGTGTTCAGGGCGACCACGATCATCCAGACGAAGGAGGCCCCGATCTTGACCATCGCCGTGAGGTAGATCAGGTTCTGCAGCGTGTCGCCGTTCGTGCCCCGGAAGACGGCGACCAGGGGGTACGAGGCGAAGTACGCGGCCTCGTAGCCGTGCACGTCAGCGAGGGCACCCTCCAGGCCGCGCAGGGCCATGATGGCGAGGCCGATGATCAGGATCACGGCCTCGACGAAGTAGGCCTGCCCGAAGTTCGAGCCCTCGAACCGTGACTTGCGCCCCGGCCGGCGCGGGTGGCTCAGCTGCCTGATGACGATGAGCGTGAGGATGCCGAGCGTGGTCATCGTGCCGATGAACTCGACGAACATCTCGTACGGCAGCCAGTGGCCAATGACCGGCAGTGTCCAGTCAGCCTGGAAAAGCTGGCCGAACGCGTTGACCAGGGTCAGCACCAGGGAGAAGAAGCCGGCCGCGACGAACCAGTGGGCGACGCCCACCACGCCCCACCGGTTCAACCGGGTGTGACCGAGGAATTCCCTGATCACGGTGGCGGTGCGAGCGGTCCGGTCGTCGGTTCGGGTGCCCGCGGGCACGTCCTGTCCGAGCCGCACGAATCGATAGATCTGAGCGATGGCACGACCGAACAGCGCCACACCGACCACAGCGAGAACAAGTGATGCAAGGATCGCGGTCAGCTGCATGGGGGCTCCTGCATGACGAAGAGGATGCTGATCCCGACAGTTCGGTGTTCCGGCTCAAGTAAGGAACGGCATCCAGGCTGTTCGGTGCCCCCGGGGCACAGCTTCACCCGAGCAGACCAACGAAGGTCGTTGGCTCGGCCTGTTCGCTGTCGAGGCGGTTTCCCGCATGTTACGCAGTCGCCCGGATGGATCAGGTTGGATATTTTCCGACCTCAGACCTGCGAATTCGTGGACTCCACGGCTCCCTCGCTTTACAGGTCAGCCATATCTGACAGGGGTGCTGGGGAGTCGGGGTGCCGCGCCGCGACTGGGCGATGAAGGAGCGGAAGCCGACAGCGAGGCCTCAGCGGTGGTGATCGCAAGTGTCCCGATCGCGCCGCGTCCAAGTCCGTCATCACCCCCCTTCCCTCGTCGCATCCCTGGCGCCTGAAGAGGTTTCGGGATGCGTTGTCACGGGAGGCGACGGGGGATAGCCGGTCCGACGGTGGCCTTGGGGGAAATCTACCTCCAGCCTGATACATCGTCCTGAATGTGGGCCAGGAGGTCGACTCTGACCTCCCTGGCCACGCAGAGGTAGGATCCCTCCCGTGACTGAAGCACCAGTGACAACGAGGGACATCGCGCGAGCCGCCGTGCGGGAGCGCCTGGCCCGGGTGGCTGTGGAGTTCTTTCGCCGGGAAGGCTTCGACAAGGTCACCGCCAGTGAGGTCGCCGATGCGGCCGGTGTGTCGCGCAGTACGTTTTTGCGGTACTTCGGTACCAAGGAGGAAGCGGTCCTGAGCGCGTTTGAGCCGAACTGCGGCGAGGCCGCAGCCGTGCTGCGCGCCCGGCCCCTCGACGAGGATGCTTGGACGGCCCTGCGGCAAGCGATGAGTGCGCTCACCCAGCCTTACTACGACAGTGCGGCGGACAGTCTCGCTCTGGCCCGCCTCATCGACGAGTCCGCCGCGCTGCGGGCGCGCCGCCTGGAGATGATGTCCCGCTGGCGCGACATCCTGGCGGGCGTCCTCGCCGAACGGGCCGGCGAGCCCGGAGAGGTCGCTATCGGCTTTCTGGTGCTCACAGCTGCCGCGCTCGACTGCGTGACCATTGCTGTCGAGCGATGGACCGCGCTGGACGGCTGCGTCGACCTGGTCGTTCTCCTGGACGAGGCGCTGGCCACGTTCACTCCCCGATAGGCCGAGCAGCTTCGGAAGCCGTACGGCTCCGGGATCCGGGCAACGGCGTTGCGTGGTCGAGCCGGTCACCAGGAGGGCCGACCCGGTCACACCCCGGGTCGGCCCCGTTTCCTGGTCCCTTGTGGCCGGGCGCGGAAGGTGCCCGCGAGCTCAGGGCCGCAGGTCGTCGAGTACGCCCTGGACCCTCGTACGGATGTCGGCCTCGTAGGTGCCGCCACGGTAGACGATGACGTGGGCGCGGTCGGCCTCGATGCCGGCCAGCGCGGCCGAGGTGACGTCGTCCATGGTCAGCCCTTCCTGCGGCAGGCCGGCTCTTCTCAGCGTCGCCTCGTCCAGCGGAGTCATCGGCACGTCGGCCGGATTGACCTGGCGGGAGCTGACGCCGATGTCGCTGGGGACGTAACCGGGGCACAGGGCGGTCGCGCCGACATGGGGCG
>NZ_JBEZLQ010000074.1:0-2330 GCF_040652235.1 Streptomyces sp. NPDC048277
TGTCGGCGTCGGCTGAACCCGGACCCAGTTTGGCCGGGTCAAAAGTGACCTTCGCGTCTTGAGTTGCGGTTGGTTCAGTCGTTGTTGTTCGTGGTGGTGGGGATGCGTCCGAGTTCGCGTCCCTTCATGCGGTAGGAGTCGCCTTTGAGAGAGTGGACCTCGGCATGGTGGACGAGGCGGTCGATCATCGCGGCGGCCACGGTCTCGTCGCCGAAGACCTCTCCCCAGCGTCCGAAGGGCTTGTTGCTGGTGACGATCACCGATGCGCGTTCGTATCTGTTCGAGACCAGCTGGAAGAACAGGTTCGCCGCCTCGGCCTCGAAGGGGATGTATCCCACTTCGTCCACCACGATCAGCGGATAGCGTCCCAGCCTGGTGAGTTCTTCGGCGAGACGACCGGCGGCGTGGGCAGCGGCCAGGCGGTCGACCCACTCGGCGGCGGTGGCGAACGCGACCCGGTGTCCGGCCTGGCAGGCCCTCACCGCGAGCCCGATCGCCAGATGCGTCTTCCCCGTCCCCGGCGGCCCCAGGAAAACGGCGTTCTCCTTTCCCGCTATGAAGTCCAACGTTCCCAGATGCGCGAGCTGTTGGCGCGTCATGCCGCGCAGATGGGTGACGTCGAGTTCCTCGATCGTCTTGACCGCTGGGAACTTCGCGGCCCGCACCCGTGCCTCGCCGCCGTGCGATTCCCGGGCGGAGACCTCGCGCTGGAGGCAGGCGACCAGGTACTCGGCGTGGGTCCAGGACTCTTTGCGGGCCCGCTCGGCGAGCCGGTCGGCGGCGTCCAGCAGTGACGGTGCCTTCATCGCGCGGGTCAGGAAGGCCAGGTCGGCGGCGGTCTGGGACCCGGTCCTGCGGCCGGAGCCGGTGGCGGACCGGTCGTCATCGGTGTCCGCGGTGGCGGCGGTGCGGGGCATCAACGGTCCCCTTCCCCGGTTTCCCCGGTTTCCCCGGTTTCCCCGGTCGTGGTGGCGCCGCCGCCCTCGATCAAGGTGAACATCCGGTCGTAAGAGCCGAGTTCGCGCTGTTCGACCTCCACCAGCTGCGGCGGGCCGGTGCCGGTCGCCGCCAGCCTCCGGTCCCTGGCCCGGGCGGCCTGCTGATGCCGGAAGTCCCCGCGCATCCGGGCACTGGCGGCGCCGTGTTCGGGGTCGGTGATCGTCTGGTGACGGGCCCAGCAGCGGGCATGCCGGGCCACCACCTCCTCGCCCGCCAGCACGGTGACCTCCTCGGTGTCCGAGCGCACCACCACGAGCTTCCCGATCGCCCTGGGGTGCACGGAGTAGTCGCAGGTGTCGACGCGGATGTAGTGGTCGCGGCCGATGCGGGTCTGGAACTTCCACCAGGCCGGCGGTCCGATGGGCGGCAGGGTGAGCATCCCGGCCCGGTCGGCCTCCCACCGCTCGGCCGGCCGGGCGGCCAGCGTGCGGTGCAGGCGCCGGTTCGCCACCGCCAGCCAGGCGCTCAGCTGGGTGTTGAAGTCGTCCGGGCCGGTGAACGTGCGTCCCGGAAGGTAGCTGGTCTCCAGGTAGCCATTGGCCCGCTCCACGAGTCCCTTCGCTTCCGGGTCGCGGGGACGGCACAAGTAGATCTTCGTGGCGAGCAGGCCCGCGAACGCGGCGAACTGGGAAGTGGGCCTGCCCCGGCCGACACCGGCCTCGTTGTCCCAGACCAGCATCTTCGGCACCGCACCCCAGCCGGTAAGCAAACGCCAGTGCCCGTCGATCAGGTCACCGGTGGTCCGCGACGGCAGCATCCGGGCTGCGATCACCCGCGAGTAGCCCGAGACGATCACCAGCACCGGCGGACGGCCGCTCTGCCCATAGCCCAGCGGGATGTCCACGTCGGGAAACCACAGATCGCACTGGGCCAGCTCGCCGGGCCGGTAGACCGTCCGCGAGACCGGGTCCGCCGGCAGATACACGGGCCGCAGCTCCCGCACCCGCTCCTTGAGGATCGTTATCCCGCGGTCCCAGCCGATCCGCTCGGCGATCACCGTGGCCGGCATCGTCGGGGTCTGCTTGAGCAGCTCACGGATCTGCACCTCGACCGCGTCCACCGCCGAGCCCTTCAGCGGCCGCTCGTACTTCGGCGGCCGGTCACTGGCCAGGGCCCGTTTCACCGTGTTCTTCGAGATGCCCAGATGCCGGGCGATCGCCCGGATCGGCATCTGCTCGGCCCGGTGCAGCCTGCGGATCTCAGCCCAGTCCTCCACGTGGATCATCCCTTCCCTCCCGATCTTGACGTTCAAGATCAGGCTGGTCAGAAGATCGCGAAATGGGTCCCTTTTGATCCGCCGTTCAGCGGCCAGTTTTCACCCGACGCCGAGA
>NZ_JBEZLQ010000075.1:0-2244 GCF_040652235.1 Streptomyces sp. NPDC048277
GTCGGAAGCGCGCTCCTGAACCACTTCGCGCCGCTGCTCACCGACCAGGGCGACGCCATCGGCTGGCTGACCGACCGGCTCGCGGGCAAGGCGGCACCCATGTCCCGGGCGACGCGCAGTCCGTCGCGACCGGGAGACCGGTCACCGGCCTTCGCAAGGCTTCGTCGGCACAGCGGTCAGCGTCAACCGCGCTCCGTCCACGCCGCCGAGCCGGATCCGTTGGTCGGTGCGTTCGCCTCGGGTGGCGAGCCACGGGTTGTCGTCGGTGCCAGGGTGGAGAACGAATTCGGGAAAGTCACTGCTGTGGAGGTGCAGCCGAAGGTGATGGCCAGGGCGGAGGCGGTAGCCGGCATGACCGAGGGAGAGCCTCAGCCGCCGCTGTGGGGTGGCGATGTGGACACGTCCGTGGGCGACGAACTCGGCCTCACCGTCGGGGTGGACGTCCAGCAGTTTGGCGAAAAGATCAGTGGATGGGCCGGTGGTGGTGAGGTCGAGGCCCAGGAGCACCGGTCCGGCCAGCTCCAGAGGTTCGGCCGTCGGTTCGGCGTCGAAGGCGAGGACGTCCGGGCGCTTGGACCAGTCGTGCAGACGTGGGTTCGTCTGGAGATAGGCGAAGGCGTTGACGGCTGCCGAGGGTACCGAGTCCACGGGGGTCGTGCGTCCGGCTCGCCGTGCTCGATTCGGTGACCGGTACCGGGGTGAGCAGGCCTGAGGTGTCGCCGTCGGCTGTGCGCCGGTCCGGGTCCGGACTCAGGAAGATGGTGGTCGTGCGGTGGTGGGCCGGTGGCCAGAGTCGGTCCGGAGACCGTCCTCGCCGCCGTTGCGCGAGTTGCCCGCGCACGCGCGGCAGATCGGCGGGGCTGCTCTGTCGGCGCAGGATGACGTCGAAGAAGTCCCAGGCGGGAGCGAGGTAGCCAGGCAGCAGCGCGCGAAAGGCGTCCTGTCTGGCCAAGTGGTCGCGTGACTCGTCGTCGTACGGGACGCCGCCGGACAGGTGATAGTTCTCGTGGTCGATGACGCCAGACCTGGCTGTCGCCCAGCAGGTGACCGACGAACTGGTCGTCATGCGCCAGGGCCGCATCGTCGACCGTGGCGCCACGGACCGGGTACTGACCGACCTGGAGCACCAGTACACCCGTGACCTGCTCGCGGCGGTACCCCGCGAGGGCTGGCAGCCGATCCGGCGTCGGTGACACCGGCGGCTCTGGGCAGCTGTCGCCGCGGGCCACGGGATCTGACCTCGTGTTTCCAACCCCGTGTTTGATACTCAAGCCTCACTGTTGATACAACGTGTCATGTTTGGCATAGCTTCCCATCCGAAGGAGTGAGCCATGACGGTAGACGCGAACACGGGGCTGTCTCTCGCGAGCAAAGTCGCGATCGTGACAGGAGCGGGACAGGGGCTCGGCCGGGACATCGCGCTCGCCATGGCGCGGGCGGGTGCGCATGTGGCCGTCGTGGATCTCAATCCGGAGACAGCGCAGAAGGTCGCCGCCGAACTCGGCGAACACGACAAGGCGGCCTCGCCATCACGTGTGACGTCAGCCGACGGGAAGAGGTCCGCGCGGCGGTGGGGCGCACGGTGTCCGAAGAGGCCGCTGTTCAGGTGCCGCAGCAGGTGCTCGTCGTCGGTGTCCATGAAACGGGCCTGCACGACGCTCAGGTTGTGCGCGTTGTTGACGAGAATGTCGATCCCGCCCCACTCGGCACCTACTACTTCCTCCAGGAGTCCTACGAGTACCTGAAGGCGCGCGGGGGCCGGGTTGTCGGCCTCGGTTCGGGTGCGGGTGTCTCCGGCCGCCGGGAGCACTTCTCGTACGCCGCCACCAAGGAGGCCATCCGCGCCACGACACGGGTGGTCGCCCGGGAGTGGGGCCCGAGGGCATCCGGGTCAACACCATCTGCCCCGCCGCCTACGGCACACCCGCCATGAAGCGGTTCCTGTCGAACGCGGACGACGAGCAGACCGCTGCCATGACGGCCCAGATCCCGCTCGCCCGTTTCGGGGGCGGTGACGAGGTGGCTTCCGTGGCAGTGTTCCTGGCCAGTGACGCCTCCTCCTACATGACGGGACACACGCTCATGGTCGACGGCGGAGCAACGATGGACGCCGGTCGCTGAGCCCGTTCTCCAGGCCCCCGCATCGGACTCGGGACGGATGTCGTACCGGTGAGGCGTCCGTCAGGGTGCGGGACCGGCCTGCCCGCCGGGATCGAGCACGTCGAGGGAGAGACGGAAGGTCAT
>NZ_JBEZLQ010000076.1:0-2210 GCF_040652235.1 Streptomyces sp. NPDC048277
CCGTCCGAGCTGCGGCACGGAAGGCATTCGTGATCCTCGACGGGACGCTGCCGCCGATCGGCCGCATCGCTGCGGACCGCCCGTACTGCTCCGGAAAGCATCAGAAAGGGGATGAACGTGCAGGTCATCGCCGATCCGTCCGGGCGTCTGCTGTGGGCCTCGGCCGCCCTGCCCGGCGCGGTCCACGACATCCGCGCCGCCCGCACCCACGGCGTCATCGACGCCCTGGCCGAGGTCGGCCTCCTCTGCTGGGCCGACAAGGCATACCAAGGAGCCGGCGGCACGGTGCGGGTTCCCTACCGCGGCCGCCGGGAGAAGCTGTCCGCAGGCCAGCAGGCCGTCAACCGCTCACACGCCAAGATCCGCGCGCTCGGCGAACAGGCCATGGCCACCCTCAAGACCTGGCGTCTCCTGCGCAAGATCCGGTGCAGCACCACACGCATCACCGCACTCGTCCAAGCCGTCCTCACCCTCCACCTCAACGCCTCAAGCTGAGGTTGGCAAAGGCTCACTGGGCCGACCTCCTCCCCGACCGTGAAACGCACCGAGACGGACCCAGCCGATCGGTGGACGAAGAAGGGCTGATGATCGTACGACGCCACGGCCGGCACGCTCGTCATGGTTCCGACCGGCGCCCCGCACACCTTCGCCAACGTCACTGGTGAACCGGCGGTCACGCTCAGCACGTTCACGCCCGACCTGTACGTGCAGTGCTTCCGGGACCCGCGGGACATGTTCGCGGCGGGCAGGCCGCCGACCCCGGGGAAGAGCGCCGAGGTGATAAAACGCTACGCCAGCGAGGTCGCCGCCCCGTGAAAAGCTCCCGGGGACTCAGCGACGTCCCGGGCCCTTCGGACGGTTCGTCGAGGTGGATGGGCGGGATGTGGTGGGAGACGGGCTTCTTTCCGTCGCGGACTCTCGTCCTGCGACATTTCCACGAGAAGGAACGGGTGACAGATTGGCTGCCTGAACCCTGTCCGCCGGATTTTCCGGGACGGGGAATGATGAGCTCTGCCGACCCCTTTCTCGATCCCACCGTATCCCTAGAGCTTCGGACTCTACGAGTGACAGTTCGCCGCGATCCATCTTGACCACGGCAGTGAGACACCCTATACGGGCAAGTTCGTCAACGTTTGTCCGGCATATGGAAGTTTCGCTTCCCGGGGGGTAGGTATCTCTGATGACCGTCTGGGGGGTCAGGGTCGCGCCGAATGTCCGCCCGCCATTTCTTTCGAACTCTTTGCGTCCGTTCAGCCATTTCTGGTAATTTCTCAACAGGGCGGTATCCCGTGGCTCCTCAACGGAGATGGCGATCCGCTCGTACCCCTTCTCCTGGAACTCGTCCAGTAACCCTTTCGTCATTTCCAGGTTCCGCATCGTCCCCTCGTACGCGACGTTGCAACCCCTGTTCATGGCCTCCCTGGCGACACGTTCCATCAGCCAGGACGCCTCGACGTGAACGGCGCCGCTCAATTCGGCAGGGGAGAAGGTGAAACGGTCACCATCCTGTTGCAGACCGGACATGTGTTCGAATCCCCCTTCGCGCCAGATCGCCTCCTTCATGGCGTCATGGTTGATGAGGGCGAAACTTTCGATGGTGGTCCCGTTTTTTGGATTCCCCAGGATTTCATGCATGGATCGAGCCGGTTCGCTGTCAAGTGCGAGAAGATATGGCACCCTCTCCTGGAGGGCGGTGCTTTTTCCTGCGCCGCCCGGTCCGGCCGTGTAGATCAGAATCGGCTTCGGGGTTTTGGGGAGTGCCTCCAGTTCTCTGATCTTGCTTTCAATTATCCTGTCGTGTAGCGGGCGGCGGCTGCTCTTGTCCCAGCCGTCGCCGCCGGTCAGATGTCTACTGTCATAGTCATATGCTAAATCTGCACCCACTTCTTCCAGGAATGTACAATAATCGGCATACTCATATTCGTTGATTCCAGGGTCGTAATGTTCAGGCATATGGTTTCCTTTGTGAAATTCCCTCTCAGGGACAGAACCTCTGGGCGCGCCAACCGGATCAACGGGAAACGCACGGCTTCGGTTCATCGTCAGGTTCGTTGTGTGGTCGTGGAGCGGTGGCGTCACAGGGAGTGCCCCTACGGGTTTCGGCAAACCGTAGGGCCTGGTTGTGGGTCGTAGAAGGTGCCGCCGCGGAGCCTCGCGAAGAGCACGTCGGCTCGTCATCGCGCGAGGCTTCCGTGCCGCAGCTCGGACGC
>NZ_JBEZLQ010000077.1:0-2115 GCF_040652235.1 Streptomyces sp. NPDC048277
TCCTCGGTGCTTTCCAGGTTCCCGCTCTCGCGTTTCCCTTTCCGGCGGTTCCGACTCTATCAGATCCTTTCGGCGTCTGATTCCCAGTCAGCGGGAGTTGCCTTCCCGGCCGCTGGGCCGTTCCGACGAGTGAGACTTTAGCGGATTCCCGGCCTCCGAGCTAATCGGGGGCCGCGTCCTTTCGAACGTGGATTCCTCATTTCGCAAAAACGCATGCCGAAGCAACACGACGACATGACGCCGATTGCTGGCTAGGTACTTGCGGAATGGCTGTCCGGGGACCGACCGGGGTCGGCGCTCACGTCGAACAACTCGGAGAACTTTACGTAGCGCGTTGGGGTGTGTCAACTCACGGCAGGACGGCACCCCGCGGGCGTATGGTGGCCCACGTGACTACTACGCGTACGTGCACCCAGCAGTGGTGGGCCGCCTGACGGCGGCCGCGCTCACGTATGCGTTCAACGGCCGCCGCCTCGGCGGCCGTTCGTGTTTCTCCCTCCTGAACCTCTGAGGGCCGGCCGCCGGGGACGGCGGCTCCGACCAGGAGGTGGAGAAGGAATGACACGGGTCTTCAGCGGGATCAAGCCGACCGGGCACCTGACGTTGGGGAACTACCTGGGGGCCATGCGGCAGTGGGCCGCGGTGGACCAGCACCAGGCCGACGCCCTGTTCTGCATCGTCGATCTGCACGGGATGACCGTGGACCACGATCCGGCCCGGCTGCGCAGGCTCACCCGGCAGGCGGCGACGCTGCTGCTGGCGGCGGGACTGGATCCGGAGCTGTGCACCGTGTTCGTGCAGAGTCATGTCGACGAGCACACCCGGCTGTCGTACCTCATGGAGTGCGTGGCGACCGACGGGGAGATGCGGCGCATGATCCAGTACAAGGAGAAGGTCGCGAGCGAGGGGTCGCGGGGACGTGGTGTGCGGCTGTCCCTGCTGACCTACCCGGCGCTGATGGCGGCGGACATCCTGGCGTACGGGGCGGACGAGGTGCCGGTCGGGGACGACCAGGCGCAGCACGTGGAGCTGACGCGGGATCTGGCGGTGCGGTTCAACCAGCGGTACGGGCACACGTTCGTGGTGCCGAAGGCGACCGTGCCGACGGTGGCGGCCCGGGTGATGAATCTGCAGGATCCGGCGTCGAAGATGGGGAAGTCGGACGACTCCGGGCCGGGGATCGTCTATCTCCTCGACGAGCCGGACGTGATCCGCAAGAAGGTCATGCGGGCCGTGACCGACAGCGGGCGGGAGGTCGTGTACGACCGGGAGGAGCGGCCCGGGGTGGCGAATCTGCTGGAGATTCTCGCTGCGTGCACGGACGGGAACCCTGAGTCACTGGCAACCGTTCACGATTCGTACGGCGCTCTGAAGCAGGCCACCGCGGAGGCGGTGGTGGAGGTGCTCGGGCCCGTGCAGGCCAGGCACAAGGAGTTGTGTGCCGATCCGGGATATGTGGAGGGGGTGTTGCGGCATGGTGCGGAGAAGGCTCGGGCGATCGCCCGGCCGATCGTCGATACCGCTTACCGGGCGATCGGGCTGTTGCCGCCGGGTGCCTTCACGGAGTCGGTGGCGGCCGAGCCGGCGTTGAACGCGGCGCGGTAGGCGCGGGGGCTGGTGGCGAGGTGGGTATGTGACGGTCGCGGCGGCGAAGTGCTGGCGCATGTTGACTGCTCCCCCTAAAGGCACGGGTGGATTCCTGGCTCAGGCCGCCTCCTGGAGCAGCGCTCCAGGAGGTCTCACGCCCTCGGCACCAGCCGGGTTCAGACCAGCCCGGACGAGCATCACGCGTGCGGAGTTCTTGTCCCGCGGAGAGACAGCTCCACATGCGGTGCAGGTGTAGGTACGTTCCGACAGCGGTAGTGGATGCTTGGTTCTCGCGCCGCACAATGCGCAGTCCATGGTGGTGTGCGCGGGATGCACTAAACGGACATCCCGTACGTGCTTGCGACCCATCTCCAGCAGTGCCTTCTTCGTGGCGCCGATCGCTGCATCCGCTGCTTTGCGTGCCGTAGTGGCCCTGTGTCGGCGTCGGCTGAACCCGGACCCAGTTTGGCCGGGTCAAAAGTGACCTTCGCGTCTTGAGTTGCGGTTGGTTCAGTCGTTGTTGTTCGT
>NZ_JBEZLQ010000078.1:0-1909 GCF_040652235.1 Streptomyces sp. NPDC048277
TCGTCGGTGACCATTTCCAGGGTCAGCTCGTCGTGGTTGCGCAGGAAGATGCCCCACTGGCAGCCGGAGGGGATGGCGGGGGTCTTGGCGAGGATCTCGGAGACCGGGTAGCGGGACTCCCGGCGCACGGCCATGAAGATCCTCGGCATCACCGGGAAGTGGAACGCCATGTGGCACTCGTCGCCGCCGCTGCGGTAGTCGCCGAAGTAGTCGACGACGTCCTCCGGCCACTGGTTGGCCTCGGCCAGCAGCACCGTGTCGGGGTACTGCGTGTCGATCTCCTTGCGCACCCGCCTCAGGAACTCATGGGTGGCGGGCAGGTTCTCGCAGTTGGTGCCCTCGCTCTGGTAGAGGTACGGCACCGCGTCCAGGCGGAAGCCGTCGATGCCCAGGTCCAGCCAGAAGCGGAGCGCGGAGAGGATCTCCTCCTGGACCGCCGGGTTCTCGTAGTTGAGGTCCGGCTGGTGCGAGAAGAAGCGGTGCCAGTAGTACTGCTTGCGGACCGGGTCGTAGGTCCAGTTGGAGACCTCGGTGTCGACGAAGATGATCCGCGCGTCCTGGTAGCGGTCGTCCTTGTCGTCCCACACGTAGTAGTCGCCGTACGGCCCGTCGGGGTCCTTGCGCGACTCCTGGAACCACGGGTGCTGGTCGCTGGTGTGGTTCATGACGAAGTCGATGATGACGCGCATGCCGCGCTGGTGGGCGGCGTCCACGAACTCCACGAAGTCGGCCAGGTCACCGAACTCGGGGAGGACCGCGGTGTAGTCGGAGACGTCGTAACCGCCGTCCCGGAGCGGGGACTTGAAGAAGGGCGGCAGCCAGAGGCAGTCGACGCCGAGCCACTGCAGATAGTCGAGTTTCGCGGTCAGGCCCTTGAGGTCGCCGATGCCGTCGCCGTTGCTGTCCTGGAAGGAGCGCACCAGGACCTCGTAGAAGACGGCGCGCTTGAACCAGTCCGGGTCCCGGTCCTTCGCCGGAGTGTCCTCGAAGGTGTCCGGGACGGGTTCGTTGACGATCATTTTGTGGGTGACCCTCCGATCTGCGGGGACGGTCGCAGGACGGTGAGGATGTGCGCGGCCCGGTCACCCGGTTCCAGGCGCACATAGTTGGCCCTGCCCCAGTTGTAGGTTTCGCCGGTGAGCTCGTCGCGCACCGGCACCGACTCATGCCAGTTCAGGCCGAGTTGCGGCATGTCCAACGAGACCGTCGCCTCCTGGGTGTGGTGGGGGTCGAGGTTGACGACCACCAGAACCGTGTTCGATCCGCTCCGCTTGCTGTAGGCGATCACCGCTTCCTTGTCGGCGTGATGGAAGTGGAGGTCGCGCAGCTGCCGCAGGGCCGGGCTGGTGCGGCGGACCTCGTTGAGCCGGGTGATGAGGGGTGCGATGCCGTCGGTCTCGGCGCGGGCCCAGTCGCGGGGCCTGAGCTGGTACTTCTCGGAGTCGAGGTATTCCTCGCTGCCGTCCCTGAGTGGGGTGTTCTCGCAGAGTTCGTAGCCGCTGTAGATGCCCCAGGTGGGGGAGAGGGTGGCGGCGAGCACGGCGCGCGCCTCGAAGGCGGGGCGGCCGCCGTGCTGGAGGTAGGCGTGCAGGATGTCCGGGGTGTTGACGAAGAAGTTCGGCCGCATGGAGGAGGCCGTCTCGCCGGCCAGCTCGGTGGCGTACTCGGTGAGTTCCTGCTTGGTGTTGCGCCAGGTGAAGTACGTGTACGACTGCTGGAAGCCGGTCTGCGCCAGGGTGCGCATCATCGCGGGGCGGGTGAAGGCCTCGGCGAGGAAGATCACGTCGGGGTCGGCCGCGTTGATCTCGCCGATGACCCGCTCCCAGAACACCACCGGTTTGGTGTGCGGGTTGTCGACGCGGAAGATCCGCACCCCGCAGGACATCCAGTGCCGCAGCACCCGGACGGT
>NZ_JBEZLQ010000079.1:0-1761 GCF_040652235.1 Streptomyces sp. NPDC048277
TCACCCGCCCCGCGATGATGCGCACCCTGGCGCAGACCGGCTTCCAGCAGTCGTACACGTACTTCACCTGGCGCAACACCAAGCAGGAACTCACCCAGTACCTCACGGAGTTGTCGGGTGAGTCCGCCGCCTGGATGCGGCCGAACCTCTTCGTCAACACCCCGGACATCCTGCACGCCTACCTCCAGCACGGCGGCCGGCCCGCCTTCGAGGCGCGCGCCGTGCTCGCCGCCACCCTCTCCCCCACCTGGGGCATCTACAGCGGCTACGAACTCTGCGAGAACACCCCGCTCAGAGAGGGCAGCGAGGAATACCTCGACTCCGAGAAGTACCAGCTCAGGCCCCGCGACTGGGCCCGCGCCCAGACCGAGGGCATCGCACCCCTCATCACCCGGCTCAACACCGTCCGGCGCGCCCATCCGGCGCTGCACCGTCTGCGCAACCTGACCTTCCACCACACGGACAACGACTCCGTCATCGCGTACAGCAAGCGCACCGGGTCGGACACGGTCGTGGTGGTCGTCAACCTCGATCCGCACCACACCCAGGAGGCCACGGTCTCGTTGGACATGCCGCAACTCGGCCTGGACTGGAACTCCGTCCTGTCCGTGCAGGACGAACTGACGGGTGAGACCTACTCATGGGGCAGGACCACCTATGTACGCCTCACACCCGGACGGACGCCGGCGCATGTGCTCCAGGTAGTGCGGCCGACACCAGCGAACGGAGGGCCCAGCGCGTCATGACTGTCAACGACCCCGTCCCGGACACCTTCGAGGACACGCCTGCCAAGGACCGGGACCCGGACTGGTTCAAACGCGCCGTCTTCTACGAGGTCCTGGTCCGCTCCTTCCAGGACAGCGACGGCGACGGCATCGGCGACCTCAAGGGCCTCACCGCCAAGCTCGACTATCTGCAGTGGCTCGGCGTCGACTGCCTCTGGCTCCCCCCGTTCTTCAAGTCGCCCCTCAGGGACGGCGGTTACGACGTCGCCGACTACACCGCGGTCCTTCCCGAGTTCGGTGACCTGGCCGACTTCGTGGAGTTCGTCGACGCCGCCCACCAGCGCGGCATGCGCGTCATCATCGACTTCGTCGTCAACCACACCAGCGACCAGCACCCGTGGTTCCAGGAGTCCCGCAAGGACCCCGACGGGCCGTACGGCGACTA
The DNA here is from genome assembly GCF_040652235.1 of Streptomyces sp. NPDC048277. Lineage (NCBI taxonomy): Bacteria > Bacillati > Actinomycetota > Actinomycetes > Kitasatosporales > Streptomycetaceae > Streptomyces > Streptomyces sp. NPDC048277. The sequence goes on from NZ_JBEZLQ010000079.1 coordinate 1,171, forward strand.
CTACATGTGGGCCGACGACGACAAGCAGTACCAGGACGCGCGGATCATCTTCGTCGACACCGAGGTCTCCAATTGGACCTTCGACCCCGTGCGCGGCCAGTACTACTTCCACCGGTTCTTCTCCCATCAGCCGGACCTCAACTACGAGAACCCGGCGGTGCAGGAGGAGGTCCTGGCGGCCCTGCGGTTCTGGCTGGACCTGGGCATCGACGGCTTCCGCCTGGACGCGGTGCCGTATCTGTACGCGGAAGAGGGCACCAACTGCGAGAACCTGCCGCCGACGCATGAGTTCCTGCGGCGGGTCCGCCGCGAGATCGACGCGATGTACCCGGACACCGTGCTGCTGGCGGAGGCCAACCAGTGGCCCGAGGACGTCGTCGACTACTTCGGCGACTACGAAAAGGGCGGCGACGAGTGCCACATGGCATTCCACTTCCCGGTCATGCCACGCATCTTCATGGCCGTGCGCCGGGAGTCCCGCCACCCGGTCTCGGAAATCCTCGCCAAGACCCCCGCCATCCCCTCCGGCTGCCAGTGGGGCATCTTCCTGCGCAACCACGACGAGCTGACCCTGGAAATGGTCACCGACGA
>NZ_JBEZLQ010000081.1:0-1612 GCF_040652235.1 Streptomyces sp. NPDC048277
AAGCCGGGGGGATTGACAGGAACCGTCGACCAAAGAAGCCAATACACCTGCCAGTGCGGCAACAGGTGCGGCTCTGGCCGCCGTGCGCACGGCCCGAGCCGTCACGACCGTCCCCGCCCGGAGCGGCCGGCGCTCGGGCTCCGCCTGCCCGCCCCGCCGTGACCCACACCGTACGACGAAGCACCGGGCACACCCTGCTGCACCTGGTTATTGCCGACCGACGGCAGGAACGCCGGTATGTCCACCTCCAAGCCCGGCATCCTGGTGAATGCCGCGGTGTTGTCGACTAGTGGCGGGTATCCCGGTATGTCCGCCGTCCGGAAGTCCGGCATCCTGGTGAATGCCGCGGTGTTGTCGGCTGGTGGCAGGTATCCTGACATGCTCACCATCCCGACGTCTGACACTCCGACGTCTGACATCTCGAAGTCTGACATCCCGAGGCCCGGCATCCCGGTGAATACCTCGGTGTTGTCGGCCGACGACAGGAGCGCCGGCACGTCCACCTCCAAGCCCGGCATCCCGGTGAATACCAGGGGGGTGTCGGCTGACGGCGGGTATCCCGACACGCCCGTCTCCCAGTCTGGCGAATAGGTTTCGGCACTGCCCGAGAAAAGCTGACCGGCCGTCAGTGGTGGCATATTGCTCATGGCCGCCAGGATGCTCATGGCATCGGCGTCGTCGGCGGCGGCCAGCGCCGAGGGGACGAACGGGACGGAGGTCCAGGCGGGTACGGGGGCGGCAACCTCGGAGGGGGCGTGAGTGGACGGTACAGCGTCCACTCCGAATCCTCCGGCGCGTACCACGTCCAGGAAGGATCCCTGCAACTCTTCGGCTACCGCGTATTCCTCCTTACTCACTCCCGCGCTGGCGAGCGCCGTCCGAACGTCGTCCCTGCTGAGGTCGAGCGAGGGATCAGCGATGAATGTGGGAACCGGCGACTCCGCCGACGGTCCGGCGGACGGCTGCTCCATATTCAGCCTTGCCAACTGCGGTTTCTCGCTCTTCCCTCCGGACAATTTCGGATGCACCGCAACCTTCAAACCCGTCGGCGGCACCGCCGGCCAGTCCGTATTCAACTGCCGGTAGAAGCCATACACACCCGCGCCCGCAGACCGCACCGCCGCCTTCCGCCGGTGATACCCGTCCCTCTTTTCCTTCTTCAGCAGCGCGTAGGATTCCGAGTGCTGCATCCGCTCCTGCTCCTTGTCCCGCTTCTTTTCCCGCACCTTGTCCCGGTTCCTCTGTATTGCCTCTTTACTTGTTCTCGGCATTAGGTTTGCGTCCAATCGATCTGGGGACGAGCCGTGACGTCACTGTCAACGGCGTGTGCCGTCATCTGGTTCACCGCAGCCGGCGTCGGCAGGTTGAACGGGAGGGCTTTCCGGCAGCGCGATCATCGGATCATCCAGGCCGGCCGAAAAGGCATCGTCATGAGGCCCGAGGCCCTGCACGAAGCAACCCGCCGCAAGGCCGCCCGGACTCGGCCCAGGGCCGGCGCGTACGGCCCGCACTGGGCGAGAAACCCAGCCGGAAACGGATGGCCGCCGTCGCCTGTTTCTTCGACACCCCCGGCCTCCCGCCGCCCCAGCTGTTCGCCCCGCACTGCTGCGTG
>NZ_JBEZLQ010000082.1:0-1531 GCF_040652235.1 Streptomyces sp. NPDC048277
GCAACGCCGTTGCATTAGCCGTCAGGCCCGGCGTCAATGTCTCCGTCCTTGACCATCTTGAAGTCCAGTGTGTACGTCTGAACCGTGCGTGGATGTTGGTCCCGTTGGAACTGGTACTTGCTGGATGTCTTGCGGTATCGGGCCTTCAGACGCTGGCGGCGCTGTTCGGGGAGGAGGTTGGCCAGCACGGCCCGGCCGATGGCCCCGATCAACGACGTCGTACTGCCCCGGGCAGGCCCCGGGGCGACGATGACCTGGTCCGCGGCGGCCTGGAAGAGAACGGTGAAGCTCACCCGCTGGACGGACAGTCCCGGCGTGGCCGTCGTGACATCGCCGGCCATGCGGACCAGCGCCTGGTAGACCGTCAGCAGCGCGAAGATCTCCTGCTCAAGACCGGGGACACTGCGTGAACGCAGCACTCGCCCGTCCAAGATCGTGGACTTCAGTGAGAAATAGCAGGTCTCCGCCTGCCAGCGCCGGTGGTAGAGCCGCAGCAGGTCGTTCGCGGGGTGGCTGTCGGCATCCAGCAGATTCGTCAGCAGCCGCCACAGCTCCGTGCGCCGCGTACCGTCGGCGAGGACGACGGTGAGCCACGCCTCGACCACCCGCACCTGAACCCGCTGCCCGTTCGCCCTGGCACGGTAGCGGCGCGGCAGGACCGCTGTGAGGTAGGAGCCGTCGGGCAGCGGGCGGCGCACGGTCGGGCGCCGCTTGCGGGTCGAGCGCAGCACGAAACGCGCCCCGGTGTCCTGCACGGCCTGAAGGAAGTCGAACGCGTCGTAGTAGGCGTCGGCCAGTAAGAGCATCGATGCATCCAGATGTCCCAGCAGACGGCGTGCGTAGGCGAGTTCGCCGACGTCGTCGGGTCCGAAGACCGCATCCACCAGAGCCCGCGTGCCGCACTCCACGAGGGCCACCATGCGCACCAGCGGGTAGCCGAACGCACGGACCCTGCCGATGTGTTTGCGAAAGTGCCAGGTCACCGCTTCCTCGTCGGGAGCGGACAAGGTGGTGCCGTCCACGGCGACCAGGCGCAGGCCCTGGTAGAACGCGCAGGACTGGCGGTGGTCGGCCACGGGCCCGGCCAGGATCGAGAACAGATGGCGCAGCGGTCCGCTTCCCAGCCGGCGCCGGGCACGGGCCAGCGACGAGGCGCACGGGCGGGCCACGGGCACGCTGCCCAGTCCCGCCGTGAGCTTGGCCCATACCGCCTGATAGGAGGATCGCTCGAAGAAGGCGAGGGCCAGCACGAAGTACACCACGACACGCGCCGGGAGCAGCCGTAGCCGCTGCTGTCGGACACCGGTGTCCTCCAGGACCGCGTCGACCAACTCGGGGTCGATGATCTCGGTCAACTCGCCCAGATGACCGGGCGCGTACACGTCCAGGGCTGTCGCGCCGGACCTGACGCTGACAGAATTCTGCGGCAACGGGACCTCCGGGACACTCGCAATGGCTTCGACACCATGCGAACTACCAGAGGTCCCGCCCTCTTGACAGGGCGCACACATCCTTAACGCACTGGCGTTGC
>NZ_JBEZLQ010000083.1:0-1525 GCF_040652235.1 Streptomyces sp. NPDC048277
CAGCATGCTCCCCGCGCCGTCTGGCGAGCCTGGCAGGAACAACACTTCGTCGTCATCCCACCACCACAGCGGCCACCGCAACGGCGGCCACCGCAGCGGTGGTGGACGCAGCGGTGGGCGCAGCGGTCGGGGATAGTCGGGAGGATCCTGCACCCTCCGGCGCCGGGAGGAGCACCGCGGTGATGAGGGTGAACGTCTCCCCGGAAGCGATCTGCATGGAGGCGGCGGCCTGCGGTCCGCCGCCTCGGTGTCCGAGTTGCCGGGCACGGGCAATACGGGTGCACTCCGCGTACGAGCAAAGTCCCGGCGAACACCCCCTCGGCGTAACGCAGCTGGTCATCCGGCTGCGGGGGCTGCGGTTCTTCTGCGACCGGCCGTCATGCCGGCGCGGTACCTTCGCCGAGCAGGTTGACGGACTGAGCGAGCAGTATCGACGCTCCAGCCTCGGGCTGAAGCAGTGACTGCGGGCCGTCGCCGTCGAGTTCGGCAACCGGACTGGCGAACGGCGTTGCCACAAACCGCACTTGGCCACAGGCCACAGCCAGGCTGCGGGAACTGCCGAAACGCCGCCGCCAGGGTCATGACCCACCTGACAACCGGCATAAGGAACTTCGCCCGGCTCCTTGCTCCGCACGCCGACAACACCGACGCGCTCACCGGCTGGCTCGCCCAGGTCCGAGCAGCTGACCTGCCCCCTCTGCTTTGCCAACGTGGTTGGTGGCGGTGTGGGTTGGTGCGGGGCCGGGGGTGAGAAAGAGGTGAGGCTCCTGGTAGACGGGTTGTAGGCCAGGAGCAGCCTGTCCGACCGGAGCTTCATGTGCTTGTCCGCCCGTCGGGGATCGGTCTGTCCAGCTCGGCCCTCCGGTACCTGTCCCGTCGGCTGACCGCCCGGCACCGTGAGCTCGGTACACGGTGGCGTCGGCTTCCTGCGGACCGGCAGGCCCTGCTCGTGCCGGCCAGCCTGCGGTGCGGACACATCTACGCCCAGCCCGCCGACGGCTTCGGCGTCGGAACCGGCACGGTCCACGACATCCGCGCCGCCCGCACCCACGGGATCATCGACGCCCCGGCCGAGGCCGGAACCCTCTGCCGGGCCGACAAGGCCTCCCGCAAGGCTCTGCGCTCTGGCGTTTCTGCGCTGCCGCGATAGGTGCGCGGTCGTGGTTACGGCAGGAACGTAGGCCGGGGGGAGATGACGGTAGCTCCGGCCCCCGACGATGCCGTCGATCACAGCACGGGATACACCCAGTCCTTCCGCAGCCTCCACCCTCGTGATCCGGCCGCTGGCGATGGACTGGAGTACCCATTGGGCTTGTTGGTCACTCAAGGAGCGCTGGTTGCGTGGCCCATCCGGACGGTACAAGGAGGTACTGACATCGCATGCTCGGAATACATGAACTCCTCCCCCTGTGAGTGCAGTCGCAAAATAGGTGTCGGCGTCGGCTGAACCCGGACCCAGTTTGGCCGGGTCAAAAGTGACCTTCGCGTCTTGAGTTGCGGTTGGTTCAGTCGTTGTTGTTCGTGG
>NZ_JBEZLQ010000084.1:0-1504 GCF_040652235.1 Streptomyces sp. NPDC048277
TGGTCACCGTCAAGTTGGAAAGGGCTCAGTCTCGTGGTCGGCCATCTGGTGTTCGAGATGCGCGAGGATCACGCGCAGGCGTGCCGGAATGTGTCCTTGATCAAGTCCAGTAGTCTTGTGGCCGGCGCGGCGTAGGCGGCGGGAACTTTGCTCGGACAAGTTCACCGAGATCGTCCAGGTGTTCAGGGGCCGCGTCGTCCTCCGGTCTGGCCCCTCGGGCCGAACAACCTCGATAGACGCGACGGGCCAGGGGGCGGCGGCGCTCCTGCGCCAGGTCCGGGAGGATTGGTGGATGGACTCATAGCAGCGAATTGAGCCGTCTGAGCGTTTGCTGTCGATTCCGTAGGACCACCCTCATGCGCAATGTCCGCATATGGAGGGGGTGGACTATCAGATCGATATTCATTTGTGCGCGCATACTCCAGGTGGGCGGCTTCCAAGCCGTACTGCGCAGCCAGCTGAGCGTACTCGTACTCCGCAGCCGCTTGCATTCCCCAGCGTGCTTCCAACGCCGCTTGGTTCAAAACCTTTTTTTCTCCCTGATCCACCTCAATTACATCGGTGATCCACTCCTCGCGGGCAAGGCGGTCAACGTTCTTCCGGCAATCAGACTGCGCCTCGCTCCTTTTGTAGGCGGATTTGATGATGCTTTCTTTAGTCAGAGGGTTCCCGAATATCAATTCACCAGCTTCCTTCTTTTCTTTGAATTCGAGGTACCCGGCCTCCCATCTGTCGCGATTCTGGTCGATGGCAACCTGTAGTGGCTCCTCGACAGATAGAGCGATCCGCTGACTGTAGCCCTTCTCCTTGAAAAGCCTGAGCAGGTCTCGTGTGTCGGGCACATCCTGCATGGTCATCTGATAGGCGATACTATGCCCCCTCGCCATGGCTGCGTCGGCAACGCGCCTCATCACCCAGGAAGCCTCGTCGTTGAGGGCCACGCTAATTTCGGCGGGCGAAAATTTTTCCCTATATACCTCAGGTATAAAATCCAAGCCCCCTCGGCGCCAAATATCCTCTTTGACCCTCTGGTGACTCAGGACGACGAAGCTATCGCCCGTTACACAATTTTTGGGATTTCCAACGAGTTTATTCAGGGGTTGACCTAGATCGCCGCCCTCCCCATTGTTGAGCATCTGGAGGACATTCCGCAGGCTGGCGCCCTTTCTTATGCCGCTAGGACCCGCTGTGCAGATCAGAATCGGAACTCGCGTCTTTGGAATACGCTCGAATTCTGCGACCATATCTTCTATGATCCTCAAACGCATCGGGTGACGCGGACTATCTTTCCACCCGCCCAGCCCATTCATCCGCATACTGGTTTCAGCTTCTCTTAATGGGCCCAAATTATATTGAATATCAACGTACCTTTCCTCCAGGCTTTCCTCTGGCATGTGCAACACCTTCGCCCTCAGCGGTCATTCCTGCTTGCTGTCCGATAGCCAACTCAACGGGAGCGACCCCCCTTCGGTTCACTGAGCCTCTTCAGAACGGCCCCCGATCG
>NZ_JBEZLQ010000085.1:0-1468 GCF_040652235.1 Streptomyces sp. NPDC048277
ACGGGGGGGTGCCCCTATGGGTTTCGTCAACCCGCAGGGGTGGGTTGGGGGTCGTAGAAGGTGCCGTCGCGGAGCATGGCGAAGAGGACGTCTGCTCGACGGCGGGCGAGGCAGAGGATGGCCTGGGTGTGGTGCTTGCCTTGCTTGATCTTCTTGTCGTAGTAGATGCGGGAGGCCGGGTCGGCGAGGGCGGCGAACGCGGAGAGGAAGAACGCCCTCTTGAGCTGTTTGTTGCCGCGGCGGGAGGGTTGTTCGCCGCGGATGGAGGAGCCGGAGCTGCGGGTGGCCGGTGCGAGGCCGGCGTAGGAGGCGAGGTGGGCGGCGGACGGGAAACTGCTGCCGTCCCCGACGTCGATGAGGATGCGGGCTCCGGTCCTGACGCCGATCCCCGGCATGGACGTCAGGACCTTCGAAAGAGGGTGGTTGGCCAGCAGTTCCTCGATCCTGACGGCGAGGATTTTGCGCTGGTCAAGCACTGCCTGGAGGGAGGTGGCGAGGCTGGGGACGATCAGTGCGGCGGCATCGGTGCCCGGAACGACCACGGTCTGTTCATCCAGGGCGGTGAAGATCTCGTCGACCAGGCGCTCGGCCATCCTGGGGGCCTTCGGACGTATGAGAGTGACCAGCCGTCGGCGTCCGGCCTTGCGGATCTGGGCCGGGGAACCGAAGCGTTCCAGCAGCGTCAGGGCGGCCGGATGCTGGATGCGCGGCCCGACCACTCGCTCCAGGTGCGGGTGGATCTGGGTCAGCAGCCCACGGAGCCGGTTTGCGATCCGGGTGACCTCACCTGCGAGGTCGTCGTCGAAGCCCACGATCATCTCCAGCTCGGCGACCGTCTCGTCGGTGAGCTCGACAGTGCGCAGGGTGTGCGGCATTGCCCGGGCAGCGTCCGCGATGATGAACGCGTCGCGGGCATCGGTCTTGGCCTCGCCCGGATAGAGATCGGCGATCCGCCGCATCGTCAGCCCGGGCAGGTAAGCGACCTTGCAGCCCGCGTCCCGGGCCACGGCCAGCGGCAGGGCCCCGATGGATGCGGGCTGGTCGACGACCACCAGTACTGTGCCGTGCTTCGCGATCAGCTTGGCGAAGACCTCGCGGAGCTTGGGCTCGCTGTTGGGCAGCCGCCTGTCGAAGGCTTTCTTCCCGGCCGGGGTCAGCGCGGTGGCGTGGTGTTCGCCCTTGCCGACGTCCAGGCCCAGGAAGGCGCCGATGTCACTGGTGTCGATCACAAGCACTCTCCGGTCGTACGGTCCCGGCCTCACCTGTGGCACCAGCTGCCGGCATCCACATTACGAAGAACCTCCCTGCCTCCCGAAGGAGTTGGTGGTCATGCCCCTCATCAGCGGTCTACCAGTGCCTCCGGGAGCGGTGACACCACCCCCCAGATCATGATCAACAGGGGGGAGCAGTCATGCCGTCCCGGAGGCCGGGAACCCCATTGCGGGGCTGATCAAGAAGGTAATGGGGG
>NZ_JBEZLQ010000086.1:0-1374 GCF_040652235.1 Streptomyces sp. NPDC048277
GTTGGGTCGGCCGCGTGGCGAGGTGTCTGCCGTGGCAGCTCCTTTTCCTCGCGGCCTCCCGCCGAACCGGACTTGACGCTTTCGCTATCATCCGGCTCTCCAGTGATTACGGCGTGAATCATCTGGCCGTTTGTGCCTCGTGGATGCGGTCGTGACAGGTATCGCAGGCCACAACCGTTTTGCGGCGCCGGTCGAGCATGACGCGCGCCCAGTCGGACGGCGGCCATCCGGCATGAGCAAGATCGGCAAGGGCACGGATGTGATGCACCGTGACATCACCAGTGCTCCCGCAGATCTCGCAAGTGTCCGCCAAGAGCCGTGTGACCAGCTCTTTGTGCGGATAGTCCACCCAGACCGGCCGGCGGTCCACGATCTTCGCCGACCGCTGTCGACAGAGGGAGATTCCTCCGAACCGTGCCACCAGCGGCTTCCTGTTCTTCCGCTCGATATGGGCCTCGAAACAGACTCGGGGCCCCTGTTCCGTGTCGATTCTGGTCTTGTGCTTGGCGGCCATCTTCGGCACGGTCGAACGGTGCTTTGCTGCGAGGGTCTTGAGCATGGACGTCTCCATGACCCAGCGCAGACGGTGCAGCCGGGAGACATCCCCGGCGAGCAGGTAGTACTGGACGATGCCTCGGTAGACGGCCCCGAACGTGGCAACGATCGCGTGATCGGTGCTGTTGACGAGGTCCTTTCGCTTTGCGGGTTTTCCGCGGGCGAGATAAGGCACGCATTTGGCTTTGATCACATCCCGGGGGACACGGAGAGCGATCTGGCCGTTTACACGTCGGTAGCGGCCGGTCTTCTTTGTGTCGTTGTGCTGGACCGTGATCTCATAGCCGAGGAACCTCGCTGCCCCGGTACGGGCATGAGTGATCAGCGTCTTCTCCTGGGAGAGTTCCAGCCTGAGTTCATCATGCAGGAACGCTGCCAGGCGTTGCTTGATCTGATCGGCTTCGGCTCGTGGTCCGGTGAAACCGAGGAGATGATCGTCCGCGTAACGGGTGTAACGAAGCCTCCGGTAATGCGGATCATTCGGGTCCGCACTCGGCAGACTGGTCATCCGTCCACGCACGGCGCGAGCCAAAGGCCGGTCGCCGTGCTGACGGACTGTCCGCAGCAGACTCTGTAACTCCAAATACGCCGGGTTACGGGCCCGACGCTCCCCTCGGGTGTACTCCGGAATCAGTACTGTCTCTACGAACTCGTCCAACTTGTGCAGGTAGATGTTGGACAGGACCGGGGAGGCCACTCCGCCCTGCGGTGCCCCGGAGAGCGTGGCTCCCCACCTCCAGTCCTCCAGATATCCGGCTGTCAGCATGTTCTGTACCAGCCGCAGAAACCGCTGGTCACGGATCTTCTCGCCGAGAATCG
>NZ_JBEZLQ010000087.1:0-1362 GCF_040652235.1 Streptomyces sp. NPDC048277
CAGGGCTTCGGCGTAGTCGCGTGACGCCCGGTTCGCGGTGGCCCGTCAGGTCAGCGACAGGGTCCGGAACGTGACAGGCACGGCTTCCAAGATCATGGAGTTCTCGACGCCCCGTGATCCGAGTGGAAGACCGTGCCTGCCGACGCATCATCGCTGATCCCGCTTGCCCTTGACCAGCTCCGCGAGCATCCCGAGGTCACATCCGGGGAGGTCCCGGGCCTGCTGGAGCGGCTGGCCGAGGTGCCGGACCCGCGGGATCCGCGCGGGGTGCGCCACCGCCTGGCCGTCGTGCTCGCACTCACCGCGTGTGCGGTTCTGGCGGGGGCGACCTCGCTGCTGGCGGTCGGCGAGTGGATCGCCGATGCTCCGGCGCATGTGCTGGAACGGATCGGCGCCCGCCCCGATCCGCTGCTGCCCAGGCGGGTCCTGCCCGCCGAGACAGCGGTCCGCCGGCTGATGGCCCGCCTCGACGGCGACGCGCTGGACCGAGCCGTCGGACGCTGGCTCGCGGACCGCAGGCCGAAGGCGACCGGGACCGCCGGGCTGCGCGGCCTGGCCGTGGACGGCAAGAGCCTGCGCGGCGCGGCCAGGGCGAAGGGCCGGAAGATCCATCTGCTCGCCGCGCTGGAGCACACCACCGGCCTGGTCCTCGCCCAGCTGGACGTCGGCGAGAAGACGAACGAGATCACCTGCTTCCAGCCGCTGCTGAACACTGTGGCCGAACTGGCCGGCGTCGTGGTCACGAGCGACGCGATGCACACACAGCGCGAGCACGCCGACTACCTCCTGGGCCGCGGTGCCCACTACATCGTGCTCGTCAAGGGCAACCAGAAGAAGCTGCGACGGCAGCTCAAGTCCCTTCCGTGGAAGGACATCCCGCTTCAGGGCCGCACCAAGGGCGTCGGCCACGGCCGCTCGGAGATCCGCCGGATCAAGGTCGCCACCGTGAACAGCCTCTTCTTCCCCGGAGCCCGCCAGGCCGTCCAGATCAAGCGCCGCCGCACCGACCGCAAGACCGGCAAAACCACGATCACGACCGTCTACGCAGTCACCAGCCTGACCGCCGGGCAGGCCACCCCGGCCCAACTCGCCCGACTCGTCCGCGACCACTGGACGATCGAGGCCCTCCACCACGTCCGCGACACCACCTTCGCCGAGGACGCCTCCCAGCTGCGGACCGGCAACACGCCCCGCGCGATGGCCACCTGGCGCAACCTCGCCATCGGAGCCCTCCGCACGGCCGGAGTGAAGAACATCGCGGCCGGCCTCCGCCACAACGCCCGCGACCCTCGCCGCCCCCTCGCACTCCTCGGCCTCGGATGATCACGAACCGGACGTCACGCGACTACGCCGAAGCCCTGG
>NZ_JBEZLQ010000088.1:0-1346 GCF_040652235.1 Streptomyces sp. NPDC048277
CAGGGCTCCGTCGTTCTCGCGATCGGCCGGGAATGATCACGTGAGTCCGAGGGTGGCCAGTGGCCGGGTCATGTCCCGGCCGTGATGGCGCAGACCCTCGGCGATATTGTTCTGCCCCGCCAGGCGGAGTGCGCCGATGGCCAGGTTCCGCAGAGAGGCCATCGCCCGGGCCGCGCTGCCGGTCCGCACCCGCGAGGCGTCCTCCCCGAACGTCACATCCCGGACATGGTGTTCACGATTCTCGACGGCCCAGTGTCCGCGTACGCGTTCGGCCAGGTCAGCGGGTGTCGCCTGGTGAGCCGTCAGGCTGGTGATGGCGTAGACGCGTTCGAGCGACACCTTCCCGGTGCGCACCGTGCGCCGCCGGCGGACGATCTGCAGTGCCTGGCCGGCGTGCGGGAACGGCAGCCTGGGCACGGTGACTGCCTTCAGGCGGCGGATTTCGTCCCGGCCGTGCGCGGTGGCCCGGGTGCGGTCCATCAGCGGCACCTCCTTCCAGGGAAGGTCCTTCACCAGCGCGTGCAGGGTCGGCTGGTTGCCCTTGAGCACGGCATGATCACCGGGGGCCGTGCCTGCGTGTCTACCTGCCGTCCATCACGCCCCACCAACACGGCCGAGTTGGCGCATAAGGCCCACAACCGGCTACACCAGGCCGGACCGCGAGAACGACGGCGCCCTGCGTCCAGGACCCGTCTTCGCGCCGGAGGCCCGGAGCAAGTGCGCGCCCACCGTCGTAGGCTGTCCGCGCGTCTACGACGGCATCGGCGACGGTAGCGGTCACGGCGGAGGAAGTGACACCTCCCAAATTGAGGTCCATGTACGGTTCGCGACAGCCAGTTCGACAACGAACGGCACCGTCGACCGCGTTCGGCCACTCACGCCCGATTCACAGCGGCAAGCGAGATCTTGAACCACTCAGCCAGGCAGCACGCTGACACAGGTAGCACGTTGGCAGGAGGGAGCAGGAAGGAAGGGGAGGATACCCATCATGACCTCACCGGTGGAACATGACAGGATTCAAGCACAACAGCGTCTGGAAAGGGTTTCAGGACAGCTGGAGGCGCTTTTAGAGCAACGCGAGAAAAACTTGAAGGAGCGGGCGAAACCTACGGATCTCTGGCTACTGAGACAGGAGCGCAATCGCCAGCTGGGAATGGCGGCGCTGACCGACAGGCTTTTTGAATATGGCGAGCTGTTGGTGAAGTGGACATCGTCGGGTACTTCTCGCCGATTGTTGGAGAGCCTCAGGGATCAGGGCTTCGGCGTAGTCGCGTGACGCCCGGTTCGCGGTGGCCCGTCAGGTCAGCGACAGGGTCCGGAACGTGACAGGCACGGCTTCCAAGATC
>NZ_JBEZLQ010000089.1:0-1319 GCF_040652235.1 Streptomyces sp. NPDC048277
GCCTTCTTACGGCGTCGATTCGTCCAGTAGTCCTGGAGCGCGGGATCATCCGGGGATGCTCCTGCCCTTACCATGACGTGTCGGACGATCGGGGTCCATGCGAATTTAGGGAGATAGGTTCCGGTCCCCCGGTCCCCGAATACCCATTTATCGTTCCTGGATTTGTTGAACTTGCCGAAATACCTGTTGACTGCCCAGGTGTTCGGCTTGTTGGGGTGAGCGCGCCTTGCCCACCTATAGGTGAGCCTCCACACATAATCATCCAGAGCGCTGAACGTCGCACTGGACACACCCCCTCGGTAGTATGTCGCCCATCCGCGTACGATCGGCGTGAGCTTCCTTACCACCTCTGCGGCATTGGCTCCGTGCAGTGCCTTTACCTCTGTCCGCAGTTTCTCCCGGATTTTCCTGACCGCATCCTTACTCGGCTGGATAATGCATTTTCCGTCACCGGTCCTGCGGATATTGAAGCCCAGGAAGTCGAAGCCCTCGTTCACATGGGTGATCTGGGTCTTCTCCTCGTTAAAACGAAGCCCCCTCGGCTCCAGCCATCTCGCCATTCCCCGTCTGGCCTCTTCCGCCTTCTCACGCGAGTGCGTGAGGACGACGAAATCGTCTGCATACCGAATGAGTACCGGAGTTGTTGGCTTCGTGCCCGGTCTCCCGTGGGACACATACCACTCAACCCCTGCGGCGCTCTCCATCCCATGCAGTGCAATGTTCAGCAGCAGAGGGCTAATTACCCCGCCTTGTGGCGTACCCTCTGTTGTTGGCGCCCATTTACCTTGCTCCAGCACCCCCGCCTTCAGCCAGCCCCTAATGGCTTCCCTCGCCGGGAAGTCACCGATGGCTCGCATCAGGTGGTCATGGTGGATTCGGTCGAAGGCCGCCGACAGGTCCGCGTCCAGCACCCATCGACGATGAGTGAGCGGCCCCTTCACCATCTGAAAAATGCTTTCGATAGCGTCGTGGCAGCCCCTCCCTGGCCTGAAGCCGAAGGATCTGAACTCGAACCGAGCCTCCCATTCAGGTTCCAGTGCGTTCTTGACTCGCGCCTGATGGACGCGGTCCCTGATCACTGGGATTCCTAGAGGCCGTTGCTTCCCGTTGCTCTTCGGGATGTACACCCGCTTGACCGGGCTCGGTCGACGGTCGCTTCCGTCCTGTATCCCCTGGGTCAGTGCAGCTCGCCCATTGGGGGTCAGAACGACCTCTCCGTCAATACCGGCGGTCTTACGGCCAGTGCTCTGCTGAGTGACGCGTCGCACGCTTACCAACGTATTGCTCCGTGCTCTCAGCATGAGCTTTTGCAGGTTGCG
>NZ_JBEZLQ010000090.1:0-1284 GCF_040652235.1 Streptomyces sp. NPDC048277
TGAACGTCTCCTCAGAAGCGATCTGCGCGGAGGCGGCGGCCTGCGGTCCGCCGCCTCTGCGTCCGAGTTGCCGGGCACGGGCAATACGGGTGCACTCCGCGTACGAGCAAAGCCCCAGCGAACACCCCGCGGCGTAACACAATTGGTCATCCGGCAGCGGGGACTGCGGTTCTCCTGCGACCGACCGTCATGCCGGCACGGCACCTTCGCCGAGCAGGCTGACGGACTGAGCGAGCCGTACCGACGCTCCAGCCTCGGACTGAAGCAGTGACCGCGGACCGTCGCCGTCGAATTCGGCAACCGGACTGGCGAACGGCGTTACCACAAACCGCACTTGGCCGCCGACCACAGCCAGGCTGCGGGAACTGCCGAAACACCACCGCCCGGGCCATGACCCAACTGGCGACCGACATAAGGGACTCCGCCCGGCCCCGCACCAACCCACACCGCCACCAACCAAGTTGGCAAAGGTTCACTTACGAGGTGCCATGCTGGTCGATGCTGATGGAAGTGTGAGAACTCCCGTCTTCCCAGCTCAGCGGGCACCTTTCTGCGTCAGCCCCGTCCCGCCTCGATCATCGACCGGTAGATCCGGACTGAACCACCGTCGGGCCGGCATCGTTACTGAGAACGCAGTAGGCGAACACAGTCGGCTGGAGCCGCCCAGCCCCCAGCGCAAGCGGAGGTTTCACGATGCCAGAACGCAACAATCAAGGTAATAAGGCCAGGAGAGCCGCAGAGCGTACCCCTGCCCAGGTGACCGACTTTCTCCGGGAATTTTTAACCAGCGACATGAGCATGCACCAGTTCGCCGACACGAAAGAAATACCCCATTCGACAGCAGCTCGTTGGTCCTCGGGCGGTGGCGTTCCGGGGGGCCGTAATGGCTTGTCGAAGGATGAGCAGGAAGAGCTGGAAAAACGCCTAGCCGGTAATCGCAAGGGGGATACCCGAAGAGATGCCGCCTATGTGACCGGCTTTCTCCAGGAATTTTTAACCAGCGACATGAGCATGCGCGAATTCGCCAAGAAGAAAGGTATATCCAAATCGACAGCAAGTCATTGGGCCTCGGGCGGTGGCGTTCCGGAGGGTCGTAATGGCTTGTCGAAGGATGAGCAGGAAGAGCTGGACAAGCGCAAAGTCAATCGCGGCAGCAGGAGCAATGCCCAGTCTTTCGTGTACAGCAGCTACCAGCAGGATCCGGCGTACGGTCCGCCGGGTCTGTCCCAGGCGGGGGCCTCTGCGGCGAATCCCTATCTGGTGTCGGGCATGCCGACCACAACG
>NZ_JBEZLQ010000091.1:0-1273 GCF_040652235.1 Streptomyces sp. NPDC048277
CGAAGTCGTCGCGGCGGTCGGTCGTACGGCCCTCGGTGTCGATGGCGGTGTGGAGATCGGTGCGGCCGGTCGCGACGAAGACCTCCTCCGGCTCCTGCCACGGGTGCCCCTCGACGACCGCGTCCGGGACCGCCAGTCCCGTCTCCGGGTCCGCGAGGGCGGCGACGTGCGGGCGCAGCCGGGGGTCCAGCCAGGGCTCGCCGCGGCGGACGAACTCCGGGTACACGCACAGACGTTCCCGCAGCTCGAACCCGGCAGCCGCGGACCGCTCGGTGAGTTCCTCGATCTGCGGCCAGGGGCGTTCCGGGTTGACGTGGTCGATGGTGAGCGGGGAGATGCCGCCCCAGTCGTCGATGCCGGCCGCGATCAGGCGCTCGTACTCGCTGTCGACGAGGTTGGGCGGGGCCTGGATGTTGCCGGCCGGGCCCATCACGAGCCGGGCGACGGCGACCGCGGCGACCAGTTCGTCCAGCTCGGCGTCCGGCATGCCGCGCATCGCCGTGTCCGGCTTGGCGCGGAAGTTCTGGATGATCAGTTCCTGGACGCCGTGGTAGGAGCGGGCCACGCGGCGCAGCGCGAAGAGGGACTCCGCGCGCTCCTCGTACGTCTCGCCGATCCCGATCAGGATGCCGGAGGTGAAGGGCACGGAGGAGCGGCCGGCGTCCTCCAGGACGCGCAGCCGGACGGCCGGTTCCTTGTCCGGGGAGCCGTGGTGCGGGCCGCCGGGCTCGGACCACAGCCGGGTCGCGGTCGTCTCCAGCATCATGCCCATCGACGGGGCGACCGGCTTCAGGCGCTGGAAGTCGGTCCAGGACATCCCGCCCGGGTTGAGGTGGGGCAGCAGCCCCGTCTCCTCCAGGATGCGGACGGAGACGGCGCGGACGTAGGCGATCGTGTCGTCGTACCCGTGCGCGTCGAGCCACTCGCGCGCCTCGGGCCAGCGGTCCTCGGGCTTGTCGCCGAGGGTGATCAGGGCTTCCTTGCAGCCGAGGGCGGCACCCTTGCGGGCGACGTCGAGCACCTCGTCCGGGGACATGAACATCCCGTGCCCGGCCCGGCGCAGCTTGCCCGGGACGGTGACGAACGTGCAGTAGTGGCACTTGTCCCGGCACAGGCGGGTGAGGGGGACGAAGACGCTCTTCGAGTACGTGATGACACCGGGCCGGCCCGCCTGGGCGAGGCCCGCGTCACGGACCCGGGCGGCGGAAGCGGCGAGGTCGGTCAGTGCCTCACCGCGCGCCTGGAGCAGGACAGCCGCCTCGGCGACGTCGAG
>NZ_JBEZLQ010000092.1:0-1215 GCF_040652235.1 Streptomyces sp. NPDC048277
ACAGTGGCATGCCCGCGGTGACGGACCTCCAGGAACTGGGCGGAACCACCGCTGGGATACGGGGTGTCGGTGAGGAACACCTGATGCCGCAGACCCTCGTCCTGATCGAACAGAGACAGCTGGGCTCCTGGGTGCGGCCGCTCACGGCGCACGATGATGCGGGTGCCGGCCGGGTAGCCGTCCAGATCGACCATCCCGGTCAGCTCGGCCACCTCAGCGCCATCACGCAGCGTCCCGTCCTGGTCCAGGGCGGGATGCCAGAGACGGTCGGGCAGGGCCCGGATGGCGCGGCGGACCGGCTCGGTGATGGGGTATCCGACCGAGAAGAAGGTACGAATTCCTCGTTTTTGCATGTCGCGGACGTGAGTGAGGAAGGCTTTCGAGGATCCGGCGCTGTCGGCGCGGACCAGTATGTCGGTGCCGTGCCGGTGAGCGTCGGGGATCTGCATGAGTGCCTGGTCGAGCACCGCAATGTGATCGGCGGCAGTGTTGGCGCCGGCGTTCCCGGGCCGCAGCCGTCCCGACACGGCCTCACCGGTGTTCGCGAGGAAACACAGCAGCGGATGGAACCCGAAGCCGCCCTTATAGGTGGGTGCGGCCTGTTCTTTCTCGGAGTGGCAGGTGACCAGCGTGGCGTCGAGGTCCAGGACCAGGCCGGGAAGTTCGCGGCCTGCGGCTGTCACCGCGGGTATGCCCTCGCCGGTCTCGGCGGCCTGCATCCAGGTGACTTCCCGGGCTGAAGCGCGGGCCGTTCGCATCGAGGCGAGTGCGGCCTCGTCGGTGTCGGCAAGCAGCCGCCAGGCCGTGGGCGTGGAGGCAACCGGGCCGAATACCTCGGCCTGGTCCCGCAGCACGGCCAGATCCGTAATGGCCTCGCCGCCATCGGCGAGCATCACCGCCAGATCCGCGGCTGTCCGACCTGGATCATGCCCGGTCCCGCGCGGCCGAAGCGGCCTGAGAGCGGCTGAGTACGCGGCGGTCAGCCCGGTGGCATCGGCGAGATCCGCCAGCAACCGCGCCCCGGCATGACCGACCACCCCCAAACCGTCAGCGGAGACAAGAAGCTTGGGACGAGAACCGATACCCTTCACGCAGAAAGTGCCTTCCGCCTGGACCGACAGAACCCCTCGACAAGGTTCATCGTTCCAGCTCAGAAGGCACTTTCGTAATTCCGCCCCGCATCCGGCCTCACTCCAACCGAAACGGCGAGGCTAG